>NZ_JBIATQ010000014.1:204084-253798 GCF_042891955.1 Streptomyces sp. NPDC001843 | reverse complement strand
GTTACATTCCGAACCCGGAAGCTAAGCCTCACAGCGCCGATGGTACTGCAGGGGGGACCCTGTGGGAGAGTAGGACACCGCCGAACAAATATTGAAAAAGGCCCACACCTAATCAGGTGTGGGCCTTTTTGTGTTTCCGGTTACTGTGAGACGCATGAACTACGTCATCCGCTCCATACGCGCCGACGAGTGGCCCGCAGTCAAAGCGTTGCGGCTGCTCGCGCTCCGGGACCCGATCGCGCACCTCGCCTTCCTGGAGACGTACGAGGAGGCCCAGGCCAAGCTGGACTCCTTCTGGCAGGAGCGGGCGGCCGGCGCCTCGGAAGGGTCCTCCACCGTCCGGCAGTTCGTCGTGGAAGGGCCCGACAGCGAGTGGGCCGGCACCCTCACCGTACTGATGGAGGAGCCCGGAACCAAGGACTGGGCGGGGCTTCCCGTGGAGCGGCGGCAGGGACACGTCGTCGGCGTGTACGTGCGGCCCGAGCACCGCGGGTGTGGTCTGACCGAGGTGCTGTTCGACGAGGCCGTGCAGTGGGCCTGGGCGGCCGGCGCGGAACGGGTGCGGCTCATGGTGCACGAGGACAACGGGCGCGCGCAGCGCTTCTACCGTAGGGCCGGGTTCAGGCCGAGCGGTGTCACTGTTGCGTTCTTCAGGGACGCTGCCCAGCAGGAGCTGGAGTTCGTGCTCGAGCGGGACTGACGCTCACACCGGCAGCTCGTCGTGGGGCCAGCGGCTGCGGGCCTGTTCGCGGGAGCGGAGCAGGGCCAGCGTGGGCAGGCCGCGGTCCTTTCCCGTGGACAGGAGGTCCGGGAGCTGGGAGAGCGGGGCGACGGCCGCGACGTCCTCCAGGACCAGGGTGAGTGGTGGGTCGAGCCGACCGGAGGATGACCGTTCGGCCATGCGCCGGCCGCGCTCGACCACGCTGGAGACGAGGGCCGTCAGGAACGGCATCGCACCGGGGCTCGTCCTGGGGTCCTCGATGGATTCACCGAGCACATAAAGCGTGCCCCCTTCGTCGACGAAGGAATCCAAGGCAAGGGCATCAGTTCGGTTTGCCGTGCAGGCCTCGCGGATGTTGACCGTGGACAGTGCCGACAGGGCACGGCTCGTCAACTCGTGTGCCATGTCCCGGCGGTCGGGGTGCGAGGTGAGCGCGGCCTCCAGCTCGCCCGCGGCGCCGGGAGCCGCCTTCGGGTGCGTACGCAGGGCGCGGACCGCGTCCTGGATCTGGGTGCCCTGGGCCCAGCGGTGGACGTGGCGGATGCTGCGGTTGTCGAGGGCGGCGGCGTGGAGGTAGCTGCGCAGGAGTGTCTGGGCGGTGTCGCTGACCGCCTGGTCCAGCCGGGCGGTCGGTCGGACCGGGGTGAGCAGGGCGGCCGCTCGCTGGACCGCCGTTTCCTTGTCCCCGCAGCCCGCGGTCGGGGACCAGTGCAGACGGGCCGGCGTGTCGCAGAGGTGGGCGGGATCGTAGAGGAGGACAGGGCCCAGTTTCGCTCTCGCGTCCTTGGTTTCCTGCCAGAGTGCGGCATTGGAGCTGACCACGACGAGGGGACCTTCGGCGTCGCGGATAGCCTGGGCCGCGCTGGTCTGACGGTCCGCGGGGGCGCCGTACAGCACCGCGCCTTCGGCGCGGTTCGTGAAGGTCCGAGGCTCCTCAGGCACCGGTTCCCGCCGAGGCGCGGGCACCTCGTGCACAGGTTCGGGCACCTCGTGCACAGGCTCGGGCACCTCGTGCACAGGCTGGGGAAGGTCGTTCACAGGCTCGGGAACGTCATAGGGAGACACTGGTGCCGGCGCCGCGGAAGCCGCCGCCGCCCCCGGCACAGCTCCCGAGACCGCCCCCGGCACGGCCCCCAGCCTCCGCCGGGCCCGCCCCGCCCGCCACCGTGCCACCGTGCCGATCACGAACACGGTCAGCACGAACAGCACCATCAGCTGCCCTATGAACAGCCCCCAGAACAGCCCGTAGCCCGACAGCTGGTCCGCCGGGGTGTCCGGCCAGGCGCCGGTCATGTCGTGCGGTCGGCCGATGAGGTGGCGCATGGCCGTGGGCGTGTGGGTGAAGGTGACCCCGGACGGCCACGCGCCGCCCGCGAACCAGCCCGCGAGACCCGTCGCCGTCCACACCAGCAGGGTCATGCCGAGCAGGAAGGCGAGCAGTCCGATCAGCAGGCCGTCGGGAACGCCGCCCTGGCCCTCCCGGCGTCCCCGCCCGTGGTCGCGGTCGTCGGGTCTCACGCCGCCTCCCCTACGCCACCGTCGACTCCGACGACCCGTCCAGGTCGCCGATGTGCTGTTCCACGAAGGCCGCCGCCCGCTGCTCCGCCTCCAGTTCGGCGGCGCGCAGGGCGTCGTCGTACGCCTCGAGGTCGCTGGACGACTCGGTCATCGCGCGGTCGGTGAAGACCAGGGGGCGTTCCGTCTCGGTGACCAGGTGTTTGACCACCTGGACGTTGCCGTTGACGTCCCAGACCGCGATACCCGGGGTGAGCGTCGGGATGATCTCCACCGCCCAGCGTGGCAGTCCGAGCACCCGGCCGGTCGCACGAGCCTCGTCCGCCTTCTGGGCGTAGATCGTCCGCGTCGACGCCATCTTCAGGATGGCCGCGGCCTCCTTCGCCGCCGCCCCGTCCACCACGTCACTCAGGTGGTGCACCACCGCTACGAACGAAAGACCCAGCCGGCGTCCGAACTTCAGCAGCCGCTGGAAGAGCTGCGCGACGAACGGGCTGTTGATGATGTGCCAGGCCTCCTCGACCAGGAAGATGCGCTTCTTCCGGTCGGGGCGGATCCACGTGTGCTCCAGCCACACTCCGACGATCGCCATCAGGATGGGCATGGCGATGGAGTTGCGGTCGATGTGGGAGAGGTCGAAGACGATCAGCGGGGCGTCGAGGTCGATGCCGACCGTGGTCGGGCCGTCGAACATGCCCCGCAGGTCACCGTCGACCAGCCGGTCCAGCACCAAGGCGACGTCGAGTCCCCAGGCCCGTACGTCGTCTATGGCGACGTTCATCGCCTCGGCCGACTCGGGCTCCGGGTGCCGTAGCTGCTCGACGATGTCGGAGAGCACGGGCTGGCGCTCGACGATCGTCTCGTTGACGAACGAGTGGGCGACCTTCAGCGCGAAGCCGGAGCGCTCGTCGAGGCCGTGGCCCATCGCGACCTCGACGATGGTGCGCAGCAGGGCCAGCTGACCGGTCGTCGTGATCGACGGGTCCAGGGGGTTGAGCCGGATCCCGTGGTTCAGGGCGGCCGTCGGGTCCAGCCGGATGGGGGTTATCCCCAGCTCCTCCGCGATGAGGTTCCACTCGCCCACCCCGTCCTCGCCCTGCGCGTCGAGGACGACGACCTGGCGGTCGCGGAAGCGGAGCTGGCGCAGGACATACGTTTTCTCCAGCGCCGACTTGCCGTTGCCGGACTCGCCGAGGACCAGCCAGTGCGGGGCGGGGAGCTGCTGGCCGTACAGCTGGAACGGGTCGTAGATGTAGCCCTTCCCGGAATACACCTCGCGGCCGATGATGACGCCCGAGTCGCCGAGGCCGGGAGCGGCGGTCGGCAGGTAGACGGCCTGGGCCTGGCCCGTGGAGGTGCGCACCGGCAGCCGGGTCGTCTCGACCTTCCCGAAGAGGAAGGACGTGAAGGCGTCCGTGATGGCGGACAGCGGGTCCCGCATCAGGGCATCAACCCCTACCTTCGGATTCCGGTGGCGAACGGCAGCGTGTTCACGAACGCGCGGTGGTGCTCGCGGTCGCACCACTCCAGCTTGAGGTACGACTTTCCGGCGGACGCCCTTATCGTGCGCTTGTCGCGGTTCAGCGCCTCCGGGGAGCGCGAGGAGACGGTGATGTAGCCGACCAGGTTCACTCCGGCGGCGCCGCTGGCGAGGTCCTCGCCGCGCTGGTCCAGGCGGTTGTGGGCGGCGACGTCGCGCGGGTCCACCGTCCGGTTCATCTTGGCGGCGCGGGACGCCTCGGCGACGTCGTTGGTCTTCTCGGTCAGCATCCGCTCGATGGCGAGCTCGGTGGGTTCGAGGTCCATCGTCACGGCGACCGTGCGGATCACGTCCGGGGTGTGGACGAGGAGCGGCGCCAGGAAGTTGACGCCGACCGGGGTCATCGGCCACTCCTTCACCCATGCCGTGGCATGGCACCAGGGCGCGCGGGTGGTGGACTCCCGGGTCTTCGCCTGGAGGTAGGTGGGCTCCATGGCGTCCAGCTCGGCCGGCCAGGCGTTGCGCTGGGTCATCGCCTGGATGTGGTCGATCGGGTGGTCGGGGTCGTACATGGAGTGGATGAGGGACGCCAGGCGCCCCTGCCCCAGGGGCTGGCGGACCCGGATGTCGGCCTCCTGCAGCCGCGAGCAGATGTCGGTCAGCTCACGGGCCATGACGACCGCGAGTCCCGCGTCCCGGTCCAGCTTCCGCCCGCCCTGCGGCCGGGCCGCGCGGGCCATGGCCTGTGCCTCGGCGGCCAGCTCGCGGGAGTAGTGCATGCAGGCGACGAGGTAGGCGCGGTGCTGCTCGCTGCTGGTGGACACCATCGACTGCAGCTGGTCGTACGACTGCCTGAGCCATCCCGGGGCCCGCTCGTCGCCGCGCTGGGTGACGTCCTTGGCGTGGGCGTCGGGGTCGGCGGGCAGGGTGCGGGCGAGCATCTGCAGGCGGGTGACGAAGCCGTCGCCGTTCGCCACGTGCTTGAGCAGCGTGCCGAACCGGTCGACCAGGGCCTCCTGGTCCTCGGAGTCGCGCAGACCGACGCCCGGGCCCTCGATCTCGATGGCGGCGGTGACGGTCTTGCGGTCGGCGTGCAGCAGTACGGCGATCTCGTCCGGCCCGAACGGCGCGGCCAGCCAGCTGATCCGTCCGATGCCGGGCGGCGGCCCGATCTCGACCTCACGCCCGTCCAGGCGCGTGCCGGCCTCCATCACGTCGGAGCGGTAGACGGCGGCCCGCTTGACGGTGCGTTTGAAGCTGCGGTTGATCTCGAACCACTTGTAGAAGGTGCGGCGCTTGTACGGCACGTACACCGCCGCCAGCGCCAGCATCGGAAAGCCGGTCAGCAGCACGATGCGCAGCGACAGGACGGGGACGAGGAGCCCGCACATCATGCCGAGGAACGCGCCCGCGATGATCAGCGCGATCTCGCCGGACTCGCGGTTCCGGCCGATGATGCCGTTCGGCCGGGCGCGGCCGATCAGATACGTACGGCGGGGCGTGACCGGATGCGACATGTGGGACTGGGTCGTCAACGCCCTTCACCTCCCGTGCGGTTGCTGCTGTTGCGGGTGTTGCCTGCGTGCGGTGTGTTGACCGGGCTCGGGGCGCGCGGCGCTGGGGCGGCCGCGCCGCCCCCGCTCGGGGTACGGCTGCTGTGCGCGGCCACTCCGCCGGAGGCCGGGTTGGCCGGCCGGGGGCCCCCGGACGACTGGCCTCCGCCTGAGCCGTTGCTGTCGGCGCGGGTGCTGTGCGTCTTGATGCCCTGGGCGACCAGGGTCGCCGGGGAGCTGATGACCGCGGCGGCCTTGCCCTCGGCGCCCTGCATGATGCGGTTGTTGCGGCCGCTGGCGATCTCGTCGCCGAAGCCCGGTACGAAACGGTAGATCATCGCGCTCGCGAAGATGGCGAGCAGGATGATGGCGAGTCCGGAGACGACCGCGGAGAAGGCGTCCGGGCCGTTGTCGCCGGACAGTGCCCCGGCGAGGCCCAGCACGATGACGATGACGGGCTTCACCAGGATGACCGCGATCATGATCCCGGCCCAGCGCCGGACGTGTCCCCACAGGTTCTTGTCCACCAGGCCCGCGTAGACGACGGTGCCGAGGAGGGCGCCGACGTAGAGCAGGGCGGCGCGGATGACGAGCTCCAGCCAGAGGATGCCGGCGGCGAGGATGCTGACCAGGGACACGACGATCAGCATGATCGGGCCGCCGCCGATGTCGTTGCCCTTGCCCAGGGCGCCGGAGAACGTCCCGAAGAACGTGTCCGTCTGGTCGCCGGTGGCTTTGGCGAGTACGTCCGTGACCCCGTCGGTGGCCGACACGACCGTGTACAGGATCAGCGGCGTGAACGCGCTGGCCAGCACGGTCAGCCAGAGGAACCCGACGGCTTCCGAGATGGCGGTGGTGAGCGGAACGCCGCGCACCGCCCGCTTGGCCACGGCCAGCAGCCACAGCAGGAGCGTGAGGATCGTCGACGCCGCGAAGACCACCGCGTACTGCTGGAGGAACTTCTCGTTCGTGAAGTCGACGTTGGCCGTCTCCTTCACCGCGTCACTCAACTTGTCGATCGTCCACGACGCCGCCTCGGCGCAGCCCTTGGCCAGGGAGGAGAGGGGGTCGAGGGTGCTGGAGACGGGGGGGTCGGATGTCAGGCCGCGTTTGTTGCCCTTTTCGCAGTAGTCCTTGGCGGCCCCGTGGATCAGGTTGCAGGGGTCGTTGCTCGGCGACGGTGACGGACTGGGCGCGGCAAAGGCCCGGGTGGCCATGAGAACTGCGACGGCCTGTATGGCCGTAACGGCACCGGTCAGCTTGAGTACGCGGCTAGCGGGCATAAGTGAAGCCTCCGTACTCCTCGACTGCCTTCGCCATGTCATCAGCGGTGGAGGCCTTGTCGTCGCCGGGAACGGGCGCCGGGCCTTCCTTCTGGGAGTGCGTCACGATCTTCCAGTCCCCATCGGTCCACTGCAGTTTCATGGTGATGGTGAACCAACTGTTGGTGACCGGGTTGGTGGAGCTCTGGCCCGCCAGTCCGAGCAGGCCGCTGCACCAGACCTCAACGGTGGCGGTGCTGGTGGTGAACTCGGTGACCTTGGTTCCGATCGGGCTCGTACGGGAGACGAACGTGTTGCCCTTCGGGGTCGTACCGTCGTCGTTCAGGCCGATGCTCTTGTTGAGCGCAGGTGAGTACGCCCGGTCGAGAGCTGCCTCCATGCCGGCGACCCGGGAGGGCACGATGATGGTCTGCAGGATGGAGTCTCGCTGTGTCTTGCTGAACATCTCGGCCGAGCCGAGCGCCACGGAATAGTTCGCCGCCGCACTCTCCGCCCCCTGCTGATCCCGCGAGTACCCCGTGGGAATCCCCCCGGCCTTGGAAGCCACCGGCTTCGTCCCGCTGGCCGCGGTGGTCGCGACCTTGGGCTTGGCCTCTGATCCCGCGTCACCGCCGGAGGCATCGTCGTCGCCGCGGTTCGCGAAGGCGATCGCCGCGATGAGGAGGACGACCACGCCGACCACCGTGACCAGGCTCCTGGAGGATGACCGACCGCCTCGGCGGGCCCCGCCGTAGGGGTCGGTCTCCCGTTCGGGCAGCCGGGTTCTGGTCTCGCCCGCGCCGCCGTGACCCTGCTCGTCTCCGAGACTCATGCCGCGTACGCCCCCTCGACCTCGACCTCGTACCGGAACGCGTAGAAGTACGACGGTAGCCGTGCTGGTTCCCGCGCGGGCGCGGTGTGGTGACTCGACATCAGGGAAACGCAACCTCAGCCGGTGGGCACGACGGGCGGGTGGGGTGGTCGGGGCCGGGCGTGCCCGGAGGACTGGAGGAGTGGGAGACCGCTACACGGCCATCCCGTACACGATGGTGAACAGGGTGCCGAGGGAACCGATGATGAAGACGCCCGTCAGACCGGCGATGATGAGGCCTTTGCCCTGTTCGGCGCTGAACGTGTCCCGCAGGGCCGTCGCACCGATGCGCTGCTTGGCCGCGCCCCAGACGGCGATGCCGAGGCAGAGCAGGATCGCCACGGCCATCACCACCTCGATCATCACCTTGGCTTCGTTGCCCAGGCTGCCGAAGGGCCCCCAGTCCGGAGCGATTCCGCCGATGATGGTGTTGATGTCTCCCTTGTCGGCCGCAAAGAGCATGTAAGTCACCGCCCCTGGTGGGTTGTTCCGCAGTCCCCCTGCCCTGTGCAGAGGTCAGGCCTCATTGTCGCCGACAATCTCGCCGCCGTATGTCGACTTGGCGTCATTGTCGGGCTGGTTTCGTACGAATGACTCGTCTGGTCACTCTGTGTATCACGGCAGGTCACGCCGGGCAATGACGCCTGGGCGGAACCTGCCGTGTGGTTGTGTCGTTGTGCTTCTCTACGACCGGGCACGCTTTCTGACGGCTGGTCGGGTGACGCTTGTCGGGACGATGGTCTCACGAGGAAGCGGCCCCGGCGGTGGCTGAAGCCCAGAAAGAGGAAAGGGTCACGGCCGGCTGCCGTGACCCTTTCCCCTGCGTGCCGCCGAGGGGACCCCACGTCCCCCTCGCTGTGGCGGCTCCCCGTGACCCGACGGGGAGGTCATGCCGTGGGGTTCACCCGGTGAAGGCGGCGGTGCCCTCCGGGGTGCCCCAGCCGGTGGGGCCGTCGTAGCCGGACCTGGCGGTGCACAGGTAGCTCGCGCTTGAGGAGCAGCTGCCGTTGCTGCCGCTGGTGACGTCGTTGAGGGCCGAGGTGCCGGCCGACTCGTACGGGTACTCGGCGGGGTAGTCGCTGCTGCCCGGGGTGCCCGCGAGGGCGTAGACGCCGGCGATGATCGGGGCGGAGGCGCTGGTGCCGCCGAAGGTGTACCAGCCGGCGGTGACCCCGTAGGAGTCGTAGACCGCGACGCCGGTGGCGGGGTCGGCGACAGCCGAGACGTCGGCGATGGCGCGCTTGCCGCATCCGGTGTCGGTCTGCCAGCTGGGCTTGGCGTCGTAGGAGGAGCAGCCGGAGCCGGTGCCCTCGGTGCTGCTGGTGCTCCAGACGCTCTCGGTCCAGCCGCGGGAGTTCGAGGAGGTGGACAGGGCGGTGCCGCCGACGGCGGTCACGTACTTCGACGCGGCCGGGTACTCCGCGCCGTAGCCCTCGTCACCGGCGCTGACGGTGACGGCGACGCCCGGGTGGTTGAAGTACGAGGAGTCGTACGAGGTGTCGCTGGACGACTCGGAGCCGCCGTAGCTGTTGGAGACGAACTTGGCGCCGAGCTTGACCGCCTCGTTGACCGCGGTGCCGAGGTTGGCCATCGAGGAGGACTTGGCCTCGACGAGCAGGATGTTGCACTGCGGGCAGGTCGCGGAGGCCATGTCCAGGTCGAGCGACTCCTCCTCGGCCCAGCCGCTGTCGGCGGAGGGCAGGGAGGTCGCGGAGCCGGTCTGGCCGACCTTCTTGAAGCAGCCGTTGGCGGTGGTGCAGGAGGGGAGGCCGTAGTACGAGCGGTACTTCGCCAGGTCGGCCGCGGCGTTCGGGTCGTCGTACGCGTCGACGATCGCGATGGTCTCGCCGGAGCCGTTCGAGGCGGCGGCGTCGGTCAGGCCGTAGGCGTCCTGGAGGTCGCTGGGGCCGTAACCGGTGGGGGCCGCGGCGGCGGCCTTGGGGGTGACCTTCGCGATCTTGCCGGTCAGCTCGGCCTGCGCCTTCTGGAAGGCGGTGGTGCCGCCGGTGACCCGGAAGGAGTTGCAGGCCAGGTCGCCCTTGTGCTTGGGCGTGGCGCAGGGGGTGGCGGCCCAGGTCACCTTCGAGGAGGTGGCGGGCGTGGCCGTGGTGGTCGCGGCGCTCGCCTGGGCGGCGGTGCCCAGTCCGGTGAACGCGAGTGCGGCGGTGGCGACGGCGGCGGAGCCGATTCGGCGCCATCTGCCGGATATGTGGGGGGAGCCGGGGGTGGTCGTACGCAACGTACAGCCTCCTGGGAAGGGTGGGCAGAGGCCTGCGGGTGGGGGACCACCGATGTGCTCACCGGTGGGGGCGGCGGCCCGGCACGACGATTGCTTGTTGAGTACGCGACAACAAGGCGGGTGGCGGAATCCTGACTCCCGCGTTACCGAAACGGGCGCCCGGCTTACTGATCATTGGCGGGCGGATGGCGCCGGGGTGGGGGTGGCTTGACCCGGCGCACAGCCAGGTCACAGTCTGAGCGCCGCCCCCGGGGACCCTTCAGGGCTGCGTGTCCTGTACGCCCTCCACGAAGTGGTCGAACTCGCCCGCCTGCACGCCGAGTACGAAGGCGTCCCATTTGCGGCGGTTGGTGGTGACCACGTTGTCCGGGTCGCTGGTCTCGCGGATGTAGACCGGGGCCTCCCCGTCGTCCCCCGCGCCGAAGGCGATCTCGATCCAGGGCCCGGGCCCGGTCGCCTCCGGCGGGGCGGCGCGCTCCCAGGTGAGGTCGGGGGGGATGTCAGGCATTGCGGGGCTCCTTCTTGATCGGAGAATCCGTGACCACCGTATTCCCGCACTGACCTCCTCGCGGAGGCGGGCGCGGGCTGCACCTGGTGCGGGCTTGTGCGGACGCCTGGGGGGTATCCGCGTTGCGGGAATTGGGGGCTTCCAAGGGCGGGAAGCTGTTGTGGGCCGATTGCCATCGGGTCGATGATGGCGGCGATTCACAGCCAAATCTCAGCTAGGCAAGGGACGGATTCTCACCTTCGAGGGACACAGTGGGCCTGGTGAAGCGCACCTCACGCATCTCGTTCACCTCACGACCCTCGCTGCTCGGAGTCGTTGTGCTGCTGGCGCTGACGTCGGCCTCCGTCGCGGCGGCCGACGACGGGCCGGGCCCCCTCGGGGTCACCGCCGGGACCGTTCCGACGAAGGAGAGCGCACGGATAGGTGCGCTCTTCGGCGCGGACCGGGCCGACAAGCTCGCTGGGGGCCACTTCTGCACCGCCTCCGTCGTCCACAGCGCCCACGGCAACCTCATCGTCACGGCCGCGCACTGCGTGGACGGGGACGACGGCGGCGACCTGGTGTTCGTTCCGGGTTACCGGAACGGCGAGGCGCCGTACGGCCTGTGGAAGGTGAAGAGGCGGTTCCTGGCGGACGGGTGGTCCAAGGAGCAGGACGAGGACAGCGACGTGGCGTTCGCGGTGGTGGAGGGGCTGGGCGGTGAGAAGGGCAAGCGGCTGGAGGACGTCGTCGGCGCCAACCGCTTCGCCACGGGGGTGGCGACCGGCGCCACCGCCGTGACGGTGACCGGGTATCCCAACTCCGGCGAGGTCCCCATCACCTGCACCAACAAGCCCCGCGCACACAGCAGCACCCAGCAGCGGATCTCCTGCCCCGACTTCACCGGAGGGACCAGCGGCAGCCCTTGGGTCAACGGGGACCAGCAGGTCGTCGGCGTCCTGGGCGGCCACGAGGA
The DNA here is from genome assembly GCF_042891955.1 of Streptomyces sp. NPDC001843. Lineage (NCBI taxonomy): Bacteria > Bacillati > Actinomycetota > Actinomycetes > Kitasatosporales > Streptomycetaceae > Streptomyces > Streptomyces sp. NPDC001843. Next base: position 242,694 of record NZ_JBIATQ010000014.1, on the reverse strand, counting down.
GGGCGGAGCGACGGCCGACGTCTCCTACAGCGTGGTCCTGGGCGCGGAGGCAGCCAGGCTTTACCGGGAGGCGGCGGCGGATCCCTGAGCGGGGAGTGGGGGCCGGTGAGCTGGGCGCCGGTTGGGTGGTGGCCGTGGGGTCGGAACCACACCACGAGGGTTGTCACCATGAAGAAACTGCCGGGCAAGCTGGCGAAGACGGCCAGGGTCCTGGGCCTCGCCGTGGCCGCGCTGACCGCCGTGTCGGCTGCCCCGGCCGCGGCGAGCACCTCCGCCACGGCCGGCTGCACCAAGTACTACAAGCTCGACAACGTCCAAGTTCAGGTGGACAACTGCTCGGACGGCTGGGTCTGGATCTACACCGGCGACGGCACCTACTACACAGGCAGCGTCCGCATCACGGACTCTTTCGGGCCACGACCGGGGGGAACAGAGGGCGGACCGGGGCAAGTCCAACGCGACCAAGTACCTGCAGGTCAGCAGCATCCGCATCTGCGGCACCAAGTACCTCGGTTGGGTTCCCCCCAGGCCGTGGTGGACCGACTGCACCAACGAGATCCACGTGTGACCGTCAGGTCGTGACGCGAGGGCGGCGGTGGGCCTGGTCGGCCCGCCGGCGTACCGGCCGGGCACCGACCACCAGGTCCGGCCCCCTCGGCCCCCGGGCCCGGCTTCCCGCCCACTGATGTGCGGTCAGATCACCGGCTACCCTGACGGATCGGCGGCGGGAATACGCCGAAATGCTGGCTGAGTCGGTCGGCGCGAGGCGAAAGCGGACTTGAAGCGGGCGCGGATGGGGGAGGGTTGGGCCGTGCGGAAAGTTTGGGTGGCCGGTGGGGTCGCGGTCGGGCTCGGGCTGAGCTTCGTCATGCTGCTCGTGGTCGGGGTGTACGTCGTCGCCGGGAACCTCGTCAATGGGGTGGGCGGCGGGGCCGTCGCCCTTGCCAAGGGGGCCGTGCCCGCCGCGTACCAGACGCTCGTTCAGAAGTGGGGCAATCTGTGTCCCGCCATCAACCCCGCGCTGCTCGGTGCCCAGTTGTACCAGGAGAGCGGATTCAACCCGAACGCCAAGAGTCCGGCGAAGGCGGAGGGGATCGCGCAGTTCATCCCGGGGACGTGGGCCACGCACGGTGTCGACGGCGACGGCGACGGGGACCGGGACGTGTGGGACCCGAATGACGCGATTCCATCGGCCGCTTCGTACGACTGCCAGCTCGCCTCGTACGTGAAGACCGTCCCGGGGAACATCACCGAGAACATGCTCGCCGCCTACAACGCGGGCGCGGACGCGGTGATCAGATACCGGGGCGTGCCGCCGTACGGGGAGACGCAGAACTACGTGAAGACGATCACCACCCTGGAGAAGAGCTTCGCCGCCCCGGTCACCCGCGTCGACCCCAGCCAGCAGGCCGCCGGGGCCATCGCCTTCGCGCAGAAGAAGCTCGGCACGCCCTATCTCTGGGGCGGGAACGGTACCGCTGACCAGGGCGGACGGTTCGACTGTTCGGGACTGACCAAGGCCGCGTACGAAACCGTGGGGATCACTCTTCCGCGGGTCGCCAACGACCAGTACAACGCGGGACCGCACCCCAAGCGGGACGAGCTGCTGCCGGGGGATCTGGTGTTCTTCTCCGACGACCTCACCGACTCCCGGGCCATCCGGCACGTGGGGATCTACGTGGGCGGCGGCTACATGATCGACGCGCCGAGAACGGGTGCCGTGATCCGGTTCGACCCGATCGACACCCCGGACTACTTCGGGGCCACTCGGGTAACCGAAGATGGCGCGAAAGCACTCCCCACCAAGGTGTGAGCTGAGCGTGAACCTGCCCCCTGAGCTGCGGCGATGAGTCTCTCTTCGATAACGTCTGCGTGATCTTTCGGTGGAGAGTGGAACGTTGGGACCGGGGACGTGCGTTCCTGTTGACGTAGCCGAGCGGACGTCAGTGCGTCAGTGCAGCGGAAGCGGATCTACGAAACCACGGGGGTGGGTAGGAGCGGCGCACGCGAGGTGCGCCCGGAGAACGACGAAGGGGCCGCAGCACCATGGCTGTACTCGCCGATTCCGGATCTAACCCCGACGTCGACCTGCTGTACGACATCAACGGACTGGCGAAGGACGCGCCCGGGTGGTTCGACCGGGTGATGGAGTTCGTGGGTGAGTACGGGCTGTTGCTCGCCATGGTGCTCGTGGTGGTGTGGTGCTGGTGGTCGGTGCGGCGGCGGGCCGGGAGCGGGGACGAGGCGGCCGGTTCGGTCGCCGCGCTCGTGTGGGCGCCGTTGGCCGCCGGTATCGCCGTACTGGTGAACGTGCCCATTCGCGGGTTCGTGGAGCGGCCCCGGCCCTTCGTCGATCACCAGGGCCTGGATGTGCTCGTCTCAGGGAAGAACGACTACTCGTTCGTGAGTGATCACGCGACCCTGACCATGGCGGTGGCGGTCGGCCTGTTCGTCGCCAACCGGCGGTTCGGGCTCCTCGGGATCGGGCTGGCGCTGTTCGAGGGCTTCTGCCGGGTGTACATGGGGGTGCACTACCCGACCGACGTGATCGGCGGGTTCGCGCTCGGGACCGCGGTGGCGCTGCTGCTGTCGCCGCCGGCGATGGCCCTGCTCACCCCGGTGATGAGGGCCGTCGAGCGGTCGCCCCGGGTGGGGTGGGTCGTTCGGCGGCGGCCGGTGGACGGTGTGGCCGGCGACGCGCTGGTCCCCGGCGCGCGAAAGTCCGTGGCGTCGGAGGAGCGGGACCTCGCGGCCTGACCGCAGCCCCGCTGCCACCTGATCCGCCGCCCCGCCGTCCGACTACAGCCCCTGCGGGTAGCTGAAGAACCTCTCCGGGTCGTAGGTCTTCTTCACCTGTGCCAGCTTCGTCGCCGCGTCCCCGTAGTACGCCTTGCGCCAGTTCGTCAGCGTCGGGTCGGTGTAGTTCTGGTAGGCCGCGCCGGAGGCGTACGGCTTCATGGCGTTGTGGGCCGACGTCAGCCAGGACTGGGCCGTCGTGCCGGAGGCCCCCGCGCCCCAGGAGGCGATGTACTGGGCCAGCATGCGGGAGCGGCGGTGGACGAAGGCCGTGGCGGTCGGGGAGACCCGGTTGACCGCGCCGCCGAGTGCGGTGAGCGCGATGCTGCCCGCGCCGCCGCGCACCGACTTCAACTGGGCCAGCAGGGTCTGGATCCCGGCCGCCGAGAGGGAGCGGTCGAAGAAGTCCGAGCGGGCGGCGTATGTTTCGCGGCCCAGTGCGCCCTGCGGGGAGCGTCCCGGGGTGGAGCCGGGGAGGTGGCACTGGGCGGAGGTGGAGAAGGAGGAGCAGCCGGCGTAGATCTCCATGGCCTCCTCGTAGCCGCGGCGGTGGAGCGAGACGCTGCTCGCGTTCGCGCCCACCTTGTCCGCGAGGCGGTCCACCGCGTTCTTCAGCTCGCCGTAGGTGCCCAGGGAGAAGGCGGCCACGGAGATGGTCGGGGTGTGTCCCGGGGTGTTCGCCAGGTGCAGGGACGACCAGATCTCGTCGGGCTGGGTCGGGCCCCACTCCTGCCAGGCCTTGACCACCGCGGCGGCCTTCGCCCAGGGCCAGGTCAAGTAGCCGGTGACGGCCTGGGGGGCGGGGTGGGTCTTGAAGTGGAGCTCGGTCACGACGCCGAAGTTGCCGTTGCCGGCGCCGCGCAGGGCCCAGAAGAGGTCCTTGTTCGTCGTCGCGTTCGCCGTGAGCTGCTTGCCGTCCGCGGTGATCAGGGTCGCCTGGGTGAGGCTGTCGCAGGTGAGGCCGTAAGCGCGGGAGACGACCCCGTGGCCGCCGCCGAGGACGAGGCCGGAGACGCCGACGGTGGGGCAGGAACCGGCGGGGATCGTGACGCCCTTGGCGGCGAGGGCGCGGTACACGTCGATCAGCTTGGAACCGGCGCCGACCACCGCCTCCTGGCCGCTGACCCGGACCCGGTTCAGCTTGGAGACGTCGACTATGAGGCGGCCGTCACCGGAGGACCAACCCGCGTAGGAGTGGCCGCCGTTGCGTATCGCCACGCGTATGCCGTGGGCGCGGGCGTAGGACAGCGTCGTCCGGATGTCGTCGGCGTGGGCGACGTAGGCGACCGCCGACGGTTTCAGGCCGTCGAAGCGGGTGTTGTACAGCTGGTGGGCGGTCTTCCAGGACGCGTCGCCGGGGCGGACCAGGGTGCCGTCGAGGTCGCGGGCGAGGCCGGCCCAGTCGGCGGCGGCCGCAGCGTTGGTGGTCTTGAGGGGCGTACGCGAGGATGTGGCCGTAAGAGCCTTGGCCAACGGGTCCGAGGTGGTCGCCGTGTTCGTCGCGGATCCGGCGGAAGCGCCGCCGATCCCCCTGCATCCAGCCGCAGCGGCCGCAGCGATCGCGGCCGTGCCGCCTGTGATGAACGTACGCCGTTCCATACCCGTGCCCTTCGTCGGCTCCCGTGGAACGAGACGGAAGCCGAGGGCCAAAGGTTCCACCATACGTAACCCGGCAGTCGGAACCTCCACGTGCCCTCCCCGTAAGCATTCCGTGACCTCACCGGGCCGACGGCAGGGGTTCACCCTCCGTTCACTTCCGGCCATCGGCCGCTTCACCTGTTCTGCCTAATTTCGGCCGTACCAGGTGCTGAGTGCGGCCTTCGCGGCGTGCTCGGGCACTACAACGACTTCGCACGCCGCCGACGGTGGCGGCTCCTGGAAGGAACTCCCGAAAGTGAAGCTTCAGCGCAAGAACCGGCTTCGCGCCCTTTCCCTCGGTGCTGTGGCCGTCTCCGGCGCCCTGGCCCTGACGGCGTGCGGCTCCGACGACACGGGTACGAAGGCGGGCGGCGGTTCTTCGTCGACGGCGAAGGCCAGCTCGATCAAGTGTGACAACGCCAAGGGTCAGCTGCTCGCCGACGGCTCCTCGGCGCAGAAGAACGCGATCGACGCGTGGGTGAAGAACTTCTCCCAGGCCTGTGGCGTGCAGATCAACTACAAGGGCGGCGGCTCGGGCGCCGGTGTCACCGCGTTCACGCAGGGTCAGGTCGCCTTCGCCGGTTCCGACTCCGCGCTGAAGCCCGAAGAGGTCAAGGCCTCCAAGAGCGTCTGCAAGGGCGGCCAGGGCATCGACCTGCCGATGGTCGGCGGTCCGATCGCCATCGGTTACAACGTCCCGGGTGTGGACAACCTCGTCCTGGACGCGCCCACCCTCGCCAAGATCTTCGACAGCAAGATCAAGAAGTGGAACGACCCGGCGATCGCCGCCCTGAACAAGGGCGTCAAGCTGCCCGACCTGAAGATCCAGGCGTTCCACCGCTCGGACGAGTCCGGCACCACGGACAACTTCACCAAGTACCTGAAGGCCACCACCCCCGACAACTGGAAGTACTCCGGCGGCAAGGCCTGGCAGGCCCAGGGCGGCCAGTCCGCCCCGCAGTCCGCGGGCGTGGCCCAGCAGGTGAAGCAGACCTCCGGCGCCATCGGCTACTTCGAGCTGTCCTACGTCACGGACGGCATGAAGGCCGTCTCCATCAACACCGGTGCCAGCAAGCCGGTCGCGCCCAGCACCGAGAGCGCCACCGCCGACATCGCCGCCGCGAAGGTCATCGGCCAGGGCCAGGACCTGTCGCTGCAGCTCGACTACAAGACCAAGGCCGAGGGCGCCTACCCGATCACCCTGGTCACCTACGAGATCGTCTGCGACAAGGGCAACAAGGTGGACACCCTGCCCGCCACCAAGGCCTTCCTGCGCTACATCGCCAGCGAGGACGGCCAGAAGGTCCTGTCCGGCATCAACTACGCGCCGGTCCCCGACGCGATCATCTCCAAGGTCCGCACCACCATCGAGGGCCTGAGCTGACCCGAGTGCGGCCCGACTCCCCCGCGGAGCCGGGCCGCACCTTCCGGTGCACCGCCGCCAGGAGCCGCACCCCGCGTACGGCTCCACCGAGCCGCCCGACGCAGGCGGCTCCGCAGACCGGAGAACCCGATGGAAATATCGACGAAGCCAACCGACGCACCTCCACCCGTCCCCGAACCGACCGTGGCCGAGCAGAAGCGGAACGCCCGTGGCGCCACCCGCCCCGGTGACCGCATCTTCCTCGGCCTCTCCCGTGGTTCGGGAATCCTGCTGCTGGTGATCATGGCCGCGATCGCGGTCTTCCTCACCTACCGCGCCGCCCTCGCGATCAGCAAGGACCACGGCAACTTCCTGACCACCTTCGACTGGAACACCGGCGCCCAGCCGCCGGTCTTCGGCATCGCGGTGCTGGCCTTCGGCACGATCGTCTCCTCGATCATCGCCATGGCCCTCGCGGTCCCGGTCGCGGTCGCCATCGCGCTCTTCATCACGCACTACGCCCCGCGCAGGCTGGCCGGCCCGGTCGCGTACGTGATCGACCTGCTCGCCGCCGTGCCGTCCATCGTGTACGGCCTGTGGGGCGCGCTCGTCCTCGTACCGCACATGACCGGCCTGTTCGGCTGGCTGGACCACTACTTCGGCTGGACCGGCATCTTCTCCTGGGACGGCGGACCCGCCCGCTCGATGCTCACCGTCGGCGTCCTGCTCGCGATCATGATCCTGCCGATCATCACCAACGTCAGTCGCGAGGTGTTCCGGCAGGCCCCGCAGATGCACCAGGAGGCCGCGCTGGCCCTCGGCGCCACGCGCTGGGAGGTCATCCGCATGGCGGTGCTGCCCTTCGGCCGCTCCGGTGTGATCTCCGCCTCGATGCTCGGCCTCGGTCGCGCGCTCGGCGAGACGATGGCCGTCGCCACCGTGCTCTCCCCGACCTTCGACATCCAGGCCAGTCTGCTGAACCCGGGCGGCGGCACCTTCGCCCAGAACATCGCCAGCAAGTTCAGCGAGGCGACCGAGTACGGCCGTGACGCGCTGATCGCCTCCGGCCTGGTCCTGTTCGTCATCACCCTGCTGGTCAACGGCGCGGCCCGCATGATCATCGCCCGCCGCAAGGAGTACTCGGGGGCCAACGCATGAGCACCGCCAGCATCGCCGACAAGCGCCCCAGCACGCTCCGCGGCGCCAGCCTCCCGAAGTGGTCGCCCTGGGCCATCGCCGCCGGGTCCCTCGTCGTCGCGGTCGGCATCGGCCTCGCCGCCGGCCTGGACAGCAAGATCCAGTGGGGCCTGATCGCCGCGATCCTGTTCATCCTCGGCACGTTCGGCATCGCCGCCCGTGTCGAGGGCCGCCGCCAGGCCAAGGACCGCGTCGCGACCTCCCTCGTCTGGGTCGCCTTCCTGCTCGCCGTCGTCCCGCTGGCCTCCCTGATCTGGGTGACCGTCGCCCGCGGCGTCAAGGTCCTCGACGTCTACTTCCTGACCCACTCCATGGGCGTCGTCGCGGACTCCGAGCCGGGCGGCGGAATCTACGCCGCCATCATCGGCAGCCTCGAGCAGGTCGGCCTCGCCACCCTGATCGGCGCGCCGATCGGCATCCTCACCGCCATCTACCTGGTGGAGTACGGACGCGGCAGGCTCGCCCAGGCCGTCACGTTCTTCGTCGACGTGATGACCGGCATCCCCTCGATCGTCGCGGGCCTGTTCATCCTCAGCCTGATGCTGATCTTCGACATGCAGCCCTTCGGCTTCGCCGGTTCGCTGGCCCTGGCCATCCTGATGATGCCGGTCGTGGTCCGTTCCACCGAGGAGATGCTCAAGCTCGTACCGAACGAGCTGCGCGAGGCGTCGCTGGCGCTGGGTGTGCCGAAGTGGCGCACCATCCTGAAGGTGGTCGTGCCGACCTCGATCGGCGGCATCATCACCGGCGTCATGCTCGCCATCGCCCGTATCGCGGGTGAGACCGCGCCGGTGCTGCTGCTGGTGTTCGGCAACCCCTTCATCAACAACGACCCCTTCGAGGGCGCGCAGGCGTCGCTGCCGCTGTACATCTACCAGCAGTACGCCGCGGGCGCCGACCCGGCGCACGACCGCGCGTGGGCGGCGTCCCTCACGCTGATCGCCTTCGTGATGATCCTCAACATGGTGGCCCGGGGCATTGCCCGCTGGAAGGCCCCGAAGACCGGTCGCTAAGCATCAATTAGCGGCTACCGCCGCTTGGCGGCCTCTAGCGACTGACTGGAAGTGAAGTAGTTATGTCCAAGCGAATCGACGTGAGCGGGCTCACCGCCTACTACGGCTCCCACAAGGCGATCGAGGACATCTCGATGACGGTCGAGCCGCGCACGGTGACGGCGTTCATCGGGCCGTCCGGCTGCGGCAAGTCGACGTTCCTGCGCACGCTGAACCGTATGCACGAGGTCACCTCGGGCGGACGGGTCGAGGGCAAGGTGATGCTCGACGACGAGGACCTGTACGGGGCCGGGATCGACCCGGTGTCGGTGCGGCGCGAGGTCGGCATGGTGTTCCAGCGGCCGAACCCGTTCCCCACGATGTCGATCTTCGACAACGTGGCGGCGGGGCTGCGGCTCAACGGGAACTACAAGAAGAGCGAGCTCGGGGACATCGTCGAGAAGTCGCTCAAGGGCGCGAATCTGTGGAACGAGGTCAAGGACCGGCTGAACAAGCCCGGTTCCGGACTGTCCGGTGGTCAGCAGCAGCGGCTGTGCATAGCGCGGGCGATCGCGGTGGAGCCGAAGGTGCTGCTGATGGACGAGCCGTGCTCGGCGCTGGACCCGATCTCCACGCTGGCGATCGAGGACCTGATCGGTGAGCTGAAGGAGCGGTTCACGATCGTCATCGTGACGCACAACATGCAGCAGGCCGCGCGCGTGTCCGACCGTACGGCGTTCTTCAACCTCGCGGCGGTGGGGCAGCCCGGGAAGCTGATCGAGATCGACGACACGGAGCGGATCTTCTCTAACCCGTCGGTTCAGGCCACGGAGGACTACATCTCCGGGCGTTTCGGCTGAGCCGATGGCTCGATGACCCCTCGCGGTGCTGCATGGCGGTGCCACCGTGAGGATGCAAGGGCCCGCCCCCGGCTCCCGGGGGCGGGCCCATCGCCGTCCGGCGGTTTGGCTGTGTCGGCGGTGCGGTGGCCGCCGTAGCTGGGGCTCCGCCCCGGACCCCGCCAGGGGCTCCGCCCCTGGACCCCGGCGTTTCCCACCCACCCACCCGTGACGGTCGGCTGGAAAGTCCCCCCACCCTGGGGCTCCGCCCCAGACCCCGGCGGGGACTGCGTCCCCTGCACCCCTGCGGGCTTCGCCCGGGGCCTCGGCGGGGGCTGCGTCCGCTGTACCTCTGCGGGCTTCGCCCGGGGTCTCGGCGGGGGCTGCGTCCGCTGTACCTCTGCGGGCTTCGCCCGGGGTCTCGGCGGGGGCTGCGTCCGCTGTACCTCTGCGGGCTTCGCCCGGGGTCTCGGCGGGGGCTGCGTCCGCTGTACCCCTGCGGGCTTCGCCCGGGGTCTCGGCGGGGGCTGCGTCCGCTGTACCTCTGCGGGCTTCGACCCGGGCTTCGACGGGGACTGCGTCCCCCGCCCCTCTGCGGGCTTCGACCTGGGTTTTGGCTAGGGCTGCGTCCGCTGCGCCCCTGCAGGCTCGACCCGGGCTTCGGCGAAGGCTGCGTCCGCTGCGCCCCTGCGGGCTTCGCCCGGGGCCTCGGCGGGGGCTGTCTCGCCCGCACCGCTGCGGGGCGAGCGGGCCCCGCCTACAGGAACGCCAGCTTCACGATCCCGAAAGCCGCGGCGGCGACCAGGGCGGCTGCCGGCATGGTGATGAACCAGCCGAGGACGATGTTCTTGGCGACGCCCCAGCGAACGGCGTTGACGCGCTTGGTGGCGCCCACGCCCATGATCGCGGAGGTGATCACGTGGGTCGTGGAGATCGGCGCCTTGAAGAGGAACGCGGTGACGAACATGATCGACGCGCCGGTGGTCTCGGCGGCGAAGCCCTGGGGCGGGTCGAGTTCGATGATTTTCCGGCCCAGCGTGCGCATGATGCGCCAGCCACCGGCGTAGGTGCCGAGGGAGAGCATCACCGCGCACACCAGCTTCACCCAGACGGGGATGGGGTCCGCGAAGGTCTGGTGGCCGGCGATGACCAGGGCCAGCACGACGACACCCATGGTCTTCTGGGCGTCCTGGAGACCGTGGCCGAGGGCCATGCCGGCCGCCGACACCGTCTGCGCTATGCGGAAGCCGCGCTTGGCCTTGTGGGGGTTCGAGCGGCGGAACAGCCAGAGGATCACGGTCATCACCAGGTAACCGACGATCAGGCCCACCACCGGCGACAGGAACATCGGAGTGATGATCTTGTCGAGCACGCCGTTCCAGTGGACCGCCGTGCCGCCCGCGAGCGCCGCGCCGACCATGCCGCCGAACAGGGCGTGGGAGGACGACGAGGGCAGGCCGAAGTACCAGGTGACCAGGTTCCAGACTATGGCGCCGACCAGCGCCGCGAAGAGGATGGCCATGCCCGAGGAGCCGGTGGGCGTCTCGATCAGGCCCTCACTGACCGTCTTGGCGACCCCGGAGCCGAGGAAGGCACCGGCCAGGTTCATCACCGCGGCCATGGCGAGAGCCGCCCGCGGGGTCAGGGCCCGGGTCGACACCGACGTCGCGATGGCGTTCGCCGAGTCGTGGAATCCGTTCGTGTACGTGAAGAGGAGCGCGACCAGGACGGTCACGATCAGAGCGAAGGTGTCCATGGACGGGTCAGGACTCCTTGACGGCGATGGTCTCCACCGTGTTCGCCACGTGCTCGAACGCGTCCGCCGCTTCCTCCAGCACGTCCACGATCTGCTTCAGCTTCAGCACCTCGATCGCGTCGTACTTGCCGTTGAAGAGGTGTGCAAGAAGCTTTCTGTGGATCTGGTCCGCCTGGTTCTCCAGGCGGTTGACCTCGATCCAGTACTCGGTGAGGTTCTCCATGGTGCGGAGGTTCGGCATCGCCTCCGCCGTCAGCTCCGCCGCTCGCGCCAGGACCTCGATCTGCTGCTCGACACCCTTTGGCAGTTCCTCGACGTTGTAGAGGACGACCAGGTCGACGGCTTCCTCCATGAAGTCCATGATGTCGTCGAGGGACGAGGCGAGGGAGTAGATGTCCTCGCGGTCGAACGGCGTGATGAACGAGGAGTTCAACTGGTGGAAGATCGCGTGCGTGGCATCGTCACCTGCATGTTCCGCGGCCCGCATACGCTCTGCGATCTCGGCCCGGGCGGATGCGTCCGCCCCGAGCAGTTCCATCAGGAGTTTCGAGCCGGTGACGATGTTGTCCGCGGAGGCGGCGAACATGTCGTAGAAGCTCGTCTCCCTGGGGGTCAGACGAAAGCGCACTTGGGGTCCTCGGGGTGCTTCGGTTTCGGTCAGGGTGATGCTAGGCGCATCATCCGGCCACGGCTAATGGGCCGTCCCCCAGTGTCACCCATCAGTCAAACCGATCATCAGGGGGGCGTACCAAGACCCCTCTACCCACCGAAATTGGTTACCATATACCCGCCAGGGGTATCTGTCCGGAGCTCTGCTTTGACTGGAGGGGCGCGATGACGACGACCGAGGCCGGTGCCACGGCGCCCTCCGACACGGGCGGCGGCACCACCCACGGATATCACAAGCAGAAGAACGAGCACCTCAAGCGGCTGCGCCGGATCGAGGGCCAGATCCGCGGCCTGCAGCGCATGGTCGACGAGGACACCTACTGCATCGACATACTCACGCAGGTGTCCGCCTCCACCAAGGCCCTGCAGTCCTTCGCGCTCCAGCTGCTGGAGGAGCACCTGCGCCACTGCGTCGCGGACGCGGCCGTGAAGGGCGGGTCGGAGATCGACGCCAAGGTGGAGGAGGCCACGCGGGCGATCGGCCGCCTGCTGCGCACCTGAGGGGAGAACCCGCAGGTCAGCCGTCGGCCGGGGTCCTTTCCTCGGCCACGCGCAGCACCTGGTCGATGCTCTCCAGGCTGAGCCGTTCGTCGGCGGCCGACGCCGCGATGATCAGCTCTCCGCACAGTTCGATCTCGGCGAGGGCCACGTGGTCCTGAACTGCCGTACCGCCGACCGGAGCCACGTGCGTCACCTCTTCTCTGCCGTTACCGACTTCCTAGAGTAGGCAGGGCTCCACACACGGCGCATGGCACGGACGGGCTAGTTCACGGCCAGCCGCTCTGACTAGTGCTACCGTCCGCTGTTCCGTTCCTCGGATGGCTGGTTTTCGGCGATCCGGCCCGCGTAGATGTCCTTCGACGGCGGCAGCCGGACGTCCGCCGGGGTCCCGAAGCCGTACAGCAGTGTGGTCGAGGCCACTGCCACCGTACCCCTCTGCCGGCCGTTGACGAACGAGAAGCTCTGCCGGATCTTGCGGATGCGGCCCTCGTCGTCCAGGTAGGCGTCGAACGGGACCTCGGCCGTGGCGAACCCTTTCGCCGCCGCCGCCAGTGCCTCCCGGTTGCCCGCCGAGGCGCTGCGCGCCGCCCGGGCCAGGTCGGCGGTACCGCGGAAGTGCCGCACGCCGATCCCGCCGAGTTCGCTCCGCCCCACGTACCGCGCCGTCCGTGTCCCGCGCAGCAGCTCCGCAGCGGCGTACGGGTCGGTCGCCCCGCCCGTGACCAGGTTGCCGTCGGAGAGGGTCGCGATGTCCACCCGGACCCATTTGTCCGCGGGCACCCCGGCGCCGCGGTTCTTCATGAACAGGGCGCCGGGGGCGAGGAGTTCCGTGATCGGACGGTGCTCGGCGTTCCCCGCCGGGTCCTGCGGCAGCCGCACGGTCAGCTTGCCGAGCTGCCTGCGGTAGTCGTAGACGCCCTTGCCGCGGATGGTGACGCGGGTGCCGCCGGTGGCCATCTCCATCGACGTGGCGGCCTGGGAACTGCCCGCCTCGCGCAGTGTTCCGGCGGCGCGGTGCAGCGTGGTGACCGGGTCGCCCGCGCCGCGCGCGTCCTCGGCGGCGGCCCCGCTGAAGGAACAGCCCGTGGCGCCGAGGCCCACACCGGCGGCGATCCCCACCGCGAATCCCACCATGCCGGCCGTGCCGCCCGCCCGCCTGTGCTGCCGCCGATCCATCGCCTGCCTACCCCCAGCCGGTACGTCCGTCACACGCCCCCTGTCGATCCGGTTAACGACGAGTAGGGGGCGGCCGTCACGCGTGCTCCGGGCAGGTGCGGCCAGAGCTTGGCAAGGGGCGGACGAGTCGTTTACTCCCCTGTGGGTAACGTTGTCAGCGTGGCACAGCAGGACGGCCCGGAGCGGGGCCGGCAGGGGCAGGAACACTCCACGACGACGAGCGAACAGGGCCGCTTCTGCGTGGCCCGCTGTACGTGCGGCTGGCGCGGCCCCGCCCGCCGGGCCCGCAGTCAGGCGAGAGCGGACGCGGAGGGGCACACGGGCTGCTGACGGGCGTGCGGGTCACGCAGGTCACACGGGGGAGTGGCAGACCAGCTCGTCGACGAGGTCCCGGTCCCGGGGCTGGGTGAGGCGGTCACGGGCGGCGGCGGGGGTCAGCCAGAGGATGCGGTCCACCTCGTCGTTGGGGGTGAAGCCGCCCGCGACGGCCTCGGCCGCCCAGTAACGGACCTCCTTGGGCCGCCCGGCCGCGTAGTAGCAGACCGTGGACAGCTCGGCACCGGGCTCGCAGGTGTACCCGGTCTCCTCCGCCACCTCCCGCACGGCGCCCGCCAGTGCCTCCTCGCCGCGCTTGAGCTTGCCCTTGGGGTGGGACCAGTCGTCGTACTTCGGCCGGTGGACGAGGCAGACCTCCAGCCGGCCGTCCACCGGTGAGCGGCGCCACAGTACGCAGCCCGCTGCCTGTACGGGGGTGTCCCTCGGGGGCGTCACCGGTGCTTCACCGCCTCGTGTCGGAGATCGAAGGCCGACGATCGAAAGTCGAAGATCGAAAGTCGAAGATCGAAGGTCGAAGGCCGAAGTGAGTCAGGGGGTGTTGACCGTCCGCTTCTGCCAGCACTGCTGGAACGCGAACCGCGCCGCCTCGACCTCGTGGCGCTGGTCGGCGTGGAGCACACCGAGGGCGTACGCCGTCGCCGGGGCGATGCGCGGGGTGCGGGCCGCCTGTGCCGCCGCCGCGGCGGCCTCCGAGGCGTCCCGGTGCCGGTTGAGGGACTGGCCGGCCGTCAGCAGCCGCATGTCGACCGGGGTGCCCGGGCCGTGCAGCACCTCGCGGGCGTAGCGGTGCAGGCGCAGCAGCAGGCGGACCTGGTGCCACGGGCCGTCCTGGGGGTGGGGGGACGGGTCCGGGGACAGGCCGTGGACGAGGGCCTCCGCGTTGTACGGGTGGCCCGCGGTGACCAGGGGGAGTGTGGAGATCGCGTCGGTGAGACGTTCCTCCGCGGCGGCGGCCAGGGGGCGCAGGTCGGTGGTGGCGGCGGAAGTGGTGAGGGGGACCTCGCTGGCCAGTAAGGCGACCTTGTCGGCGACGGCGTGGAAGCGGGAGGAGCCCAGGGCCTGCAGGGCGGTGGAGTGGGCGCGGGTCCGGGCGAGGGTGAGCTGGCGGTCGAGCAGCGCACCCGCCTTCGCCGCACCCACGGTCAGGTTGCCGCGTTCCACCGGCAGTTGGGCGTGCGCCATGTCGGCGCGGCCGCCCACCGCCGCGCCGACCACCTGGGCGGACACCGCCGTCGACCCCGACAGCCGGTGCAGCGCCAGCAACAGCCGCTCCAGCCGGGCCTCGTAGGCGTGCTCCAGCCCCAAGGTCCCCGACAGCCAGGCCAGTTCCGGGCGGATCTCCTCCGACCAGGCGGTGTCGAGCAGGGGGCGGAAGGTGTGCAGGCTGCCGCTGATGCGGCGGGCCGAGCGGCGCAGGGCGCGCGCCGCGTCGACGGACGCCTCCGCGCCGCCTGCCTCCCCCGCCTTGGACTTCGCCCGATGGGGGGGACCGCCGTCGCCGGTCTCCCGGTGCTGCCGCAGCGCGCGGAGGAACTCCGTGGCCTGGGCTCGCAGGTAGCCCGCGAGGGCGTCCCCGTTCGTCACCCGGGCCGTCGGGTCCGTCGGGTCAAGGTGTTGCTGTGCCACGCCGGCGCCTCCGGGCGTCTATGAGCATCTCCTGGACGTTGCGCAGGGGCTGGCCGTCCCCGTCGACCGCGTGTCGCGTCCACTCGCCGTCCGGGCCCAGGTGCCAGGAGGCGGTGGTGTCGGACATGCCGGTGTCGAGCATCCGGTTGAGGGAGGCCCGGTGGGCCGGGTCGGTGACCCGGACGAGGGCCTCTATCCGGCGGTCGAGGTTGCGGTGCATCATGTCGGCGCTGCCGAACCACACCTCCGGTTCGCCCCCGTTGCCGAAGATGAAGACGCGGGAGTGCTCGAGGAAGCGGCCGAGGATGGAGCGGACGCGGATGTTGTCCGACAGGCCGGGGACGCCGGGGCGCACCGCGCAGATGCCGCGCACCCAGATGTCGACCGGTACGCCCGCCTGGGACGCGCGGTAGCAGGCGTCGATGATCGCCTCGTCCACCATCGAGTTGACCTTGATGCGGACGAACGCGGGACGTCCGGCACGGTGGTGCAGGACCTCCTTGTTGATCCGCGCGACCAGGCCGTCACGCAGGGACTTCGGGGCCACCAGCAGACGGCGGTAGGTCTCCCGGCGCGAGTAGCCGGAGAGGCGGTTGAACAGGTCGGACAGGTCCGCGCCGACCTGCGGGTCGGCGGTGAGCAGGCCGAGGTCCTCGTACAGGCGGGCCGTCTTCGGGTGGTAGTTGCCGGTGCCGACGTGGCTGTAGCGCCGGAGGGTGTCGCCCTCCTGGCGCACCACCAGGGACAGCTTGCAGTGGGTCTTCAGGCCGACGAGGCCGTACACGACGTGGCAGCCGGCCTCTTCGAGCTTGCGCGCCCACTTGATGTTGGCGTGCTCGTCGAAGCGGGCCTTGATCTCGACCAGGACGAGGACCTGCTTGCCGGACTCGGCGGCGTCGATGAGCGCGTCGACTATCGGGGAGTCGCCGGAGGTCCGGTACAGGGTCTGCTTGATGGCGAGGACGTCCGGGTCGGCCGCCGCCTGCTCCAGGAAGGCCTGCACGGACGTGGAGAAGCTGTCGTACGGGTGGTGCAGCAGCACGTCCCGGCTGCGCAGCGCCGCGAAGATGTCCGGCGGTGAGGCGGACTCCACCTCCGCCAGGTCCCGGTGGGTGCCCGCGACGAACTTCCGGTACTTCAGCTCGGGCCGGTCGAGGCCGGCGATGCGGAAGAGGCCGGTGAGGTCCAGGGGACCGGGCAGCGGGTACACCTCGGCCTCGGTGATCTTCAGCTCGCGTACGAGCAGGTCGAGGACCTCGCGGTCGATGTTCTCCTCGACCTCCAGGCGCACCGGCGGGCCGAAGCGGCGCCGCATGAGCTCCTTCTCCAGGGCTTGGAGCAGGTTCTCGGCGTCGTCCTCCTCGACTTCCAGGTCCTCGTTGCGGGTGACCCGGAAGGTGTGGTGCTCCAGCACCTCCATGCCCGGGAACAGCTCCTCCAGGTGGGCGGCGATGACGTCCTCGAGGGGGACGTACCGGCCCGGGGAGCACTCCAGGAAGCGGGACAGCAGCGGCGGCACCTTGACGCGCGCGAAGTGCGGCGTGCCGGTGACGGGGTTGCGCACCCGGACGGCCAGGTTCAGGGACAGGCCGGAGATGTACGGGAAGGGGTGCGCCGGGTCCACGGCGAGGGGGGTGAGGACGGGGAAGATCTGGTGCCGGAAGAGCGTGAAGAGGCGTGCCTGCTCCTTCTCGGTCAGCTCGCCCCAGCGCACCAGGTGGATGCCCTCCTCCGCGAGGGCGGGGGCGACGTCCTCGTGGTAACAGGCGGCGTGCCGGGCCATGAGCTCGCGGGAGCGGGCCCAGATCATCTCCAGTACCTCGCGGGGCTGGAGGCCGGAGGCGGAGCGGGTGGCGACGCCCGTCGCGATACGGCGCTTCAGGCCGGCCACCCGGACCATGAAGAACTCGTCCAGGTTGCTGGCGAAGATCGCCAGGAAGTTCGCCCGCTCGAGCAGGGGCGTGTCGGGGTCCTCGGCGAGCTCCAGGACCCGCTCGTTGAACGCGAGCCAGCTGCGCTCCCGGTCGAGGAAACGACCCTGCGGCAGCTGTACCCCGTCGACTTGCGACTCCTCGTACGCGTCGAGGTCGGCATCGATGTCGGGTTCCAGGTCGGAGACCACGGCGGCCACGGTGTGCGGGCGGTGCGCGGCGATGGAGCCCACGGAGGGCTGCGCGTGCTGGACCTGTGCCTGGGTGTCTGGCTGGCTCATGACCCCATTGTTCCGCGCCACGAGCGAAACGGGCGCGTCGGAACGTGCGGGTGGGAGCTTCACGGCCCCGTTCCCCGCGGACCCCTCGGGGGGTGGCGAAGGCTCTGGCACGGCGGGCTTCATTGGCTGAGCGTCGCAAGGTCGTCTGAATCGATGGTTACGGCGACATGACGTGCGGGATATCTGGGGGCGGCTCCCGGGCGTCCGGCCGCCGGGAGGGCGGGGAAAGTGACGGTCCCGTACGCCTTTCCCCCCGTGGAAAGGCGTACGGGACCGTCGGTCCGCGGTGGCCCGGCTCAGGCGGTGCGCCGGCGCAGCACCGTGTAGGCCGCCGTGGTCGCGGTGGCCGCCAGGGCGAGGACGATGCCGGTCTCCACCAGGTGGAGGGGCCAGAAATGGGACTCGGGCTGGTAGACGGCGAAGTAGCCGCCGGCGTTCCGCCCCCAGTTCAGGGGCCAGGCGCCGTCGGGCCAGTCGGGCCCCTTCGCCGACGTGCGGGTCTCCTTCGGCCAGAGGTCGGCGCGGTAGCGCGCCAGCAGGGCGTTGACCAGCCACATCGTGGCGAAGGCGGTGCCGAGGGCGGCGAGGGTGCGGCGCAGCAGTACTGCGGCGAGCGCGCCGACCGCGAGGGCGCACAGGCCGTAGGCCACCATGAGCGGTCCCCTGGCCACGAACGCCGCCGGCAAGGACCAGTCGTCGCCCGTCAGGTCGTGGTTGGCATCCCAGCCCCAGCGGTACACGGGCACCAGCACCGCGCCCCCGGCCACCACCGCCAGCGCGGGCAGCGCGAGCTTGGCGGTCAGCCAGCGGGCCGGGGTGACGCCCTGCGTCCAGGCCAGCTCGGCGGTGCCGGACTCCATCTCCCGCCCGACCAGCGCACCGCCCGCGAAGGCGGCGACGGCCAGGAAGCTGTAGCAGAGCAGCAGGCCGATCCAGGCGAAGGGTTTGCTGTAGGCGAGCGAGGCCAGGGGGTCGGTGCACAGGCCGAGGCGGGTGCAGCCCCGTTCCGCGCCGCGGACGTCGCCCGCGGTCACCTCGTTCAGCCAGACCAGCCAGCCGGCCATGCCGACGACGAACGCGGTCCAGGCGAGCAGGGCCGAGCGGTGCAGGCGCAGCACCGTGCGGGGCAGGCCCGTGAGTACGGCGGAACTCATCCGGCGGCTCCCTCGGTGATCGGGCCGGTGGCCTGCAGGGTTCCGGCGGTCGGCGGGATCCCGGCGGTCCGCAGTGGTCCTGTGAGCCGCCTGAGGACGAGGAACGTGGCCACGGTGAACAGGACGGCGATGGCCAGCACCAGGGCCGTGGCGGTCAGCTGGAGGGGCCAGAAGTGCGAGGAGGGGTGGAAGGTGTTGTAGTAGCCGACCCCGCCGAGCTTCTCGTACAGCCGCCGGCACTCCTCGGACGTGTTCGCGGAGCAGGCGGGCTGGGGGATGTGCCCGCCGGTGGCGGTGACCAGGCCCGTGTCGACCTCGAGGCCCGTGTACAGCTCGTCGTACCCCTGCTTGAAGCTGGTCACGTGCGTGACGGCGGGCCACAGGCGAGGCATGAGCCACCAGGCAAGGCCCCAGACGCCCGCGGTGAGGACCAGGGCGCCGGCCAGCGCGGGCAGGGCGCGGCGCAGGACCAGGCCCGTGAAGGCGCCGGCGGCCAGGCCGACCAGGGCGAAGGCGACGACGGTGGGGCCGTTGGTGAGGAAGGTCCACATGATGTGCCAGGCGTCGAGGCCGCGGATGCGGCCGTCGGCCGTCGACCAGGCCCGGCGGTGCAGGAGCACCAGCAGGCTCGTTCCCGCGGTGACCGCGGCGGCGGGGAGCGCCAGCTTGGCCGTCAGCCAGCGGGCCGGGGTGATCCCCTGCGTCCAGCCGAGCTGTGCGGTGCCCGACTCCATCTCCCGCCCGACGAGCGCGGCGCCCGTCCAGGCGGCCACCAGGAACGGCAGGGCGGCCAGGGCGAGGGTGAGGTAGGTGTACGCGTCGTCGAACAGCAGAATCGGCTTCTGGTCGTACGTGCACGTCGACGTGGCGCAGGAGCCCCACTGCCGCCAGCCCTTCGCCGCCGCGTCGGTCACCGGCCCGGCGAGCCACAGCAGCAGGGCGGTCCCGAGGACGACCAGCCCCGCCCAGACGAGCAGCGCCGGGCGGTGCAGGCGCAGCAGCCAGCGGGTCAGGCGTGGGCCGTCCGTCCGTTGCCGCCCGGCTGCCGAAGTAGACGCGGTCATGACACTCATACGGAGGCCTCCTCGGTCGCCGCGGCGGTGAGGCCGGGGGCCTCGGGGTTGCGCAGGTGGGCGAGGACCAGTTCCTCCAGGGACGGCGTGCCGGTGCGCCAGTCGGCGGGCAGCGGGCCGGTGGGCCGGATCAGGGCGCTGAGCTGGCGGCCGGTGACCCGGGACTCGACGACGGTGTGCGGGGCGAGGTCGGCGGAGTCGGCGGCGGCGCTGACGCGCGTGTGCGCGGCCAGTACGTCGTCGATCTCCCCGGCCAGCCGGATCCGGCCGCCGCCCACCAGCAGCAGGTGGTCGCAGGAGTCCTCCAGCTCGGCCACCACGTGCGAGGACATCACGATCGTGGTGCCGTGCTCGGCGGCCTGCGCCATGAGCCCGCCCATCAGCTCGTGCCGCGCCAGTGGGTCGAGGTCGGCCATCGGCTCGTCCAGGAGCAGCAGCTCGGGCCGCTTGCCGAGGGCCAGGGCGAGCGCGACGCGGGTGCGCTGGCCGCCGGACAGGGAGCGGATCCTCGCCTTCGGGTCGAGGTCGCCGGCGGTGGTCGTCCGCTCGGCGACGGCCGCGTCCCACCGCTCCGGGTTGAGTTCGGCGCCCATGCGGAGCGTTTCGGCGACCGTGAGCTGCGGGTGGAGCGGCTTGCTCTGGGCGACGTAGGAGACGCGTGTGCGTGCCCGGGCCGGATGCGTCCCGAGGACGGTGATCGTGCCCTCGGTGGGGACGAGCAGTCCCGCGGCCAAGGCGAGGAGCGTGGACTTGCCCGCGCCGTTGGGCCCGACGACGGCACACACGCGTCCGGCGGGCAGGGCGAGGGTGCAGTCGCGCAGCGCCCAGCCCCCGCGCCGGCCGAAGCGCTTGCCCAGCGCGTCGGCCCTGAGTGCCGTGTTGGTCATGACGGGTCTCCCTGGAAGTGTTTCTCGAGTACGGCAGTGAAGAGTGCGGCCACGTCGTCCCGCTCCAGCCCGGCGTCGCGGGCGCGGGCCGCCCACTCCTCCAGCTCGGTGCGCAGGGGGGAGTCGGCGGGGGCGGCGCCGAGCGAGCGCCGTACGAAGGTGCCGAGGCCCCGCCGGGCCTCCACCAGTCCCTCGCGTTCCAGCTCGCGGTACGCCTTCAGGACGGTGTTCGGGTTGATCGCCGTGGCCTCGACGACCTCCCGTGCCGTGGGCAGCCTGTCTCCCGGCCGCAGCAGCCCCAGGCGCAGGGCCTGTTTCGTCTGCTGGACGATCTGGACGTAGGTGGCCACGCCGCTGTGCCGGTCGATGCGGTACTCGACCACTCGGACAATCACCCTTTCACTAATTGAGTAGTGAAAGGGTGATCCAAAGAAGGGGCGGCGTCAAGATCGCCGCCCCTTATGCGAGGTGAATCAGGTTTCGGTCCGGTACATCAGGTCCGTCTCGTACGTCGTGAACCCCAGCCGCTCGTACACCGCCACCGCCGCCTTGTTGTCCGCGTCGACGTACAGCATCACCGCCGGCAGCCCCTGCGCCGCCAGATGGCGCAGGCCGACGGTGGTGAGCGCCTTGCCGAGGCCGCCGCCCTGGTTGCCGGGGGCCACGCCGAGGACGTACACCTCGCCCAGCCTCCCCCAGTCCCGGCTTCGCTCGACCGGGGGGACCCCCGTCTGCGCGTGCACCTTCGTCCAGTGGAAACCCACGAGTTCGCCCTCGCGCTCGGCGAGGAAGAAGCCCGCCGGGTCGAACCACGGCTGGGCCTTGCGGTCGTCGAGGTCGCGCTGGGTCAGGGAGCCCTGCTCGGGGTGGTGGGCGAAGGCTGCGGCGTTGACGGCCAGCCAGGCCGCGTCGTCGACGCCGGGGGCGAAGGTGCGTACCGTCACGCCCTCGGGCAGCACCGGGTCGGGCAGGTCCAGTCCGGCCAACGGCCGCCGCATCTGGCGCAGTTCGCGGAACAGGGTGAGCCCGAGCACCTGGGCCAGGTGACGGGCGGCGGAGTGCCCGCCGTGCGCCCACACCCGCAGCCGCTTGCCCGAGGCGGCCAGCAGCGCCGAGCCCAGCGCCCGGCCGTGCCCGTGCCCGCGGTGCGAGGGATGGACGACCAGTTCGGCGGCCGGTGCCTCCACCGGGTCGGTGTCCTCCAGCTGGGCGTAGCCGACGAGTTCGCCGCCGACGAGCAGCAGCAGATGGGAGACGCCTTCGCGGGCACCTCCCGCCAGTCGCAGGCGCCCCTGCTCGGACACCGGCTGCTGCCCGTCGGTACGGGCGGCCTCGGCGAGCAGGCCCTGCACTGCCTCGGCCTGGTCCTGGGAGAGCGCGGAGTAGGTCTCGATGGAACGGGAGTGGGCGGGCCGTGCGGTGTCGTCGCTGGTCATGCGTATGAGGGTACGGGCGAGGGACGCCGATGCCAGTCTGGTGGGTACGGTTCCTCACACGCCGCCCGCTGCCCGGGCCGCCCGGCGCGAGTGCAGCACGGCGGCGAGGACGGTGAAGGCGGCGAGCGGAACCCACAGGAACAGCAGCAGGGCAGGCGGTCTGCCCACGCTGAACAGCAGCACGACCCAGGCCACGAGGGCGGCGCCGTAGACGATCAGCGTCCCGGTGACCGTCCGCTCCCACGCCTTGCGACGCCCGGCCCGCCGCTGGATCCGTGCCTCCACCTCGGGCCGCCGCGTCCACTGCGCACCCCGGTACCCCGCGGCGACGGCACGCAGCTCGGCGACCTCGCCGGGCGGGTCCTTCAACTGCCAGTCGTCGATGTGGGGGAGGAGGAAGCGGCGGCCCTCCGTGTCGTACAGGTAGGTGAGCCACTTGCGCTGGTACGAGGACGCGCCGGGGACCGGCTCGGTGCGGATGTCGTAGACGTCGGGCCAGGTACGGGTGCGCCTCGTCAACGCCCGGCGGGCAGTGACCCCGTGAGGACCGACCAAGGTGCGGGCGCGCCACAGGTAGAGCACCGTCCAGCCGACCGCCACGAGGCAGAGGCCGGTGACGGCCTCCGGAGCCCACTCGGGGAGGAGGTGGACGGCGCGCGCAGCGTGGAGGAAGCCCTTGCCCGCCAGCAGCCCCATGACCGCGGTCGTCCCCCAAGGCACTTTCCTGACCTTGCGGTACTCCCGCTCGGTCCAGCCCTCGTGTGCGGCCACGCACCCCACCCGCCGATCCGCTCCGGACGCTTGTTCGGGGATCTTAGGGTGGGGCCGGTGAGGTGGGGAAACGGGGTCTCAGGACGCGGTCGGCGTCCAGCCCCCGAGCCAGTCCGCGACCTCCTGTTCCGCCGCCTGGGCGTCGGTCAGCTGGGGGCGGTCGCTGCTCGCCGGGCCCGAGCCCGCGCCGGTGTTCTTGTACTCGGCGAAGCGGTCGTCCTTCCAGGAGAAGCCGCTCATGTCGGTCCACGGGGTGGTCCTGATCGCGGCGCTCAGGGACGTGTTGCGGACCGTGGTCTGGGGGTCGAGGGTGGCGTCGCCGCCTGCGTGCCAGGGGCGGCCGAGGTAGAAGCTGCGGTCGGACACGTCACCGCTCACCGTGGAGTTGGCGATCAGGATCCCCTTGCGACCGGCGGCCGTGCTCGGGGCCGTGACATAGCCGGCCGAGGTGCCGTTGTAGCGCTTCTTCAGCGTGATGACGGACTTGTCGATCACGGCGGTCGCGCGGCCGAAGACGAAGTCGACGTTGCCGATCACATAGGAGTTGGCCATGTAGACGCGGCCGAGCTTCTCCTTGGCCGCGGTGTCCACCAACAGGGTGTCCTGGTCGCCGCTGACGATCACGCCGTCGAGGAACACCTTGTCGGAGGCGGTGCGCAGGGCGACGGCCTGCTGGCTGATGTTCTGGTGCGCGGCCTCGTCGAAGTCGTTGGAGATGGTCAGGTTGCGGGCCTGGAAGTCGTCGGCCTCGACGGCGACGGTGGCACTGCCCCCGGTGCCGTAGGGGCCGGAACCGTCCGGCTTCTGCGTACCCGCCGCGTTGTTGTAGACGATCACCGTGTCCTTCCGGCTGCCGCCGGTGCCCTGGATGGTGACGTGCGGCTTGTTGGACGGCACCTTGACCAGCTCGCGGTACGTGCCCGGCTTGACGCTGATCAGCACGCGGGAGGCGTTGCCCGCGGGGACGGCGTTCACCGCGGCCTGGACCGTCCTGTACTGGCCGGTGCCGTCCTGGGCGACGGTGAGGGTGGTGGCGGCCGACTTGACGGAGGCGGTGGTCGCCGTGCCGATCGAACCGCGGGGTCCCGCACCGGACTCCAGCAGGGCGGGGACGTCCGCGGCCTTGTCGAGGGTGTAGCCGTAGTACGACTTCGGGTCCCAGGCCGCGCCGCTGCCCCCGCTCTCGTTCCTGCCGCTCGTACCGGAGAAGACGTTTCCGCGTTGGACCAAGGTGGCCGTGCTGTCCCGGATCACGGGGTTGTTCATGCCCTGGAAGTAGGAGTTCTCCAGCAGCATGTTGGTCCTGCCGCGCGAGTAGTCGCCGTAGGAGGACCTGATGGTGGTGCCCGCCTCGTCCTCCAGGAAGTTGTTGTACATATGCGCGTGGGCCACGTTGTCCGTGGAGGGGTTGCGCTGTTCCGTCTCGCGGATCCAGTTGTGGTGGATCGTGATGTCCGCGGTGGCGTTGTCGGTCCAGCCGATGCCGAAGGCCTTGTTGTCCTGGCTGAGCTTGTTCCAGGAGACGGTCAGGTAGGTCGTGTCCTTGCGGCTGTCGATGAGCCCGTCGGCCATGTGCCGGATGTCGTTGTGGTCGATCCAGACGTGGTGGGCGCCGTCCATCTGGATGCCGTCGTAGTCGTGCTCCTTGTCGTTCCAGGTGCCCTGGTACGTGTCCCGGATCGTCAGGTTGCGGATGATCACGTTGTGGACGCCCTGGCCGAGGAAGAAGCCGCCCCCGACGATCTGCCCGGCGGTGCCGGCGCCGACGATCGTCTTGTTCGACTGGACCTTGATCTCCTTGCCGACCGGGTCCACGTCGATCGCCGCCGCGACGACGATGACGTACGGCTCGGTGGCCGTCGCGTACTTCTCGAGGTCCGCGAGGGTCCTGACGGTGACGGTCTTGCCGTCGCGGCCGCCGTACGTGCCGTTCTGGCCCAGCGCGTCGACGGAGGCGAAGCCGTCCGCGGTGGCGGTGGCCCAGGCGGGGGCGGTGGTGGCTGCGGCTGCGGCCTGTTGCTGGGTGGCGGCGCCGAGGAATCCGTAAGCGAGAGCGCCGGCGCCGGTCAGAGCGACCGGCAGGCCGAGCGCGAGGGCTTTGCGGTGTCTGCGGTGGCGGGGGGTGGCCATGAGGCGGCTCCTGTTCGGTCGTGCCCTGTCAGGACTTGACCTGGAGTCGCCGCGGAGCGGGGGGAGGTTGCCCCTTCCTACGCCGTGCGGGCTGCGGCGAACTCGGCCGGCAGCCGCGGAGGAGCGCCCTGTGTCCACACCACCCGCAGCGCGGAGGCGGAGATCCGCCAGCCGTCGGCCGTCCTGACCAGTTCGGTGTCGGTATGGCCGGCGGAAATGAAGACGCCGCCCGAGCCGTCTGCCAGTACGTGGGTGTTCAGTTGGGCGCCACGGGCAGTGGCCCGGGCGCCGTCGAGCTCGGTGATCGCGTTGGTGCCCAGATGCACGGTCCGGTCGAACAGCGCCATGGCCCGCCGGACACGTTCCAGCAGGGCGTCACGTCCGTGGACGGTTCCGACGGGCATCTCCGCGGTGACGTCTTCCGTGTGGAACGCGCGAGCCCACTCCTCGTCGAAAACCCCGTCGTCCAGGGAACGCAGGTAGCGGTCCAGCAGGTCGGTGATCTCAGCGCGGTCGGTCAGGGCCTGCACCTGTCGCCGCATCTCTTCGGTGTCCATGCCGCAAGACTCCTTCCTCAAGCGCGCTTGAGGTCAAGGCGCGCGTCGCCGCCCTTCACGGGCACGGTTGCCCCTTTCGAGTGACCGATTGCCCGCCGCTCCACCAGGCCCCTCTCGATCAGCACCGTGAGCAGCCCCACCAGACGCCTGGCCGGGATGCCCAGCGAGGAGGCGAGTTGCTGCTGCGCATGTTCCTCGCCGTCACGCAGCCCGCGCAGCACGGCGAAGTGCCGCGGATGCAGGTCCTCCGCGGCCAGGGCGGACTCGAACGCGAGAGCCGCGGCATTGCCCACCGAAGCGATCACGAAGCCGAGTGGCTCGTCCGCCCCCGCGCTCCGCGGGGCAGGTCCCTTCCTCATCCGGGATACGTAACAGCGGCTCACCGATCCGTTCGTGTACCGAATGTCCGGCCAAGGCCGAATGACAAGCCGTTAGATCACTTCCCCGAGCACGTCGTTCACCGGGGTGACGCTCACGCCGAGGATCTTCTCGGTCTCGGAGTAGTCGATGACAAACGGGTGGCCGGGCTTGGTGAGTACTTCGTGCATTTCCGCCCAGAACGGCTCGGTGAACGCCAGCAGGGTCAGGTCGCGTTCGGTCATCTCTTCCATCCGCGGTTCAGGTGCACCCGCGAGGTCGGCGAGTCGCCCGGCCAGTTCCCGCACCGACAGGGTCGAGGTGGGTACGTGCCAGGCACGGCCGTACGCCTGCTCGTTGCGGCTCGCGGCAACCAGCGTGCGTGCGGTGTCGCCGATCGCCGAGTAACTGTGGGGCACGTCGAGTTCCTGCGGCACCAGGACCAGCCTGCCTTCCATGACCTGCCGCTGCACCATGAGGCTGAACACCGAGACAGCGCCGGCGCCGTAGAACTGGGCGGCCCGCACCTCGGTGACCTTCACCCCTGAGGCGGCGGCCTCCTCCCAAGCCCGCGCTCTGGTCCGCCCCTTGGGACCGGTCGCCGTCAGGGGGAAGTCCGGCGTGATCGGCCCGCTCACCGGCCCGTAGGCGTAAAGGTTGCCGAGCATGACGTACGCGACCCCGGTCCGCCTCGCCGTGCTGAGGAGCGACGCCGACAAGGCCGGGAACTGCTCGGGCCAGAGGTGGTACGGCGGCGCGGCGGTGGTGAACAGCGTGTCCGCCCCCTCTGTCAGCTCGGTGAGCCGATCGGTGTCGGTCGCGTCCGCGGCGACCCTGTCGATGAGCGGGTGGTCGGGCCCGCCGCCCGTCCGGCTGACCATTCGCACCCGCTCGCCGTCTTCGGCAAGAAGAAGAGCGGTCTTCGACGCAGCGGCCCCACGACCCACGATCACATGAGATTTCATGCCGACAACGGTGCCGCTCCGCGGCGTCGTGGAATAGTGGCCACAATGCCAACCATCCGGAGGATCTGGCCATGCATCGCGTCGTCGCGGTCATCGTGCCGCCCGTACTGAGCTTCGACGTCTCTATCCCGCTCATGGTGTTCAACAACGTCGAGCACTACGACGTGCGTGTCTGTACGGCGCGGCCCGGCCCGACGCCGACCGTCGGCGGCCCCGACATCGTGGTGCCGGACGGCTTGGACGCGATGGAGGGCGCAGACACGGTGATCGCCGTCGGCAGCGGCGGCGAGCAGGCTCCCCCGGAGGTCCTTGACGCTCTACGGACAGCCGCGGCCACCGGTGCACGCATCGCCTCCCTGTGCACGGGTGCGTTCGTACTGGCTCAGGCCGGCCTGCTCGACGGGCTCCGCGCCACCACCCACTGGGGACTGGCCGACGACCTCGCCACCCGATTTCCATCCATCGATGTACAGCCCGACCTCCTCTTCGTCGAGGACGGTGGCATCTTCACCTCGGCGGGCGCCGCGGCCGCCATCGACCTGTGCCTGCATCTGGTCAGGATCGACTACGGCGCGTCGGCCGCCAACGCGGCCGCGCGGCTCGCGGTCGTCCCTCCCGTACGGCCGGGCGGCCAGTCCCAGTTCATCGAGACCCCGCTGCCGCCGGAGCGGGGCACCTCCCTCGCCCCCACTCGCGTCTGGGCGCTCGAACACCTTGATCGACCGCTCACCCTGACCGACTTGGCCCACCACGCCAGGACGAGCGTGCGCACCCTCACCCGGCGCTTCCACGCAGAGACCGGACTGAGCCCGCTCCAATGGCTGCTGCACCGGCGCATCGACCGGGCCAGAGAGCTCCTGGAGACCACCGAGCTGCCCATGGACCAGGTAGCCAGGGAGAGCGGTCTGGGCAGCGCGGACTCCCTCCGCAAGCACATGGTCGGTCGGGTCGGACTCACTCCCACGGCCTATCGCGCGAGCTTCAACCGGGCGCCCACTGGTGCCTCCCGCTGATGTGGGAAGCACCTGCCGGGGTTTCAGGGGGCCTCGGGCGGAGCCGTCGGCGCCCCCGGCAGCCGTACCGTCGCCACCGTGCCGCCGCCCTCGGCCCGGGCCAGGGAGACCTCGCCGCCCGCCTGCTGGACCGTGCGGGCCACTATGGACAGGCCGAGGCCGGAGCCGGGGAGGGCGCGGGCCGAGGGGGAGCGCCAGAAGCGGTCGAAGACATGGGGGAGTTCGTCGGCGGGAATGCCGGGGCCGTGGTCGCGGACCGTCAGGACGCCGCCGGTCAGTTGGACGTCGACGGTGCCGCCCTCGGGGCTGAACTTCACCGCGTTGTCCAGGATGTTGACCACCGCCCGCTCCAGCGCGGCCGGCTCCGCCCGGGTGTACCAGGGCTCCAGCGACGCCGTGATGGTCAGCTCCGGACCGCGCAGACGGGCTCGGCGCAGGGCCGCCTCCACCGTGTCCTCCAGGGAGACCACCTGGACGCGTTCGCCGCGCTGGCCTTCCGAGCGGGACAGTTCCTGCAGGTCTCCGATGAGCGAGGCCAGCTCCGTCATCTGGGCCTTCACCGAGGCGAGGAGCGCCTTGCGGTCCGCCGGGGGGAGGGGGCGGCCCGTCTCCTCGCTTCGGGTGAGGAGTTCGATGTTCGTGCGGAGGGAGGTGAGGGGCGTGCGGAGTTCGTGGCCCGCGTCCGCGATGAGTTGCTGCTGCAGCTCGTGGGAACTGGCCAGGGCCGACGTCATCGAGTTGAAGGAGCGGGAGAGTCGGGCGACCTCGTCCTCGCTGTCCTCCTCGACCGGGATGCGGATGCTCAGGTCCTCGGTGCGGGCCACGTGTTCTACGGCCTCCGTGAGCTTGTCGACGGGGCGCAGGCCCGCGCGGGCGACCGCGAGGCCGGCTGCTCCGGCGCCTACGACTCCGACGCCGGAGACGAGGAGGAGGATGAGGGCCAGGTCGTTGAGGGTGTTCTGGGTGCCCTTGAGGGGGACTGCGACGACGAGTCCGATGTTGGGCCCGGTCTCCCCTGTGGCGGCGACGTGGGTGGCTCCAAGCGGCCTGGTCATCACGCGCACCGCGTTGCCGTCCGCGTCGGTGCCGTTGCGGAAGTAGACCCGGTTGTCCGCCTTCTTGATCTCGTTCTTGTCGTCCTGGGTGACCTTGATTCGGTCGGTGGCGCCCGGGAAGAGGCAGACGGTTCCGTCTTCCTTGACCACCTGGGAGTAGGAGGTCCGGTAGTAATCGTCCGACTGTGGAGTGTCGGTGCAACTGGCGAGGGCGATATTGACCGGCCCATCGCTTTGGGTGACCGGCCCCCTCGTTTGCTTCATCAGATCATCGTTCAGCTGCCCGTACAGCTTCCCCTGCACGATGAACCAGCACGTCACCGAAACCGCCGCCACCGCGAACGCCACCGCCGCCGCCACCAGCAGCGCCAGCCGGGAGCGGATGGGGAGGGAACGGTAGCGGCGCAGGAGCCGTTTCACTCGGCGCCGCCCTGTCGTAGGACGTAACCCACGCCGCGCACCGTGTGGACGAGGCGCGGCTCGCCGCCGGCCTCCGTCTTGCGGCGGAGGTACATCACGTAGACGTCGAGGGAGTTCGACGACG
This sequence comes from Streptomyces sp. NPDC001843, assembly GCF_042891955.1. Classification (NCBI taxonomy): domain Bacteria; kingdom Bacillati; phylum Actinomycetota; class Actinomycetes; order Kitasatosporales; family Streptomycetaceae; genus Streptomyces; species Streptomyces sp. NPDC001843. The sequence goes on along the minus strand of NZ_JBIATQ010000014.1, from coordinate 213,651 downwards.
GCTCGAAGTCGAAGCCCCAGACCGCCTTCAGGATCTGCTCACGGGTGAGCACCTGGCGCGGGTGGGCCATGAACATCTCCAGGAGCGTGAACTCGGTGCGGGTCAGCTCCACCTGCCGGGCGCCGCGGGTGACCTCGCGGGTCGCGAGGTCCATGCGCAGGTCGGCGAAGGTGAGGGCCTCGTCCTCCTGGGCCTGGGCGGAGACGGCCGCCGCGTAGGAGCTGCGGCGCAGGAGGGCACGGATGCGGGCGAAGAGCTCGTCGAGTTCGAAGGGCTTGACCAGGTAGTCGTCGGCTCCGGCGTCCAGCCCCGTGACCCGGTCGCCGACCGTGTCGCGTGCCGTGAGCATCAGGATCGGGGTGGTGTCGCCCGCGCCCCGGATGCGACGGGCGGCCGTCATGCCGTCCATGCGCGGCATCTGGATGTCCAGGACCACCAGGTCCGGCTTGTACGCGGTCGCCTTCTCCAGCGCGTCCGCTCCGTCGACCGCGACCTCGGTGTCGTACCCCTCGAAGGCGAGGCTGCGCTGCAGTGCTTCGCGTACGGCGGGCTCGTCGTCGACGATCAGGATGCGCTGGGGGTCACGGTCGCCTTCGGCGGGGCTCATCGCTCGGGGTTCCTCGGGGTGCGGTGGGTGAGGGTCGCTCTCAGCCTCGCACGTCTGCGGGCCGGGCCGTAAGAACGGAGCGGCGTCAGCCACGGACCGCGGTCAGGCGCTTCAGCGGCACCTTGTGGCGGTGCGGGTGGGCGGCGGCGGGGACGCGCAGGCCCATCAGCTGGGGGGCCGCGACCTCGGGGGCGCGCGGCGCCGGTGCGTGGAGGTCGTACGCCACCTCGAGGGCCAGGGTGATGCCGGCCGGGTCGGTGTCGGCGACCGTGTGCGTGACCTGCGTGACCTGCGTGACCTGCGTGGTCTGCTTGATCATGACGTACTCCCTGACATGCGGGGTGGGTGGGTCAGCTGGTGGAGCCCGACCGCAGCTTGGCGAGGTCGGACTTGACCGTGTTGATCGGGATGGCGAAGCCGAGGCCGACGCTGCCCGCGTCGGAGGACGAGGACGCCTGGGCGCTCGAGTACATGGCGGAGTTGATGCCGACGATGTTGCCGCCGGCGTCGATCAGGGCGCCGCCGGAGTTGCCGGGGTTCAGCGAGGCGTCGGTCTGGATCGCCTTGTAGGTGGTGGTCGAGGAGCCGGTGTCGCCGTTGAACTGCCGCCCGCCGAACTGGAACGGCCAGCGTCCGTCGCCGCCCTGGCTCTGGCCCTGGTTCTCGTCCGTGGGGACGGTCACGTCACGGCCCAGCGCGGAGACGATGCCGCTGGTGACGGTGCCGGTCAGGCCCTCGGGGGAGCCGATCGCCACGACCGTGTCGCCGACCTGGACGCCGTCGGAGTTGCCGAGGGTCGCCGCCTTGAGGCCCGAGGCGCCGCTCACCTTGATGAGGGCGAGGTCCTTGGAGCTGTCGGTGCCGACTACCTGGGCGGAGTAGGACTTGCCGTCGCTGGTCGTCACCTTGATGGACGAGGCGCCGGAGATGACGTGGTTGTTGGTGACGATCTCGCCGCTGGAAGAGATGATCACGCCGGAGCCGGTGGAGGAGCCGTCGCTGAGGGTCGCCTGGATCTCGACCACGCTGGGGCTGACCGCGGCGGCGATCGCGGCGACGTCGCCCTTCTTGCCGGCGGGCACCACGTTGGTGGTGGTGCTGGTGGCGGCGACGGTGTCCGTGCCGGCGAGCTCCTGGAAGGCGTACGCCGTGCCGCCGCCCACGGCCGCGGCGACTATCGCGACGGCGGCCAGCAGGGCGAGCGGGCCCCGGGTGCGCTTCTTCGGCGCCGGGCCGGTGGCGGCCTGGCCGGCGTCGCCCGGGACGGTGGTGAGGAGAGCGGTACCGCCGCCGTGGCCGCCGTCCGAGCCGCCCGCCGCGGTCTGCGTCTGCGGGCCCGGCCACACCGTGCTGCCCGGCTCGACGGCGACCGGCTGTGCGGGCTGGTACGCCGGCGGGGCCGGCCAGTCGGGGTTCACGGGGGAGGAGGCGTGCTGCTGCCGGGGGTACGCGCCCTGGTGGGCGTCACCCTGGGGGTTCTCGTACTCGCCGCTGCGGCGGAAGCTCTCGGTCATGTCATAGAGCTTTGCCCGCGATCATGAGAGCTTCCTGAGTGCCCGCTGAGAAGCCCGGCAGAACCTCGTGTGCCCGATATAAAGACCGTCCTCGCAGGTCGGGGCGGGTTCTCAGGTGGCCTTCATCGTGGCAGGTACAGGTGCCTCACAGCGCCGGCCGCTGTGTCACTTGCAGCCGCAGGACCGGCGGACCACCAGCCGGGAGGGGAACGTCTTGAGCCGTTCGCGCCGGGAGCCCGCCACCCGCAGGCCGTCGTCGAGGACGAGGTCGACGGCGGCCCGGGCCATCGCCGGGCGGTCCGAGGCGATCGTGGTCAGCGGCGGGTCGGCGAGCGCCGCCTCCTTGATGTCGTCGAAGCCGGCCACCGCCAGCTCGCCGGGGACGTCGATGCGCAGCTCGCGTGCGGCGCGCAGCAGGCCGATCGCCTGGTCGTCGGTGGAGCAGAAGACCGCCGGCGGGCGGTCCGGGCGGGAGAGCACCTCCAGGGCCACGCGGTAGGCGTCGTAGCGGTTGTACGGGGCCTCGAAGAGCCGGCCCTCGGTGGGCAGCCCGGCCTCGGACATCGCGCGCCGCCAGCCCTCGACGTGGTCGGAGACCGGGTCGCCGACCGCCGGGGTCTCGGCGGTGCCGCCCATACAGGCCACGTACTCGTAGCCGTGCTCCAGCAGGTGGCGTACGGCGAGCTGGGCGCCCCCCAGGTCGTCCGTGACCACGGCGACGTCGTCGATGGCCTCGGGGCGTTCGTGCAGCAGCACCACGCGGGCGTCCCAGGCGTCGATCTCGGCGGCTGCCAGGTCGTTCAGCGCGTGCGAGACGAGGATGAGGCCGGAGACGCGCATACCGAGGAAGGCGCGCAGATAGTGGACCTCGCGTTCGGCGATGTAGTCGGTGTTGCCGACGAGGACCATCTTCCCGCGCTCGGAGGCGGCCTGCTCGACCGCGTGCGCCATCTCCCCGAAGAAGGGCTGGCGGGCGTCCGGGATGATGAGGCCTATGAGGTCGGTGCGGCGCGAGGCCATCGCCTGGGCGACCCGGTCGGGCCGGTACCCCAGCTCCTTGATCGCGGCGAGGACACGCTCGCGCGTGGCCGGGGCGACCGGCCGGGGTCCGTTGTTGATGACATAGCTGACCACAGCGGTGGAAGTCCCCGCCAGCCGAGCCACATCGTCCCGAGTCACCTTGGCCACGCGCGGAGTCTACGCGGAGAGACCCGCTCTGGGCAGGGCATTCGGAGCCCGCTGTGCGGCGGCGACGCCCTGCGTGAGTGCGGAGTGAGTGTGGACGAGCGCCTGCTACGCCTCCGCGGGGACCCCGGAGGCGTCCAGGGAGGGCGAGCTGTCCTCGTTGTCCGGTTTTGCGTGGGAGGTCTTCGCCTTGCCCTCGTCCGAGGAACGGTCCCCCTTCTCGGGAGTAACGAATCGATAACCGACGTTCCGGACGGTTCCGATCAGCGACTCGTGCTCGGGTCCGAGCTTGGCGCGCAGCCGTCGTACGTGCACGTCGACCGTGCGGGTGCCGCCGAAGTAGTCGTAGCCCCAGACCTCCTGCAGCAGCTGGGCGCGGGTGAACACCCGGCCCGGGTGCTGGGCGAGGTACTTCAGCAGCTCGAACTCCTTGAAGGTGAGGTCGAGCACCCGGCCCTTGAGCTTGGCGGAGTAGGTCGCCTCGTCGACCGACAGGTCGCCGTTGCGGATCTCCATGGGGGAGTCGTCGGCGACGATCTGCTGCCGGCCCATGGCCAGTCGCAGACGTGCCTCCACCTCGGCGGGGCCGGCGGTGTCGAGCAGTACGTCGTCGATGCCCCAGTCGGCGGTGACGGCGGCCAGGCCGCCCTCGGTCACGACCAGGACGAGCGGACAGCCGGGGCCCGTGGAGCGCAGCAGCTGGCACAGGCTGCGCACCTGTGGCAGGTCGCGGCGTCCGTCGATCAGGATGACGTCGGCGCCGGGGGTGTCGACGAGCGCCGGGCCCTCGGCCGGGGCCACGCGCACGTTGTGCAGCAGCAGGCCCAGGGCGGGCAGCACCTCCGTCGACGGCTGGAGGGCGTTGGTCAGGAGCAGCAGAGAACTCATACGTCTGGTTCCTCCTCGGTCCCTGCGAGGACGTGTGCGGTACGGAACTGCTCTGCGATCCCGAAGGCCCGTACACCTGCGGTTTCCCGCTTCGTATACAACGCTTCCGAAAGCACAAAAGGACCCGGGGGCAACGCTGCCCGAGTCCTCTGCCCAGCAGAATAGCCCACATGAGCAACAGTCCGGCAGGTCATGTGGCAGGTTCCACCGTTCGTCCGAAGCATGAGACGAGCAGAGGCACCCCTTTGCGGACGTTTCTGCACACTGCTGACGGGGTCGCGATCGATTCCGTATACGACCCGGGGTCGGCCGTATACGACGTCTCCGCGCCACCCTCCCGTGACCGGGTGTTCGTCGTCGCGCACGGCTTCACCGGCGCCGTGGACCGGCCGCATGTGCGAAGGGTGGCGGGGGTGCTCGCCCGTTACGGGGCCGTCGTCACCTTCTCCTTTCGGGGGCACGGTGAGTCGGGTGGCCGCTCCACGGTCGGCGACCGGGAGGTGCTGGACCTCGCAGCAGCGGTCGAGTGGGCCCGCGGCTTGGGGCACGCGCGCGTGGTCACCGTCGGCTTCTCGATGGGCGGCTCGGTGGTGCTGCGGCACGCGGCGCTGCACGAGGGCACGGACGCCGTCGTCTCGGTGAGCGCGCCGGCCCGCTGGTACTACCGGGGCACCGCCCCCATGCGCCGGCTGCACTGGCTGGTCACCCGCCCGGAGGGTCGCCTGGTCGGCCGCTACGGACTGCGTACCCGCATCCACCACCGGGACTGGAACCCGGTGCCGCTCTCCCCGGTCGAGGCGGTGCCGAGGATCGCGCCGACCCCGCTGCTGATCGTGCACGGCGACAGCGACGGCTACTTCCCCGTCGACCACCCCCGGATGCTGGCCGACGCGGCCGGTGACCACGGCGAACTCTGGCTGGAGCCGGGCATGGGCCACGCCGAGCACGCGGCGGACGACGCGCTCCTGGCCCGGATCGGGGACTGGGCGGCCGTCCGGGCGGGCTAGCCTGGCCCCATCCGTCTCTTACTTACCTTCGTCCATACGAGGAACCAGATGTCCAAGGTCACGGTGCGCTACTGGGCCGCCGCCAAGGCCGCGGCCGGGGTCGCCGAGGAGCCGTACGACGCGGCGACCCTCGGCGAAGCGCTCGCCGCGGTGCGGGAGCGACACCCCGGCGAACTCGCGCGCGTACTGCAGCGATGCTCGTTCCTCATCGACGGTGACCCGGTGGGGAGCCGCGCACATGAGACGGTACGGCTGGCCGACGGCGGCACGGTCGAGGTGCTTCCGCCGTTCGCAGGAGGGTGAGCGATGACCGACCAGCCGTATGAGGGCCAGAACCCTTACCAGCGTCAGGGGTACGACGGGTACCACGGGCAACAGGCGTACGAGGGCCAGGAGCCGTACCAGCCGCAGCAGCCGCAGCAGCCGCAGCAGGCCCAGCAGGCGTGGCCCGGGCAGGCGGGGTACGGCCAGGGCGGGTACGACGACCGGGCCGGGTACGGCGACCGGGCCGGGTACGACGACCGGGCCGGGTACAGCCGGACGGGGCACAACCCTTCCGGGTACGGCCCTTCCGGGTACGACCAGGCCGGTTTCGGCCAGGCCGCCGGGTACGACGAGCAGCACACCCAGCAGTGGCAGGGCCAGACCTGGGAGACGCAGGTGCACGCGCCCGTGCAGCCCCCTGTGGCGGCCGCCGAGACGGCTTACCTGCCGCAGCAGGGCTACGAGCCCGCCGCGCCCGCCCACCCGCAGCCTCCCGCCGCGCAGCCCGCCGCGCCGCAGCCCGCCGCATCACAGTCCCCCTCCGAGTCGCGGTCCGGCCCCGGCTACGGCCCGGCCACCCTCTCCGGCAACTCCCGCATCACCGACGCACAGCGGGCCCGCCTGGAGGGCCGCTCCCCGATCATCGAACCGGGCATGCAGCCGGCCGCGCTGACGGCGCTGCTCGGCCTGCTGCTCTCCGGTACTGCGGCCGTCGGGACGTACGCCCTGGTGGTGCCGCTGGTGCTGCTCCAGGCGGTCACGGCCGCCGGCTGGTTCCGGCTGAACGGCATGTGGCCCGCCCGGCAGGGCATCGCCCTCGCCTTCGCCGGGGCGCTCACCGCGGACGTGGCGGTGCTGGTGGCGGGCCGGGAGAACGCGCCGGCCGCGATCCTCGGTCCGCTCGGGATCTGGGTGCTGCTCACCCTGGTGCTGCAGCTGCGCTCGCACGCCTCTCCCGACGAGCGCATGTACGGCCTGACGGCGACGGTCGTCTCGACGGCCCTCGCGGTGATCGCCACCGGCTACCTCGGCGCCGAGCCCGACGCGGTGACGGTCGGCGCGGCGGCGGTGGCGGTCGCCCTCCTGGCCCGCGCGCTGCCACTGCCGACCCCGGCCTCGGTGGCCGTCGCCGTGCTCGCCGCGGCCGGCGCGGGTATCGCGCTGGGCGGTGTGACGGACCTGGGCACGAAGGGCGCGCTCCTGGGCGCCGCCGCCGCGGTCTGCGCCCTGGTCGGCCACCGTGTCGCCAGCTACGACTACCCCTCCCGCTTCGTCCACTTCACGGCGGGCGTGGCCCTGCCGCTGTCGGCGGCGGCACCGGTGGTGTGGGTGCTGGGGCGGGCGCTCGGGTAACCGGAAGGCGTGGACGTGAGCCCCCTGTCACAGATGATCGACAATTTCCCTGCGGCCCGCCCCCGCAGGGATACCGTCGGCGTTGCACCACCAGTGTCCGAGCGCCACAACACCGCCTGACCGGGGGAACAACCGATGCGCGCCCTGCGAGTACTTCTGATCGTCGTCGTGATCCTGGGCATACTGTTCGTGATCGTCGACCGCGTCGCCGTGCACTTCGCGGAGGGCGAGGCCGCCGACAAGCTCAAGGCGACCCAGAACCTCGCCGACACCCCCGACGTGTCGATCAACGGCTTCCCCTTCCTCACCCAGGTGGCGGGCGGCTCCCTGGACGATGTCGAGGTGGGCATCAAGGACTACGAGGCGGCCACCGGCAACGGCAACCAGCAGATCCGCATCGACGACCTCAAGGCCGACATGAAGGACGTCGAGTTCTCCGGCGACTACAGTTCCGCCACCGCGTCCACGGCCACCGGCACCGCGACCATCGCCTACGACGAGCTGCTGAAGACCGCGAAGCCCGAGCCGACCCAGGTCGCCCCCGGGGTCACGGCCCGTGTGGTCGGCCTCTCCGACGGCGGGAACGGCAAGATCAAGGTCGCGGTGGACCTCAAGGTGCCGGCCCTGAACATCGACAAGACGGTGCCCGTGCTCAGCACGGTCACCGTCGAGGGCGACCAGGTGAAGGTGCACGCCGACAACCTGCCCGCGGTAGGTGGCGTCGCCCTCGCCGAGAACCGGGTCCGTGAGATCACCGACATCCAGCAGGGCATCGACCGGCTGCCCGGCGGCATCAAGCTCGACTCGGTACAGGCGGCGCAGAACGGCGTCGAGATCACGGTGAAGGGTTCGAACGTCAAGCTGGCCGGGTAGGACAGCAGCGGTGGACAAGGGCGTCCGAGTGGCGAGACGCCCGCGTCCGTAACGCAGATGCCCCGGCCGCGTCCGACGCCCGGAGGGCCTTCGCGCGGGCCTCCTCGCCCTCTCGCGTCCCATATGGTGGACGATCCCATCTCAACATACGACACCCCGGTGACACGCCCCGTTGTCCGTCCCTACGATCGAGCTCATGAAGCGACAGGCGGATCTCACGAAGCGGCGGGCAGTGGACCTGTGCCGCGTTGCCGCCATGCTCTGTCGCCCCTTCTGAGCGGAAGCCCGACTTCCGCGCTCACCCCTCGCCCCGCCCTGCTCAGGGCACCCGTGCGCCGACCCGGACCGGGCCGCGCACCCACGCACTCGCACGCCCCGCCGCAACTGCCCCGGAGGAGAAAGAGCATGAGCCGCAGCGACGTCCTGGTCGACGCCGACTGGCTCCAGGAGCACCTGGACGACCCGACCATCGCCATCGTCGAGGTGGACGAGGACACGTCCGCCTACGAGAAGAACCACATCAAGAACGCGATCCGCATCGACTGGACCAAGGACCTGCAGGACCCGGTCCGCCGCGACTTCGTCGACCAGGAGGGCTTCGAGAAGCTCCTGTCGTCGAAGGGCATCGCCAACGACCACACGGTGATCCTCTACGGCGGCAACAACAACTGGTTCGCGTCGTACGCCTACTGGTACTTCAAGCTCTACGGCCACGACAACGTCAAGCTCCTCGACGGCGGCCGCAAGAAGTGGGAGCTGGACGCCCGCGAGCTGGTCGACGGCACCGAGGTGCCCGAGCGCCCGGCCACCGAGTACAAGGCCAAGCCGCAGGACACCTCGATCCGCGCCTTCCGTGACGACGTGGTCGCCGCGATCGGCTCGCACAACCTGGTCGACGTGCGCTCGCCCGACGAGTTCTCCGGCAAGCTGCTCGCCCCCGCCCACCTGCCGCAGGAGCAGTCGCAGCGCCCGGGCCACGTCCCGTCCGCCCGCAACATCCCGTGGTCGAAGAACGCCAACGACGACGGCACCTTCAAGTCGGACGACGAGCTCAAGGAGCTCTACGCCGCGGAGAGCGTCGACCTGGCCAAGGACACCATCGCCTACTGCCGCATCGGTGAGCGCTCGGCCCTGACCTGGTTCGTCCTGCACGAGCTGCTGGGCGTGGAGAACGTCAAGAACTACGACGGCTCCTGGACCGAGTACGGCTCCCTCGTCGGCGTGCCGATCGAGCTCGGCGCCAACAAGTAACCCATCCGACCGACCTTCCGGTCAGACCCAAGACCCCCTCTGGAGAAAGACATGTGTGGAGCGAAGGCCGGCGGCCCGGACGCCTCGACGATCAAGCCCGGTGAGACCACGATCCAGGGTCAGGTGACCCGCGACGGCGAGCCGGTGACCGGCTACGTCCGCCTGCTGGACTCGACCGGCGAGTTCACCGCGGAGGTGCCCACCTCCGCCACCGGGCAGTTCCGCTTCTACGCGGCCGAGGGCACCTGGACCGTGCGCGCCCTCGTCCCCGGCGCCACCGCCGACCGCACGGTCGTCGCCCAGCAGGGCGGCCTCGCGGAGGTCGCGATCGCGGTCTGAGCATCCTCAGTACCGGCTGAAGGGCCGCACCCCCGGGTTGGACGCCTGGGTGCGGCCCTTCCGTCTGCCCGGGCCCACGCCGCACGGGCCGAGCGTCGCGCGCGCCCCTACGCCCCGCCTTGACGCGGACCTCGCACTGCTGCGCAGGCTTCGGCCCGCTGCGCCGGACTCCGTCCGTCGGCCTTGTGCCCGCCGCACGGGCCGAGCGTCGCGCGCGCCCCTACGCCCCGCCTTGACGCGGACCTCGCACTGCTGCGCAGGCTTCGGCCCGCTGCGCCGGACTCCG
>NZ_JBIATQ010000014.1:184176-203987 GCF_042891955.1 Streptomyces sp. NPDC001843 | reverse complement strand
CCGTCCGTCGGCCTTGTGCCCGCCGCACGGGCCGAGCTTCGCGCGCGCCCCTACTCTGGAGTCATGTACGCACGGCGACGGCGCTGGTACTTCGCCATGATGGGGGCCTGCATCGGCCTCTTCGTCCTGGCCTGGGGAGTCGTACGCATCTGGTCGGTCCCGGCGGCCGTCGGGATGTGCGTGGTGGCCATGGTCATCCCGCCCGTGGCCGCCATGGTGGCCAACCGGCGTGGCCCGGAGGACCGCTGGTGGGACGACCCCTCCGGCGACCCGCAGTCCGACGAGTGGTGGGACGAGCTGGACGGCAAGAAGCGCCCTCGCTCGTAGCGGCCACGTCTCAGTCGCGTGGCCCCTCGCTACCGCTCTGTCCGGAGCGTGTCCAGCCGGTCCACGGCGGCCCTCACGTCGTCCCCCGCCCTCTCGCTGCCGTACTGCTCCCCCACTGCGCGCACCATGGTGCGCAGGGCGGTCGCCCACGCGTCGCCGTGTGCGTCGAGCCAGGCGGCGGAACCCTCGGCGCGGTTCCGGAAGAGAGTGTGGTGGAGCAGATGGCTCTCCAGCGCCATCCGCCAGGCCGCGTCGGTGTCGGTGCGGGGATCGACGGCCGCTGCGAGATCCGCGAGGCGCCGGGCGTGCAGTGGTGCCGAGGCGCGGTCGCGCATACGGCCGGAGACGGAGTAGGACTCCTCGGTGGTCAGCATCCGGCGCAGGACGGCGACCCCGACCAGCCCGGTGGCCGCGCCCGCTGTGCGCAGGGCCTCGTCGAGGGAGCGGGGGAGCGGTGCCGCGAGGATGCGTTCCTCCCGCTCCACGGCCGTGGGCGACATCCCGGAGGCGCGGACGAGGAACTGCTCCGCCTCGGCGGTGCGTCCGGCCGCGCGCAGGTGCACGCCCTTGCGGGCGAGCGCCCCGGCGAGATCACCCCACCCCTGCTCGGCGGCGTTCAGCACGAAGTCGTCGACGCCCAGGGCAGCGGGCCAGTTTCCCCGGGCCGCCTCCAGCGCCGAGGCGGTGTCCGCGGCCATGTCGACCGCATAGCCGAGGTGGCCCGCCGGATCGGCGTTCGCGGCCCCCTCGGCCTCCCGGAAGCGGGCCAGGGCCTGGGCGGCGCAGGCCAACGCCTGGTCCACGTCGCCGTGGGTGCGGTGCACGACGGCGGCCTGGCTCAGAACACGCGCCAGGTCGAGCGAGTGGGGTGGCCCGGCCAGGTGGACACCCTGCCGGGCGTAACCCTCCAGGGCCAGGTCGATGTCGGTCAGCGCGGACACAGGCCGCCCCGCGTCGGCCTGGGCCCGGGCTCGCCGCGCCTGGACGTCGGCGACGAGCAGATCCCTTCCGGCCGCCGTGGACCGGCGGTAGTGGGCCTCGCTGTCGTCCAGCACCGCGGCGGCGACCTCCGGCTGTCCGACGGAGACGAGCGAGGCGCCCACCGAGTACAGCAGGGCGGCGAGTTTCTCGTGCGCCGCCGTGTCCGCCGGATCCCGGGCGAGACGGTCCCGCAGGACGTCCTCGGCACGGCGGTGCGCGGCCAGCGCGTCCTCGGAGCGCCCCGCCTGCCGTGCCGCCTCGCCCGCCCAGAACAGCCGGTCGACGTCCGCGTCCCACGTCGTCATCGCGTGCCCTCCCCCTGCCGCGCCAGGAGACGAGTGTCGCGCACCGGGTGGCGCGAAGGCAGGCGCTCGCCTCAGGAGCTCAGTAGACGAGCGCCTGGGTGTCGTCGCCGAGCGCCTCCTGCACGAAGACCTGCGCGCCCGCGATCCGTACGCCCTCGATGACGTCCTTCTCGGTGATCTCCCGGCGCGCGGCGCACTGCGTGCACAGGGTGATCCGCCCGGCCGCCAGGATCGACTCGATCAGATCCGGCAGCGGCGCCGCGTGCGGCAGCTCGAACTCGGCGGCCCGCCCGGGCAGCGAGAACCACGACGACTCCCCGGTCAGCCACAGCGAGACGTCGACCCCGCTGGCCACGGCCACCGCCGCGACCGTGAACGCCTGCGAGCAGCGCTCGGGGGCATCCGCCCCGGCCGTCACCTTGATCACGAGCTTCTTCGCCATGCCGGAAGCGTAACCGTGACAACGATCGTGACGAGCAGCGCGGCCACGCAGAGGGCGGTGAGTACGCCGCTCACGACGGCCCCGTCGACCGGCCGCCTGCGCCGACGCCGGGAGCGTGGGGCGAACGGTGGCAGCGCGAAGGCCGGGTACAACGGCGCCCGGTCGCGCGGCGCGGCGTGCTGCTGCCGCCGGCACTCCTCGTAGGCAGGCCCTTCAGGCACCCGTACCGTGGCATACGCCGAGAACGACGTACACGGCGAACTGATCGAAGAACCCAGCAGAGTTGAGCGTTTCCAGCGCATTTATGATGCGCTCCGCGATACGGCCCTGTCCCCGGCCGAGTCGCGGAAGTTCATCCTGCGGATGTTGGAGGAAGTGCCGTGCGAGCCATCGACCTGAACAGTCTGACCTGGCGCAAGAGCAGCTACAGCAACTCGGACGGCGGCCAGTGCCTGGAGGTGGCCGACAGCCTGCCCGTCGTCCCCGTCCGTGACAGCAAGGACACCACCCGCCCCCCGCTCCTCTTCACGGCCCCGGCCTGGGCGGCCTTCCTCGACGGAGTCAAGCGGCGCTGAGGGGCCGACCTCGCCGAGAGTGGCGGGTTCCGGCCGCGTAAGCTGTTCCACGGCTCTGTGTACGCCCACACCCCGCTCAAGGAGCACCCCGTGGAGATCTTCTTCGAAACCCTGCTGGTCCTGGTCTGCGTCGGCGTTCTCGCCTTCGCCGGACTGACCGTGAAGAAGCTGTACCAGGGCCAGCGCTGACCCCCACCAAGGAACTGCCGACCTCATGATCGAGATCCCGTCCGACCTCCACAAGGACCTCGTCCCGCTCGCCTTCCTGCTCGGCAACTGGGCCGGTGCGGGCGTGCACGACTTCCCCGGCTCCGAGAAGTGCAACTTCGGCCAGGAGGTCACCTTCACCCACGACGGCCGGGACTTCCTGGAGTACCACTCCCGCACCTGGGTGCTGGACAACGACGGGAACAAGGTCCGCCCGCTGGAGTCGGAGTCCGGCTTCTGGCGGATCGACGACGCCCGCAAGGTCGAGGTCACGATGACCCGCGACGACGGCGTCATCGAGATCTGGTACGGCGAGATGGCCGACAAGAAGCCGCAGATCGACCTGGTCACGGACGCCGTGGCCCGCACGCCCGCCTCCCCGCCCTACACCGGCGGCAAGCGCCTGTACGGGTACGTCAAGAGCGACCTGATGTGGGTCGGCGAGAAGCAGACCCCCGAGGTCGAGCTGCGCCCCTACATGTCGGCCCACCTGAAGAAGGTCGTCACCCCCGAGGAGGTCGAACGCTGGGCCAAGGCCCTCCCGGACGACATGCCGGACGACGGGATCGCCTTCTTCAAGTAGCCCGGAGCCTTGTCGCCCGAGCCGTGACCCGGCCCGCCCCGGCCCGCCCCGGCCTAGACTGGACGCCGTGGTGAGCACCGACTGGAAGAGCGACCTCAGGCAGCGCGGCTACCGGCTGACGCCGCAGCGGCAACTCGTGCTCGAAGCCGTGGACACCCTGGAGCACGCGACCCCCGACGACATCCTCAGCGAGGTGAGGAAGACGGCGTCGGGGGTCAACATTTCCACCGTGTACCGGACGCTGGAGCTCCTGGAGGAGCTCGGCCTGGTCAGCCACGCCCATCTGGGGCACGGCGCTCCCACCTACCACCTGGCCGACCGGCACCACCACATCCACCTGGTCTGCCGGGACTGCCAGAACGTGATCGAGGCGGACGTCGCGGTGGCGTCCGAGTTCACCGCCAAGCTGCGTGAGACGTTCGGCTTCGACACCGACATGAAGCACTTCGCGATCTTCGGGCGCTGCAAGGACTGCTCCCTGAAGAGTTCAACTACCGAGTCGTAGGCTTTGCGTATGAAGAGCCCTCTGCTGTCCCTGCCCGGTGCCGTCCCCGCCGAGGGCGCGGACGAAGGCGTCGCGGCCCACTACGGCGACCTTTTCCGTGAGCAGCGTGCCCTCGCCGACGGCACCGGTTTCGTCGACCTCTCCCACCGCGGTGTCGTCACGGTCACCGGTGAGGACCGGCTGAGCTGGCTGCACCTGCTGCTCACCCAGCACGTCAGCGAGCTCCCCGCGGGCCGGGCCACCGAGGCGCTGATCCTGTCCGCGCACGGCCACATCGAGCACGCGCTGTACCTGGTGGACGACGGCGAGACGGTCTGGGCCCATGTGGAGCCCGGCACCCAGGAGGCGCTGCTGGCGTACCTGGAGTCGATGAAGTTCTTCTACCGGGTGGAGGTCGCCGACCGCACGGTCGACACCGCGGTGGTGCACCTGCCGGCCGGTTCGATCGCCGAGGTGCCCGAGGGCGCCGTCGTACGCGAGACGGCGTACGGACGGGATCTGTTCCTGCCGCGCGCCGACCTGGAGTCGTACGCCGAGACCGCCGGACCGCCGGCCGGGATCCTCGCTCATGAGGCGCTGCGCGTCGAGCAGCACCGGCCCCGACTCGGCTTCGAGACCGACCACCGCACCATCCCGCACGAGCTGGGCTGGATCGGCAGCGCGGTCCATCTGCAGAAGGGCTGCTACCGCGGCCAGGAGACCGTCGCCCGGGTGCAGAACCTGGGCAAGCCCCCGCGCCGCCTGGTCTTCCTGCACCTCGACGGCAGCGAGGTCCATCTGCCGCCGCACGGCACGGACATCCGCGTCGCGGACGAGGGCCCGGACGGCCGCCGGATCGGCTTCGTCACCACGTCCGTGCGCCACCACGAGCTCGGCCCCGTCGCCCTGGCCCTGGTGAAGCGGAACGTGCCGGTGGACGCGCGACTGGTGGCCGGGGACACGGCGGCGGCGCAGGAGACCGTCGTCGAGCCCTGAGCCGCAGGCCGGGCTCAGATCTCCAGCAGCACGCTCAGATCTCCAGCAGGACGGTGAACGGGCCGTCGTTCGTCAGCGAGACGCGCATCCGCGCGCCGAACCGGCCCGTCTCCACCGTCGCGCCCAGTGCGCGGAGCTGGGCGACCACCTCGTCGACGAGCGGCTCGGCCACATCGCCGGGCGCGGCGGCGTTCCAGGTGGGGCGGCGGCCCTTGCGGGCGTCTCCGTAGAGGGTGAACTGGCTGATCACGAGGAGCGGGGCGTCGATGTCGCTGCACGACTTCTCGTCGTGCAGCATCCGCACGGACCACAGCTTGCGGGCGAGCTGGGCCGCCTTCTCCTTCGTGTCCTCGTGCGTGACCCCGACGAGGACGCACAACCCCTCGCCGGTGATCTCGCCCACGGTCTGCCCGTCCACGACGACACTCGCGCCGTCCACCCTCTGCACCACTGCTCGCATGCCGACCATGATGCCGGGTGCCGGTGACGGGTTCCGAGGCGGTCCATTTTTGCTCCTTAACGGCCCATCTGGGGCCGTTCGGGGGCTCTCGGTCGTATAGCGGTCACTTGGGGTGGCACGATGCTTCCGTACGCGGTCGAGGGGACGGTAGAGGCATATGAGCACACCGAGTACTGGGCATCTCGAGTTGCAGCAGATGCTGCGGGAAATGCAGCGGCCGCCCACGCAACGCGTGGACAGCCCGGAGCCGCCCGCCGAGCCGCCCGAGCACGACCTGACCCGGCTGAGCCTGCCCGAACTGCGTGCGCTGCGCCGGGACGCCCAGCGTGACGAGGCGGACCTCAGCTACGTACGGCGGCTGCTGCAGGGCCGGATCGACATCCTGCGCGCGGAACTGGCCCGCCGGGACCCGAAACCGCCCGTCGCCGCCGGCGACGGCCCGCGGGACGCGACCGTGATGGCCTCCGTGGTGTCCCGGCTCCCGGAGATCCTCACCGACGCCCCGGCCCGCCACCGGTCCTCGGCCCGCCACGTCACGCTGGGCACCCCGCACAACGAGGAGTACCGCCGGCTGGCCGCCGACATGCTGGCCGAGGTGGAGCTCTCCGACCTACAGGCCCGCACCGACGCCGAACTGGGCACCGCGATGGGCCGCCTCGTCCGCTACGAGCAGCAGGTCTCCGGCCGCCGCCAGCATCTGCAGCGCACGGCGGACGACTGCGGCGCGGAGATCACGCGGCGCTACCGGGAGGGCGAGGCGCAGGTGGACGACCTGCTGATGTGAGGCGACCGGGGTGTGCGGCGGGGCGGGTGGTGGCGCGCGGGGGCGTGCGGGGGCGGGAAAAACCCGCGACACGCCTTTGCCGCACACCTACCGTGGCCCCCATGACCGATGTACGTCCCATCCAAGAAGCCGAGTTCGCCGACTGGCACCGCGCCCTGAACACCGGCTTCCTCCGCGAACCGACCCCGACCGCGGAGCAGCACGAGGCCCGCCGCCTCCAGTTCGTGCCGGGCCGTCTCCTCGGCGCCTTCGACGGTGACCGGTGTGTGGCGACCTTCCGTTCCTTCGCCCAGGAACTCACCGCGGTGGGCGGCGCCGTCGTGCCCGCAGACGCCATCTCCAACGTCACGGTCACCCCCACCCACCGCCGCCGCGGCCTGCTGACCCGCATGATGAGCCAGGACCTCGCCGCCGCGCAGGAGCGCGGGGACGTGGTCGCCACCCTGATAGCCGCCGAGTACCCGATCTACGGCCGCTACGGCTTCGGTCCCGCGACCTGGATGACCGAGTGGACCGTCGACGTCCTCCGCAGCGGCCTCGACCCCCGCGGCCCGGTCCCGGCGGACGGCGGGCGTATCGACCTGATCGACGCCGAGGACGTCCGCAAGCTCGGCCCGGAGCTGCACGAGCGCGTCCGCCGCGCCCAGCCCGGCGCGGTCAGCCGGGACGAGGTGTGGTGGCGGCTGGCCACGGGGGACCTGGACTTCATCGGGAAGCGGCCCGAACCCTTCTACGCCGTCCACCGCGCGCCGTCCGGAGAGGTCGACGGCATGGTGTCGTACGGGTGCGACGACAACTGGAACGACAAGCAGCCGCACTGCACCGCCGCCGTCAACTGGCTGCTCGCCACCACCCCGGCCGCCGAGCGCGCCCTGTGGCACTACGTCTGCTCGATCGACTGGGTCACGCAGGTCAAGAGCGGCTGGCGGTCCCCCGACGACCTGCTGCCCTACTTCCTCCCCGACCCCCGCGCGGCGAGGATCACCACGCAGGCGGACTGGCTGTGGGTGCGGATCCTGGACGTCGTACGGGCCATGGAGGCGCGGACGTACGACGGTGAGGGCTCGCTGGTGCTGGAGGTCGTCGACCGGCAGGGACTGGCCGGCGGCCGGTTCCGGCTCGAGGCGTCGCCCGAGGGTGCGTCCTGCACGCCCACGGCCGCACAGAGCGCCGAACTCACCCTCGACGTCGCCGACCTGGCCGGGGTCTGGCTGGGCGGCGAGTCCGTGGCCCGGCTCGTGGCGCTGGAGCGGGCCCGGGAAGACCGGGCGGGCGCCGCCCGGGTGGCCGACGCCCTGCTGCGTACGTCCGGGCGACCGTGGTGCCCGGACCTCTTCTGAGGGCTCGCGCCTGCTTCGGAGGGCTCCCGCCTGCCGGGAACGGTGCAGGCCGATCAGTACTGTCTGAACCCGTACTGACCGGCCTGTGCTGACTCATCCGTAGCCTGCTTGTTCAGTTGTGGCTGTGCGCATCCGTGTTGAGTTGTCGCTGTTCGGTTGTGACTGTGCTCGGGCCGGGGTCCCAGCTCCCCTCCGGAAGGGAACCCGGTGGGCCAACCAACCGGGGGATCAACCATGTTCTCCAAGTTGGCCGCCAACTCCACAGTACTTATCTCCGCTTGGATGCGTCTCATAACCACCTTTCACTGAACTGCCACAAGATGGCGGGAAGTTGTACTGTTTGACCGTGGACCCGGAACCCGCCTCCGCCAATGGGCCGAAGAGGCCACCACGGCCACAGAAGTCACACCGCGAGGTGGCCGACGAACTGCGCGCCCGGATCAGGTCCGGGGTGCTCAAGCCGGGCCAGCGCATGCCCACGCAGGCCAGGATCGCGGACGAGTTCGGAGTCGAGCGCGGGGCCGTGCGCCAGGCCCTGCGGATCCTGCAGTCGGAGCACCTGCTCACCAACGTGACCAAGGGCAGCCCGGCCACCGTGGCCCCGGACCTCGGCCACGGCCACGGCCGTGCGCCCGCCGGGCCGCCCGCCCCGCCCGAGCCCACCATGGTGGGCCTGGCCCCGCGGATAGCCGCCGCCTTCGCGGCCCCGCACGTCGAGATCGACGCCCTGTGCCTGACCTCCGTCTCGCTCACCCTTGCGATCGGTGAGCCGCTGCGCCAGATCCACGCGGGGCACATGAAACCGGCCAAGGTCGACGTCCGCGTCCTGCTGCCCAGCCGCGACATCGACCTGGCCTTCCCGGCCCCGGTGGACGCCTCGGCCGCGGATCTGCTGCACGGGCGCTGGCTGACCCAGCGCAACGCCCAGGGCCAGGTGCTCCGGCACAACCTGCTGGCGCTGCGCGCCACACACGGCATCGACGTGCGGGTGTCCTTCCGTGCCCTGCCCTTCACCCCGCCGGTCAAGCTGTACCTGCTCAACGGCACGGAGGCGCTGTTCGCGTACTACACGCTGACGCGGCACGAGCGGGAGATCGACCACGAGCCGCTGGAGCTGTACGACGCCGAGGGCACGCAGTCGATGCTGTTCGCCTTCGAGCAGGGCGCCGGACAGCGTGACGCGACCTTCGTGGAGCAGTCGCACCTGTGGTTCAACGCCCTGTGGGAGACGATCAGTTCGGAGCTCGTGCTCACGGCGTGAGCCGATCGGGACGAGCGGTTCAGAGGGCGGGGCCCGCGAGCAGGACGGCGAGCAGGACGGCTCCGGCCGAGCTGACGGCCGGGCTCTTGGCCTTGAGGCCGATGCTGAGCATCAGCAGGCCGACGATGCCGGTGGCGCCGTACTTCCACTGCACGATCTGTTCGAAGCCGACGACGAAGACTGCGGAGATGAGGGCGAGGGCAGGCACGGTGGTTCCCCCTTCAGGTTGCCAGGAAGCAAAACTTCCGCCAACTGAGCCAAGTTGGCAACCAACTTTGATTAAGTTGTCCCCACTTGGCACCCATCCATAAACAACCTAAGGACAACCGCTTTTGGGTAGGTGCCAGTTGTAGCGTTTGGTCGTGACACAGGAGAACGTGGCAGTGAACGGCAGCAGAAGGCTCACGGCCCAGGAGATCGCCGGCACCCTCCGGGAACGGATCAGGGCCGGGGACCTGAGGGTGGGGGACCGCCTGCCCACCCAGGCCGAGCTGGCCGAGGAGTTCGGCGTCGAGCGCGGCACCGTACGCCAGGCCCTGCGCGCACTCCAGGACGACGGCCTGCTCAGCAGCGTCAGCCGGGGCAGCCCGCCGCGCATCGCCGAACCCGCTCCCGCCCATGACGAACCCCAGCCGACGATGGTGGGCCTCGCCCCCCGCCTGGCCGAGGCCTTCTCCGCACCGCACGTGCGCATCGACGCGGCCTGCCTGACCGCCGAGACCCTCATGCTGGCGCTGAGCGAACCGCTCCGCATGATCCACGAGGGCCGCTCCCGCCCCGAACGCATCGACGTGCGCATACTGCTGCCCTCCCGGGACATCGACCTCGCCTTCCCGGTCCCCGTCGACGGACGCGACGGCGACGACCCGGTACACCAGCGCTGGCTCAAGATGCGGAACGCCCAGGGGCAGGTCCTGAAGTACAACCTGCAGGCCCTGCGCGGCACCCACGACATCGACGTGAACGTCACCTTCCGCGCGCTGCCCTTCACCCCTCCGGTGAAGCTGTACCTCCTCAACGGCACCGAAGCACTGATCGGCTACTACATCGTCACCCCCCGTGCGGAGTCCACGGACAGCGGAACACTGGAGAT
This sequence comes from Streptomyces sp. NPDC001843, assembly GCF_042891955.1. Taxonomy (NCBI): domain Bacteria; kingdom Bacillati; phylum Actinomycetota; class Actinomycetes; order Kitasatosporales; family Streptomycetaceae; genus Streptomyces; species Streptomyces sp. NPDC001843. Next base: position 194,149 of record NZ_JBIATQ010000014.1, on the reverse strand, counting down.
GTACGACACCCTCGGGTCGCAGTCCCTGCTCTTCTCCTTCGAGACACGGCGGGGCCAGCGGGACGAGGCGTTCGTGCAGCAGTCACAGAAGTGGTTCGACGCCCTCTGGGAAACCATCACCTCGGACCTGACACTCTCCTAGTGACTCCTGATACGAAACGGAATGAGCCGGCGGCCGCCGGGACCGAGGGCGCGACGGACGCGACGGAGGCGACGGACGCCCTCCGGGACGTGATCGCCCGGGCCCGGGTGGTGTTGTGGGACTTCGACGGCCCGATCTGCCGCCTGTTCGCGAGGCACACCGCGGAAGGGGTGGCCGGTGAGCTGGTGGAGTGGCTGGAGAGCCGCGGGCTGCACGGGCTGCTGACGCCGGGGGAGCGCCGGTCGCCGGACCCGCAGATCCTGCTGCGCGCCGTGGAGGACCGGCACCCCGGTTCCGACCTGGTGGCGGAACTGGAGGAACGTCTCACCCAGGAGGAGTTGCAGGCCACCGAGTCCGCGATGCCCACCGCCTACGCCGATCCCCTGATACGCACCTGGTCCGCGGTCGGCTCCCCGATGGCCATCACGACGAACAACTCCGCCCGGGCGGCCCGCGCCTATCTGGCCGGCCGCGGCCTGATCGACTGCTTCGCCCCGCACATCTACGGCCGCACCCAGGACCTGCGCCTCCTCAAGCCCGACCCGTACTGCCTCAACCGGGCCCTGAGCGCGACGGGGACGGCACCCTCGGCCGCCGTGATGATCGGCGACTCGCCCACGGACTGGGAGGCCGCGACCCGGGCCGGGATCCCGTTCGTCGGCTACGCGCGGGGCGAGTCGGGCGAGAAGCGGCTGCGCGCGGCCGGCGCCGAGCACGTCGTCCGGACCCTGGAGACACTGCTGCGAATTGTCCGTCAATAAGGCACCAGTGCCGGTCCGGTCGCCCTCGACCGCGACCGGGTTCCGTGAATAAAACGCGTCCGGCATGCCGCGGACCCGTCGGCGGAGTACGGTGCTTCCACTTCTGCATCCTCCGGAAGGGGCCTACGAAAGAAACGGGCAATGTCACCCCAATCGGATTCCCAAGCCCGGCTGCACGCGGTCGGGGCGAGTGGTGGCGACGAGAGCGTGGTCGAGGGCCCACTCCACGGATATCACCACGAGACCTATGTCTTTCCGCTGCCCGGAGAAAAGGGATCCGGCCCGCAGGCACGCTGGAAGTGCCGGGAGCCGCGCCCCGGGCTGCTCTGGTTCGACCGGCGGTGCTTCGCCTCGGAGGAGCAGCTGCTCAATGACCTCAACGGCCGGATCCGCGGCATTCCGGACATCATCGAGGCCGACGGCCTGAAGCTGCAGCGATTCATCGAGGGACGGACGCTCGGATCCGTCTGCGCATCCGGGCTCGCGGTTCCCGACGACTTTCTCCGGCAGATCGTCGGTCTGTTCCCCCAACTGGTCCGGATCACCTCGGAATCCCTTTCCGTCGACCGGCGCTGCGCGGCCGAGGACCGGCCGGAGGACGGTGACAGCGACGGCTTCCTGGAGCGGCTCGTCTGTTTCACCGAGGAACACGTGTACCAAGGCAATTCGGCGACATTCGAAAGACTCTTCGGTGAACTCGGGGTCCCCGCCGAGTCGTTCGAGCAGCTGCGTAAACATGTCTCGGGACTGCGCGAACGCCCTTTCTGTCTGCTCCACGCCGACCTGCACCGTGAGAACTTCATCGTCGACGACGACCGCCGCCTGTGGACGATCGACTGGGAGCTGGCGATGGTCGGCGACCCGCTCTACGACCTCGCCACCCATCTGCACCTGATGCGGTACCCGGTCCGGCAGGCGCGGGACGCCGCGCACCAGTGGGCCGACGCGGTCGAACGCGCCCGCCCCGGCAGCGCGGCCGGCTGGCGGCACGACCTGCCTCTGCTCCTCGGCTACAAGAGGGCCCAGTCCCTCTTCACCGACGTCATCCGGGCGGCCCTGTCCCTGGATCCCGGGCCGGACGCGCACTGGCGGCGGCAGCTCGTCCGGGCGGCGCTGAAGCTGCGCCCGGTGCTGGCCGACGCCGCCCTGCCGCTGGGGCTCGAGTCGGTTCCGGGGATGCGGCGGATCGTCACGGCACTCGTGCGCTGGCGGCGCGAGCACGGGGTGCCGTCTGCGTAGGCTCGCTCCCATGGATGAGCAGATCGGTCTCCGCGAGCGCAAGAAGCAGCGGATGTACCAGGACGTGTCGAACACCGCCGTACGGCTGTTCCTCGAGAAGGGCTTCGACGCGGTGTCGGTCGCGGAGGTCGCCGCCGCGGCCGGGATCTCGAAGCCGACGCTGTTCCGGTACTTCCCGGCCAAGGAGGACCTCGTCCTGCACCGGATCGCCGACCACGAGGACGAGGCCGCGCGCGTGGTCGCCGGCGCCGCCTCGCCGCTGGAGGCGCTGCGGCGGGACTTCCTGGACGGGCTCGCCCGGTGCGACCCGATCACCGGGCTGAACGACGACCCGGGCGTGCTCGCCTTCCACGCGTTGCTGTACGGCACCCCGGCGCTGGTGGCGCGGCTGCACGAGTATCTGCGGCGGTCCGAGGGCGCGCTCGCCGGTGCCCTCGGCGGTGATCTGGACGCGCGGCTGGCCGCCGGGCAGATCATCGCCGTGCGGCGGATCCTCGCGGAGGACAACTGGCGGCGGATCGCGGCGGGGGAACGGGTCGCCGACGTGCGGGCGGGCGCGGTGGCGGCGGCGGAGCGGGCGTTCGGCCGGCTGGGGGCGGGGCTGCCGTGGCTGGTGGGGGCGGCGGAGCGGGATTCCGGGTGACCTCCATTTCGTAACCCAGTCAAAAATCTTACCCAGTTACGCACTTTTGGGTAGGGTGACGGTCATGACCTCGCCCCGCCCCGCACTCACGGACTCCCTCCACCGCGAACGCGCCTACCACGAGAGCTGCCGCACCGCCCTCGCCGCGATGGTCGAAGGCGCACGGGAGCAGGTGGTGACCGGTGAGGACGTCTCCGCCTCCGGCGCCGACGCCGAGGTCCTCGGCCACCGTCTGCGCAGCCGGGCCAAGGCACTGAAGGAACTGCCCGAGGGGCCGTTGTTCTTCGGGCGGCTCGACTTCGACGGCGCGAACGGCGAATTCGACGGCACGAACGGCGAACACGGCGGGCAGAGCTACCACGTGGGCCGGCTCCGGATCACCGAAGACCCGGCCGCCCCGCCGCTCGTCGTCGACTGGCGGGCCCCCGTCTCCCGCGCCTTCTACCAGGCGAGCGCCCGCGACCCGCAGGGCGTCCGCGTACGCCGCCGCTTCGGCTGGGCCCCCGGCAGCCGCGGCGACTCGGCCGACCTCACCGGCCTGGAGGACGAGCACCTCGGCCGGGGCGAGTCGGGGAGTGGCGAGATCGTCGCCCGCGAGATCGAGCGGCCCCGCGTCGGGCCCATGCGGGACATCGCCGCCACCATCCAGCCCGAGCAGGACGACCTGGTCCGCGGCGAGCTCACCGAGTCGATCTGTGTGCAGGGCGCCCCCGGCACCGGCAAGACCGCCGTCGGCCTGCACCGCGCCGCCTACCTCCTCTACACCCACCCGCAGCGCGTCCAGCGCGCCGGGCTGCTGATCCTGGGCCCCAACCGCACCTTCCTCTCCTACATCGCCGAGGTGCTGCCCTCCCTCGGCGAGACGGGCGTGCGGCAGACCACCCTCCTCGAGGAGATCGCCCTCCACCCGGTCACCGGCACCGACGGCGAGCGGACCGCCGTCGTCAAGCACGACGCCCGCATGGCCGAGGTGCTGCGCCGGGCGCTGTACGCGCGCGTGTCCGCCGACGGCGCCGAGTCGCTCGCCGTGCCGGACGGGTCGTACCGGTGGCGGGTACCGGCCGACGAACTCGTGGAGATCCTCGAAGGGGTGCGGGCCGAGGAGCCGCCGTACGCGGTGGGCCGCGAGCGGGTGCGGACCCGCGTCGTCCGCCTGCTGCAGCAGCAGGCCGAGCGGCGGACCGGGCCGAGGCCGGCCGCGTGGGTGCGCAAGATCGAGCGGGCCCGGGCGCTGAGCGCGTACGTCGACAGGGTCTGGCCGAAGGTCCGGCCCGAGGAGGTCGTCGCCGAACTCCTCACCGACGCCGCGGTGCTGGCGCGGGCCGCCGACGGGCTCCTCGACCCCGACGAGCAGGAGGCGCTGCTGTGGGCCCGGCCGCCGCGCTCGTACAGGTCCGCCCGCTGGTCGGCCGCCGACCTGGTCCTCCTCGACGAGGTCGCCGGGCTCATCGAGCACCCGGAAGGGTACGGCCACATCGTCGTCGACGAGGCGCAGGACCTCTCCCCGATGGAGTGCCGGGCCATCGCCCGCCGGGCCGCCTTCGGCTCGCTGACCGTGCTCGGCGACCTGGCGCAGGGCACCATGCCGTGGGCGGCGCGGGACTGGCACGTGACGCTGCGGCACCTGGGCGAGCCGGACGCCGCGGTGGTGCCGCTGACCACCGGGTTCCGGGTGCCGGCGGCGGTCCTCGACCTCGCGGGCCGGCTGCTGGCCCGCCTGGACGTCGCCGTCCCCCCGGCCCGCTCCCTGCGGGCGGAGGGCGAACTGCGGATCCGGCGGGCCGACGACGTACCCGGCGAGACCGTGGCGGCCGTACGGGACGCGCTCACCCGGGACGGCTCCGTCGGCGTCGTCACCGCGGACGCCGACCTGACCCGGGTGCGCGACGCCCTCACGGCGGCCGGGATCGACACGGCGGGCCCCGACGAACTCGGCGCCCGGGTCACGCTCGTACCCGCGACCGTCGTCAAGGGCCTGGAGTACGACCACGTCATCGCCGTCGAACCGGCCGCCGTCGCCGAGGCCGAGGCCCGCGGTCTGCACCGGCTGTACGTGGTGCTGACCCGGGCGGTGTCACGACTGGACGTGGTGCACGGGCGGCCGCTGCCGTTCTAGCGCGACGACCGCCGGGCGGCGCCGTCGAGGAGCGGGACCAACTGCTCCTCCTCGTACGCCAGATGCGCCTCCAGTTCCTCGGTCAGCCGTACGACCTCGGCGCGCGCCCCGTCCCGGTCCTCGGCGGCGACCGCCCGGCGCAGCTCTTCGACGAGCACGGCGATCCGTTCGTGCTCCCGGCGCAGCCGCTCCCGGACCGGGGCGAACTCGGGGTGCCGCTCGGCGAGGAACGGGAACATCATGGTGTCCTCGCCGGCGTGGTGGTTGTCCAGACCCTGGCAGAGCGTGAGGCAGTTGACCCGCAACTGCGCGCCGAGGCTGCTGCCGCCGTCTGCCGTCTCCTGCCGGACCAGGGCTAGTTCGCGCCGGAAGGCATCGTGGACCAGTCTGATCGCCTCGCCCGGCGAGCCGGCCTCGATGTGCCCCGGGCCCGGCCCCGCGATCCGCTCCAGGGCGACGACCGGGATCACCCGCCCGGCCTTGCGCTGGTACTCCGCCCAGCCCGGGTCGGCCTCCACCGCCCGTGCGAAGGCCTGATCACGCTCGTCGCCGGCCAGGACGACGGCCCGCGCCTCGTAGGTGAACACGCCACTCTCCACGGTCACCCGCGGATGCGCGAGGAGGTTGCGGTACCAGTCCGGATGCCGGGGTGAGCCGCCCGCCGAGGCGATGACCAGGACGCGGTCGCCGCCGTCGGGAAGATAGCCGACGGGGGTGGTGTGCGGGGTTCCGGTGCGGGCGCCGGTGGTGGTGAGCAGCAGCAGACGGCCGCCCTCGAAGGGGCCGCCGACGCGGCCGTGGTTCGCGCGGAACTCGTCGATGACGCGGCGGTTGAAGTCGTACGGATCGAAGTCGCTGGGCACTCTCTGTCTTTCCTTCCTCTGCTGTCGTTTGTCGCGGACGCAGAGGAAGAGGCGGGCTCCTGGCCCGCCTCGGCCTCACTCAGAGGCCGGGCACCCAACTCGCTCACGGCACAAGGCCGACCCGGCAGTCATGGCGGCGACGCTACCGTGCCCCCATGATCGACGCCACCGACTTCCAGTCCCTCCCGACCACCACACTCGCCGACCTCCTGGGGCGCGCCCAGGTCATGGACTTCCGGATACGCCCGCTGTGGGGCCCCGTGCCGCGCATCGCCGGACCGGCGTACACCGTCAGCTGCCCTCCCGGCGACAACCTGATGCTGCACGCCGCGATCCACCGCGCCGAGCCCGGCTCGGTGATCGTGGTGGAGTCGGGTGACCTGGAGTACGCGCTCGCCGGCGGCAACGTCTGCGCGGTGGCGCAGCGGCGTGGCATCGCCGGGTTCGTCACCGACGGGCTGGTCCGCGACCTCGCCGAGATCCGGAAGATGGGCTTCCCCGTGTTCGCCCGGGGTGTCGTCCCGATCCCCGGCGCCAAGTCCGCGGCACGGCCGCTGAACCGCCCGGTGCGGTGCGGCGGGGTGCGGGTCGCCGCCGGGGACCTGGTGGTGGCCGACGAGGAGGGCGTCGTGTCCGTCCCCGCCGGGCACAGGCGCAAGGTCCTCCAGGACGCCCGGGCCGGACTCGCCAAGGAGGCCGCCGAAACCCTGGACGCCTGGGAGGCGGCACACCGCGCCCGGATCGACATGATCCTCGCCGGAAACGGCTTCGAGGGCTGATCCTGGAGGTGGTGCTCCTCTTCCTCGACGTCGACGGAACCCTCCTCCCGTACGGCGCCCCCGGCCCCTACCCGGTGTACGAGGCCTCCGTACCGCAGACCGCCACCGGCCACCCGCTGCTGCACCGGATCGACCCGGCCCTCGGCCCCCGGCTGGCCGCACTGGGCTGCGAGCTGGTCTGGGCGACCACGTGGCTCGACGACGCGAACACCTGCCTGGCCCCCTGGCTCGGCCTGCCCCGGCTGCCCGTCGTCGACTGGCCCGACGAGGACGGGCCACCGGGCCGCCTGCACTGGAAGACCCGTGCTCTCGTCACCTGGGCCGCCGGCCGTCCCTTCGTCTGGCTCGACGACGAGATCACCGGGACCGACCGCGCCTGGGTGGCCGCCCACCACCCGGCGCCCGCCCTGCTGCACCCCGTCGATCATCGCCACGGGCTCACGGACGCCGACTTCAGCGCGCTGGAGACGTGGCTGCGGGGCCCGGGCCCGAGGCCGTGACAGGGCCCGGCGTCCTGCGTCAGGTCCGGGAGAGGACGCAGAACTCGTGGCCCTCCGGGTCGGTCAGGCACGTCCACGGGACGTCGCCCTGGCCGACGTCGAGGTCGGTGGCGCCGAGGGCCCGCAGCCGGGCCACCTCCGCCGCCTTGTCGTCACCGGCGTCCGGTACCAGGTCGAGGTGGACGCGGTCCGGCACGGTCTTCACGCCGGGCGTGCGGAGGAACTCGAGATACGGGCCGACACCCCGGGCGGAGCGCAGCGCCGCGTGCTCGTCGGTCACCTCGTGCGGGGGCCAGCCGATCGCCTCGCCCCAGAACCGGGCCATGGCCCGCGGATCCGCGCAGTCGACCACCACCGCGGCGATCGGCCCGGTGTCCCGGTAGATCTCCCGGGGCTCCAGCACGCAGAACTCGTTGCCCTCGGGGTCGGCGAGGACCGTCCACGGCACGTCGCCCTGGCCCACGTCGGCGGGGCTCGCACCGAGAGCCTTCAGGCGCGCGACCAGCTCCGCCTGATGGTCCGCGGAGGTGGTGGCGAGATCGATGTGCACCCGGTTCTTCGTCGCTGTCCTGGCTTCCGGGACGGCGATGACGTCGACGCACACGCCGACCGGTTCCCGCCAGTCGAAGCCGTCGGGGAGAGCGGCGGTCGCGCCGGCTCCCTGACTGGTGACGCGCCAGCCGAGCGCCTCCGCCCAGAACCGTCCGACCGTCGAGTCGTCAAGAGCCTTGATGTTCACCTGGACGGGTAGCAGCGCCATGCCGGTGATCCTATGCACCCGCTCCGCGGCGGCAGTCCGTCCTCGTGACACGGCGCACTATTGCAAGCAGGTGCTTGCAATAGTTAGCAGGGGTGTTGCAAGGTGGAGGCATGGCATCGCTCAACGTCGGCAATCTCGGTGAGTACCTGCGCGAGCAGCGGCGAAACGCTCAGCTGTCGCTCAGGCAGCTCGCCGATGCCGCCGGGGTGTCCAATCCGTATCTGAGCCAGATCGAGCGCGGGCTGCGCAAGCCGAGCGCGGAGGTGCTGCAGCAGGTCGCCAAGGCGCTGCGGATCTCCGCCGAGACGCTGTACGTGCGGGCCGGGATCCTCGACGACGAACGCGACCGGGACGAGGTGGAGACGCGTGCCGTCATCCTCGCCGATCCCACGCTGAACGAGCGGCAGAAGCAGGTGCTCCTGCAGATCTACGAGTCCTTTCGCAAAGAGAACGGATTCGGGATCGACACCGCGGGCGAGGAGAGCACGGACGCGGACATCGTGCGCGGCGCCGCCGCCGTGCGCGGCACCCGCACGGCCGACGGCGACGAAGCCGGTGCCGGCACAGATCCGCGACAGACGGCCAGTTGAACCGGACCAGGGCGCCGGCCGCCCTGCCGCGGACCACAAAACCCTCAGCCGAACGTGAATCCGGGAGGACCATCACCATGGCCATCACCGACGACCTGCGCAAGACCCTCAGCGACCCGACTCCGCTCTACTTCGCCGCCGGTACCGCCGACCTGGCCCTCCAGCAGGCCAAGAAGGTGCCCGCCCTGGTCGAGCAGCTGCGCTCCGAGGCCCCGGCCCGTATCGAGGCCGTGCGCAACACCGACCCGAAGGCGGTGCAGGAGAAGGCCACCGCTCGGGCCAAGGAGGCGCAGGAGAGCTTCCAGACCAAGGTCACCGAGTTCTTCGGCGCCATCGACGGCGACCTGAAGAAGCTCGGCGAGTCCGCCCAGGACTTCGCCCTGCGCGGTGTGGGTGTCGCCGCCGAGTACGCCGTCAAGGCCCGCGAGACCTACGAGAAGGTCGCCGAGCACGGTGAGCAGACCGTGCGCACCTGGCGCGGCGAGGCCGCCGAGGAGATCGAGGACCTGGCCGTCGCCGTCGAGCCGAAGGGTGAGCCGGCGCTGTCCAAGCCCGCCGTGGCGGAGCCCGTCACGCCGGCCGACGTCAAGCCCGTCGCGGAGAAGAAGCCCGCCGCGAAGAAGGCACCGGCGGCCCGCAAGGCCACCCCCGCCAAGAAGACCACGCCGCCCGCGAAGTGACCGACGGCGCGTGCGCGGGCCGGGCACCCCTGGGGTGTCCGGCCCGTTCTACGGGTACGGTGGCCGCGTAGGAATCGGGAGAGAGCGGGCGGTGGCAGCATGCTGATGTTGGGCTTCGCGGGGTTCTTGGGACTGCTGAAGATCGTCCTGATGGCCCTCGCCGCGTTCGGGCTGTTCGACGCCGCGTTCCGGCGCGAGGACGCCTTCCGCGCGGCCGACAAGCAGAACAAGGTGTTCTGGCTGATCATCCTGGCCCTGGCGCTCGTGGTGAGCTACCTGTTCTCGATCCTGTCCATCCTGCCGATCGCCGGCGTGGTCGCGAGCATCGTCTACATCGTCGACGTACGTCCCGCGCTGCGGCAGGTCTCCGGCGGCAGCGGCTGGGGCCGCCGCCGCGGCAGCAGCAGCGACGGTCCGTACGGGCCGTACAACGGCGGCCGCTGACCCCGGACGTCGTTGCCGAGGTCGCTGACCGCGCCGGCCGGGCCCCGGCTGGAGCCGACGGCGGACGACCGCCGTCAGGCCGTACGCCGGGGGCGCCGAGCTCTTGGCAGAGGGGCTGCCACGGCACTCGGTCGAGCAGGACCACCGCCCCGCGCCGCCCGCGCCCCGTTTGAACCGGTGGCGGACGGCCGGCGTCAGCCGTACGCCGGGGCCGCTGGGCCCCGGAACCCAGCAGAGCCCAGCGGCTCGCGCTATGGCACTCGGTCCCGCGGGACCACCGCCCCGCCTCGGCCGGGTCCCGGTCGGGCCGGTGGCGGACGACCGCCGTCAGGCCGTACGCCGGGGGCCGCTGGGCCAGGACCGCAGCAGAGCCCAGCGGTCAGCGCTACGGCACCCGGTCCAGCAGGACCACCGCCACGTCGTCCGTCAGCTCACCGCCGTTGAGGTCGCGGACCT
>NZ_JBIATQ010000014.1:0-184081 GCF_042891955.1 Streptomyces sp. NPDC001843 | reverse complement strand
GCCCAGCGGTCAGCGCTACGGCACCCGGTCCAGCAGGACCACCGCCACGTCGTCCGTCAGCTCACCGCCGTTGAGGTCGCGGACCTCGCTGACCGCAGACCGCAGCAGAGCCCAGCGGTCAGCGCTACGGCACTCGGTCCAGCAGGACCACCGCCACGTCGTCCGTCAGCTCACCGCCGTTGAGGTCGCGGACCTCGCTGACCGCGGACCGCAGCAGAGCCCAGCGGTCAGCGCTACGGCACCCGGTCCAGCAGGACCACCGCCACGTCGTCCGTCAGCTCACCGCCGTTGAGGTCGCGGACCTCGCTGACCGCGGACCGCAGCAGAGCCCAGCGGTCAGCGCTACGGCACCCGGTCCAGCAGGACCACCGCCACGTCGTCCGTCAGCTCACCGCCGTTGAGGTCGCGGACCTCGCTGACCGCGGACCGCAGCAGGTCCTCGCCGGTCAGGCCCCGCTCCAGCTGGCGGCGGACCATCGCCACCATGCCGTCCTGACCGAGGCGTTCCCCGCCCTTGCCGACCCGGCCCTCGATCAGGCCGTCCGTGTAGAGCATCAGGCTCCACTCGGCGCCCAGCTCCACCTGCATCCGCGGCCAGCGGGCGCCGGGAAGCAGGCCGAGCGCGGGGCCGTTGTTGTCCTGCGGCAGCAGTTCCGCGGGCCGCCCGGGGCGGGCGATCAGCGGGGAGGGGTGACCGGCCAGGCACAGGCCGGCGCGACGGCCGTCGGGGGAGAGGTCCACCGTGCAGAGCGTCGCGAAGATCTCGTCGTCCGCGCGCTCGTGCTCCAGCACCTGCTGCAGCGTGTTCAGCAGTTCGTCCCCGCACAGACCGGCCAGCGTCAGCGCCCGCCAGGCGATGCGCAGCTCCACGCCGAGCGCCGCCTCGTCCGGTCCGTGACCGCAGACGTCGCCGATCATGGCGTGCACGGTGCCGTCGGGTGTGCGCACGCAGTCGTAGAAGTCGCCGCCGAGCAGGGCGCGCGAACGGCCCGGCCGGTAACGGGCGGCGAAACGGAGCGAGGAGCCCTCCAGCAGGGGCGTGGGCAGCAGGCCCCGCTCCAGCCGGCGGTTCTCCTGGGCGCGCACCCGTCCCTCGGCCAGCCGCCGCTCGACCGTGTCGGACCGCTTGCGCTCGACGGCGTAGCGGATGGCGCGGCTGAGCAGCCGGCCGTCCAGTTCGTCCCGGAAGAGGTAGTCCTGGGCGCCGACGCGCACGGCCTCGGCGCCGCGTTCGGAGTCGCCGGAGGCGGTGAGCGCGAGCACGGCGTGCCGGGGCGCGAGTTCGAGCACGTGCCTCAGTACGGCGAGCTCGTCGCCGCCGCCCCGGCCGCCGGGGGCGGGCAGCGCGAGGTCCAGCAGGATGCAGTTGACGTCGTCGGTGAGCAGCCGCTCGGCCTCGGTGAGGTTGCGGGCGGTGCGCACGCGGATCGGCTTGCCGGCCGAGTCGAGCAGTTCGGGCACGAGCGGTGAGCCGGCGGGATCGTCCTCGATCAGCAGCAGGGTGAGCGCGGCGTCGGCCGCGGTGGTGTGGGTGGCGGCCGCGTCGCGGTCGGCCTCGTCCTTATGGGGGCCGCCGGCGGTGCGGGCGGCGGTGGGCGCCTGACCACTTTCCGCGGCCGGGATCGCTCGCTGCCGCGGTATGGGTGCGGGCATCGTCCTGGGTTCCTTCCCTCCCCCCGAGGGCGTGGCGGGGCGAGGGACCTCGACCCACCCGGTGGGGACCATAGCGGTACTCGCCACCGCAACGGAATGGTGTGGGCCGGGCCGTCCGGCAGGCAGCCGGTGTCATATGCCGCCTTATCCACCGCAGTTGGACAGGGGGGTGGCGGGGCGGGAATGACGAAGCTCACGTCCCGCCGGGGTTTGGGCGGCTGTTGGGCGTGTACTGGGTCACATGGCGTGCATCACGCCAGTACTGGGCAATCCGGAAACTTCCGGGCATCTGCCTCACGCGTCCGGCCGTACCACCCCGAGTATCGGCATCGACCCCGCCCCGGCGAGCGTCACCGTCCGTCCCGGGCGCGGAGCGTGGATGATGGCGCCGTCGCCCACGTACATCGCCACATGGCTGGCGTCGTCGAAGTAGATGATCAGGTCGCCGGGCCGCATGTCCTTGACGTCGACGTGCTTGAGCTGCTTCCACTGCTCCTGCGAGGTGCGCGGGATGGGGTGCCCGGCGCTCGCCCAGGCCTGCGAGGTCAGCCCCGAGCAGTCGTACGAGCGGGGGCCCTCGGCGCCCCATACGTACGGCTTGCCCATCTGGTGCGTCGCGAACTCGACCGCCTTCCTGCCCTGCCCGGACGCCTTGCCCTTGATCTCGTCGAGGACGCCGGTGTCCAGCCAGGCGGTCTGCGCCTTCGCCGCGGCCTGCCGCTCCAGTTCGGCGAGCTTCTCCTTCTGCTTCTTCGCCAGCCGGTTCTCGAGCTTCTCGGCGGCCGCGATCTGCTGCTTGATCTTCTTCTTGGCGGCGGCCTTGGCCTTGCGGTTCGCCTCCAGCTTGTCCCACTGGGCGGAGGCGTCCTTCGCGTAACTCTTCAAGTCGGTCTGGGTGCGGGTCATTTCCGCGATCAGGCCCTTGGCGGCCCGTTCGCCCTGGAGCACCCGCCCGGCCCCGTCCAGGAACTGCTCCGGGTCGTCGCTCAGCACCAGCTTGGCCGCGTCCGGCAGCCCGCCGCCGCGGTACTGGGCGCGGGCGGCGGCTCCCGCACGGTCCTTCAGCGTGTCCAGCTTCTTCTGACCCGCGACGATCTTCTTCGCCAGCTCGACGATCTCGGCGGACTGCTTGTCGGCCTTCTCCTCGGCGGCGTTGTACTCGTCGGTGGCCACCGCCGCGTCGTGGTAGAGGTCGTCGAGCTTCTCGCGGACCTTCTCCAGGTCCTTGTCCGGCGGGAGGGCCGGTGAGGCGCTGCGGGACGCGCTCGGGGATGCCGTGGGCGTCGGTCTGGGACTGGCGAAGGCCGTGCCCGGCGCCGACAGTACGGTGACCGCGCAGACCACGGTCACGGCAGCCGCGAGCAGACCACGCTTGCCCGTGCCCATACCGGTGCCCCCAAACTGATTAACCGTCAGTAACCTGGTGCCTGGGGGATCGTGCCACGGCGCGGCGCAAAACGACAGGGTCCGCGCCCGGTGAGTCCCTCCCCGCCACTCCTTGCGGGCATGACGATGTCCCCGTCTTTGTGACGTACGACTCACGGAGATCGTTCCCAGGGCCGGTGACCGCCCGGTGGCCTAGGGGTGGCCGGGGCGACTCAGCCCCGTGGCGCCAACGCCTCCCACGCCACGGTCACTTCCCCCTGCCGCCATCTGACCGGCGAGTCCGTCACCGGCCAGTCGGCCGTCAGGTCCCGCACCGAGCGGACCCAGCGCTGGCGGGCCCCGTAGGAGGCGTAGGGCGCGGCGGCGGCCCAGGCGCGGTCGAAGTCACGCAGGAAGGCGTGCACCGGCTCGCCCGGCACATTGCGGTGGATGAGCGCCTTCGGCAGCCGCTCGGCCAGGTCCGACGGGCGTTGGAGGGACCCCAGCCGGGTCGCGAAGGTGACCGTCCGCGGCCCCTCCGGGCCGAGCGCGACCCACACGTGCCGCCGCCCGATCTCGTCGCAGGTCCCCTCCACCAGCAGCCCGCCCCGTGCGTGCCCGTCCGCCGGGGCGAGCCGCGCGCACAGCCGCTGCCAGACGCCGCGCACCTCCTCCTCGTCGTACTGCCTGAGGACGTTGGCGGCCCGGATGAGCTGGGGCCGCCCGGGAACGGGCACCTCGAAGCCGCCGTGCCGGAAGGACAGCCCCTCCCGTTCGTAGGGCTTGGCAGCCGTCACCCGGGCGGGCTCGATCTCGATGCCGACGACACGCGCGCGTGGCGCTGCCGTGCGCAGGCGGGTGAGCAGTTCGACCGCCGTCCAGGGCGCGGCCCCGTAGCCGAGGTCGACGGCGACCGGGTCGGCCGCCCGGCGCAGCGCGGCGCCGTGCGTGGCCGCGATCCAGCGGTCCATGCGGCGCAGCCGGTTGGGGTTCGTCGTCCCGCGCGTCACCGTTCCCACGACGGGGGTCCCCCCGCCCGGGCGACGCCGAGGGTGGGGGAGGGCGGCCACACGGATTGTCATGCGTACGAGGGTAAGCGTGACGGGGTACCCGTAATCCGACCGTGTGTACGCAGCCCGATCTCGAACGGTTGATCGAGATCGGGCAATGATTGGGCAAAGCCGCACGGCCGGGAAATGGAGTGGGGCCGTTCGCTGTTGCACTCCCTGGGAGGGTGCGGCGCGTCCTCCGACCGGCATGCCCGCAGCAAGGAGGAACGCCACGTGAGCCAGTACGTCAGCAGGCTCGGGCGTCGCTCTCCGGCGGCTCCCTCGCGGCTCAGGCTGCACCGCAGGCCCCGCCGTGTCGCCATGCTCTCCGTGCACACCTCACCGCTCCACCAGCCCGGCACCGGCGACGCCGGCGGCATGAACGTCTACATCGTGGAGCTGGCCCAACGCCTCGCCGCGATCAACATCGAGGTGGAGATCTTCACCCGCTCGACCTCCGGAGGCCTCCCGCCCAGCGTCGAACTGGCCCCGGGCGTCCTGGTCCGGCACGTCGACGCCGGCCCCTACGAAGGCCTCGCCAAGGAGGACCTCCCGGCCCAGCTGTGCGCCTTCACGCACGGCGTGATGCAGGCCTGGGCCGGCCACCGCCCCGGCCACTACGACCTGGTGCACTCCCACTACTGGCTCTCCGGCCACGTCGGCTGGCTCGCCGCCCAGCGCTGGGGCGTCCCCCTGGTTCACGCCATGCACACCATGGCCAAGGTCAAGAACGCCAACCTGGCCGACGGCGACACCCCCGAGCCGGCCGCCCGGGTCATCGGCGAGACGCAGATCGTGGCCGCCGCCGACCGGCTGATAGCCAACACCGCCGAGGAGGCCGACGAACTCGTCCGGCACTACGCGGCCGACCCCGGCAAGGTCGCCGTGGTCCACCCCGGGGTGAACCTCGACCGCTTCCGCCCGGCCGACGGCCGAGCCGCCGCTCGCGCCCGCCTGGACCTCCCGCAGGACGCCCTGATCCCCGTCTTCGCCGGCCGCATACAGCCCCTCAAGGCCCCCGACATCCTTCTGCGGGCCGTCGCCGTCCTCCTCGACGAGCGGCCCGAGCTGCGCTCCCGCATCGTCGTGCCCGTAGTCGGCGGCCCCAGCGGCAGCGGCCTCGCCAAACCGGAGGGCCTGCAGAAGCTCGCCGCGCGGCTGGGCATCGCCGATGTCGTACGGTTCCGCCCGCCCGTCGGGCAGGAGCAGCTCGCCGACTGGTTCCGGGCCGCGTCCGTGCTGGTCATGCCGTCCTACAGCGAGTCCTTCGGCCTGGTGGCGATAGAGGCGCAGGCGGCCGGGACCCCGGTGCTCGCGGCGGCGGTCGGCGGACTGCCGGTGGCCGTACGGCACGAGGAGACCGGGTTCCTCGTACAGGGCCATGAACCGGCCGACTACGCGCGCGTGCTCGGCCGGTTCGCCGACGACCCGGGGCTCGCGACCCGCATGGGCTCGGCCGCCGCACATCACGCTCGATGTTTCGGCTGGGACGCCTCGGCCGCCGCGACCGCCGACGTGTACACGGCCGCGACGCAGTCCCACCGTCGTCGCGTACGCTCCCACCATGGGTGATGCGCAGAAGGCGGCCACGCAGGTCATCGGGGATTTCCTGAAGGACGCCGAGCTGGAATGGGAGAGCCCCGGCCCCGGCAACTACGTCGTCAAGCTCCCCGGCACCCGCAAGCTGTCGACGACCGTCTCCCTCCTCGTCGGCCGCCACTCCCTCTCCCTGAACGCCTTCGTCATCCGCCACCCGGACGAGAACGAGGCCGCCGTCCACCGCTGGCTCCTGGAGCGCAACCTCAAGCTGTACGGCATCGGTTACGCCGTCGACCAGCTGGGCGACGTCTACGTCACCGCCCGGCTGCCCCTCGCCGCCGTCACCGCCGACGAGGTCGACCGTCTGCTCGGCCAGGTCCTCGAGGCCGCCGACGGCAGCTTCAACACGCTCCTGGAGCTCGGCTTCGCCACCGCGATCCGCAGGGAGTACGCGTGGCGCGTGTCCCGCGGCGAGTCGACGCGCAACCTGGACGCCTTCGCGCACCTGACACAGCGCTCGGCCGAGTGACCCCGGCCCCGTCCCGGGGCCTGTCCGGCAGGCCCTAGGAGGGGTCCGGCTCGGGCGTCGCGCCATCGCTCGGCTCGGGCGTCGCGCCACCGCTCTTGTCGAGTTCGTCGGCGAACGCCCGCAGGGCGTCGGCCAGTTCCTTCTTGGTCGGCAACTGGTCGACCTTCTTGTCGAGTTCCGTGATGCGCCGGTTCAGCTCGTTCAGATCGCCCGGAGGGGTGGACGCTCCCCCGTCGTCGGAGGGATCGGGGGACGGAACCGGGTCGTCGGGTGAGGTGGAGGTCGGATACGGATCGGTGCCGCCGGTGACGCCCGCGCTGCCTTCCTCGGGGGGATAGGACGTGTCCCCGGAGCCCGGGTCCGAGTCCGAGGGGACGGTGCTCGTGACCCGCTGCCGGGGGCCGGAGTCGTCGCCCGACGACGCGGCCAGGGCCACACCGACGCTGAGGGCGATCAGCGCCGCGGCACCCGCGACGGCGGTCGCGAGACGCCGGAGCGGCAACGAGCGGGTCTTCGGCGAGCGGGTCTTCATGGATGGATCGCGAGGAGTCTGAGGTTCCTGTGCTTTCTGGGTGTCATCCATGGCGGGGACGCTAGCGCGCGCTGATCGCCGGACGGAGGTCTTCCGTCGATTTGCCGACCCTTCGTTCATGAATATGAACGAAGGGTCGGCAGGTTGATCCTTGCAGGACCACTTCCCTGGAGCCGGTTGCGATGGCATGCTCACGGCCGACGCAATCCTGAACGACGTTCATATGGATGAATGTAAAGGGGTGGCTGGACATGAACCACGGGCACGTCAGCAGACGCACACTCCTCGCCGGTGCCACCGCCGTGGCCCTCACCGCGACGACCGGCACGGCGGCAGCCACGACGAGGGAAGTCCCCACCCTGTGGAAGGAGTTCACCCGCACCCCCTTCACCCACCCCCAGATCCCCTACATCGGCCGCGCCGGCTACGGCACCGGAGCGGCGTGCTTCCCCCGCCACCGCGTCGTCGCCGACGTCACCCGCTTCGGCGCCGTACCCGACGGCACCACCGACTGCGCCCCCGCGATCAACCGTGCCATCGCCGCCGCCGGAAGGGCCGGCGGTGGCACGGTCACCATCCCGCCCGGCACCTTCCGCATCGACGGCCTGATCCACATCGGCTACGACAACGTCGTACTGCGCGGCGCCGGAAGCTCACGCACCACGCTGTACGCCACCAAGAACCTCACCGAACTGATCGGCGTCTACGGCTCCCGCTACGGCGGCACCAAGTCGTCCTGGTCATGGGCGGGCGGCCTCATCTGGCTCGCCCCGAAAGCCCGCTGGGACTCCCTGGTCACGGCCATCAAGGCACAGGCCTGGCCCTTCGAGGGCTGGACCGGGAACAAGCGGGACGAGTGGACGACCCTCACCCCCGTCCGGCCCGCACGGCAGGGCGACTGGACGGTCACCGTCGCCGACGCCTCCCGGCTGCGCCCCGGCCGCCTGGTCCTGCTGCGCGTCGCCGACGACACCGCCCACACCCTGCTGCAGCACATGGCGGGCGGCGGGCCGGGACCGGCCGCGTACAACTGGACCGACAAGACCAAGCTGCTGTCCTACGTCCCCTACGAGTGGCCCGTCCGCATCGCACACGTCCACGGCAACCGGATCACCCTGGAACGCCCGCTCCCGGTGGACCTGCGACCCGAGTGGAACCCGCAGTTCACCACGCACGTGAAGGAGCTGACGGGCGCGGGAGTCGAGGGCCTCACCCTGGAGGTGATGGAGACCCCGCAGTCCCCGCACCTCCTCGACAAGGGCTACAACGGCGTCGTCCTCCAGTGCACGTACGACTGCTGGGCCGACGACGTCACCGTCCGCAACGTTGACAACGGCTTCGGACTGGTCGCCGCCTCCTCCTGCACCCTGCGCCGCACCCGGGTCGGCGGCCGGGGCGAACACCACCCGTACTTCTGCCGCGAGGGCTCGCACGACAACCTGATCGAGGACTTCACGATCGAGCAGCGCACGGTCCCCACCCCCGACGGCACCCAGTTGCACGGCATCAACGTGGAGGGCCTGTCGTCGTACAACGTCTGGTCGCGCGGCGACATGCAGATGGGCACCTTCGACTCCCACCGCGGTCTGCCCTTCGCCAACGTCCGCACCGACATCACCGTCAACAACAACGGCCGCCACGGCGGCGACGCCAACGCCGGCCCGCTCTTCGGCGCCCGGTTCACCCACTGGAACATCCGCGTCACCAACCACCGCGCGGGCCTGATGAAGATCGACGGCCTCGCCCCCTACAGCGCCACCGTCGGCGTCGACGAGTGCACCGAGTTCGACCAGATCGACGTACCCGACTTCACCGGCGACCTGCACAGCCGCCTGGAGCTGTACCCCACGACCGGCACCGTCCGCCCCCGCAACCTGTACGAGGCTCAGCGCGCCCTGCGCCGGTAGTGCCCCGGCGTCACGCCCACCAGCTTCCTGAAATGCCGGGTGAGGTGCGCCTGGTCGTAGAACCCGGCCACCGCCGCCACCTCACCCGGCGGCAGCCCGTCCAGCAGCAGGCGGCGGGCCCGCTCGACCCGGCGGGACATCAGGTACTGGTGCGGCGCGATGCCGTACGCCCCGCTGAACGCCCGGACCAGATGCGCCGGATGGGCGTGCAGCAGCCCCGCCGCCTCGTCCAGCGAGACCCCCGCGACGACCCGGGCGTCGAGCAACTCCCGCAGCTCACGGGCGAGTCCCGGACGCCGAAGGGCCCGCGGCACCTCGCTCACGCGCCGCAGATGGTCGTGCAGCCGCTCCCCGACGAGGGTCAGCCTGCTCTCCGCCTCCAACTCGTCGCCGGGCCGCGCGAGGGCGGAGTGCAACTGCCCGACGCGCAGCCGCAGTACCGGATCCCTGAGATCGGGCCCGTCCACGGCGGCCCCGATCAGCTCCTCGCCCAGCCGGCTGCTGTCCAGGTACACCACCCGTTTGCGGAAGCCGCCGGGAGTCGCCGGGGAGCCGTTGTGCGGCACGTGCGGCGGGAGCAGGGTGACCGTGTCGTGCGGGGTGCCGTGCTCGTGCCGCTCCAGGTCGTACCGTACGGCCCCGTCGTCGACGATGAGCAGCGTCCAGGCGTCGTGGACGTGCATCGGGTAGGCGTACTCGGTGAAATGGGCGTGGAAGACCTCGGTGACACCCGGGACACGGGGGCGCCACGCGCTGACTTCCTGCCGGGCTGTCATGCAAAGAACGTACAAGACGGTCCCGGACGGCGGTCGGCAGTCTCATCCCATGAGCACCGAACCCACGACCACGGAATACAACACCACCGAACCGATCCGCTTCGACACCAAGATCGCCGTACTGCTCCGCGAGGACCTGGAAACCTGGCAGCGCCTCAACGTCACCTCCTTCCTGGTCAGCGGCCTCGGCACGACGGTCCCCGAGGTGGTCGGGGAGCCGTACGAGGACGCCGACGGGGTGGCGTACCTGCCGATGTTCCGCCAGCCGGTGCTGGTCTTCGAGGCCACGAAGGAGACGCTGACCGCGGCACACGGACGGGCGCTGTCCCGGGCCCTGCCGCGAGCCCTGTTCACCTCGGACCTCTTCACCACCGGCAACGACCGCGACAACCGCGCGGCCGTACGGGCGGTGGGGACGGGGGACCTGGACCTGGTGGGGCTGGCGGTGTACGGGCCGAGGAACGCGGTGGACAAGGTGGTGAAGGGAGCGCGGCTGCATCCGTGAGGGCCGGGGCGAAGGGGCACTCAGGCCGCGCGCACCTCGCGCTCGGCACCCGCCGCGGCCGGGTCGGCCTGCCGCTCGGTGTGCTCGGGTACGCGACGCATGAGCAGCCCGTACCCGAGCGCCGCGACCGTCCCCACGACCGCGCACATCCCCCACAGCCATGCGGCGCCGAACCGGTCGATGACGAAACCGGACATCAGCGGGGCGACCAGCGCGGCCACCGACCACGACAGCGTGTACACGCCCTGGTAGCGGCCACGCCCGTGCACGGGCGAGAGCCGCACGACCAGCCCGGTCTGCACGGGGGCGTTGACGATCTCGGCCAGCGTCCAGACGCAGACGGTGAGGACGTAGACACCGACCGATCCGGCGAAGGCGGTGAGCCCGAAGCCGTACCCGGCGAGGAGTGCGGACACGACGAGCAGCGTGCGCGGGTCCCGGTGTTCGATGAACCGCGTGACGGGGATCTGCAGCGCGACGATCAGCACACCGTTGACGGCGATCGCCATGCCGTAGTCCGCAGGGGAGAACCCGGCCGACCCCATCGCCACCGGCAGGCCGACCGAGCCCTGCTGGAAGACCAGCGCGACGAGGAAGGACAACCCCACGACGGCCATGTACCGCCCGTCGCGCAGCACGGTTCCGAGGCTTGTGTCGGCCCTGCTCTCCTTGGCGGCGGGCGCGGGCCGCGACTCGGGCAGCCGGGCGAAGACGACGATCGCGCAGGCCAGGGTCATCCCCGCCTCGATGAGGAAGCCCGCCCGGTAGCTGACCTCGGCGATGAAACCGGCGGCCATGGAGGAGACGGCGAACCCCAGGTTGATCGCCCAGTAGTTGAGCGAGAAGGCCCGGACGCGGTCCTCCGGCCGGACGATGTCGGCCATCATGGCCTGCACGGCGGGCCGGGAGGCGTTCGACGCCATGCCGACGAAGAAGGCGACGCCGGCGATGGCGACGGGATCGCTCACAAAGCCCAGCAGCGCCACGGACCCGGCCGTGGACACCTGGGCGACGAGCATCGTCGGCCGCCGCCCGAGCCGGTCGGCCATCACACCCGCGCCGATCGAGGAGACGACCCCGCCGAGCCCGTGCAGCGAGGCGACCAGACCGGCATACGACGCGGAGTATCCCCGGTCGATGGTCAGGTACAACGCCATGAACGTCGCCACGAACGCCCCGAGCCGGTTGACCAGGGTGCTGGTCCACAGCCACCAGAACTGTCCGGGGAGACCGGAGACGGTCTCGCGGGCGGCGCGTCCGAGACGGGCGGCGGCGGTGGTCATGGACTCGGATCCCCCAGATGTAAGCAGCTCAGGACGCGAACACAACTTACAAGCGGGTTGAACGCGGGAGCCACCGATTAACGGATGCCGTGGGCCTGCTGCCTGGCCGGTCGCCTGGTTGCCCTCCTGGCTGTCCGCCTTCCGGGCGGGCCACGCATGCGCCCGAATGCGTGGATTACGCTCTGGGACATGGCCGACGCACCGTACAAGCTGATCCTCCTCCGCCACGGCGAGAGCGAGTGGAACGCGAAGAACCTGTTCACCGGCTGGGTGGACGTCAACCTCAACGAGAAGGGCGAGAAGGAGGCAGTCCGCGGTGGCGAGCTCCTGAAGGACGCCGACCTTCTCCCCGACGTGGTCCACACCTCCCTCCAGAAGCGCGCGATCCGCACCGCGCAGCTGGCCCTGGAGGCCGCCGACCGCCACTGGATCCCCGTCCACCGCTCCTGGCGCCTGAACGAGCGCCACTACGGCGCCCTGCAGGGCAAGGACAAGGCGCAGACCCTCGCCGAGTTCGGCGAGGAGCAGTTCATGCTGTGGCGCCGCTCCTACGACACCCCGCCGCCGCCGCTCGAGGACGGCACGGAGTTCTCCCAGTCGGACGACCCCCGCTACGCGACGATCCCGCCGGAGCTCCGCCCCAAGACGGAGTGCCTGAAGGACGTCGTCATCCGCATGCTCCCGTACTGGTACGACGGCATCGTCCCCGACCTCCTGGCCGGCCGCACGGTCCTGATCGCCGCCCACGGCAACAGCCTCCGCGCCCTGGTCAAGCACCTCGACGGCATCCCCGACGCCGACATCGCGGGCCTGAACATCCCGACGGGCATCCCCCTGTACTACGAGCTGACCCCCGACTTCAAGCCGGTCACCCCCGGCGGCAAGTACCTCGACCCGGAGGCGGCCGCGGCAGCCATCGAGGCGGTCAAGAACCAGGGCAAGAAGAAGTAAGCGCCCACGAAGAAGCCCCCTGCCTGCGGTTTCTCCGCTGGAAGGGGGCTCTTCTCTTGCCCTGGGCCGTCTCTGGGCCGTCTCTGGGCCGTCAGGGCGGTGGGACCGTGCGCTCTCCGGGCTCCGGCTCCTGTCTCCACTCCGCTCTGGCTCCGGCACTTTGGAGCGAAGCGACAGCGGACTGGGCCCTGTACGCAGACAGACCCCCAAGGAGGGTGACGGGCGCTTGGCGCGCCAGGACCCGGCTGTGCCACAAGCTCAGCCCGGTCACCTTGCGCACTGCTCGGATCACATCCATCTCGCGGGACCCGCAGTCGATGAGCACCACCTCGTGAGACGGGTCGTCGCAGAGCAGCGTGTAGTACTCGGTGGACTCCTCGTCGGACATCTCGCCCTCCTGCCTCAGCGAACCGGAGCGTATGCGCCCTCGAAGACGGCAGCCACGGCTTTTCGGGTGCGCCCCTGGCTCGACGGCATGAGATGCGCGTACACGCGGAGGGTCAGGCCCGGGTCTGAGTGGCCGAGGTACTCGGCGAGGGCCTTGATGTTCTCTCTTGCGTCCAGGAGCAGCGAGGCATAGAAATGCCGCAGGGCGTGCATGCCGTTCTCACGGGACTCGGCGTACGACCCGCCCGGTTTCCGCTCCGGGATCACCCCAGCTGAGGCGAGGGCTCGCTTCCACACCTCCTCGTTGAGCGACGTACGCCAGACGTGCCCGCCGCGCGGTCCGGTGAAGATCAGCCGCTTGGTCACCGGATGCCCGTCTGCCACCCTCCACGGCAAGGTGATCTCGACCGGTGGGAATCGCTTCATGTGGGCACGGAGAGCGTCAGCGACTGGACAGGGGAGCGGCACGCCCCGGAGCTTGCCACCCTTTGGCGGGGCGAAGACCGGCTTGCTCCGGCTCAGCTTGAGCTGCTGGACCACGTGGAGGGTGGCCGACTCGAAGTCGATCGCGTCGACGGCCACGCCCAGGCTCTCGCCTTGTCGAGAGCCGCAGCCGCCGCCCAGGTCGACCATGGCTTGGTAGCGCTCGGGCATGCCGGCCCGGACGGCGAAGACCCGTTCCGGCGTCCAGGGTACGACGCGCTTGTTGTCCACGATCGGTGGACGGACTGAGCGGGCGGCGCACGGATTCCGGGGAAGGTGCCCGTCATCCACGGCCGCGCTCAGGGCGGCACGCACGTTGGAGTAGATCGTTCGGGCATACGAGCCACGGACGCCGTTCTCCTGGAGCTGCCGCACCCAATCGCGGATGTGAGCGGGCTGGAAGGAACCGAGGGGGCGCGAACCCAGGTAGGGGTAGGCGTGCAGCCGAAGCTGCGACTCCGTCGAGGCCTGAGGGTTCCGTCCATGGTGACTGCGACTGTCCGCGCGGTGAGCATCGTGCCTCGGCCTACCTGACATCCACAGCTGACATCAACGACGGCGTACGCCCACGGTTCCCAGCGGTCCCCTACCACGGCGCGCGCCAGGGAAGCCGTACGCCCTCTCGGAGGAGCGAGGGCGGCACGGCAGGCTTACTGCGGCAGGAGCTCGATTTCGATGGCGAGCACGCCGAGCGCTTCCTTCTCCGCCGGGTAGATCTCGCGGATATTGGCGAGCTGCTGCTCGCGGGAGGACGCTGGGTTGACGTTCACCTGCCCCTCCCGGTCGAGCAGTTCCTCGAACGTCTTGTATTCCGTGACCCGCTTCACCAGGACGTCACAGGTCTCGTCCGTGCCCTTGATGCGGAAGCGGATGACGTCTCCGGCGGCAAGGTCTACGAGGTGGGGATACTTCACCCGCACCTCGATCGTCTTCTGACCAGAGGCGACGAGGTCGAAATACCGGCGGTAGAGGTTCAGTTCGTGGACACGTGCGGCGGCAGTTTCCGTCATCGGGCGGTAGCGCTCCTAGCAGTTGCACTGGACATGAGCCGACCGAGTTCACCGGCCGAGTACGAGCGGAAGAAGTGGCGGGGGTCGGCGAGTAACACGTCCGCCAGACCGAGCAAGCGGTCAACGTACTCGTCCAACGAGCCGGGCCACTCTCGGGTGTCGAGCATCCACGGGGCCGCACCGTCGGGCAAGGGTGCGCGCCCCTCACGGATGAGGGACTTGGACAGCTTCGCGCCCGTGTCCGTGACCACCTGGGGGCAGAACAGGCGGGCGGGCAACTGCCCGCGGGTGAGGCCGACCGCCTGCAGGGCACCGTCGACGAGGATGCAGCCGGGCATCCAGTCGCTGCCCTTCACCATGACGTACAGCGTGCCGATCGCCTCGCTGATCATGAGTTCCTTGACCAGGTTCCGGTACAGCGTGGCCAGGTCCAGGTATCCGCCATCGGCGGGTTCGATGACGACCTCGTACTCGCCATGGTGCAGACACACAGCCGAAACCGTCGCCCGCTCGAAGCCGTCGTCACGCACACGGGTGCGCTCGGCGTGTTTCTCCGCCCACCCGCAGCCGGGACGCGGACAGGGGAGCCGGAGCCGGAGGCTGAGGCCGGTGAGGGTGCAGCGAGGCACGCGCGCGTGTGACCGGTCGGCGCACCCGCCGTCGTGGCTGACTGTCGTCGGCTGAACTTCACACGGGAGTCCGCCGTACTCCGGTGCACGCGATCATCCCGCTGCCGTCCTCGGTGAGGAACAGGATGAACGTCTAGGAGCCATCCGTAGCCCGAATCTGCCCCAGGCGAACCAGGTGCCATGTTGGCTGAGTAGTTGCCCGGCCTGTGTCAGGTTCGTGGTCTCGATACCCCGATGGCGTGTGTGCCGCAGCCGACGTGCATAGACCTGGGCGAGCGACTCAGCAGACGTAATCTCGTCCCAGACGACGTGAGAACCGCCGCTGCGGAGTGCGGCCAGAGCAGCCACGGACGCCGCATCGCTGCCGACAAGCAGCCGTTCGAATAGGTACCGCTCCACGCCCGTCGCGCCCACCGGGGACCTGTTGTACAGCAGCCGGATACAGCAACCGCAGCAACCGGCCCCATCCCGTAGCGTCCCCCTGGGAGCCGACGCGGGACCTGTATGACCGTCAGCGACCGATCTCTGTAGAGCTACGGATCAGAAGGTCATGCCCTCGGCTTCAGTGATGGCGAGGGCATCGCTGACTTGGCGCCGAAGTTGGGCCATCGGCGCACCCATGGCGGCAAGACGTGATCAGCTTGAGGCGTGGAGTCCATCATCGCCAGCGCCATAGCCGTTTTTGGAACCCTACTCGGGTCGGGGATCACTCTGGCGTTTCAGCAGCGCACCACCGACAGGAGCCATCAGTTCACCCGCCGCGAGAAGCTTCGGCAGGAGCGACTCGATGCCTACTCCGCCTACGCCGGCGCGCTGGTCAACTACCGCCGCTGTCTGGTCCATCTGTGGTTCTGTGAGCATGAGCAGCCGCCACCGGAGGACCCCGACGCGGTGCGTATCCGCGCCTACGACTTGCGCTCCAGCGCCCAGGAAGCCCTATTCCGGGTGCAGATGCTGACGGATGACGACAGGCTGAGTCGGACGGCGGAAGACGCGCTGGCGGACATCACGGAGCTACCCAAGGCGGACGCCAGGGCCGAGCTGGATGAGCTCAGAGCACGGACCCGTGACAACATCAGCCGACTCGTCGGCTCAGCCAAGCAGCACCTTTGAGGTACTCGCACAGGCCCATGGGCTGATACCGAACGCCGATTGGGCGCACCACAACCGCACCAGATCGAGCGGGGAGCAGCGGGGAACCACAGTGTATGGGGCAGCACCCGTCGAACCCAGAGCGCACCGTTCATGCAGGTCAGCGCCGAAACGGGCCACAAATGCCCGCAGCTTCCCAAGCTGATGGCCTCGAAGCTGCTGTCACGAGCCGGCCTTGAGACGCAACCCCCCACATCGATCCTCCGAGTAGAGGAGCCGGTCAGGCGAGCTTCTTCATCTGCGTGTCGACGATGTCCTGGGGGATGGTCGGCTGGAAGGGGTGGAGGGACATGAAGGTGGCGATGGTGGAGTCCTGGCGGACGACCAGGACGGTGAGGGGGAGGCTGGGTCCCCCGCTGTCGACGACCTGGGTGGCTTCGAAAGCGAGGGCCTCGTCGCCGTAATCGGAAACGGACCGGGACTGGGCATTGGAATACCCCAGCCCAGCACCCGGGTGGGCAGCGGACGGGCGTATCTCGGCGGTGGCGCACTTCGGAAGTGCTGCGCGCAGTTCGGTCATCACCGTGCGGGCGTCGGCAAGGGTGTAGGACGTCAGGCCGACACTCGCGTGCTGCCCGAGATCGTCGGAGGTGGACACGACGTCCTGGGTGACCTGGGCCGTGAAGTCATGGAGGCTGCCCAGCTGTGCGGCCGCGTAGACGGGTCGGCAAGGTGCGGGCGTGACGGCGCGGTAGGTCGCGAGGTCGTGGTCCACCGGGCTGCCCTTGCCCGTGACGGTGTTGACGGTATAGCCGGGGGCGTCGTGCGCGGTCAGCGCCAGGCGGTCGAGGTCCTTCTGGTCGAGCCCCTTCCCAGCTGCGGAGGCGGGCGATCCGGATGGCTGCCGCGGTGCCGAGCTCGCAGGCGAGGCGGACCCGGCGGTCGCGGACTTTCTACGTTGCCCAGTATCGTCCCCGCTGTCCGCACCGCACGCGCCGGTCAGCGCCAGCACCGACACGACACCAGCCGCCGCAACGACCCGTCTTCCGGCCGCAGAAACATTCATCATTCGCCCATCCCCCGCTGCCCCGACTGGGAGCACCCGCACAAGAAGCCCCGGCGCGTGCCGAGGCTGAAGTTCACAGGGAGCCTAGCGGGAACTGGCGAAGTGCCCTTCGTCTGGCCCCGATTGAGATGCGGGACTCAGGTGGAACGCGGAGCCCTGTGCAGTCGGAGTCCAACCTTCACGCAGCGCAAGCCGGACAGCCGCGGCAACATAGGAGGGCAGTACAGGCTTAGCCTCGCCCCCGATCCAGTTGCTCGGATGCAGCTGTTCGGTGGTGACCACGAGCGTCCTGCCCGGGGTGTCCGCATGCTCGACCGCGAACGTGCACGGCGACCAGGCCAGCCCCTGAAAGTACGTCGGCCTGCCCCGCAACCGCCAGCGATAGACCGTGCCGTCGACGACGATCCGTCGTGAGCCCTTGCGGACCAGTGCCATGGCTCCCCCTTCAACAGCGAAGATGCTAGCGAGCCCCGCCGCGCCGTCCGTCTGAGTTTCCGTCTCATTCAGCCCCGTTCACGGCCGTTCAGACGGGACCGAAGGCGTTAGCCGATCCCACGGCCGACCGCCGTTGAACGCAGGTGAACGGCCCCGTCCGAGGTGCTCAAGACCACCAACACAGTTGGAAAGCGTGCGCTTCGAAGAGCGCTCGACGTACTGACCCGCGTGCACCGGCTCGCCCGATGCCGTCGGCCATGCGCTCTGCCCTGTGTAAGCGAGGTGCCACAGGCTGGACGCCCAGACCCGAAGACGGACCAACGCAAGGGGTGGGGACTGTGGGTGAGTGGAAGCAGGGAAAGTGTGGTTGGCCGACGGACCGAGGCAGCTGCCGCAACAAGACAATGAAGGGAACGTCGCGTTGCTACCGCCATCAAGGTGACTGGACGAAGCGCGGCCAGGCCGAACTGAAGAAGAGGGCAAGCAAGCGTCGCAAGATGTGAGCGGAGTTGGGGGTGAGTGTCTAACTGCGTGACAATGCCGACGCACATCGACGGACGCCCGCGAACGTCTGTGCACCATCAACGCAGGTGAGACGCGCAGTAGTCCAAGGCAGCACCCCCGCCCCAGTAACTGCAGGACGAAGAAGTCCCGAGCTAGAGGCTGTCGCGCTCGATGAGTGAGCCGTCAGGGCCCAGAGAGAAGAAGCGCGGTGGGCCCATGGCTTCCATGGCCCTTTGCAACGCCGCTTCCCGCTCCGCGGGATCTGGGCCGTGCGGGTCCCGGACCTGGAAGCCGTGCAGTCGGATGCTGTCCGTGTCGATGTCGTCCGGCTCGGGGCGGCCCTCCAGTACGAAGCCGCAGAGCGCGCGCAGCGCGTCTTCGCCCAGTTCCAAGGGGTGGAACGGCAATGGGTAGGGGCCTTCGTCCTCGTCCGGCCAGGGAATGATGTCGGCCGGGCGGTCTCCGGCCCAGTAGGGCAACTCGAAGGAGAGTGGTTCGCCGATGTTCTCGATGATGCCGCTGTCCGGGGACAGGCTCAGCGAGCGGACGAGCCGGCCGTCCTCCCACACGGCGAACGCGAGCCAGTCCACGACGCTGTGCATAGCGTGCAGCACGAGCCGCTGGCCGATGCTCGCCGCCACGAGGTGTTCCGGGAGCTGGGAAGGAAAGTCGATCATCACCCTCTGGTCGCCGATGACCTCAAGGCCGGGCCAGCTCGCCGCGTACGCCGTCCCCTCCGGGGGGTATACGCCGTCCCAGAGAGTCGAGCCCTCGCTTGCTTCTATCTCCCAGCCCGGGTAGAGCAGTCGCATCATGCTGGCCGTGCGTGCGAGGTCCGCTGTGCCCGCTTCTCGCAGCAGCCTCGGCACGTCGCCGTCGGCGTACATCAGAAAGCCCGTCTTGGCTCCCAAAGCCCCTCCCCAGAGTGTGGCCCTCGCTGGCGGGTGCACAGTAGCCGCCCCCACTGACAACGCGAGATGACGAAGCCCGAGGGCCCCCGGCTGGGCCGTCCCTGGGCCGTCCGAGGCCGCTCGACAGTGGCCAATGACGACCAACGACGACTACCAGGCGCACGATCCCACCCATCCTGACCATCGAAAATGCAGTTCACCAAGATCCCCGACAAGACCCAGGGCAAGAAGAAGTAAGCGCCCACGAAGAAGCCCCCTGCCTGCGGTTTCTCCGCTGGAAGGGGGCTCTTCTCTTGCCCTGGGCCGTCTCTGGGCCGTCAGCCGGTTGATCGGGCCGTGCTCAGTTGTCGGCGACGGCTGAAAAGTGGACCAGCGGCGGCGCTTGAAAGTTGACCCCCTCCAGGGGCTTGGCTCGTTGAGTCAGGCCGGGAGGAGTGGTGATCAGCGTGGAGGACTGGGCGGAGATCCGCCGGCTTCACCGGGCCGAGCAGATGCCGGTGCGAGCGATTGCGAGGAAGCTGGGGATCGCGAGGAACACGGTCCGCAGGGCGATCGCGGACGACGCGCCGCCGAAGTACCAGCGGGCCCCGAAAGGCTCGATTGTGGACGCGGTCGAGCCGCAGATCCGTGAACTGCTCGAACAGTGGCCGGAGATGCCGGCGACGGTGATCGCCGAGCGGATCGGCTGGGACCGCGGCCTGACCGTGCTCAAGGACCGGGTCCGCGACCTGCGGCCGGCCTATCGGCCCGCGGATCCGGCCTCGCGGACGGTTTATGAGCCGGGCGAGATCGGCCAGTGCGACCTGTGGTTCCCGCCCGTCGACATCCCGCTCGGCTTCGGCCAGGTCGGGCGGCCACCGGTGCTGGTCATGGTCGCGGGCTACTCGCGGTGGATCACCGCCCGGATGCTGCCCTCCAGGTCTGCGGCCGACCTGATCGCCGGGCACTGGCGGCTGCTGACCGAGCTGGGCGCCGTTCCCCGGGTGCTGGTCTGGGACAACGAGGGCGCCGTCGGCTCCTGGCGGTCCGGCGGACCCCAACTCACCGATGACTTCGCTGCGTTCGCGGGACTGCTGGGCATCAAGTTCCTGCTCTGCAAGCCGCGGGATCCAGAGGCCAAGGGCCTGGTCGAACGGGCCAACGGCTATCTGGAGACGTCGTTCCTGCCCGGGCGGGTGTTCACCTCGCCGGCCGACTTCAACATTCAGCTCGCCGACTGGCTGGCCAGGGCCAACCGGCGCGTCCACCGCACGTTGCAGGCCCGCCCGGCGGACCGGCTGGAAGCGGACCGCTCCCGGATGCTGGCCTTGCCGCCGATCGCCCCGCCGGGCTGGTGGAAGGCCTCTCTGCGGCTGCCCCGGGACCACTACGTCCGCTTGGACACCTGCGACTACTCGGTGCACCCGCTGGCCGTCGGCCGCCGCATCGAGGTCGCTGCCGACCTGGACCAGGTCCTGGTGACCTGCGACGGCGTCGAGGTCGCCCGTCATGCCCGCAGCTGGGCCCGCCACCAGACCATCACCGACCCGGACCACGCGGCCGCTGCCGCAGCCGCCCGCAAGGCGGCCGCCGGCCCGAAGCCGGCGCCGGTGGACGTGACGGAGGTCGAGGAGCGGTCGCTGGACACCTATGACCGGATCTTCGGTGTCATCGACGGCGGGCTGAGCACGGGTGAAGGGGCAGCGTGATGAGCACGAAGAACGGCACGAACCAGGCCAGGGCCAGCCGCGACGTCGGCTCCGAACTGATCTATCTGACCAAGGCGCTGAAGGCACCGGCCCTGCGGGACGCTGCCGCCCGGCTCGCCGAGCGGGCCCGCGAGGAGAGCTGGAGCCACGAGGAGTATCTGACCGCCTGCCTGCAGCGGGAGGTCGCCGCCCGTGACTCCCACGGCGCCGAGGGACGCATCCGGGCGGCTCGTTTCCCCTCTCGCAAGTCGCTGGAGGACTTCGACTTCGACCACCAGCGGTCCGTGAAACGCGAGGTCATCGCCCATCTGGGGACGCTGGACTTCGTGGCCGGAAAGGAGAACGTGATCTTCCTGGGGCCGCCCGGCACGGGCAAGACCCACCTGGCCACCGGCTTGGGCATCCGGGCCTGTCAGGCCGGCCATCGGGTGGCCTTCGGCACCGCCGCCCAGTGGGTCACCCGCCTCGCCGAGGCCCACCAAGCAGGCCGCTTGAGCGACGAGTTGACCCGGCTGGGACGGATCCCATTGATCGTGGTCGACGAAGTCGGCTACATCCCCTTCGAGCCCGAGGCCGCGAACCTGTTCTTCCAGTTCGTCTCGGGCCGCTACGAACGAGCCTCGGTGATCGTGACCAGCAACAAGCCCTTCGGGCGCTGGGGCGAGGTCTTCGGCGACGACACCGTCGCCGCCGCGATGATCGACCGACTCGTCCACCACGCTGAAGTGATCTCGCTGAAGGGCGACAGCTACCGCATGCGCGGACGCGACCTCGGACGGGTTCCCGCCGCCAACACCGGGGAATGACCAACATCAACTGACGCAGCGGGGGGTCATTTTTCACCCGCCGGAACCGGCTCACTTTTCAACCGTCGCCGACACTCAGTGCTTCGGGAAGTCGGCTCCGGCTGTTCCCTCGCCTCTGCCTGGGCTCCCACTGCTGTGCCTGGGCCGGATCCCGTCGGGTTCGGAAACTCGGCAGCGCATTCGCCGTGACGGGTCGAAGATGGGGGCGTGGGCAAGCAGAAGGTGACCTTACGGAAGATGACGCCGACGGAGTACGCGGCGGCCACTGAGCACCGTGAGGCCGAGTCGGTCCGGGAGCTCAGCAAGCTCATGCCCGAGGAACTGGCGCGGGAGCGGGTTCGTCAGGGCACGGCTCGGTTTCTCCCGGACGGGCTCGACACGGCTCGTCATCATCTCGTGGTGGCGGAGGACGCGTCGGGCGAGGTCGTGGGGAACGCGTGGATCGGTCCGGATCCCCGCCAGGCTTCGGGCACTGCCGGCTCGGCCTGGCTGTACGACATCAACGTCTTCCCGGCGTTCCGGCGCCGCGGGTACGGATCCGCCGTCCTCTCCGCTGCCGAGGAGCTCGTTGCCCGCGAGGGGTGGACATCCCTCGGCTTGAACGTCGCCGGGGACAATGAGGCTGCCATTGCCCTCTATCGCCGCAACGGCTACGACGTGTCCTCGATGTACCTGCGTAAGAGCGTGCAGCCGCAGTAATGAGAACGCGCGGTGCTCACACGACGCGCCGATGTTCCAGCCCGTGCCCGCGAGCTCTCCGCAGGCAGGGGCTTGCGCTGTCCTGAGGCAGGCGTCTCAGGAGCGTCCGCCGCCGGTGGTGCGGTGGCCGCGGCCGGGACCGCCGGTGGTTTCACGGGTGTCGTCGCCCTGGGGTGCGGCGTGGTGGGTCAGGACCTTCGTGATCTCCCGGGCCGACACATCCGCCAGGGCGGGTGCGAGAGAGTCTGCGAGTGCGGTCGCGAGGATCTGCGCGAACAGCATCCTTTCCAGCTGCGGACCTCAGTAGTCGAGGGTCGGGTACCACTCGCCACGGCCCCGCGGTGTCAGGTCGAGGAGGTGCCAGACGGGGGCCAGGAGGTCGATGCCGCGCTGGTCGATGTCGTCGGCCATGCGGGGATGGGTGGAGTAGAAGTGGTGGACCGTGCCGTCGCCGTCGCGGGTGAAGACGGAGACCGTGGAGTCCTGCGCGCCATCCTCGTCCTCGCTGCCCAGGTCGTACTTGAACGTACTGTCACCGCAGCTCAGCAGGCGCAGCCGGTCCCAGCCCCGGTTGCGGGCGTGCTCCCGCAGAGTGGGCGGGTCGGCGGCCGCGGCGACGACGAAGTCCGCGTTGCGGGTGACGTGGCGTGCGACCCCGTTGAAGCCGTCGATCCACAGGGTGCACATCGGGCAGGGGCTGGTCTGCAGCTTGCCGTACATGAAGTGGTAGACGATCAGCGGACGGTCGGGGGAGGTGAACAGCCCGCTCAACGCGACCTCGCGGACCGGCGTGTCACCGGCGCCGAGATCGGCGGGGCCTTCGAGGAAGACGTAGTCGTCCACGGGCGGCCCCTGGGGGAGGGACCGCCGTAGGGCCGCGACTTCCTCACGGTGGCGCATGAGCTCGATCTCGGCCAGGCGCAGCTCTTCGCGGGCCGCGAGGTAGTCCGCCGATTCCCCGGCCAGTCTGGTGTGCCGCAACATCGCGTCCTCCTGGGGTGGCCATCCCCCCCGGTTCCCCGCTCCGGGTCCCCGGCCCCCGCCTCCCCGAACCGTCCCGTAGGGGGCCGCGGGGACCGAAGGACTTTCGTTCAGGGGTCCACCTCGTACTGGCCGACCTCCAGGAAGTACCGCATCTCCTCCGGCGTCCCGTCGACGGCTTTCTCGGCAGCCGCGCGGAGGGCCTTGCTGATGTGCGGGTCGGCCAGGATCCGGAAGATGGCGACGCGGTCGTCCTCGGCCTGGGCCAGGCGGTAGCCGGTCTCCAGGAAGGCGCGCAGAGCCTCCGGCGTGTCGGTCTGCAGCGCCTTGGTCGCCTCCCGGACGACCGCCTTGCCGGAGTTCTTGTCTCCCAGGATCCGGAAGATCGCGACGCGGTCGTCCTCGGCCCGGGCCAGGCGGTAGCCGGTCTTCAGGAAGTTCCGCATGTCGTCCACCGTGCCGTCGAGGGCCTTGCCGGCCTCGCGGACGACCGCCTTGCCGCTGTCCTTGTCCGCCAGGATGCGCAGGACCGCGATACGGAGGTCGTCCTCCGACATCTCGTCCACCGGCGTTCCGTCCGCCGTCGTGGCGGACAGCACCGTCCCGGACGCCGCTTCCCCGGACGCCACCGTCCCGGACGCCACCGTCCCGGAAGTCGCCGGCACGCCCGGGGGCGTGGCCGCCGCGCCGTTCGCCGACGCCGGCGTGGTCAGGAGCAGGGCCGGCGCCAGGGCGGTGGCCGTGACGAGCAGGGCAGCGCGGAGCCGTCTCATTGGTGTACCTCCGTGGGCAGGCTGTCGGTACGAAGATCCTCCTGGCTGTCCTGCACCGAAATCACTGCCGGAAGTGGGCAGTCTTCGCCCGGCTGTCACTGCCGTCCGCACATCCTCCCTCCGGCAGACGGCCAAGGGCGGCGGAGCGTTCGGCAGGGCCGCTGCTCCGTCCGCCCCTGGCCGTCGAGGGGAGGGCCGGGTCGGCTACGGCCGCCCCAGCGCCCGGTACTCCCAGCCCGCCGCGCGCCACTCGGCCGGGTCCAGGGCGTGGCGCCCGTCCACGATGCGCCGGTGGGCGACCACCGCGCCCATGGCTTCCGGGTCGATGAGCCGGAACTCGTTCCACTCGGTGAGCAGTACGACGACGTCGCTGCCCGCGGCGGCGGACAGGGCGTCCGTGCCGTAGGACAGCTCAGGGAAGCTGCGCCGGGCGTTGTCCGTCGCGGCCGGGTCGACGACGGTGACGTGGGCTCCCAGCCTGTGGAGCGTGCTGGCCACGTCGAGGGCGGGGGCGTCCCGGATGTCGTCGGAGTTGGGCTTGAAGGCCGCCCCGAGGGCGGTCACCCGGATACCGGTCAGCTCGCCGCCGGCCAGTTCGCGGACGAGGTCCACGGTCCGGGCGCGGCGGCGCCGGTTGATGGCGTCCACCTCGCGGAGGAAGGAGACGGCCTGGCCGACACCGAGCTCCTCGGCGCGGTGGGCGAACGCCCGGATGTCCTTGGGCAGGCAGCCGCCGCCGAAGCCCAGACCGGGCTGGAGGAAGCGACCGCCGATCCGGTCGTCGTAGGCCAGCGCCTCGGCGAGGCCGGTGACATCGGCGCCGGCCACCTCGCAGACCTCGGCCATCGCGTTGATGTACGAGATCTTCGTGGCGAGGAAGGAGTTGGCGGCCACCTTGACCAGCTCGGCGGTCGCCAGATCGGTGACCACCACCGGTGTTCCCCGCTCGATGACCGGGGCGAAGGCGGCGCGCAGCCGCTCCTCGGCCCAGGGCGAGGAGACGCCGAAGACCAGCCGGTCGGGGCGCAACGTGTCGTCCACGGCGCGGCTCTCGCGGAGGAACTCCGGGTTCCAGGCGACCTCCACCCGGTCCCCTGCGGGGGCGGTGCGCTGGATGAGTTCCGTGAGGCGTGCGGCCGTACCGACGGGCACGGTGGACTTGCCGACCACGAGTGTGCGACGGTACAGATGCCGGGCCAGTTCGGTGGCGGCGGCGTCCACGTACCGCAGGTCGGCCGCTTCCGATCCCTGCTGTTGGGGGGTGCCCACGCACAGGAAGTGGACGTCACCGAACTCGGCGGCCTCCGCGAAGCTCGTCGTGAACCGCAGCCGCCCCGAGTCCAGCGCCTTGCCCAGCAGTTCGGGCAGCCCGGGCTCGAAGAAGGGGACGGTGCCCGAGTTGAGCCTGTCGACCTTGTTC
Organism: Streptomyces sp. NPDC001843; assembly: GCF_042891955.1. Classification (NCBI taxonomy): domain Bacteria; kingdom Bacillati; phylum Actinomycetota; class Actinomycetes; order Kitasatosporales; family Streptomycetaceae; genus Streptomyces; species Streptomyces sp. NPDC001843. Next base: position 159,108 of record NZ_JBIATQ010000014.1, on the reverse strand, counting down.
TGGTCGATCTCCACCCCCAGGACGTCGAAGCCGAGGACCGCCATGCAGATGGCGTGGGTGGCGCCGAGGTAGCCGGTGCCTATGACGGTGAGCCGGGGAACGGCCTTGTCGCCGTCGCGGGGCTGGGAGCCGGCGGTGTCCTCCGGGATGGTGGTGGCTGCCATGATCGTCTCCAGGAATGTGTTTTCGGGTGTGGCGGACCGCCGCAGCGGCCCGCCCTACGGCGGGCCCTGCGTGACGGAGAAGCGAGAAAGGTGCGGTCAGGAGGCGCAGTGGACGTTGGCGAGACCCTCTGCCGCGCCCGTTGCCTTGTTGTCGCAGGTCAGTTTGTTGCCGTTGACGGGCGTGAAGTGGAAGCCGTAGCCCGGGCCGTCCACATGGGCGACGTTGCCCTTGAAGGTGTTGTCCTTGCCCCAGCCGTCGCGGATCTCGTGCGTCTGGAATCCGTCCTCGTTGCTGTGGCTGCCGGTGTTGAAGGAGATCGTCCAGCCGTTGCCCTTCACGTCGACCCAGGAGTCGTCGTGCGAGCCGGACAGGTCGGAGCCGTCGAAGGTGTTGCGGGTGACGACACCGCCGGTGGTGCCTTCCTTGATGTCGACCGCCTCGGCCGTGGTGGCGCTGATGTGGTTGCCGGTCACGACGTTGCGGTCGCTGTTGTCCGGCTTGCACTGGGTGACCGTGCACCAGTTGGAGTCGGCGGAGCCGATGTACACGCCTTCGCCGAACTTCGGCTTGCGCCGCCCGGTGTCGCGGATGGTGTTGTCACGGACGACGTTGTCCGAGCTGAAGTCGCGCAGGTGGATGGCCTCGTCGCCGATCTGCTCGACCGTCAGGCCCTGGATGACGGCGTGCTGGACCTGGTCCGCCATCACGCCCTTCTGGCCGTTGCGCACGGTGAAGCCGATCAGCCGCCAGTAGTCGGCGCCGTCGAGGTGGAAGGCGTAGCCCCCCTTGACGCCGCCTGCGTCGATCACCGCGCCGGGGCCGCCGCAGACCCAGATCGGCTTGTCGGCGGTGCCCGCGGCCTTGGCCGTGAACTTGCCCTCGTAGCGGCCGTCGGCGAGGTGGATGACATCGCCCGGCATGGCGCCGTCGAGGGCGTCCTCGAGCGTCTTGCCGTCGCTGACGTCGACGGTGGCCGCGGGGCAGGTCACGGCGTCGGCGGACGCCTTGGCCGAGCCGGTGGCCTGCGGCGTGGCCGGGTCCGCGGTGGCGACGGGTCCGGTGGCCGACGGGGACGGCTCCTCGGTGACGCTGCTGCGGGCGGTCGAGGCGCTGCTCGTCGGGTCGGCCTTGGTGCGCGGGGAGCTCCCGTCGCCGCCGGCGGTCAGGGCCACGATCAGCGCCACCACCGCGACCGCGAGGGCGGCTCCCGACAGCCACACGGCACGGTTCACGGCGCTCATTCGGACATCACCGGTACCCGCTCCTGTTCCGTTTCCGGCCGGGGGATCTCGCGCAGGTTGTCCTTGGGCAGCGGCGCCTTGTCCAGGTACGGGTGGATGCCGAACTGCCCGCGCGTGCGGCGGCCGCGCCTGCCCAGGGCCGCGGAGAACAGAATGAGGAGCAGGATACCCGTCCACAGCAGGGTCATCGGGCTGGCGTAGTGCCGGAACTTCACCCAGAACGAGCTGGTGTCGTACCAGGCGAAGGTCTGGTTCTCCCTGATGGTCATGTCACCGTGGGCACGGGAGTTGTCGACGGCGCTGGGGCCGACACCGGCGATGACGTTGTACGAGACCGTGGAGCCGTCGATGCCGCCGACCAGGGAGACGCCGTGGTTGCCGGCTTCCTCGACGGTGTTGCCCCGCACCTCGGCGACCGAGTCGCGGACGTAGACGGCGGTGTCGGCCTTCTCGACGATGTTGCCGGTGACCTTGGCGCCCGTCACGCCGTCGCGCACCGAGATGCCCTGCCGGGACTGGCCGACCAGGTGGTTGCCGGTGACCGCGACCTTCTCGGCGTCCTTGCGGGCGACGATGCCCATGTCACCGCCGACCACGGTGTTGTCCTGCACACCGACGTCTGTGCCGCCGACGACCTCGATGCCGTAGTGGCCGTTGTCCTTGGCGGTGCTGCTGGAGACCGAGTTGGAGCCGTAGCTGCTGACGGACTGACCGGAGGCGGAGGGGCCGTGGGCCAGCGGCTGGCCGCTGATGGTGAAGCCGTTGCCGCCGTTGCCCAGCGACTTGGAACCGGTGACGCGGACCTGCTGGGTGGCACGGGCCAGCACGAAACCGTCGCCGCCGTTCTCCCGTGACGTGGTCTTCTCGACGATCGCGTTGGTCACGAAGCGGTGCAGTACGAGGCCGTCCTGCCGGCTCTTCTCGATGGTGGTGGACTCGACGGTGACTCCGGTGGCGCCGGAGGCGAACAGCCCGTACACGTTGCCGGACACGGTGGAGTGGTTGATGTCCGCCGACACGTAGGACAGTTGGGGTGTGCTGAAACGGCTGTCCGGGGTGGTCAGCTTGCCCGAGGGGCCGGTCAGCACGCCGCTGCTGCTGAGCTGGTCGTCGTCATCGGTGGGGGTGTCCGGGCCGCTGAGGCTGCCGGTGTTGGGCCGGTCGGTCCCGGTGAGGCTGAGCCCGCCGGTGCGTCCGCTCCAGAAACCCAGGTCCGAGACGTCTGCGTAGCTCATGGAGAACTGGCCGCCGATGGCGCGGATGTAGGCCCGCCCGTCCCGGACGTCGGTGTCCGGTCGGTTCTTCACGGGGTCCCAGCTGCTGACCTTGACGTGCGCCTGCGCGGCGCCGTCGATCATGATCCGGCCGCCGAAGGAGACGATGGAGACGAAGCCCTGGCGGTTGCTGGCCATGTGCAGGTTCAGCCCACCGGGGTTGGACAGACGCAGTTTGGCCCCGGAGTTCAGATAGATGTTCTCCGTCAGCAGATACGACCCGTCCGGCTTCCGCACGAACGTCTGCGGCGCGAGCCGCAGAAGGTCGGCGATGCTGTACGGCTTGCTGCGCCGGGTCAGTACGAGGGTGTAGCCGCCGGTGGTCTCCGTCCGGTACGGCTTCGTGTACCGCAGGTCCTTCAGCGGAGCGACCGCGGCCACCGCGCGGACCTGGTCGAGCCGATGGTCCTCGGCGGCGACCAGTGCCGCCTGGGTCTCTGACTCCTCCGCGGTGAACTGCTGCTCAGGAGAGTCGTTTTTTCCGTCAGCCGAGGCGTGGGCGGCGGGGGCGAGCAGGAACAGTGCGGTGGCAACCGGCAGAGCGGCGGCGGTACGCAGGGCCGGCCCGAGGCGCCCTGAGCGTGTCGTGCGGTTCGGACGGTTCATGACTGGAGAGCCCCCATACCGGATGCGGCCGTGTCCGGCGTCGAGCCGCCGAGCGATGCGGAGTCCTGGCCCTCGCCGCCGATCGTGCTGCTGTTGCGGGTGAGCCAGCCCTGCTTGTTCATGGTGGCGAAGGCGTACAGCTTGATCGGCAGCGAGATCATCACGACCACGAGCGCGAGCAGCGGCAGCAGGAGCACTTCCTGCGGGTGCCTGCGCAGATGCGAGTAGCCGCGTATGCCACGTCCGACGAGCAGCCAGATCAGTGCCAGCGCGATACCACGCCCTGTCAGTTCGAGGCGGCTGAAGAGGAGATAACCGACGGCCATGCCCATCGTGACGGGGGTGAGCAGGATCTGCAGCACGGTGATCTTGGTGACCAGCGGTACCCGCCACAGCCAGCCCTTGTACAGGGCGGTCAGATAGCAGCGGTAGGAGTTGCGGCTCCAGCGCACGCGCTGCTTGACGAAGGCCCGGAAGGAGGAGGGGAACATCGACAGCGCACGGGCGGACGACTGATGGACCGTCTTGTAGCCGGAGGCCAGCACAAGCCAGGTCAGCCGGCCGTCGTCGCCCGCGACGCACCGGCGGCCGAGGAAGAACTCGTCCTCGAGATTGGTCAGCACCGGGGTGATCGCCGCTCGCCGGTAGGCCGCGGTGCGGCCGGAGAGGCAGGCGACGGCGCCGGCGCGACCCATGGCCGGGACGTAGTCGTAGTAGCGGAGGTTGACCAGCCAGTCGGCTATGCGCCGCCAGACGCTGGAGCGGCGTTGGTAGACGTTCTGCTGGGTGCCGACGCCACCGACCGCGGGGTCGGCGAAGGGCATCTGCACCGCGTCGAGCAGCCCTGGCTCCCAGCGGGTGTCGGAGTCGACCAGGACGCACAGTTCGCTGGTCGCCGCCCGGATCCCCACGCCCAGCGCCGAGCGCTTGCCGCGGTGTTCGAAGGCCAGCACCCGGACCCGCGGATCGGTCACCTGTGACAGCCGGTGGATGACCTCGTGGTCCTCCACGTCCGGGACGATGATCACCTCGGTGGGATTCTGGGCCAGCCAGGTCTCCAGGCAGTCCAGGAGGATGTCCGGGTCCTCCCGGTAGGCGGGCACCACGACCGAGGTGGTGGTGCGGTAGTCGTTCACCACGGGTCTGGCGAACCGGGACAGCACCGCTCGGTACAGCCACAGTCCCCACACGAAGACGCCGGCGATGCCGAGGGGCATCACGTCCCGCCAGGATGTCTCACCGACGGCCTGCACCAGCCATGACCAGAATGCGTCGAAGAAGCTCGACATACAGAGGGCCCCCACCCAAGAAGCAACCGGGAACAGCACCAATACGCCGTGGAGGCGATTTGGCGTGAAGGAATCTAAGCCACAGAACACGTGTTTTTCACAACTGGAACACAAAGTTCACCTTGTGTGCGCACAAGTTTCCGACGGCGGAAGCGGTTTGTGGCACAGAGGCGCCGTGCTCCGTGTGAAGCCGTGCGGGGACGGCGCGTCGGCTCTTTCGAGTCGCGGCCGGTGCCACCCGGGACGGACTACCGCTGTGTCACCGGCCTGTCCGTGATGCCGATCCCCCTCCGGGCCGGCAGGTTTCCGTACATGGTCCCCCCTCTGGGTCCGTGCGATGAGGCGCCCTGTGAAGAATCGTTTCGCCACTTCCTGAGCGGTGACGCCCCTGAAATGCGACCGTCTGTTCCTGAAGCAGGCGGGTGCGGCGTCGGTTGGAGGGTGTGGGCGTGAACGATGGTCCGGAGCCGTGCTGCTGAGCCCCCGTCGGGTCGCAGCGGCGGTGCTGTCCGATTCGACGCTCCGTCAGGAGGCGGCTAAACGCCCACGGCCTGAGCGTGTGTCGGAGACCGGCCGATCTTCACAAAGCTTCCTCATTTGTGAACATCAAGAGTTCAACAAGGGTACGCCATCGGTGGATCTCTTTACCGAAACGAGACCTATGAATCTACTCTCAGTCAGTTCAGGGAGTTGCCGGTCCTGGGCGACGGGTGAGACGGGGCGCGCGGGCGGCCGGTCTGCCCGTGTCGATCAGTCCTCACCATTCGATCGCGGGGTCACCCGCAGAGGGTGAGGCAGGGCCCCCGGCGGCTCCCTACCTTGAGGGGTGTCGGCTCTCCTCCGAGGAAAGGCGGACCCGAGATGGCCACTGCGCCTGACGCCCCCGTTCTCGACACGCTCACCGCCATGACGATCGACTCGCTCGAGCGGTGCCACATGGACGTGGGCGCGCTTGTCCTCACCCGTGTCGCCGCGCTCGTCGCCATGGACGCGCCCGCGGTCTCCTACCTCGCCCACGCCGGCGCCGCGGCCGAGGCGAACCTCACGACCGAGCAGTTGCAGGACGTCCTCGTCGCCATCGCCCCCGTGGTGGGCACGGCCCGCGTCATGTCCGCCGCCAGTCACATGGCTGAGGCGTTCGGGCTCGCCCTGGCCGTCGAGGAGTCCGAGGCCCAGACGATCGCCGAGGCGGAAGCGCAGAGCAGGGGGAATGCCTGAGGACCTGCGGAAGGCCGCCGCCTGCACCTCCCGAGCCTCTGGCCGTGCTCAGGCATGACCAGAGGCTGTCGTACGGTCCCCCTCGCTGCGGTCCTCAGACCGTCAACGGCACCGGATGCACCTCGTCCGCCCGGTGCCCCGCCCGTTCGTGAATGCGCTGGACCGCCTCGGCGGAGGGCGCCTCGGAGAGGCAGTAGACGGTGCCGGACTCCGGGTCCGCCCAGGCCTTCTCGAAGTGCACGTTCTCCTCGCCCTCGATGGCCAGGTCGGCCTGGTGCGCCTGCTTCAGCTGGTCGGCGGTGATGTCCTTCATCCCGTGGTGGACGTCCATGAACCGGGGCATGGCCTCACACCTCCTCGTCCTTTCCACTACCGCTTTCCATCGTGCTTCCGCGACCGCACGGGGGCGACTTCTGGAAACGCGGTCGCGGCATACGTCGAGGGCCCCGGCGCTCACTGATCGCCAAGGCCCTCGACGTAGCTGACGGAAGGTGCCGTCAGCCGCACTGGCACGGGCCGCCCGACTGGCACCCGCAGCCGCATCCCGAGCCGCAGCCGCAGGAAGCGACGAGCGGGAGACTCCTGAGGTCGGCGGGCTGGTCGGTGTCCTGCTGCTGTGCGGGGTCGGGCGTGGTGCTGGGGGATTCGGCCATGGTTCCTCCCAGTGGATAGGGCCTGGTGCCTTTGCCCATTTCATGCCCGGCCCGGTAGGCGCATCAACGGCGCACAGTGGCGCCCGCTGGGGCCGCCAGGAGCAGTGCCGGGATGTCCGGGCCGCCCGCCCTGGCCCGAGCCGCAAGCCGCCCGCACTGGGGCATGAGCGGGTCGCTGTCGCTGTGCCTCGGATCCGTGACCTTCATGCCTGCGACCGTAAGCCTCCGACTCGGCCGGAGGCCTTTGAGCGGGCAGGCGCCGACCGGATGTCGTGCAGCCCGAGGGCGACAGCGGTTCCCCTCCGCGGTCCACAGACCCGCGGCCTCGGCTACACCGCGCACCTGCCCTCGATCCCCGAGCCCTCACGCCCGCGAGCCGTAGGCCTGGGGCCGCCGGCCTGTAGACGGTGCTGCTGTTCCTGGCCGCGGGCCTGCCCCCGGCTGGAGGCCTCGGGCCCCCGGGCGTGCAAGCCGTGTTCCTGGTCGCTGGCCCTAGTTCCGGCCGTGGCTTCGGGTCCTTGGCCCGGAGGGCGTACTGCTGTCCTGGCTGCGGGTCTGCTTCCGGCCGGAGGCCTCGGGTCCCCGGCCTGCAAGCCGTGCTGCTGCCCCTGGACGAAGACCCGACTCCCGGCCGGAGGCCGACTCCCGGCGGGAGGTCGAGCCCGGCCGCAGGCCAAGCCCGCCCGCAGGCCGACCCCCGCCCGCGGCCCGGGCAAGCCCAGCCGTGGCCCGCCGAACCCCCGGAGGGCTACGCTCCGTCCGCCCCCGTGACCGACTGGATGTCCGTCTGGATCTCGTCCGCGTGCTCGCCGGTCACCAGAAAGACGACGCGCTTGGCGACCGCGACCGCGTGGTCGGCGTAGCGCTCGTAGTAGCGGCCGAGCAGGGTGACGTCGACGGCCGTCTCGATGCCGTGCTTCCAGCGCTCGTCGATCAGGTGCTGGAAGAGCGTGCGGTGCAGCAGGTCCATCGCGTCGTCGTCGGCCTCCAGCTGGAGCGCGAGGTCGACGTCCTTCGTGATGATGACCTCGGCGGCCTTCGCCATCAGGCGCTGGGCGAGCTGGCCCATCTCCAGGATGGTGGCGTGCAGGTCCTGGGGGACCGCACGCTCGGGGAAACGCAGCCGGGCGAGCTTCGCCACGTGCTGGGCGAGGTCGCCGGAGCGCTCCAGGTCGGCCGACATGCGCAGCGACGTGACGACGATCCGCAGGTCCGTGGCCACCGGCTGCTGTCGGGCCAGCAGGGCTATGGCCCGTGCCTCCAGGTCGTGCTGCAGGTCGTCGACCTTCTTGTCGGCCTCGATGACGCTCTCGGCCAGCTTCAGGTCGGCGTCGAGGATCGCGGTCGTCGCGCGCCCGATCGCCGACCCGACCAGCCGGGCCATCTCCACCAGACCGTCGCCGATCGAGTCCAGTTCCTCGTGGTACGCGTCCCGCATCAGGGTTCCCTCTCGTACGTGTGCTTCGGGGCGGTGCGAACCCCACGCTCCCACGTTCCGGCCCGTACGCGTCCGTTTCTTCCACCTCAAATGAACCAATACTGGCTCCAAGGTGAACTCTGGGCGACGAGTGTTCGAGCTCGCCCCCAGACGGCTGTGGTCAGGAGGAATGCCGTGCCTAACCTTGACGCATGGACGTGAACGCGGCGGTCGCCGCAGCGGCTGCGATCGCCGGGGTGCTCACCGGTGTCATCGCCATGCTGGCGTTCCGTTGGAGCGAGCGCGACCAGAAGCGACCGACCAGGACTTCCTTGCACACCGATCCCGTACTCCCGCCCGGAGTGGACACGGTTCTGTCCGTACTCCGCTCCTCGGCCGTCGTACTCGACGAGGCCGACGCCGTCGTCAAGGCCAGCTCCGCCGCGTACGCCCTCGGGCTGGTCCGCGGCGGCAAACTGGCCGTCGAGCCCATGCTCCAGATGACTCGCGACACCAGACGCGACGGCGAGATACGGCAGGTCGAGCTCGACCTGCCCCGGCGCGGGACCGGGCGGGGGGAGGCCCTCGCCGTTTCCGCGCGCGTGGCCCCGCTGGGCTCCAGGCTGGTCCTGCTGCTCGTCGAGGACCTCACCGAGGCCCGTCGTATCGAGGCCGTACGACGGGACTTCGTCGCGAACGTCAGCCATGAGCTCAAGACCCCGGTGGGCGCGCTCTCCCTGCTGTCCGAGGCCGTCATGGACGCCTTCGACGACCCGGAGGCCGTACAGCGCTTCGCCGGGCGCATGCAGATCGAGGCGACCCGGCTGACCAACCTGGTGCAGGAGCTCATCGACCTCTCCCGCGTGCAGAACGACGACCCCCTCGAGGACGCCGAGCCCGTCCGGGTGGACGAACTCGTCGCCGAGGCCATCGACCGCTGCCGGCACCAGGCCGGCACCAAGCAGATCACGATGGCCGCCGGCGGCACCGCCGACCTCCACGTGTGGGGGAACCGGGGGCAGCTCGCCGCCGCCCTGGGCAACCTCGTCGAGAACGCCGTCAACTACTCCCCGGCCCGCACCCGCGTCGGCATCGCCGCCCGCCGGATCGTCGCCTCCGGCGGCGACATGATCGAGATCGCAGTCACCGACCAGGGCATCGGCATCTCCGACAAGGACAAGGAGCGCATCTTCGAGCGCTTCTACCGCGTCGACCCGGCCCGCTCCCGGGCCACCGGCGGCACCGGCCTCGGTCTGGCCATCGTCAAGCACGTGGTCGCCTCGCACGGCGGGGAGATCACGGTGTGGAGCGCCGAAGGCCAGGGCTCCACCTTCACCCTGCGGCTGCCGGAGGCCGGTGCGGCCCGCGACCGCGCCCAGCAGCATCCCGACCTCGACGAAGAGGCCGGGCCGTCCGCCACCACGTCCCCCGATTCAACCGCGTACGAAACGCTTCCCGCCCCGGAGGTCCTTCCGTGACCCGAGTGCTCGTCGTCGAGGACGAGGAGTCCTTCTCCGACGCCCTGTCGTACATGCTCCGCAAGGAGGGCTTCGAGGTCGCCGTCGCGGCCACCGGCCCCGACGGACTCGACGAGTTCGAGCGCAATGGCGCCGACCTCGTCCTCCTCGACCTGATGCTGCCGGGCCTGCCCGGTACGGAGGTCTGCCGCCAGCTGCGCGGCCGCTCCAACGTCCCGGTGATCATGGTGACCGCCAAGGACAGCGAGATCGACAAGGTCGTCGGGCTGGAAATAGGAGCCGACGACTACGTCACCAAGCCCTTCTCCTCGCGTGAGTTGGTCGCCCGCATCCGCGCGGTGCTGCGCCGGCGCGGCGAGCCGGAGGAGGTCACCCCGGCCGCGCTGGAGGCTGGCCCGGTCCGGATGGACGTCGACCGGCACGTGGTGACGGTGTCCGGTTCCAAGGTCGATCTTCCGCTGAAGGAGTTCGACCTCCTGGAGATGCTCCTGCGCAACGCCGGCCGCGTCCTCACCCGCATGCAGCTCATCGACCGCGTCTGGGGCGCCGACTACGTCGGCGACACCAAGACCCTGGACGTCCACGTCAAGCGCCTGCGCGCCAAGATCGAACCGGACCCCGGTGCGCCGCGGTACCTGGTGACGGTGCGTGGGCTGGGCTACAAGTTCGAGCCCTGATCGGCTCCGGCACCCGCGGCGGGCGGGCCCCCGCTCCACCCGCCGGGCGGAGTCCGGCGCAGCGCTCCGAAGCCCGCGAAGCGGTGCGAGGGGCGCGTCGGGAGTGGGCTCGAACCGGACCCCGGTGCGCCGCGGTACCTGGTGACGGTGCGTGGGCTGGGCTACAAGTTCGAGCCGTAAGGGGACCTCGCAGGGCGGGCGGTACGGCTGAAGGGCGGCACCCCACTCGGGGTGCCGCCCTTCAGCCGTGTGACCAGTCCAGCCGTGTGATCAGTGGCCGGCGGCGGACGCCGACGCGGAGTCGCTCGGCGTGGTGCCGGCGGAGGCGGACGCGGAGCCGGTCGCGGAGGGGGACTTGCCCTTCGACGGCTTGCCGGAGGAGCTCGCCGACGCGCCGGGGGCGGGCGACGTCGAGGCCGACGCCGTGGGGATCTCGCTCGGGCCCCAGCTGCTGAAGTAGCTCTTGGCCGGGAAGACGAAGGCGCGCAGGCTCACGTCACCGGTCTTGCTGAAGGTGAAGGTGACCTTCTGGGCGTTGCCGCCCTGGAGGGCCTCCTGGGTGTTGTCCAGGACGGCGGAGGCGTTGCCCTTGCCGCCGAGGACCAGCGAGCCGCCCGCCGGGACGACGAGGTCCTTGCCCTTGACCGGGCTGAGCTTGGCGGTCTCGCCGGTGCCGGGAAGGGTGATCGACTGGAGGGTCTGGGGGTGGGTCCCGCCGTTGAAGACGGTGGCGGAGATCACGGCAGGGCCCGTCGAGTGCATGTCGGGCTGCGTGATGACCGTGGCGTTCTGCACCTTGATGTCGCCCACGCTCGTGGCCGCGTTGTCCGGCTTGATCTCCAGGGTCTGGGAGTCGTTGCCGGCGCCGCAGGCGGCGAGCGAGGCGATCGAGAAGGCGATGGCGGAGGCGGCGAGGGCGCCGCGTCGAAGGCTGCTGCTCACGGCGGCGGCAACTCCTTGAACGCAGGGGCGACCTCCTTGTAAAGCCGCCCTATGTGTCTGTCAGCGGCCTCAGGTTACCGAGCCGTCCCCGCCCGGCCGCACCCGACCCTCCCCCCGGAGCCCCGCTTCCCTCGGGCAGGGGTGCCCCCGTCTCTTCCGGCTACACCCGATCCGCATTGACCGCGGCCTCGTCCGGCATTCACATAAGGGGGGTCGCAAAATTTCGGTGAAGGAATGCGCGGGCGCCCGGATATTGATCACGTATTGATCACGTACCGATGAGTACGACGATCGGTCTACTGATCAGCGCGCACGGATGATCAATTCTGGATTCGCCTCATGTCCGCCTCCGGACACCGAACGGAGTAGCGTAAGTCGCACGCTTGGAAGCGGACAAATGTGGACGTTCGGCCGCTTGGGTGGGCCCCTGGATGCGTGTAACGTACGCGTTTCACCTCGCCCGGACATCCGCTCCGACCTGCGAATACCTGCTTCCGCGGACCTGCCGCAGCACGTTCCTGTCGCTGTTGTCAAGCCCCGAGATATGCCCTGACCTGCGAAAACGCCATTCAGAAGACGCCGTATCCGTGTTACTCTTGATAGCCACGGAAGGGGTACCTGTCACATGACGTTCAAGGTTGGCGACACCGTGGTCTATCCCCATCACGGGGCCGCGCTGATCGAGGCCATCGAAACTCGCCAGATCAAAGGCGTGGACAAGACCTACTTGGTGCTGAAGGTCGCCCAGGGTGACCTGACGGTACGTGTGCCAGCGGACAATGCGGAGTTCGTGGGCGTACGTGATGTGGTCGGTCAGGACGGGCTGGACCGGGTCTTCGAGGTGCTGCGCGCGCCGTACGCCGAGGAGCCCACTAACTGGTCCCGTCGTTACAAGGCAAATCTGGAGAAGCTCGCCTCCGGCGATGTCATCAAGGTCGCGGAAGTCGTGCGTGATCTGTGGCGTCGCGAGCGCGAGCGCGGACTCTCCGCCGGTGAGAAGCGCATGCTGGCCAAGGCTCGCCAGATCCTGGTGAGCGAGCTCGCCCTCGCGGAGAACACCAACGAGGACAAGGCCGAGGCCCTGCTCGACGAGGTCCTCGCGTCCTGACGGACCGGCCTCCCGGCAGGCCCCGCCCGCTCAGCACGCTCGAACAGTGAACTGCCGCGGTGCCCGATGACACACCACCTGTCGCCGGGCGCTGCGGCATGTTCAGTTCGTACGCGGCCGCGCGGGTTGCCGTACGTGGATCTCGTACGCGGTTCGTGTACGTGGATCTCGTACTACGCGGAAGCCGGCAGCGATGCCGTAAAACACCGGGGAGCCCCCGATACTGGTCGTACCGAGCCCGGGCAGCCGACTCGACCGGTGTCACGGAAGGGTCCGGTCAAGACGCGCGCCAGTGGCACGCTGAGGCCATACCCACGCAGACCCTGCCGTCAAACCGGCGCTTCCCGGGCGGTGTCCGGTGCGTGCGCTCCGGTGCCCGGCGAGCGCACGCACGGACACCGCCCCGCCGCTCAGCGGAACGGACGACGCCGGTGCGACGGCAGGCCTCCCGCACACGAACCTGACAGGAACCGATGTCTGACGAATCGCGCCCCTCGCCCGCGCCGACGCCCGTCGCAGCCGTCATTCCGGCCGCCGGGCGGGGCGTACGCCTCGGACCGGGCGCCCCCAAGGCACTCCGTGCGCTGGGCGGCACGCCCATGCTCATCCACGCGGTCCGCGCGATGGCCGCCTCCCGCGCCGTCTCCCTGGTGATCGTCGTGGCCCCGCCCGACGGTGCCGCCGAGGTCAAGTCCCTCCTCGACGCGCACGCCCTGCCCGACCGGACGGACTTCCTGGTCGTCCCCGGCGGCGAGACCCGCCAGGAATCGGTCCGCCTCGGCCTCGACGCACTCCCGCCCGACCACCGCGTCGTGCTCGTGCACGACGCCGCCCGGCCCCTCGTCCCCGTGGACACCGTCGACGCCGTCATCGAGGCCGTACGCGACGGGGCCCCGGCCGTCGTCCCCGCGCTGCCGCTCGCCGACACCGTCAAGGAGGTCGAACCGGCCGCCGTCCCGGGCGAGCCCGAGCCGGTCGTCGCCACGCCCGAGCGGGCCCGGCTGCGCGCCGTGCAGACCCCCCAGGGCTTCGACCGCGACACCCTGCTGCACGCCCACCGGACCGTCACCGAGGACGTCACCGACGACGCGAGCATGGTGGAACAGCTCGGCCTGCGCGTCGTGACCGTCCCCGGCCACGAGGAGGCCTTCAAGGTCACCCGCCCGCTCGACCTCGTCCTGGCCGAGGCGGTCATCGCCCGCAGGAGGCTCAACGATGGCTTCTGAGGCGCTGTCCTCCCAGCCGCTGCCGCCCCTGCCCCAGGTCGGCATCGGCACCGACATCCACGCCTTCGAGGACGGCCGCGAACTGTGGTGCGCCGGCCTGAAGTGGGAGGGCGAGGGGCCCGGCCTCGCCGGCCACTCCGACGCCGACGTCGTCGCGCACGCCGCCTGCAACGCCCTCTTCTCGGCCGCCGGCCTCGGCGACCTCGGACAGCACTTCGGCACCTCGCGCCCCGAGTGGTCCGGCGCCTCCGGCGTCACCCTGCTCACCGAGGCCGCCCGCATCGTCCGCGCGGCCGGCTTCCGGATCGGCAACGTCGCCGTCCAGGTCGTCGGCCCCCGGCCGAAGATCGGCAAACGTCGCGACGAGGCCCAGAAGATCCTCTCCGAGGCGGCCGGCGCCCCCGTCTCCGTCTCCGGGGCCACCACCGACGGGCTCGGCTTCCCCGGCCGCGACGAAGGCCTGATGGCCGTGGCGACCGCACTCGTGGTGCGGGTGAGCTGAAAGCGTGTGAGGGTACCCGTGGGACGACAGCGACCCAGGTCCCGGAGGTACCCCCATGCCCGCCGTTCTTTCTGACCGCCTCAAGGCCTTGCTCGACGGCCCGGTCTTCGTCGTCCTCGGCACCGCCCAGCCCGACGGCAGCCCCCAGCTCTCGCCCGTATGGGCGAAGCGGGACGGCGACGACATCCTGATCTCCACCACGGTCGACCGCCGCAAGAAGCAGAACCTCGACCGCGACCCCCGCGTCAGCGTCGTCGTCCAGGACCCCGATTCCCCGTACGAGTACGCCGAGATCCGCGGCAGCGTCGAGACGACCACCGAGGGCGGCCAGGAACTCATCGACGAGCTGAGCCTGAAGTACAGCGGAAAGCCGTACGCGGAATTCAACCCGGCCTCGGCCCAGGACGCGGAGCGGGTGGTCGTGCGGGTGCGGCCGCGGAAGGTCGTGGGGAGTCTCTGAGGCGGACGGGACGGGCCGGCGGCCGGTGCGCGCGGGCGGAGCCCGGCCCCTCCCGGGCGCCCGATGGCGCCCGCTGTGTCACGAATGCGCTGTCCTTCGGTAGAAGAGTCGCAAGGCACTGCCCCGCGCCCACTACCCTGGAGTGGTGACCATTCGCCTGTACGACACCAGCGCCCGGCAGATCCGTGACTTCACCCCGCTCAAGCCGGGCTGTGTCTCGATCTACCTGTGTGGTGCCACCGTGCAGGCACCGCCGCACATCGGGCACGTCCGCTCGTACCTCAACTTCGACATCATGCGCCGCTGGTTCGAACACCGCGGCTACGACGTCACGTTCGTCCGCAACGTCACCGACATCGACGACAAGATCATCGCCAAGGCGCACGAGCAGAACCGGCCCTGGTGGTCGATCGGGTACGAGAACGAGCGCGCCTTCAACGACGGCTACGCCACGCTCGGCTGCCTCCCGCCCACGTACGAGCCCCGCGCCACCGGCCACGTGACCGAGATGGTCGAGATGATGCAGACGCTCATCGAGCGCGGACACGCCTACGAGGCCGACGGCAACGTCTACTTCGACGTGCGCTCCTTCCCCGGCTATCTGGAGCTGTCGCGGCAGGAGCTGGACAACCTGCTGCAGCCGTCGGGCGAGGGCGAGACCGGCAAGCGCGACCCCCGCGACTTCGCCATGTGGAAGACCGCCAAGCCCGGCGAGCCCACCTGGCCGACCCCGTGGGGTCCCGGCCGCCCCGGCTGGCACCTGGAGTGCTCGGCGATGGCCCACAAGTACCTGGGCAGCGCCTTCGACATCCACGGCGGCGGCATCGACCTGATCTTCCCGCACCACGAGAACGAGATCGCCCAGGCCAAGGCCTTCGGCGACGACTTCGCCCGGTACTGGCTGCACAACGCCTGGGTGACCATCGCCGGCGACAAGATGTCCAAGTCGCTCGGCAACTCCGTCCTCGTCTCCGAGATGGTCAAGCAGTGGCGCCCGATCGTCCTGCGCTACTACCTCGGCACCCCGCACTACCGCTCGATGATCGAGTACAGCGAGGAGTCCCTGCGCGAGGCCGAGTCCGCGTTCGCCCGCATCGAAGGCTTCGTGCAGCGCGTCGTGGAGAAGGCCGGGGGAGTCGTGGAGCCCGCCGCCGAGGTCCCGCCCGCCTTCGCCGAGGCCATGGACGACGACTTCGGCGTCCCGCAGGCCCTGGCGATCGTGCACACCACCGTCCGGCAGGGCAACTCCGCCCTCGCCGCCGACGACAAGGAGGCCGCCGTCGCCCGGCTCGCCGAAGTGCGCGCCATGCTCGGTGTCCTCGGCCTCGACCCGCTCGACGAGCACTGGGCCGGTGAAGGCGCCGACCGCGGCGAGGACCTCCACGGGGTCGTCGACAGCCTCGTCCGCATGGTCCTCGACCAGCGCGAGGCCGCCCGCGCCCGCAAGGACTGGGCCACCGCGGACGCCATCCGCGACCAGCTCAACCAGTCCGGCCTCACCATCGAGGACAGCCCCCAGGGTCCCCGCTGGAGCCTCGGCCAGCGTTGACCCCATGACGGATCGACACCTTTGACGGTCGATTCCTTCGACGGTCGATTCCTTGATCGATTGTGCCGTCCGGCCCGCTGGGCGGCACACTGCACAAGACGTACGTACGCACGCTTCACACAGACAGGTGAGTCATGGCCGCTAACAACCGTCGCATGTCCGGCAAGAAGGGCGCGCAGGTCGGCAGTGGCGGCCAGCGGCGCAAGGGCCTCGAGGGCAAGGGCCCGACCCCGCCCGCCGAGATGCGCAAGGGCCACAAGAAGAACCGCATCGCCAACGCCAAGGCGAAGCAGGCCGTGCGCCGCCCCGCGGCCCGGGGCCGCGGCGGCAGGTCCGCCTCCGAACTGGTCGTCGGCCGCAACCCGGTCGTCGAGGCGCTGCGCGAGGGCGTACCCGCCTCCACCCTCTACGTCCAGCAGTTCATCGACAACGACGAGCGGGTCCGCGACGCCCTGCAGCTCGCGGCCGAGCGCGGCGGCATCAACCTCATGGAGGCCCCCCGCCCCGAGCTCGACCGGATGACGAACGGCCTGAACCACCAGGGCCTCGTCCTCCAGGTCCCGCCCTACGAGTACGCCCACCCCGAGGACCTCGCCGACGCCGCCTACGACGAGGGCGAGGACCCCCTCATCGTCGCCCTCGACGGCGTCACCGACCCGCGCAACCTCGGCGCCGTCGTCCGCTCCGTCTCCGCGTTCGGCGGCCACGGAGTCCTCGTACCCGAGCGACGCGCCGCCGGCATGACCGCCGGTGCCTGGAAGACCTCCGCCGGCACCGCCGCCCGTACCCCGGTCGCCCGCGCCACCAACCTCACCCGCGCCCTCGAGGCCTACAAGAAGGCCGGCATCGTGGTCGTCGGCCTCGCCGCCGACGGCGACGTCGAACTCGGCGACCTCGAAGCCCTCGCCGGACCGGTCGCCATCGTCGTCGGCAGCGAGGGCAAGGGCCTGTCCCGCCTCGTCGGCGAGACGTGCGACTTCCGCGTCCGCATCCCCATGCCCGGCGGCGCCGAGTCGCTCAACGCGGGTGTGGCTGCGGGCATCGTCCTGTACGAGGCGGCGCGTCGGCGGGTCTGAGGCCGGTCGGCGCAAGCGGACGGAGCCCGTCGGCCGGAGGCCGGCGCAGCCGCCCGCAGCCGCGCAGCGCGCAAGGGCGGCAGAAGGAGGGGCCGCGGGTGTGGCTGCGGGCATCGTCCTGTACGAGGCGGCGCGTCGGCGGGTCTGAGGCCGGTCGGCGCAAGCGGACCTGAACACGCGTCCCCCAACGTCACCCGTACGGGGTAATCCGGGCGACACGTACGAGCTTGACGCGGTCCGGACACATCCGGGCCGCCAAGGCAGTGTCCTAACTCCACGTCACTCGGTTAGATGAGTGTGGACACCAGAACACCCCGCACACCCACGGGGGACCGCTCGTCGGGATACGACGACGCTCCCGCGCTGAGCATGGTGAAGGTGCCGAGCGATCCGGCGCAGGTCATCGTCAATCACGCGAGCTTCCGCGTGCAGCTGGGCGCCTCGACACGGCGAACCCAGTCACCACGGATCGCCTGGCACACCGCCACCGGGGACACCGCCCGCGTCCCCGCCATGGGCGCCCCCGCCCGCCGCCGCCCCGTCGTCTGGAGCGGCCACTCGGCCCCCGACGACACCGGCGCCCACCGACTGCTCCAGGCCGTGCGGGGCGGCAGCGTCCGCCACGCCGACGATCCCGTACCGGACGCCGGGGCCACCCAGGTCATCCCCCGCGTCGGCGACCAAGACGGCTACGCCACCGGCTACGACGACGTGTACCACCAGCTGGACGAGACCGTCGAGACCCCCGTCCTCGGGCACCAGCGCGCCCCCGTCGCCGGAGAGACCCGCCTCCTGCCCCGGATGCGCCCCGTCGGCAGCGCCTACGACCCACCGGCCCACCCCCACGACCACTACGCCGACCCCGCCGACGACTACGCGGACCCCGACGACCACTACGCGGGCCCGGCGGACCACGAACCGGCCGAACCCCCCGGCAAACGCCCCACCGACGACCCGGCCCGGCACGCCTACTACCCCGGCCGCCGCATGAACCTCGGCGTCGTCCTCCTCCCCCTGCGCCTCTTCCTCGGGGTCATCTCCATCTACGCCGGCATGGGCAAGCTCTGCGACCCGCTCTACTTCGACGGCGGCCGGCGCGGCTCCATGGTCAAGTGGCTCAACACCCTCCACCCCTGGCAAGTGGCCGAACCCCTGCACCAGTTCGCCCTGCACCACCCCGTCGGCTCCGGCCTCGTCATCGCCTTCCTCCAGGTCGTCGTCGGCGTCCTCACCATCCTCGGCTGCTGGCAGCGCGTCGCCGCAGTCGTCGGCGCGCTGCTCTCCGCCGCCCTCATCGTCACCGTCAGCTGGAAGACGGTCCCCGCCTACGACGCCCCCGACATCATCTACCTCGCCGCCTGGTCCCCCCTGGTCATCGCCGGCGCCCCCGTCTACTCCGTCGACGGCCGCCTCGCCGCCAACGCCTGGCGCACCCTCGGCCCCCGCTCCGCCATCTGGGACCTGCGTCGCTACGTACTGCGCCGCGGCGCACTCATCACCGCCCTCACCGTCGGCGTCACCCTCCTCGTCGGCTCACTCCTCGGCGGCGCCGTCCGCGACGCCGACCGCGTGGTCGTGCCCGGCCCCGGCGAGGCTCCCCGCAACAACCTGCCCGGCTCCCCGCTCGCCCAGGACCCCGGCAAGCACCACAAGAAGACACCGACCGCCTCCGCCCCGCCCAGCGGCGGCGCCACCACCGGCGCCAGCCCCTCCGGCGGCACCACCACCCCCGGCGCCACCCGCTCCACCGGCACCGTCACCGGCGGCGCCCCCAGCCAGACCCAGGGCGCCGCCGGCCAGGCCCCGCCGCGGCGCACCGCCCCCGCCCAGCAGGCGCCCAGCACCACCTCGGGACCGACCTCCGGCGGCACCACGACCGGCGGCGGTGGCTCCACCACCGGCGGCGGCTCCTCCTCCGGACAGCCGGGCCTGGTGGGCGGCCTCCTCGGATAGCCCGCACCACCTCCCCGCTACGACGACGGGGTCCCGCACCACCCAAGGTGCGGGACCCCGTCGTCGTCATGTCCCCGATGTGTCCGAGCGGCTCCTCAACGCCCGAGCGCCGCCAGCTCCTTCGCCGCCTCCGTCAGGTCCTTCGCCGTGTCGATGGCCCGCCAGTAGGCGCCCTGCGGAATCGGGAAGCCCGCCAGCCTGCGCTCGCGCGCCAGATGCGGGAACGTGGTCCGCTCGTGGTCACCGCGCTCCGGCAGCAGACCGGCGAACTCCGGCGAGAACACGTACACGCCCGCGTTGATCTCGAACGTCGACGGCGGCGCCTCGATGAAGTCCGTGATGTGCCCGAAGCCGTCCGTCTTCACCGCACCCCACGGAAGGCGCGGCCGGGCCAGCGCGAGGGTCGCGACGGCGTCGCGCTCGGTGTGGAAGTCCGCCATGTCGCGGAGCGAGAAACGGGTCCAGATGTCACCGTTGGTGGCGAACCAGGGACGGTCCGGATGCGGGAGACGGGCCGCCGCGTACTTCAGACCGCCACCGCGGCCGAGCGGCTCCGACTCGACGACGGTCGTGACGTTCACGGGCAGATCGGCCGAAACCAGCCACTTCTGCAGAACCTCGGCAAGGTGGCCGCAGGAGACCACCACGTCCGTCACGCCCTCTTCGGCGAGCCAGGAAAGCTGATGGCCGATGATCGGAGTACCCGTGCCGGGAATCTCGACCATCGGCTTGGGCCGGTCGTCGGTGTACGGACGCAGCCGTGAGCCCTGGCCACCGGCCAGGACAACGGCTTGAGTGGGGCGCGACGCGGCATTCGGATCGGTCATGACCGAACTGTACGCGGCGCCCCACTCGCGGCTTACGAACCCAACCTTCTCCTTAAACAGCTGTTACCCGTCCCGTTACCTCGGCCGGACGGTCAGCCACGCGACGCGGCCAGCACCCCGGAGGCGAAGGACGTGTCGCACACCGGACGGGCGTACGACTGGGCGCGCGAGGCGCCGTACACGCGGACCGCGGCCCGGCCCAGCGCACGGGCGATGGAGGTGCAGTGCCTCGCCAGGGACGGGTGCCCGTTCACGGCCTGCTGCAGATGGGCGAGAACCACACCGGGGTTCTTCTCCTGCAGCTCGCCCATCAGCCGGTCCCGCAGCACGTCCTGTGGTGCGCGCTGGAGGGAGCGGCCCGAGACGTCCGACGCGGTCAGCACCGAGTTCGAGGGGTTCCCCGACCAGTTGACCCGGGTGACCGCGAGGGTCCCGGAAAGCACCAGGACGACGGGCAGGACGAGGGCGAGGGTGCGGCCGATCCGGCGGGCAGGGCCCCGGTGGCCGCGTCGCGTCTGTGGGTTGGTGGAGTGCTTCACGCGTGTGAGGGTAGCGCGCGGTGATGATTTGGAGACATTTAGTCACCGGTTCGAGGGACAGGGAACTCTCCGTTCCTGAACGGGGAGTTGACGCACACTGCTCGAAATGCACCCCCCTGCCGGGGTATTCCACGGCAAACAGCAGGCAACGAGAGGGGCCCCGCAGCAGGCCGCGGGGCCCTTCTCGTCAACCTGGGTCATTTCACCCGGGACGGGGGTTTCAGTCGGAGAGACGCTCACCCGTCGAGGTCGAGAAGACGTGCGTCTCACCCGGCCGCGGGACGACGTGGAGCTGCGCGCCCTTCTCCGGCACCTGACGGCCGTTGACGCGGACCACCAGGTCCTTCCGCTCGCCGCCGACCTCGGCGGTGCCGTAGACGTAACCGTCGGCGCCGAGCTCCTCCACGACGTTCACGGAGACCGCGAGACCCGCCGGGGCGTCCTCGGTGTCCTTCGACAGGGAGGCGGCGGTACCACCGTCGTGCTCCACCACGTCGAAGTGCTCGGGACGGACACCGACCGTCACCGTGCGGTCGCCCTTGTCGGCGGCGGCCTTCAGCGCGTCCCGGTTGACGGGCACGACACTGTTGCCGAACTTCACACCGCCGTCGGTGATCGGCACCTCGACCAGGTTCATCGCCGGGGAGCCGATGAAGCCGGCGACGAACAGGTTGGCGGGCCGGTCGTACATGTTCCTGGGCGAGTCGACCTGCTGCAGCAGACCGTCCTTGAGCACGGCCACCCGGTCGCCCATCGTCATGGCCTCGACCTGGTCGTGGGTGACGTACACGGTGGTGATGCCGAGGCGGCGCTGCAGCGACGCGATCTGCGTACGCGTCGACACACGGAGCTTGGCGTCCAGGTTGGACAGCGGCTCGTCCATGAGGAACACCTGCGGCTCACGCACGATGGCACGGCCCATCGCGACACGCTGGCGCTGACCACCGGACAGCGCCTTCGGCTTGCGGTCCAGGTACTCGGTCAGGTCGAGGATCTTCGCGGCCTCCTCGACCTTCTGCCGGATCTCCGCCTTGTTGACGCCCGCGATCTTGAGCGCGAAGCCCATGTTGTCGGCGACCGTCATGTGCGGGTAGAGCGCGTAGTTCTGGAACACCATGGCGATGTCACGGTCCTTCGGCGGCAGGTGCGTGACGTCGCGGTCACCGATGCGGATGGCGCCGGCGTTCACGTCCTCGAGCCCCGCGAGCATCCGGAGCGAGGTGGACTTACCGCAACCCGACGGGCCGACCAGGACGAGGAACTCGCCGTCCTCGATGTCGATCTCGAGCGCGTCGACGGCGGGCTTCGTGGAACCCGGGTAGATCCGGGTCGCCTTGTCGAACGAGACAGTGGCCATGGTGAATGGGCCCCCTTCTACCGGCAGGAACGTGCCGGACGATCCGTTGTAGGAAGGTGGTTGGTGTAGTCCACCGGGGTGAACTGGGTCAGGACGGTACCTGGCGTTCACCAGGTCTGTCAGTAGTCCGGGGGGTGTGAACTTCGCGGAAATATTCGACCGGGCCCCCTGCGGACCTGGGTACACTGCTCGGGCACGTGCTTCGCACACGTGCAGGCCTCCTTAGCTCAGCTGGCCAGAGCAACGCACTTGTAATGCGTAGGTCGTCGGTTCGAATCCGACAGGGGGCTCAAAAGACCCAGGTCAGATCCCTGTCCGGCCTGGGTCTATGCATGTGCCGCATGCGCATCGGCGAATCCGCTCAGTGCCGCCCGGCCACCCGGTCGGCCGCTCGGGCCAGGCGTGAGGACTCGGTGCCCGGCCGTAGCCGCTCCCGCTGATCCGCGGCTCGATACGTCGCGTACATGCCGTGCACGCCGAGCCAGCGCAGCGGTTCCGGTTCCCATTTGCGCACCTTGTGGCCGACCCACGGGAGGTCGGTCAGCCGGGTGCGGCCGCCTTGGCCGGAGTCCTGTTGGACGAGGTCCCGCAGGGTTCGTGCGGCGAGGTTGGTGGTGGCGACGCCGGAGCCGACGTATCCGCCCGCCCAGCCGATTCCGGTCGTGCGGTCGAGGGTGACCGTCGCGCACCAGTCGCGCGGTACTCCGAGCACCCCCGACCAGGCGTGTTCGACGCGGACCGCGGCCAGTGCCGGGAAGAAGCGGACGAGGATGTCCCGCAGGGCCTCGATGGTCGTGTCCTGGGTGCGGCCGTCGTTGTCGGTGCGGGATCCGAAGCGGTAGGGCACGCCGCGCCCGCCGAGCGCGATCCGCCCGTCGGCGGTGCGCTGGGCGTACATGTAGGCGTGGGCCATGTCGCCGAGGGTCTCCCGGCCGTGCCAGCCGATCGCCGACCACTGCTCGTCGGTGAGCGGTTCGGTGGCGATCATGGAGGAGTTCATGGGCAGCCAGGTCCGCCGCTGGCCCTTGAGGGAGGCCGTGAAGCCTTCCGTGCAGCGCAGGACGTAGGGCGCGCGGACGTTTCCGTACGGGGTGACGGCGTGCCGGGGCCGGATCTCCGTCACCGGTGTGGACTCGTGGATGGTCACCCCGAGGGTTTCCACGGCGGCCGCGAGTCCCTTCACCAGCTTCACCGGGTGCAGCCGTGCACCGTGTGGTGTCCAGGTCGATCCGACCGCGTCGGCGACGCGGATCCGTTCGGCGGTCTCCCGGGCACCGTACAGTTCGCGGTCCTTCTCCCCGTACGACAGTTCGTGCTGGTGGAAGGCCTTCAGCCGGGCGAGCTGGGCGGGTGTGGTCGCCACTTCGAGGACGCCGCCATTGTGGACGTCCGCGTCGATGCCTTCGGCCTCGGTGACGGCGATGACTTCGTCGACGGTGTCGTTCATCGCCTGTTGCAGGCGGATCGCCGCGTCGCGGCCGTGCAGTTTCGCGTACCGGTCGCGGCCGGCGATGCCGTTGTACAGCCAGCCGCCGTTGCGCCCGGAGGCGCCGTATCCGCAGAACTTCTGTTCCAGGACGGTGATGCGCAGGGACGGCGCCGCCTTCTTCAGGTAGTAGGCGGTCCACAGCCCTGTGTATCCGCCGCCGACGATCACGACGTCCGCGGAGGTGTCGCCGGGCAGTGGCTCCCGTGCCGCCGGGAGGCCGTCGTCGCTGTACCAGAAGGAGATGCCGCCGTTGACGACTGCGCTGGCCGAGCTGCTCATGTGCGGACGTTAACCCCTGAGAGTTGCCAGTGTCTCCTTCGGATTCCATGTTTTTCCGCGGCCCCTGGCCAGTGGATAGCAGGCCAGTCCGATCAGTACGGAGACGAAGTGCCCGACGTCCGTGAACGTGGGCCCGGTGGCCAGCGGCACGGTGAAGAGGACGAGCACGGCCGCCAGGTACCCGTACCGCCAGGGCGTCGCGATCCGGTACGTCAGGACGGCCATCACTCCGGCCAGCGCGTAACTCACGCCGACGTCGAGGGTGTTGACGGCCGACTGCGGTGCCATGCCGTTCCGGATGGCCATCAGCAGCGCGCCTTCGCTGATCAGCGTGGCGAGTACGTGCGCGGCCACACACACCACCAGCCAGCGGGCGGTGCTCAGCCAGCGTTCGGCCTGTGCGTGGAAGACCGTGAACAGGGCCGCGTACGGCAGCCAGTAGCCGCTGTCGGTCCACATCGCGCTGGCGATCAGCACCCGCACCGGGTTCTGTGACAGCTCGTGGATGTTGGTCGACCGCTGCCGCAGGAAGTGCTGCTCGAACTCCGGCGACATGGCGTGCAGCGCGACGGTCGTGAAGAAGAGGATCATCAGCCACGCGTAGGTGCCGGGAGCGCTGCGGAGGTACGCCCACACCCTGCTGGTGTCCCGGTTGGTTCGCATGAGCCGATTCACGCAGACGAGTAACGTCCGACGGATGATCGACATTCCGGGTGGGCTGGCGGCTGCGCATGAGAGGTACAACGGGGCGGCCGGACGGGCCTTCGTCGCCGGGCTGCCGGAGCTGGCGGCCGGGTTTCTGGATCGCTGGGGGCTGCGTCTGGACGGGCCGTCGATGTACGGCGTGAGTGCCCTGGTCCTGCCGGTCGTCGTCCGTGCCGACGGCACGCCGGCCGTGCTGAAGCTGCAGCTCGCGGATGCGGAGACCGTGGGGGAGCCGGCCGCGTTGCGGGTCTGGGGCGGCGACGGCGCCGTGCGTCTCCTCGGCCACGACCCGGTCACCGGCACCATGCTGCTGGAACGCCTCGACCCGGCCCGGACGCTCTCCGGCCTCGCGGACGCCCGTGAGGCGGTGGGGGTCGTCGCCGGGCTGCTGGTGCGTCTGACGTCGTTCCCGGCGCCGGAGGGCATGCGCCGCCTCGGTGACATCGCGCGCGGCATGCTGGAGCGGACCCCGCCGGTGCTGGCCCGTATCGCGGACCCCGCGGCCCGCCGCCTGGTCGCCGACTGCGCGGCCGAGGTGCGGGAGGTCGCCGACGAGCCCGGAGACCGTCTCCTGCACTGGGATCTGCACTACGGGAACGTCCTCGGCTCCGCCCGCGCCCCCTGGCTGGCCATCGACCCCAAGCCGCTGTCCGGTGATCCCGGGTTCGAACTGTGGCCCGCCCTGGTCAACCGTTTCGACGCGGACGAGGT
Source organism: Streptomyces sp. NPDC001843 (assembly GCF_042891955.1). Lineage (NCBI taxonomy): Bacteria > Bacillati > Actinomycetota > Actinomycetes > Kitasatosporales > Streptomycetaceae > Streptomyces > Streptomyces sp. NPDC001843. The sequence continues at coordinate 134,367 of NZ_JBIATQ010000014.1, read as the reverse complement.
GCGGTGGCGTTTCGACGCGATGACGGAGGTGCTGGGGCTGGACCGGGGGCGGGCGCGGGCGTGGACGTCGGGGCGGCTGCTGCAGAACTGTCTGTGGGACGTGGAGAGCGGACGCGGGTTGGAGGAGCGGCATCTGGAGGTGGTGCTGCGGCTGCGGGAGGGCCGGGGCTAGCCTCGGCCCATGATTCGTGTCGCGACACCCGCCGATGTCCCCGTCATCCACGCACTGGTCCGTGAGCTGGCCGAGTACGAGAAGGTTCCCCAGGAGGCGAAGGCGAGTCCCGAGCAGCTGCGCGAGGCGTTGTTCGGTGTGCGGCCGGCTGCGTTCGCGCATGTCGCCGAGGACGACTCGACCGGCGAGGTGGTCGGTTTCGCGGTGTGGTTCCTCAACTTCTCGACCTGGCGGGGTGTGCACGGGATCTATCTGGAGGACCTGTACGTCCGCCCGGAGGCCCGGGGCGGGGGTCACGGCAGGGCGTTGGTCGCCGAGCTGGCGCGGATATGCGTGGAGCGGGGCTATGGGCGGCTGGAGTGGGCGGTGCTGGACTGGAACCGGCCCGCGATCGGGTTCTACGAGTCGCTGGGGGCCCGTGCGCAGGACGAGTGGACGGTGTACCGGCTGTCGGACGGGGCGCTGGCGGCGCTGGGCGGGGTGCCGTCAGGTCACTGATGCGGGGACGGGGGCCGCTGCGTGCGCCCCGTGCCTCGGGGCCCTGGCGTGACCATCAGGCCGGCGACGGGACCGGCGAGGAGCAGCTATGCCAGCGTGATGATCACGTAATCGGTATGTGCCGCGGAGGCAGCGCCCATTTGATTGTCAGTGGCGGGGTGCAGCATGGGGGCATGGCGAGGAAGGCGACCGGCGGGGCCGGTGGGACGAAGGCGGCGCGGCGACCGGAACTGCGGCTGCCGCCGCTGGAACCCTGGGACGGCGGCGGGCTGGAGCCGGACGGGGACTACGACGGGGTGGAGTTCCGCGAGGCGGACTTCGCGGGGCAGGACGGGGCGGGCGCGCGTTTCATGGACTGCTCGCTTGCGGGGTGCGTCGTCGACGAGACACGTCTGCACCACGCCCGGATCCTGGACACCGTCCTGTCGGGGATACGGGGTGTGGGTACCGATCTGGCCGAGTCGACCCTGCGTGACGTCGAGGTCCACGACGCCCGCCTCGGCGGCACACAGTTGCACGGCGCCGTCCTGGAGCGGGTCCTGATCCGCGGCGGCAAGATCGACTACCTCAACCTCCGCAAGGCCAGGCTGACCGACGTCGTCTTCGAGGGCTGCGTCCTCGTCGAACCCGACTTCGGCGGAGCCCGCCTGGACCGTGTGGAGTTCGTCGACTGCGTCCTGAAGTCCGTCGACTTCACCGAGGTGACCCTGACGCACGTGGATCTGCGCGGGGCCGCTTCGCTGGAGATCGCGCGAGGGGTCGGGCGGTTGGCGGGGGCGGTGATCAGCCCGGGGCAACTGCTGGATCTGGCGCCGGTGTTGGCGGGAGAGCTGGGGATCCGGGTGGAGTGATCCAGTCCGTCCGCGGGCCCCTCCGGGAGGCGGCCTACGGCACCCTCGGGAAACGGGCCTGCAGTGTCCAGATCGCCGGGTTGTCCGACAGGGCCTCGTGCAGGTCGGTCAGGTCGGCGATGAGGTCGTGCAGGAAGTCGCGGGCCTCCCGGCGGAGTTCGGCGTGCGAGAAGGAGAGGGGGGACTCCTCCGCGGGCATCCAGTCGGCGGCGATGTCCACCCAGCCGAAGCGGCGCTCGAAGAGCATGCGGTCGGTGGACTCGGTGAAGTCCAGTTCCGCCCGCTGGGGCCGGGAGGCGCGGGAGCCCGCCGGGTCCCGGTCCAGGCGCTCCGCGATGTCGCACAGGGCCCAGGCGAAATCCAGCACCGGCACCCATCCCCAGGCTGTGGACAGTTCGCGGTCGGTCTTGGTGTCGGCGAGGTAGACGTCACCGCAGAACAGGTCGTGGCGGAGGGCGTGGACGTCCGCGTGCCGGTAGTCGGTCTGCGGCGGGTCGGGGAAGCGGGTGGAGAGGGCGTAGCCGATGTCGAGCACGTACGTGATGGTGTCACGCCGGTCCGGGACCACCGCACGCCTCCCGGCCGGTACCCGCCCGCATAGGATCACTGCCGTGCCCAGATCCGTGCGTCTCGTCCCGGTCTCCGCCGCGTTCCTCGCCCTCGCCCTCACCGCGTGCGACGGCGGAGTGCACGGCACCCCCGGCGGCTACGGCGTACAGGACCCGTACTTCCCGAGGGCGGGCAACGGTGGCTACGACGTCACCCACTACGGCCTGACCCTCTCCTACGAACCCGGCCGCCACCACCTCACCGGAACCGCGGTGATCACGGCTCGCGCGACCAAGGACCTGTCCGCCTTCGACCTCGACCTCAGGGGCATGGACGTCGATGCCGTCACCGTCGAGGGCCGCGGCGCCCACTGGAACCGGGCCGGCCAGGAGCTGACCGTCCGCCCGCACGACGACCTGGACGAGGGGGAGACGTTCGAGGCCACGGTGCGCTACTCGGGCACCCCGGAGACGATCACCGACCCCGACGGTTCCAAGGAGGGCTGGCTGCGCACCGCGGACGGCGCACTGGCGCTGGGCGAACCGACCGGGTCCATGGCCTGGTTCCCCGGCAACCACCACCCTTCCGACAAGGCGTCGTACGACATCACGGTCACCGTCCCCAAGGGGCTGCAGGCCGTCTCGAACGGTGAGCCGTCGCGGCAGAACACGACCGGCGGCCGTACGACGTTCGTCTGGCACACCGCCGAGCCCATGGCGAGTTACCTGGCCACGGTCGCGATCGGCCACTACGACATCGCGCGCACGACCACCGAGGACGGCCTGCCCGTGTACGTGGCCGTCGACCCCACGCAGAGGGCGGCGAGCCGGGAGGTGCTGGCGAAGATCCCCGAGGTCATGAAGTGGGAGGAGTACAACTTCGGCCCGTACCCCTTCGCCTCCACGGGTGCGATCGTCGACCGCGCCGAGGACGCGGGCTACGCCCTGGAGACCCAGACCCGCCCCGTCTTCCCGGGCGCCCCCGACACCGCGACGCTCGTCCACGAGCTCGCCCACCAGTGGTACGGCGACTCCGTCACCCCGGAGAGCTGGCGGGACATGTGGCTGAGCGAGAGCTTCGCGACGTACGCGGAATGGCTGTGGCGGGAGGACCACGGCGGCGACTCCGCGCAGCAGACGTTCACCGCGCTCTACGACGGCACGTCCGACGAGGTCGACGACCCGGACGCCATCTGGGCCTTTCCGCCGGCGAAGCCCAGCAGTGCCGCGCACATCTCCGACCCGCCCGTCTACCAGCGCGGCGCTATGGTCCTGCACAAGATCCGTCAGAAGGTCGGCGACGACACCTTCTACGACATCATCCAGGGCTGGGCCGCCGCTCACCGTTATGGCAACGCGAGCACCGCCGACTTCACGGCGTACGTGGAGAAGCGGGCTCCGCACGAGGACTTCGGCACGATCTGGGCCGACTGGCTGTACGGGGAAGGCAAGCCGGACCGCCCCTGAGTGCCTCCGGAGTGCCTCCGGTGGTCAGCCCTGCTCGAACTCGGCCAGCAGCCGGCCCAGGTGGGGCGGCCAGACGGGCTCGTCCGGATCGGCCAGCTCCTCCCGCGTCCACCAGCGCCAGGTCAGGATGCCGTCCCGGGCGTGTTCGGCGGCCAGGTCGGGGCCGGCGGGGTCCCGGCGCGGGCCGCGGGTGACGTAGATGTCGTCGTGCTGCCGGATGTGGGTGTCGAACCGGGTGAAGTCGTGCTCCCACGTGCACAGCAGCGGGCCGGGCTCCAGATCGGTCCAGCCGGTCTCCTCGCGCAGTTCCCGCAGGGCTCCCTCGCGCGAGGTCTCGCCCGGTTCGAGGCCGCCGCCGGGGAGGGCCCAGTGGGCGCCCGCCTCGGGGTTGTCGTAGCGGAAGAGGAAGACCGAGCCCTCCGGGTCGACGACGGCGACGCGGGCCGCCGAGCGTGGGGTGCGCAGCACCTTGCGCAGGACCGTGCAGGGCCGGCCGAGGGCGCGGTCGGGCCGCTGGGCGACGTATGCGTAGCCGAGGGCGGTCCAGAAGGCGAGGCCTCCGGGGTTGTTGTCGAGGACGGCGAGCCGTACGGCGGTCCGGCCGGCCTTCCGGAAACGGTCCTCGACCAGTCGCGCGATCTGCCGTCCCCGTCCCCGGCCGTGCTCGCCCGCGTCCACCATCAGCAGCCCGATCCACGGGTCGGGGTCGGCCGGGTCCGGGTGACGGGCGAGTGTGCAGGCGACGCCCACCAGCCGTCCCGCACCGCGCGCGAGCAGCACTTCCGCGTCCGGGTGCGCCAGATCCTCCGCCAGCGCGGCCGCCACTTGCTCCGGCCGGATGTCGTCCGGGTCGGGGAAGTCGTCGCTGAGCGCGAAGAAGTCGCGGTTGGAGGCGTAGAGCGCGGTGAGTTCGGTGAGAACGGGCGCCGGGATGTCCTGGCCGGCGGGCAGGGGCTCGAGGATCACGCCGGGCAATCTATCGCCGGAGACGGCGCGGGGCCCCGGTCGTTTTCTCGCGGTGCGAGTACGACCGGGGCTTTCGTCAACGAGCGGGTGCGGCTCAGACGTTGACGCCGAAGTCCTGCGCGATGCCCACCAGGCCCGAGGCGTAGCCCTGGCCGACGGCGCGGAACTTCCACTCGGCGCCGTTGCGGTAGAGCTCGCCGAAGACCATGGCGGTCTCGGTGGCGGCGTCCTCGGAGAGGTCGTAGCGGGCGATCTCGGCGCCGCCGGCCTGGTTGATGATGCGGATGTAGGCGTTGCGGACCTGGCCGAAGTTCTGGTTGCGGGTCTCGGCGTCGTAGATGGAGACCGGGAAGACGATCTTGTCGACGTCGGCCGGGAGGGCCGCCAGGTTGACGTTGATCGCCTCGTCGTCGCCCGCGCCCTCGCCGGTGCGGTTGTCGCCGGTGTGGACGATCGAGTTGTCCGGGGTGTTCTTGTTGTTGAAGAAGACGAAGTGGGCGTCCGAGTAGACCTTGCCCTGCGTGTTGACCGCGATGGCGGAGGCGTCCAGGTCGAAGTCCGTGCCGGTGGTGGTGCGGACGTCCCAGCCGAGGCCCACGGTGACGGCGGTCAGGCCCGGAGCTTCCTTGGTGAGCGAGACGTTGCCGCCCTTGGACAGGCTTACAGCCATGGTTTGGGAGTCCCTTCCCTCGTTGCGTCAGTACGGGCTTCGCACTGTGGACGAAGCTACCGTCACTCCGAGAACGCCGAGGGGGGTCCCCGTGGTTCCGGGTGGCTTTACCTTTTTTACCCAAGGCGAAATCCGGGTGACGTGGACCGGACAGAGGCGGGAACATGGACGGCATGTCCGGTCCTTACGTCGTCCGTGGCTCCGTCTCGCTGCCCGAGGCCGAGCTGATGTGGCGTTTCTCGCGGTCCTCGGGGCCTGGTGGGCAGCATGTCAACACCAGTGACTCCCAGGTGGAGCTGCGCTTCGACCTGGCGCGGACCGAGGCGTTTCCACAGGTGTGGAAGGAGCGGGCGCTGGCCCGGCTGAGCGGGCGGCTGGTCGACGGTGTCGTCACCGTCCGCGCCTCCGAGCACCGCTCCCAGTGGCGCAACCGGGAGACCGCCGCGGTGCGCCTCGCGGCGCTGCTCGCGGAGGCCACCGCGCCCCCGCCCAAGCCGCGCAGGCCGACCCGCATCCCGCGGGGGATCAACGAGCGCCGGCTCCGGGAGAAGAAGCAACGCTCGGACACCAAGCGGGGCAGGTCGGGACGGGACTGGGGCTGAGCGGCCCCGCCGTCCCGACGCCGGCGTCGCACCCGGCCCGCCCCGGGGTGCCCCCTGGATGGCTTCGGACACCGCACCGTGGCAACGCGGGTTCAGCGCCCCCGCCGCCCCTACCCGTTCCCGTCCTCCAGGGGCTCCGCCCCTTCGCCCGGCCGGGGGACCCGCCCCCTGTCCCTTGCGGGGCTGCTGTCCCTGCACCCTGCGGGGAGAGTGCTGCCCACTGTCCCCTGCGGGGCTCCAGCCTGCCCCTGCGGCACTGCGCCCCCGCCGACCTGGCCCATGCGGGGGTTGTCGTCCCTGGACCCGTGGGGCTGACGCCCCTGCTTCCGCGGGGCCCCGGCACCCGCACCGGCAGCTCAAGCCCCGTCAGGCTCCGGCGCCCGGTCCAGCTCCAGCACCCCCACCGTCTGGCCCCCGCTGGTCTCCCCGGTGCGGCGGAAGCCGAGGCCGAGGTAGAAGCCCTCGGGGCCGGTCGGGCCCGGGTGCCAGGTGACGTGCAGTTCCTTGCCGCCGCGGCGGCGGATCTCCTCGGCGACGGAGGCGACGGCGAAGCGGCCGTAGCCGCGGCCCTGTTCCCCGGCGGCGATGTTGAGGCGCCACAGGCCGGAGCGGAACACCGTTCCGTCGCCGTGCCAGTCGATGTCGAGGAAGGCCATCAGAAAGCCGACCGGGCGGTCCTCGTCGACGATCAGACGGGGCCAGGCGACCCCGGCCGGATGGACGTACGCCTCGGCCAGCGACTGCATCACCGGCGACACCGCGTGCTCCTGGTCCGGGCGGACGTGAATGCCGGTCGCGGCGTCGAAATTCCTCGGAGTCACTTGTTCCAGACGGGGCGTCATACCGGCACGGTAGAGCGGCAGTTCACAAAACCGCCACGAATTTCTCCGGCGGTGATTACCCCAACTGCCGGTACCTGCCCCGGAAATACAGCAGAGGGCCACCTTCCGTGCCCGGCAGTCGGGCGGTCAGCACCCGGCCGATCACCAGTGTGTGGTCGCCGGCCGCCACCCGCTGCTCGGTGCGGCACTCCAGGGCCGCCAGGGCGCCGCCGACCAGCGGCGCACCGGTGGCCTCGCCGCGGGTGACGGGGAGGTCGGCGAAGAGCAGGCGGTCGCTGACCCGGCCCTTCATGGCGAAGCGGCCGGCGGTCTGGCGCTGGTTGTCGGCGAGGACGGAGACGGCCCACAGCGGCTGCTCGGCGAGCAGGTCGTCCATGCGGGAGCCCTCGCGCAGGCTGACCAGGACCAGCGGCGGTTCGAGGGAGACCGACATGAAGGCGGTGGCGGTCATACCGACGTCCTCGCCGGGCGGCGCCCCGGGGTCGTCCGGGTCGAGCGGCGGCTCCTGCGCGGTCACCAGGACCACGCCCGCGGCCAGCCGGGACATCGCGGCCCGGAACTCGTCGTTGCTCACCCCCTCAGCATGCCCGGAGGCGGTGGGGACGATGGGCAGGGCGAGGGCAGAGGGATTGTTCGGCACACCGGAAACGCTAATCTCCGCTCGGTGCGGGTCGCATCGGGCCTCCGGCCGAGAGGGCCCCGGGACAAGGTCCTACGACCCCGAGTCCGGCCCTTCGTGCATCATGTCCGCACACTCGCAAAGACTGCGTTCAGTAAACACACAGGGAAAACGCAGAAACTCCACTCAATTGTTCACGTTCTCCTGTGACTTGAGTCACAAGGGGCGGGAATTGTTGACCCTGTGTACCGAGTGGGGAGCGCGCTGTGATTCAGTGGCGGGGAACCTGTAAGAGCACCACAAGGGCACCACCGGAAAAGAAACGCCGACGACAACCCTTGATTCGCTGCGAGGTCTCGGGGGGAGGGCGAGCATGGAGACCGAGTCGGAGCCGTATGTCCGCCTTGCGTCCCTGCGACAGCTGCACCAGGTCATGGCCGACATGAACACGGCACGCAGCCTGGCGGACACACTGCAGACCGTCGCGGACGGGGTCGTGAACGCCCTCGGCTACGAGATGGCGGCCGTGAACCTGGTACGGCCCGACGGCGATCTCGTGGTCGCCGCCTTCTCCGGCAACTCGGCCGCGGAGGCCCTCATCACCGGCCGTGTCGGCTCCCGCGCCTCCTGGGAGCGCCGCCTGAGCATGGGCGAGGACTGGGGCGACCTGCGTTTCATACCCCACACCGAGGGCTGGGTGCTGGACGACGACGACGTCCCCCAGTGGTTCACCGACGGGCCCGACCCCCGCTTCGAGGACGAGTGGCACCCCTCCGACCGGCTCTTCGCGCCGATGTACACGCCCGGCGGGCCGGCCGGCTCCAGTGGCGAACTGCTCGGTGTGATCTCCGTGGACCGGCCGCGCAACGGCCGCCGGCCCGGCGCCTGGGGCCGCGAGGCGCTGCAGATGTACGCGTTCCAGGCCGCGATCGCGATCAGCAACGCGCGTCTACGTGCCAATATGCAGCGCGCCCTGGTCCGCCTGGAGCGGGAGCAGCAGGCCCTGCGGGCCAGTGAGGAAAGCTTCCGGCAGGCCTTCGAGTACGCCCCCTCGGGCATGGCGATCGCCGAGATGGGCGGCGACCAGCACGGCCGGATCCTGCGCACCAACGACGCCCTGTGCCGCCTGCTGGGCCGACCCGCCTCCGCGATGCGCCGCTACTCCTTCTCCGACCTGGTCCACCCCGAGGACATAGGCACCCTGCTGCGCACCTCCGCGGAAGGCGGACGCGCGGAGCTCCGGCTCGGCCGCCGTGACGGTACGTACGTATGGGTGTCCCTGCGCAACAGCGTCGTCGCGGACGCCGCCGACGGCCCCCGCTTCCTGCTCACCCACGTCGAGGACATCGAGGAGCGCAAGCGCCGCGAGCTCCAGCTCGCCCACCGCGCCTCCCACGACTCCCTCACCGGGCTGCCGAACTCCGCCGAGCTGCGCTCGCGCCTGTCGTCCCGGCTCTGTCAGCGGCCCACCCAGTCCGGCGCGCTGGAGTCGCTGGACGCGGCCTACGGCCACCCCGCCTTCGACCCGCCCGGCCACGGCTTCGACTTCGCGTCGCCGGGCGCTCAGCCGTTCGAAGGCTACGACCACCACGTGCACACCATCGCCCCCGAGGGGGAGCGGGACGACGGCACCAAGGGCCTCGCGGTCCTCTTCTGCGACCTCGACGGCTTCAAGTCGATCAACGACCGGTTCGGGCACAACGCGGGCGACGCGGTCCTCATCGAGGTCGCCCGGCGGCTCAGCAACGGCGTGCGGGACGGCGACACGGTGGCCCGGCTCGGCGGCGACGAGTTCGTGATCCTCGCCGACGGCCTCGGCAAGGCCGACGCCCAGGACCTCGCCGTACGGCTGCGCAACGAGATCATCCAGCCGATCCGCGCCGAGGGCCGGGCCGTGCGGGTGGGCGCCAGCTTCGGTATCGGGTGGGCACACTGTGGAATGACTGCGGACGAAGTGTTGAAGTCCGCTGACGAACGCATGTACGTAGAGAAACGATCTCGTCCCAAACAGCACCGGCGGGCCGGCTGATCTCCAGGTCAGCGGGTCGATGCGACGGGAGTCACCCGTTTGGGCCACACGAAGCGGGTAGGCTCGCCATTCTCACCACTACCGCATCCACCCGCACCTGTTGAGGAGTACCTAGGGATGAGCCCCGGCGAAAACGGCCCGAGCACGCCCGAGGACGACGACCCGTTCGGCTATCTGTACGCCGACGGTCAGGCCAGGGGCGCCCAGCCGCCGTCCGGCGGTTACGGCTACCCGGGCTCGGTCAACAGAGTGCGCGCGGTCGGCGAGCGCACGTACGGCGGGCAGCAGGCGCAGTACGGCCAGACCGTCCAGCAGCAGGGCGCCGCCTACGGGCAGCCGAACGCCGCCTACCAGGCACCGGAGACCTTCCCGGGCGGCGCGCAGACCACCCAGCAGCCGATGCCCGGCGGCGGGGGCGGTGGCGGCCGGAGTCGCGGCCCGAACACCAAGGGCCTGCTGATCGGTGCCGTCGCGGTGGTGGCGGCGGTCGTCATCGGCATCGGCTGGGCCATGATGAACGGCGACTCCGACGACAAGAAGGCCGACAACAAGGCCTCCGGCGCCCCGGCCCAGTCCCAGAAGGCCTCGCCGACCCCGTCCAGCAGCAGCTCGGCGGCGTCGGGGGAACTGCCCAAGGCCGACGCGAAGACGCTGACGCTGGGTGGAGGAGCGGGCACGGCGTCGGACGTCAAGGGCGCGAAAGCCGACGGTGGCACCTACGTCACGAACTTCAACCAGGTCGGCTCGTCCCTCACCTGGGACCTGAGCGACATCCCCAAAGCGGGCAAGTACACGCTGCACGTCACCTACGGCGTGCCCGGCAAGGACGCCAACGCCACACTCACGGTGAACGGCACGCCCCAGACCCGCCCGTTCAACCTGGCGAACTTCGCCCATGCCCCGGCGGGCGACTACGAAAAGGGCTGGACCAACACCTTCGGGAACATCATCCTCAACAAGGGCCCCAACACCATCAAGCTGTCCTGCGAGCAGAGCAACCAGTGCGATGCCAACTTCGACCAGTTCTGGCTGGAGCCGGGGTGGAAGAAGTCGTAGTCAGGCCGCGCTGACCTCTCCGGTCACCGCCACCCGCCCCACCAGCTCCTCGTAGGCCTCCCGGTCGAACTCGCCCGCCGCAGGCGCCCGTACCGTCGCCGCCGACAGTGCGACCGCGCGGGTCAGCCGGTCCGGCCAGGGCAGGTGTTCCACGAGGCCCGACAGCAGGGCCGCGACCGTGGAGTCGCCGGCGCCGGTCGGGTTGCCGTGGAGGCGGCCGGGCGGGGTGGCGCGCCAGCGGCCCTCGGGGGTGACGGCCAGCAGGCCCTCCGCGCCCAGGGAGGCGACGACCGCGTGGGCGCCGCGCCGCCGGGCGTCCTGGACGGCCCGCAGCGGCTCGTGGGAGCCGGTCAGCTCGGCGAGTTCCTCGGCGTTCGGCTTGACGATGTCCGGGCGGGCCGCCACCCCGCGGCGCAGTGGTTCGCCGCTGGTGTCCAGGAGGACGGGGACGCCCGCGGCCCGCGCGGTCCGTATCAGTCCCGCGTACGCACCCACCGGTACTCCCGGCGGCAGGCTCCCGCACAGGGCGACCGCGGAGGCCGAGCCCAGCAGCCGCCCGTACGTGTCCTGGAAGGCGGCCCACTCGGCGTGGGTGATCTGCGGGCCGGGCTCGTTCAGCTGGGTGGTGTCGCCGCCCAGCTCGTCCACGACGGCGATGGTGCGCCGGGTCGCCCCGCCGACCGGCACCAGCGCGTCCACCATTCCCGGCGTGGTCGCCAGCCGCTCCCGGACCACGCGCCCCGTGGCGCCGCCGGCGAACCCGGTGGCCGTCACCTCGTGCCCGAGGGCCGCGAGCACCCGGGCGACGTTCAAGCCCTTGCCGCCCGGCCGTTCGACGACCTCCTGCACGCGGTGGGAGGCGTGCGGCCGCAGGGACCGTACGCGATAGGTGATGTCGAGAGCGGTGTTCAGTGTGACCGTGAGGATCACGTGGGCCGGCCTCCCCTCGGGCGTGACATGCGGCTTCTTCGCTTCCGGAAGCCAGATCATGCCAAAGAGAGGGCGACCGGCCCAGTCCACGGGACCGGCCACCGACTCCCGACTCGGGGACGGATCAGCCCAGTTGGGGATCGACCACCCATTCACCCCGGCGCATCACACCCTTGAGGTCGAAGTCCGCGTCGAGGAGCACCAGGTCGGCGTCCTTGCCGGGCTCCAGGGAGCCGATGCGGTCGTCCAGGCCCAGCAGCCGGGCCGGGTTGGCGGACAGGGCGGCCACCACGTCCTCCACCGGCAGCCGGTCGACGGTCACCGCCCGTTTGAAGGCGCGGTCCAGGGTGAGCGTCGAGCCCGCGATGGAGCCGCCCTCCACCAGCCGGGCCACGCCGTCGTTGACCTCGACCTCGAGCGGGCCCAGCAGATAGCGGCCGTCGCCGATGCCGGCCGCGTCCATCGCGTCCGTGATGAACGCCACCCGCGCGGCGCCCGCACGGTTGAACGCCAGTTCGAGGGCGGCCGGGTGCAGGTGCGTGCCGTCGTTGATCAGCTCGACCGTGACCCGTTCGTCCTCCAGCAGGGCGGCGACCGGGCCGGGGGCGCGGTGCCCGAGGGCGGGCATGGCGTTGAAGAGGTGGGTGGCGACCGTGGCGCCCGCGTCGATCGCCTCGGCCGTCTGCTCGTACGTCGCGTCCGTGTGCCCGACCGCCGCGATCACGCCGTGCTCGGCCAGCAGCCGTACGGAGTCGAGGCCGCCCGGCAGCTCGGTGGCGAGGGTGACCATCCTCGCCCGCCCGCGCGCCGCGTCGAGGAGCTTGCGGACCTCGGCCGGGTCGGGGTCGCGCAGCAGCTCCGCGGAGTGCGCGCCCTTGCGGCACGGGGAGATGAAGGGGCCCTCGAAGTGGATGCCGGCGATGTCGCCCTGTTCGGCCAGCTCGCTCAGCAGGCCCGCCTGCCGGGTCAGGACGTCCGTCTCGTCGGTGACGGTGGAGGCGACCAGGGTGGTCGTGCCGTGCCGCCGGTGGGTGTCGACGGCTCTCAGTACGTCGTCCACCGGGCCGGAGAAGGAGGCTCCGCCGCCGCCGTGGTTGTGCAGGTCGACGAAGCCGGGGACCAGCCAGTGGCCGCTGACGTCGATGAGTTCCGCGTCCGGGCGTGCGGCGGCCGCGATCCTCGTACCCTCGACGATCACACGCCCGTCGGGCACGGTCCCGGTGGGCAGCACCACAGAAGCTCCGGCGAGAACCTTGGTGGGGGGCATCAGGCGGTTACCTCCGAGGAGTCAGTGGTTTCGAGGAGATCCCGGGCGAGCAGCCCCGCACCCAGGCACCCGGCGGTGTCCCCGAGGGCGGCGGGGACGACGGACGGCAGCTTCTGGAAGGTGACGCGCCGCCGGACGGCCGCCCTGAGCGGTGTGAACAGGGTCTCCCCCGCCTCGGCGAGCCCGCCGCCGACGATCAGCGTGCGCGGGTCCAGCAGGGTGAGGGCGGTGACCAGGCCGTCGGCCAGCGCGTCCACCGCCTCCTGCCAGACCCGGACGGCGTTCGGGTCACCGGACACGACGGCCTTCGCGCAGTCGGCGGCGTCCGCGTCCGGGCTGCCGGAGACGGCCGCCCACGCCTCGCTGACCGCGGCCGCGGACGCGTACCGTTCCAGGCAGCCGCGCTGCCCGCACGGGCAGGCGATGCCGCCGGGGCGTACGACGATGTGACCGATCTCGCCCGCGAAGCCGTGCGCGCCCGCCTCCACCCGGCCGTCCAGGCCGATGGCGCCGGCGATCCCGGTGCCCAGCGCCACGAACAGGAACCGGTCGGTGCCCTTGCCCGCGCCGGTGCGGCCCTCGGCGAGCCCGCCGGTACGCACGTCGTGGCCGAGGGCGACCGGGATGCCGAGCCGCTCGGTGAGCAGGGCGCGCAGGGGGACGTCGCGCCAGCCGAGGTTGGCCGCGTAGACGGCGACCCCGCGGTCCTCGTCCACGATGCCGGGGACGGCGAGTCCGGCCGCGGCGGCCGGTTCACCGAAGTGCTCCTCGCCGTGGGCGTACAGGGAGGCCGCGAGGCCGAGGATGCCCTCGACCACCGCGTCGGGCCCGCGCTCGCGGCCCGTGGCCCGGCGGTCCTGGTGCAGCAGCTCGCCGTCCGGCCCGATCAGGGCGGCCTTCATCCCGGTGCCGCCCACGTCGATGGCGATGACATGTCTCACGGGAACAGTGTGGCCCGCGAACCCGCAAGAGGTCTAGTCCACTACATGGTGTAGACCTTATGGTGTTCACATATCGAATGACGAGTCAGTAGGGTTTGGGGCAACAACAGTGGGGCGTCGTACGGCAGGAACGATCGCGGCGGTCGCCGCGCTGGGTATGACCGCGGTCCTCGGGGGCTGCGGGAGCACCGGATCGTCCGACGTGACCCTGAGACTGGTCGCGGCCGACTACGGCGACTCGGCGGCCAACAGCTCGAAGAAGTACTGGGACGAGCTGGCCAAGGAGTACGAGGCCAAGCACCCCGGCGTGAAGATCGACGTCACCGTGTACTCCTGGAACGACGTCGACCGCAAGGTGAAGGAGATGGTCGCCGCCGGCAAGGCGCCCGACATGGCGCAGATCGGCGCCTACGCCGACTACGCCGCCGAGGGCAAGCTGTACGACGTCTCCGAGCTGCTGTCCATCCCCGTCCAGGCCGACTTCGTCTCCCAGCTCGCCGAGGCCGGCCAGTGGAACCACACCCAGTACGGCATGCCCTTCGCGGCCTCCACCCGGGTGCTCTTCTACAACAAGACCCTCTTCGCCAAGGCCTCCCTCACTCCGCCCACCACCTGGAGCGAACTCGCCGGCGACGCCGAGAAACTGAAGGCCATGGGCGTGAAGTACCCCTACGCGCTGCCCCTCGGCCCGGAGGAGGCGCAGGCCGAGACCATGCAGTGGCTGCTCAGCGGAGGCGGCGGCTACACCGACGACATCGGCGGCTACGACCTCGCCTCCACGCAGAACGTCGACACCCTCACCTGGCTCAAGGACGACCTCGTCGGCAAGGGGCTCACCGGCCCCGTCGCCCCGGGCAGGCTCAACCGGGCCCAGGCGTTCGCCGCCTTCACCGACGGGCAGGTGGGCATGCTCAACGGGCACCCGGCGCTGATCCAGCAGGCGAAGAAGAAGGGCGTGAAGTTCGGCACGGTGCCGATGCCCGGGCGGACGGCCCAGTCCAGGGCGTCCATGGGCGTCGCGGACTGGATGATGGCCTTCAAGCAGAACGGCCACGCCGAACAGGTCGGCGACTTCCTCGACTTCGTCTACAGCGAGAAGAACGTCCTCGACTTCTCCCGCCGCTACGGGCTGCTGCCGGTCACCACCTCCGCGTCCGACGTCATGGCCGACTCCGGCCGGGACAAGCCCCTGCGGCCCTTCCTGCAGGAACTCCCCACCTCCGAGCTGTACCCCGTCGGCAAGACGTCCTGGGCGTCGGTCAGTGCGGGCCTGAAGAAGACCATCGGCCAGGCGGTCGCCCCCGACGGCAGCCCCCTCGGGACGCTCAGCCGCCTCGAGGCGACGGCGAACACCGCGGACAGCAGCGCCTCGAACTGAGCACCCTGTCAGTGCCCCGCGTTACCGTTTCGGACATGGAACGGGACGAGTTCGGCCGACGCGAACAGGGCATCCTCGCGCTGGAACGCCGGGGCTTCACCGGCCCCGGCGCCAAGGAGCGCGCGATACGGGAGGAACTCGGCCTGGCCCCGGTCCGCTACTACCAGCTCCTCAACGCCCTCCTCGACGACGAGCGGGCCCTGGCCCACGACCCGGTCACGGTCAACCGCCTGCGCCGGGTCCGGGAGTCGCGGCGGGCCGAGCGGTAGCCGCTGCGCGGGGCTTGGCCGGGGGGTCGGCACCCCGGGGGCCTGCCCTGCCCTGGGGCTCCGCCCCAGACCCCGCCAGGGGCTGCGCCCCTGCACCCCGGCGCTTCCCACCCACCCACCCGTGACGGTCGGCTGGAAAGTCGCCCCACCCTGGGGCTCCGCCCCGGACCCCGGCGGGGGCTCCGTCCCCTGCACCCCTCGCAGGACTCCGTCCCCCCGCGCCCCTCGCGGGAGCGGTGAAGCTCCCAGGAGTGCATCCGCGGTTGCGTGGATAGGGTCGATCCATGGGCACCCACACGACGGACTCCACGGACCCGGACAACCCCATGGACCCGCTGCCGACCCCCGTCACCCAGTCCGGGCGGGACGGGCTGAACGCGCTGCTCGCCAGGCCCCGCTCCGCGGTGGTCGGGCTCGATTTCGACGGGACGCTGGCGCCGATCGTCGCGGAGCCCGACCAGGCCCGCGCCCACGCGCAGGCGGTCCCGGCGCTCGCCGCCCTCGCCCCCAAGGTGGCCGCCGTCGCCGTGGTCACCGGCCGCCCGGCCGGGGTCGCGGTGCGCTACGGCGGCTTCGCGGGCGTACCCGGACTGGAGCACCTCGTCGTCCTCGGCCACTACGGCGCCGAACGCTGGGACGCCGTCACCGGCACCGTCAACGCCCCCGCCCCACACCCCGGCGTCACCGCCGTCCGCGCCGAGCTGCCCGGCTTCCTCGACCGCATCGGCGCCTGGCGCGGCACCTGGATCGAGGAGAAGGGCCGGGCCGTCGCCGTGCACACCCGCCGCGCCGAGGACCCGCAGGCCGCCTTCGAGGCCCTGCGTGAACCCCTCACCGACCTCGCCGCCCGCAACGGCCTGATCGTCGAGCCCGGCCGCATGGTCCTCGAACTCCGCCCGCCCGGCATGGACAAGGGCGTCGCCCTGCTGGAGTACGTTCGCGAGGCCGGCGCCGAGGCCGTCCTCTACGCGGGCGACGACCTGGGCGACCTCCCCGCCTTCGCCGCCGTCGACAAACTGCGCTCCGACGGCGTCCCCGGCCTCCTCGTCTGCAGCGGCAGCACGGAGGTCACGGAGCTCGCGGAACGCGCGGACCTGGTGGTGGACGGCCCCGAGGGCGTCGTGTCCCTGCTGCGCGGGCTTGCGGCGGCACTCGGCTGAGACCCGAGGCAACCGACCGGTGCCCGCTGGGCGTGTCCGGCCGGTTGCCAGGCAGTCGAGCGGTTGCCTGCCGGATCCGTCCGACCGACTGCCGGGTCCGTCCGTCGCCCGGCGGGCCGCCCAGCGACTGCCCGCCGGGCCTGCCCGGCCCGCCCCGCCACGGGGCAGCGAGTGTCCCGCCCCGCGTCAGTCCTCCAGTGCGTGCAGTTGGTCCAGGAACCACTGGGCCGGAGGCAAGGCCGTGGCCGCCGCAGTGAGGCGCTTGGTGCGCTCGGCGCGCTCGCCGTCGGACATGGTGAGCGCCTGGTGGAGGGCGTGCGCCGTGCCGGCGATGTCGTACGGGTTCACCGTCACCGCGTCCTCGCCCAGCTCCTCGTACGCGCCGGCCTCCCGGGACAGCACCAGCGCGCAGCCCTCGTCGGAGACGACCGGGACCTCCTTGGCGACCAGGTTCATGCCGTCCCGGATGGGGTTGACCAGGGCGACGTCGGCCAGCCGGTACGCGGCCAGGGAGCGGGCGAAGTCGTCCTTGACGTGGAGGACGACCGGGGTCCAGCCCGGGGTGCCGTACGCGGCGTTGATCTCCTCCGCCACCCGTTGCACCTCGGCGGTGTAGTCGCGGTACACCGCGAGGTCCTGCCGGGAGGGGTAGGCGAACGCCACGTGCACCACCCGCTCGCGCCACTCCGGGTGGTCGTCGAGGAGCTCACGGTAGGCCAGCAGCCCGCGCACGATGTTCTTCGACAGCTCCGTGCGGTCGACCCGGACGATCGTCTTGCGTGCCCTGCCGTCGGGCGCCGTACCGATCTCCGTCCGCAGCGCCGTCATCCGCTCGTCCACGTCCGGCCGGTGCGCCCGCTGCCGCAGGAAGTCCGCGTCCGCGCCCAGACCGTGCACCCCGATCCGAGTGCCGGACACGGCGTCGGCCCCGAGGACGGCTTCGCAGCAGGCGGTGAACGCGTCCGCCCAGCGCTGGGTGAGGAAGCCCGCCCGGTCCGCGCCCAGGATCCCGCCGAGCAGTTCGGCGGCGATGTCGTCGGGGAGCAGCCGGAAGTAGTCCGGCGGCGCCCACGGGGTGTGCGAGAAGTGGCCGATGCGCAGGTCGGGGCGGAGTTCCCGGAGCATCCGGGGAGCCAGCGCCAGGTGGTAGTCCTGGACGACCACCACCGCGCCCTGCGCCGCCTCCTCGGCCAGGGCTTCGGCGAACGCCCGGTTGTAGGCCTCGTAGGACGCCCACTGGCGACGGAACTCCGCGTCCAGGACGGGCTCCAGCGGGGTCTGGTACAGCATGTGGTGGACGAACCACAGCACCGAGTTGGCGATGCCGTTGTACGCGTCGGAGAACACCGTCGCGTCGATGTCGATCATGCGGACCTGCTGCCCGCCGGTCGCGTCCTCGGAGAGCCGCCGACCGCCGTGGGAGCGGCGCACCGCCTCCCGGTCGGCGTCGCTCAGCGCGGCGCACACCCAGAGCGCGTTCGCGTCCGGGCCGATGGCCGACAGCCCGGACACCAGTCCGCCGCCACCCCGCTTGGCGTGCAGCGAACCGTCCTCGCGGACTTCGTACGAAACCGGGCCGCGATTGGACGCGACCAGCACCTCAGCACCGTGCGTGGAAGCCATGAGTCTCAACCTAGCCCGGCCCGGAAACGCTCAAACGTACGGTTCCCTCCCCGGCGGAGTGACACGGCCGGGGTCAGGCCACCCGGCGCGCGGCGTACTCGGCGATCTCCGCCATCGGCGGCCGCTCCTCCGTGTCCACGGAGTAGGTGCGCGGCTCGAAGCCCTCCTCGCCCCGCTCGAACTGGGTGAGCGAGGGCCGGACGAGGTGGCCGCGGGCCAGGCGGAGCTGGGCGGTGCGGTAGATGGCGGCGGCCATCCGGCCGAGCGCCTGCCCGTCCTGGTGGCGGTGCTTGCGCACCCCGACGTCCACCTGGGCCAGGGCGTCCAGGCCCACCAGGTGCAGGGCGTCGACCAGCATGCCCAGTTCCACCCCGTACCCGACGGGGAAGGGCAGCTGCTCCAGCAGCGAGCGGCGGGCCGCGTACTCACCGCCGAGCGGCTGCACGAACCCCGCAAGCTGCGGCCAGTGCATGTTGAGCAGCGGGCGCGCCATCAGCTCGGTGACCCGGCCGCCCTGGCCCGCGGTCCCGGCGAGCGGACGGTCGTACATGCCCTTGACCAGGTCCACGTCCGGGTCGGTCAGCAGCGGGCCGACGATCCCCGAGACGAAGTCGGAGGAGAACTCCTTCAGGTCGGCGTCGATGAAGCAGACGATGTCCCCCTCGGTGACGAGGAGCGAACGCCACAGCACCTCGCCCTTGCCGGGCACGGCCGGTATCCGCGGCAGGACGTCGTCGCGGTGGACGACCCGGGCGCCCGCCGCGGCGGCCACCTCGGAGGTGCGGTCGGTGGACCCCGAGTCGACGACCACGATCTCGTCGACGAGCGGGGTCTGCTGCATCAGGTCGTGGCGGATGATCGCGACGATGTCGCCGACCGTCTCCTCCTCGTTGAGCGCGGGCAGCACGACACTGACCGACTGGCCCGTGCGCTGCTTCGCGGCCAGGATCTGGTGGAGCGGGCGATCGGTCACGGACCAGGAGCGGGTGCTCAGCCAGCGCTCGACTTCTTCCAGCACGGTGGGCGGCTCCTCACTGTTTGTCTCGCGGTTCGGACGACTATCTCAACTGTCCCGGCCTTCGGTTACAGTCTTGAACAACGCGGATGACCATCGCATGTCCGAGGTCACCGTTGTTCACAACCGCACACACAACCGCATACCGCTCATCCAGAGGGGCAGAGGGACACGGCCCGATGAAGCCCCGGCAACCCTCCAGTCGGTTCTCGTAGATCAGTTGGACCAGTCCTGATCGTTCCGCGAGGCTCCCGGCTAGGGAAGGTGCCAAATCCGTCTCACGGCGAGATGCGTCGTGAGGAAGATGAGGAGAAAGGGCCTCGCCTCACATGGCTGTGCAGACTGCTGCAAGCACCACCGACTCCACCGTAGACCTCGGCCCCGCCGCTGCTCTGAGCTGCCGCGAGTGCGGCCACCGGGTACCGCTCGGACCGGTCTTCGCCTGCGAGGAGTGTTTCGGCCCGCTCGAGATCGCCTACGACTTCTCGGCCTACGAAACCGAGGAGCTGAGGAAGCGGATCGAGGCGGGACCCGCGAACATCTGGCGCTACGCACCCCTGCTGCCCGTCCCGGCGGACGTGGCGACCAAGCCCAACATCAACCCCGGCTGGACCCAGCTCGTCCAGGCCGACAACCTCGCCCGTGAGCTCGGCATCGAGGCTTCGCACCTGTACGTGAAGGACGACTCCGGCAACCCGACGCACTCCTTCAAGGACCGTGTGGTCGCGCAGGCACTGGAGGCGGCGCGGGCCTTCGGTTTCACCACCCTGTCCTGCTCCTCCACCGGCAACCTGGCCGGCGCGGTCGGTGCCGCGGCGGCCCGGGCCGGCTTCCGTTCCTGCGTGTTCATCCCGCACGACCTGGAGCAGGGCAAGGTCGTCATGGCCGCGGTCTACGGCGGCGAGCTCGTCGGCATCGAGGGCAACTACGACGACGTGAACCGCTTCTGCTCCGAGCTGATCGGCGACCCGGCCGGCGAGGGCTGGGGCTTCGTCAACGTCAACCTGAGGCCGTACTACGCGGAGGGGTCCAAGACCCTGGCGTACGAGATCTGCGAGCAGCTCGGCTGGCGGCTCCCGGACCAGATCGTCGTCCCGATCGCCTCCGGCTCCCAGCTCACCAAGATCGACAAGGGGCTGCAGGAGCTGATCAAGCTCGGCCTCGTCGAGGACCGGCCCTACAAGATCTTCGGCGCCCAGGCCCAGGGCTGCTCGCCGGTGTCGACCGCGTTCAAGGCGGGCCACGACGTGGTGCGCCCGCAGAAGCCCGACACCATCGCCAAGTCCCTCGCCATCGGCAACCCGGCGGACGGGCCGTACGTCCTGGACATCGCGCGCCGCACCGGCGGGGCGGTGGAGGACGTGACGGACGAGCAGGTGGTGGACGCCATCAAGCTGCTCGCCCGCACGGAGGGCATCTTCGCGGAGACGGCGGGCGGTGTGACGGTGGGCGTCACGCGCAAGCTGCTGGAGAACGGCGTCCTCGACCCGACCAAGACGACCGTCGTCCTCAACACGGGCGACGGCCTGAAGACCCTGGACGCGGTGGCAGGCACCGGCCTGACCGCCACGATCCGCCCGAACCTCGACTCCTTCCGAGAGGCTGGCCTGGCATGAGCGTGACCGTCCGCATCCCCACCATCCTGCGCACCTACACGGGCGGCCAGGCAGAGGTCCAGGCAGAGGGCACGACCCTCGGCGAGGTCATCGCCGACCTGGAGAAGAACCACACCGGGATCGCCGCCCGCGTCCTGGACGACCAGGGCAAGCTGCGCCGCTTCGTCAACGTGTACGTCAACGACGACGACGTGCGCTTCGAGCAGGGGCTGGAGACCACGACTCCGGACGGTGCGGGCGTCTCCATCATTCCGGCCGTCGCCGGCGGCTGACCGAATGACTGATCATTACCGTCGGTAACACCGGTTACCGAGAGTTCATCGAATTGCCCTCGCCGTGAGAGAAACGGAGGGGGCAATTCTGTGTGGTTGAGCGCGGTAGAGTTGGGGAACGCGCTCCCGGAACGCGGGTCGGGGGCCCTGGAATCGCGCCGCACATCCGACAGGATGTAGCCAAAGTGTGCGAATGTTTTGCGCCTTATGTGCCCTTTGCGGGGCCCGACTTGCCCCGGATTCAGCCGAATTTTTGGCAGATTCCCGACCGGCGTCGTCCAGATTTCTCGTCCGATTGACCTGTTGCAGACGGCAGTTGGACAGATACATTCAGCCGCGGTCGACGCGTTCCGGCGCACGCCCCCAATCCATGGGGGGTGAGGTCTGACCCGGATCCGCGAAGTGTGGATCTGTGCAAGGGCCAGTAATAGGGGAGTTAGGCATGGCTCAGGGCACCGTCAAGTGGTTCAACGCGGAGAAGGGGTACGGCTTCATCGCGGTCGACGGTGGTGCGGATGTTTTCGTCCACTACAGCGCGATCCAGATGGACGGTTACCGCACCCTGGAAGAGGGTCAGCGGGTCGATTTCGAGATCTCGCAGGGCCAGAAGGGTCCGCAGGCGGACATGGTTCGGCTCGCGACCAGCTGAAGCACGCGCCGACCCGCACGACGTTCTTCTGTACATCTTCGAAGGGCCCGTACCCCCCGGGGTGCGGGCCCTTCGGCCTGCCCGGACACCCGTGGGGCCCGCTGTTCACCTGGCTATCCGCTCGAGCCGCTTGCACTCGGCATGGGCGAGTGCTAATCATTGGCGTTAGCACTCTGAAGGTGAGAGTGACAATGAAGGACCGGGTCGGTGAGGCCCGCAGGCCAAGTGGGGCAAGGAACCACGCGGCCCGCGAGCCGTCCGTCGCGGGCGCGGGCGCGGTCCGAAGGAATCACCCCCAGTCCTGGAGGGACCACTTCACATGGCCAAGATCATCGCGTTCGACGAGGAGGCGCGGCGCGGCCTCGAGCGCGGCATGAACCAGCTCGCGGACGCCGTGAAGGTGACGCTCGGCCCCAAGGGCCGCAACGTCGTCCTCGAGAAGAAGTGGGGCGCGCCCACGATCACCAACGACGGTGTCTCCATCGCCAAGGAGATCGAGCTCGAGGACCCGTACGAGAAGATCGGCGCCGAGCTGGTCAAGGAAGTCGCCAAGAAGACGGACGACGTCGCCGGTGACGGTACGACCACGGCGACCGTTCTGGCCCAGGCGCTGGTCCGCGAGGGTCTGCGCAACGTGGCCGCCGGTGCCAACCCCATGGCCCTGAAGCGCGGTATCGAGAAGGCCGTCGAGGCCGTCTCCGCCGCCCTGCTGGAGCAGGCGAAGGACGTCGAGACCAAGGAGCAGATCGCCTCCACGGCCTCCATCTCCGCCGCCGACACCCAGATCGGCGAGCTCATCGCCGAGGCCATGGACAAGGTCGGCAAGGAAGGCGTAATCACCGTCGAGGAGTCCCAGACCTTCGGTCTGGAGCTGGAGCTCACCGAGGGTATGCGCTTCGACAAGGGCTACATCTCGGCGTACTTCGCCACCGACATGGAGCGTATGGAGGCCGTCCTCGACGACCCGTACATCCTGATCGCCAACTCCAAGATCTCCTCGGTCAAGGACCTGCTCCCGCTGCTGGAGAAGGTCATGCAGTCGGGCAAGCCGCTGCTGATCATCGCCGAGGACGTCGAGGGCGAGGCCCTGTCGACCCTGGTCGTCAACAAGATCCGCGGCACCTTCAAGTCCGTCGCCGTCAAGGCCCCGGGCTTCGGCGACCGCCGCAAGGCCATGCTCGGCGACATCGCCATCCTCACGGGCGGCGAGGTCATCTCCGAGGAGGTCGGCCTCAAGCTGGAGAACGCCACCCTCGACCTGCTGGGCAAGGCCCGCAAGGTGGTCATCACCAAGGACGAGACCACCATCGTCGACGGTGCCGGCTCCTCCGACCAGGTCAACGGCCGTGTGAACCAGATCCGCGCCGAGATCGAGAACAGCGACTCCGACTACGACCGCGAGAAGCTCCAGGAGCGCCTGGCCAAGCTCGCGGGCGGCGTGGCCGTCATCAAGGCCGGCGCCGCCACCGAGGTCGAGCTCAAGGAGCGCAAGCACCGCATCGAGGACGCCGTCCGCAACGCCAAGGCGGCCGTCGAGGAGGGCATCGTCGCCGGTGGTGGCGTGGCCCTGCTGCAGGCCTCCCAGGTCTTCGAGAAGCTGGAGCTCGACGGTGACGAGGCGACCGGCGCCAACGCCGTGAAGCTCGCCCTGGAGGCCCCGCTCAAGCAGATCGCCGTCAACGGTGGTCTCGAGGGCGGCGTCGTCGTCGAGAAGGTGCGCAACCTGACGGTCGGCCACGGCCTGAACGCCGCGACCGGCGAGTACGTCGACATGATCGCCGAGGGCATCATCGACCCGGCGAAGGTGACCCGTTCCGCGCTGCAGAACGCCGCCTCCATCGCCGCGCTGTTCCTCACCACCGAGGCCGTCATCGCCGACAAGCCGGAGAAGGCCGCCGCGCCCGCCGGCGGCGGCATGCCGGGCGGTGACATGGACTTCTGATCGACCGGTTCCGGTTGATCTGCGTCCTCACCCGAGGGCGGCACTCCCTGTCTTGTGGCAGGGGGTGCCGCCCTCGGGCGTTTTCGTCGTGCGACGAAGGCCGAGTCCCACCGTGGGCTGGATCACACTGCGGCACGCCCGGGGGCAGGAATGCGTGACGCGGCGCGCGGAGTTCCCTTAAGAAGCTGCACCAATGCGCGTGCACATACCTGCTGGACAACCCGCAAGCCATGAGGAGCCCCCACGTGACCGTCACGCCCCCCGCCTCCCGCGCGGCCCAGATCCTCTCCCGGCCGACGACGATCAACGGCCTGACCGTTCCGAACCGCATCGCGATGGCACCGATGACCCGCGAGTTCTCCCCGGGCGGGATCCCCGGCGAGGACGTGGTCTCGTACTACGCCCGCCGCGCGGCCGCCGGGGTCGGGCTGATCGTGACCGAGGGTACGTACGTCGGGCACGAGTCCGCCGGGTACAGCGACCGCGTCCCGCGGTTCCACGGCGAGGAGCAGCTCGCGGGCTGGTCGAAGGTCGTCGAGGCGGTACACGCGGCCGGCGGCACCATCGTGCCGCAGCTCTGGCACATCGGCATGGTCCGCGAGCAGGGCCAGCCGCCGTTCCCCGAGGCCCCCGCCGTCGGCCCCTCCGGGCTGCGCACCGCCGGCGCCGAGGTCGCCGGCAAGGCCATGACCCAGGCCGACATCGACGCGGTGATCGGCGCGTTCGCCCAGGCCGCCGCGGACGCCGAGCGGATCGGCTTCGACGGCGTGGAGATCCACGGCGCCCACGGCTACCTCATCGACCAGTTCCTGTGGGCCGGCACCAACCGCCGCACCGACGCCTACGGCGGCGACCTCGTCGCCCGCACCAAGTTCGCGGCCGAGATCGTCGCCGCCGTCCGCGAGAAGGTCTCCCCCGAGTTCCCCGTCATCTTCCGCTACTCGCAGTGGAAGCAGCAGGACTTCACCGCCCGCCTCGCCGAGACCCCCGAGGAGCTGGAGGCCATCCTCACCCCGCTCGCCGCCGCCGGTGTCGACGCCTTCCACGCCTCCACCCGCCGCTACTGGCTCCCGGAGTTCGAGGGCTCGGACCTCAACCTCGCCGGCTGGACGAAGAAGCTCACCGGCAAGCCCGTCATCAGCGTCGGCTCGGTCGGCCTCGACGGCGAGTTCATCAAGGCCTTCCAGGGCGAGGGCTCCCCGGTGAAGAGCATCGACGACCTCCTCGACCGCCTGGAGTCCGACGAGTTCGACCTGGTCGCCGTCGGCCGTGCCGTGCTGCAGGACCCGGAGTGGGCGGCGAAGGTCCTGGCCGGCCGCTTCGACGAGCTGAAGCCATACGACCCCGCTTCCCTGAAGACCCTCAGCTGACGAACCGTCCGTCGTCCGGCTGACCCCCCTAGAGGTTGCCCATGGGCTCGATGTCCGCCTGCACCGGCGTGCCCCACACCCGCAGCACCTCGTAGTCGGTGAACTCGTGCACCAGCCGGTACGCCATGGCGGGCCGGGAGCCGCGTCGCTGGGCGGCGAGGTAGAGCTCGGCCTCGCGGCGGTCCCGCCTCGGCGTCCCGCACAACTGCCACTCCCGGCCGTTCCACAGCTCCGGCAGCCAGCGCTGCTGGGGCTGGGGGCGGTCGCCCCGGACCCCGTAACGGGAGGGGGCGGAGGGGACGGGGTCGGCCGACGGCCGGCCGCCGCCGTACTCGGCACGCCTGGCCGCCCGGCGGCGGGTCTCGCACAGCAGACACAGGTCCGGGGCGCTCTTGTCGACGGGCCCGGTCGGGTGCTCGGCGCACCGGGTGGTCGTGGCCGCCCCCGTGACGCTCTCGTCCAGCAGGTCCAGCGCCCGCCGCAGATCGGCCTTGACCTCGTGCAGTTTCGCGTCCGGCGTGTCGGCGGTGAGTGCCTCGCCGTGCTCGCCGAGGACGCGCAGGGCACGGCCCAGGGCGGTGAGTTGGGCGTGGTTCATGATCTTTCCACGTGGTCCTTCCGCGGCGCGCTGTCACTTCCGCCCTCCATGGTGCCCCGGGACGGCCGGGCAGCGCCCAGGGGGCCGAGGTCTGAGGCCCCGGGCCTGAGGGTCACGTACGTCGCCAGGAAACCCACCCCGTACCCGGTCAGCAGACCTCCCGCGTAGATCGCCGCCGTCAGGGCCGGGCTCCTGTTCCCCGCCAGCAGCGGGAACAGGGCCCAGCCCGACGGTCCGATCGCCGTCGCCCCGACCCGGTCGCCCAGCATCGCGAAGAACCCGACGAAGGCCCCGCCCGCCGCGCCGCCCGCACAGGCGGTCAGGAACGGCCGGCCCAGCGGGAGGGAGACGCCGTAGATGAGCGGCTCGCCCACCCCGAGCAGTCCCGCGGGCAGCGCCGACCTGATCGTCGTGCGCAGGGAGGTGTCGTGGCGGAGGCGGACGTACACCGCCAGGGCCGCGCCCACCTGGCCGGCGCCCGCCATGGCGAGGACGGGCAGCAGCACCGTGTAGCCCTGCTGTTCGATCAGCGTGGTGTGGATGGGGATCAGGGCCTGGTGCAGGCCCAGCATCACCAGGGGCAGGAACAGGCCGCCGAGGACCAGCCCGGCGAAGGCGCCGGTCGTCGTCAGCAGCCAGTCGGCCGCCGTGCCGATCGCCGACGAGACGGCGCCGGCCGCGAACATCAGGCCGTACAGCGTCACCATCCCGGCGACCAGCACGGTCACCGCCGGGGTCAGCAGGACGTCGAGTGCGCCTGGCAGCCGGCCCCTGCACCACCGCTCCACGTACGTCCCCAGCAGCGCCGCGGCGAGCGCGCCGAGCACCCCGCCCTGGCCGGGGGCCAGGTGCACACCGAACGCGGTCACCTTCGCCACGCCCGGGTACACGACCACGGCGGCCACCGCCCCGCCGAGCACCGGCGTGCCCCCGAATTCCTTCGCCGTCTGGTAGCCGACGAACACGGCGATGAGCGCCATGAAGGCGGAGGAGACGGCGGCCAGGGCGGGGGTCAGGCCCGGCAGCCAGCCGGCGTTCACCAGCAGCCCGCCCAGGCCCGCGAGGACACCGCAGCCGATCAGCGCGGGGATGAGCGGAACGAAGACGTTCGCGATCCGGCGCAGGGCTTTCTTCACCGGGGTGGCGTTGCGCTGCCGCCGCCGCTCCCGCAACTCGGCACCCAGCGAAGCCAGTTCCTCCGCTGTCGTGCGGGGCGCCAGCAGTGCCTCCACCCGCGCCGCGACCTCTCCCACCACCCCCGGGCCCAGCACGATCTGGTAGGTGTCGTCGTCGACCACGCCGAGGACGCCGGGCAGGGCCCGCAGCGCCTCCTCGTCCACCAGCGACCGGTCGGCCAGCCCGAGGCGCAGCCGGGTCACGCAGTGGGCGACGGAGGTGACGTTCGCGGGGCCGCCGACCAGCGGGAGCAGGGCGGCGGCGGTGTCGTTCGAGGTCTGCACACCCCGAGCGTGCGGTCAGCCGGCCGCGGCCGCCAGCGCGGCGCGCAGATGGCCGCCGGACTCCTCCAGAAGGCGGGCGGCCGTCGGGCCGTCGACGCCGGCCAGGACGACCAGGATCGCGTTCTTCACCTCACCACCGGTCTGGGCGAGCGCCTTCTCGATCTCGTCGTCCGGTGCCCCCGTGGCCAGCGTGACGATACGGCGGGAGCGGGCGCGCAGCTTGTCGTTGGAGGCCCGTACGTCGACCATCAGGTTCCCGTACGTCTTGCCCAGCCGGATCATCGTGATCGTCGACAGCATGTTCAGGACCAGCTTCTGCGCGGTGCCCGCCTTCAGCCGGGTGGACCCGGTGAGCAGCTCCGGGCCGACGACGACCTCGATGCCGTGGTCGGCGGCCGCCGCGAGCGCGCTGTCCCTGTTGCAGGACAGACCGATGGTCAGGGCCCCCTGGGCGCGCGCGTGTTCGACTGCGCCGATCGCGTACGGGGTGCGGCCGGAGGCGGAGACACCCACCACCGTGTCCTCGGGGGTCAGCTTCAGCGCGTCCAGGTCCCGGTGCGCCAGCTCCTCGGAGTCCTCCGCGCCCTCCACGGAGACGACCAGGGCGTCCGGGCCGCCCGCGATCAGGCCGACGACCTGCTCGGGATCGGTGTTGAAGGTCGGCGGGCACTCGGAGGCGTCCAGCACACCGAGCCGTCCGGCGGTGCCCGCGCCCGCGTACACCAGCCGGCCGCCGCGCCGCATGCGCTCGGCGACGGCGTCGATCGCGGCCGCGATCCGCGGGAGCTGCTCGGCGACGGCGGCGGGCACGGCGCTGTCCTCGCCGTTCATCAGCCGGGCGATCTCGAGCGTGGGCAGCCGGTCGATCTCGGCGAGCTCCGGCCGGAAGGCCTCGGTGGTCAGGGTCGCCAAGTGGGCGTCGAGGTCGCGCGAGTCGGACGGGGAGGTCATCGGGGCAGCTCTTTCCGGGGTCCGTTGGTCCGTTTTCGGTCAGCAGACGCAGCCATACCCAGGTCTACCGCGAACCGCTCCGGTGCCGATGCGCCAACGCCTCGTAAGATGCGGCCAGCGCCGGCGCCGCCGTCTCGTAGGTCCGCTGGGCGACTCCCACGAACAGGCAGTCCACCACCAGCAGCTGACTCGTCCGGGAGGACATGGCCGCCGGCCGCAGCTCGCTCTCCCGCGCGGTCGACGTGGTCAGGACGTGGTCGGCGTACTGGGTGACCGCGCTGTCCGGCCGCCCCGTGACCGCCACCGTCGTCGCCCCGCGCTCGAAGGCGACCCGCAGCGGCTCTATCACGTCGCCCGTCGCCCCGGAGTGCGTGATCGCGATCGCCACGTCACCCGTGCGCAGCTGCACGGCGTTCGTCACCGCGAGGTGCGCGTCGCTGTGCGCGTGGGCTATCAGCCCTATGCGCAGCAGCTTCTGGGTGAGGTCCTGCGCGACCAGGCCCGAGGCGCCGATCCCGTACACGTCGGTCCGCCGAGCCCCGGCGAGCGCGGCGACGGCGGCGTCGAGCTGCGCGGTGTCGAGGCCGGCGGCGGTGTCGGCGAGGGTCTGCTGCTCGTCGTAGGCGAGCTTGGCGACGACGTCGGCGATGGGGTCGTCCACCGCTATGTCGGTGGTGATGGCGGGCGCGCGCCCGGACTGCTGCTGGGCGGCGAGACCGGCCAGGGCGAGACGCAGGTCCCGGTAGCCCGGATAGCCGAGCAGACGGGCCGTGCGCACGACGGTCGCCTCGCTGGTGCCGGTGCGCGCGGCGAGGCCGGTGACGGTGAGGGCCGCGCAGCCCGCCGGGTCGCTCGCGACGGCCTCCGCGACACGCTGCATGGAGCGGGTCATCGACGGGGCGAGCGTGCGGACCTTGGCGGCCAGGGCGCCGCCGAAAATTTCCTTCACATCCCGCGTCACCTCTGAAAGGTATTTTCGGTTCGGTGTCCTGGTCAAGGGTGCGCACAATGGGTGCATGGACCCCATCAGCCCCCTGGAGCAGACTCTGCACGCCGCACGCGCCCTCGTGCTGGCCGATCTCGTCGCGGGAGACGTGGCCGAGGCGGACGTCGTCTCGCTGGTCGAGGAGTCCGTCGTGCAGCGGCGGTGGTGGGTGGAGCAGTGGCCGGAGGGGGCGAGCTACGTCGCCGGGCTGGTCGCGCAGGACGTGCAGGACGCGCTGCTGGAGCGGTACGGGCGCTGGCCGCTCTGCCCGGTGTGCGGCTCCGGCGACCCGCACGCCCTGGAGGTGGAGCCGGAGCTCGGGCCCGACCCGCAGTGGGTGTGCCACAAGGCGGGCGTGAGGGTCGCGGCGGTGGGGGCGCTGGGGTCGGCGACGGGCGGGGAGCCCGCCTCGTGAGGCGCCCGTGACGGTGTACATCGACCCGCCGGCCTGGCCCGGACACGGGCGCATGTGGTCGCACCTGGTGAGCGACGTCTCGTACGACGAACTGCACGCCTTCGCCGCGGAACTGGGCGTGCCGCGGCGGGCCTTCGAACGCGACCACTACGACATCCCGTCCCACCGTTACGCGGATGTCGTACGGGCCGGAGCCGTGGAGGTCAGCAGCCGCGAGGTGGTGCGGCTGCTGCACAAGGCGGGGCTGCGCAGACGCAAGGGCGATCAGGCCCGTCGGAGGTAGAGCTGGAGCACGCCGTCCATGTCGTGCTCCTCGTGGGCCGTCCGCTCCTCCTCCACGGTCGCCCGGGTGTAGCCGGACCGGGTCACCACGCCCTGTGAGGGCAGGTTCTCCCGGTCGACGGCGGCCATCAGCAGCTGTACGTCCTCCCGGGCCAGGGCCCACTCCGACAGCGTCCGCAGGGCCTCGGTGGCGTAGCCCTGGCCGCGGGCGCCCTCGACGAGGTCGTACCCCACCTCGGCGCGGCCCTCCTCGTCCGGTGCGCCGTGGAAGCCCATGCCGCCGACCGCCAGGCCGTCCTCCCGGCGGACCAGCACGAACAGCCCGAACTCCGGCCGGTGCACGCCCGCTTCGTACGCCTTCACCACCATCCCGGCGGCGTCCCGCGTGCCCTCGAACGGCCCGTCGTCGATCCACTCGAAGCCGCCGTCGCCGCCGAGGCGCAGGTCGCGGGCGGCGGCCGGGCGGACACCGACCAGGGTGAGGCGTTCGGCGGGGATGACCAGGTTGTTGCGCCAGCGCCACTCGGTGACCGGGGCGCGGCCGGGGAGTTCGCCGCGGCCGGTGGCCCACAGCAGCGTCGGCCAGGCGGCCGGGCCGGGCTGGACGTGCGGGAAGAGCCAGGTCAGTACGGCTTCGGCGAGCTCCTCGGAGGGCTCGTACGGCAGTCCCAGGCCCTGCGCGATGTCATGCGTGTGCAGCAGCACCTCCGCGATGCCCATCGCGGCGAAGCCCTCGCGGTCGGCGCTGCGGAAGGGATAGGGGTGGAAGCCACGGACGTCGCGCGGGGCGGTGCGGACGGCGGCGGCGAGCAGGGCGCCGGTGGTCGTGATGACGTGCAGCAGGCCCGCGTTGTCGGTTCCCTCGTCGAGGGTGATCTCGAAGGGGACGTAGGCGTCCTGGGCACGCCCCGCCAGATTGGCCGCGTACGCGATCAGGTCCTCGGCGACGTGGAACGCCGTCTTGTGGCAACTCCACTCCAGCCGCCCGGCCTTCACCCCTTCCCAGTCCCGCTCCACGGCCGGCCGCAGCGCCACCACGCAGCCCGCGACGGCCTCTTCCACCTGATCCCCACCTATGGCACGCATGGGCCGCAGACTAGGCGGACGGGGTCACTCAGGTCGACAGCATTTCCAGCTCGCCGACGAGGTTGTAGCGGGCCGTCGCCTCCCATTTCTCCTGCCCGTAGGGCGTCCTGAACAGCCGGGGCAGCTCAAGGAGTTGGCGCAGGATCGCGGCCCGCCCGGAGCGGAAGGCGTCGTTCGGCACGAAGTGGTACTCCTCGCGGACCGCGGCGGTGTAGGCGGCGTACGCGGACGGCGGCGCGGCGAGGATCGCCAGGTCGGCGTCGCACAGCACCTGGCCGTCGCGGTCGTCGTCGTCGGGGTCGTGCGTGACGGTCAGCCGGACCAGCCGGGCGACCTCGGCGGTCTTCCCCTCCGGGATTCCGGCCTCGGCCAGCGCCCGCTCGGCGAGTCGTGCCGACCGCTCCTCGTTCTCGGACCGCTCGGGCAGGTAGACGGCGTCGTGGAACCAGGCGGCCAGGCGTACGACGTCCGGGTCGGTGGCGTACTCCTCCAGCGCGTCGACGTGGTCGAGGACCGCGGTGAGGTGCGTGAGGGTGTGGTAGTGCCGCTGCGGCTCCTGCCAGCGGGCCAGCAGGTTCTCCGCGTACGGCACCGGGTCGGGGCCGCCGCCGGGGCCGCGGGCTCCTTCCAGGGCGCGGACGAAACGGGCACGCAGGGCTTCGAGGTCGGGCATGCCCTTCATTCTCCCGTCATTTTTCCGCGTCCGGGGCGCCCGTGGCGCCTAGCTTGGTGCGCATGACTGACATTCACGAGGTACGCGACCCCGAACTCCCCGGCCGCCTGCTGACCGTCGAGCGCGACGCGCTGATACCGCTGCTGCGAGGGCGGTCGGAGGCGGACTTCGCGCTGGCGACCGCGGCGTGTCCGGGGTGGACGGTGCGGGATGTGCTGGCGCACTGTTCGGCCGCGTTGATGCGGGTCGTGGAGAGCCGTTTCGAGAAGGGGGTGTTCTCGCCGGAGTCGAACGACCGGGACATCGCCGAGCGCGCCGGGTGGACGAACGCGCAGGTGGTCGACGAGCTGGAGCGCGGGATGACCGAGGCCGGGCCGGGGATCGCGAAGGCGGGCGGGGTGCTGGACATGGTCGCCCTCGGCGAGTGGGTGCACGCGGGTGACGTGCGGGAGGCGTTCGGCGAGCCGGGGGCCTACTCCGGCGCCGGGTTGCCGCACGCGCTGACCCTGCTGGCCCGGGTGACGCGGGAGAAGGACCATCTGCCGCTGCACGCCGATCTCGACGACGTCGACGAGCCGTTGCGGCTCGGGGTGGAGGACGGGACGCGGACCCCGGCGCGGTTCATCGGGGACGCCGCCACGCTCGTACGCCTGTACTCGGGGCGGCCGCTCGTGGGGGCGTCGTACGAGCTGGCGGGGGTGGAGGCGGGGGAGCTGAACATCTTCGGCTGAAAGCGGCGGCTGAAAGCGGCTGAGGGCGGTCGAGGGCGACTGAGGCCGTACCCGGGGGGCCGTCTCGCGGGGCGGCCCCTCCCCGACGTACCCTGAGATTGGACTAGACCTGTAGTCGCTCAGGGTGCGCCGACGGAAGGGGCCCGATGAGTATCAGCACGCGTGCTGTCCTGGAGGTGATCGCCCTCGATCCCGAGGACGCGGTCGCCGCTCAGGCCGGAGGCGCGGACCGCCTCGAGCTGGTCACCGACATGGCGGCCGACGGGCTCACCCCGTCGCCCCGCACCTTCGCCGGTGTCCGCGCCGCCGTCGACCTCGACCTGCGCGTGATGCTGCGGCTCGCGGACGGCTTCGCGGCGGGTGACGTGGACGGCCTGGTACGGGTCGCGGGGGAGCTGCGCGCCGCGGGGGCCGACCAGTTCGTGCTCGGCTTCCTCAGCCCGGACGGCGGGGTGGACCTCGACGCCGTGGAGCGGGTCGCCGTCGAACTGGACGGCTGCCACTGGACCTTCCACCGGGCGATCGACCGGGCCGCCGACCGTGACGCCCTGCGCAAGCAGCTGGCCGACCTGCCCGGCCTGGACACCTACCTCACCGCCGGCTCCGCCTCCGGCGTGGACGACGGCCTGCCCACGCTGCTCGCCGAGGTCCGGCGGCGCGGGGAACCCGGTTACGCGCAGCGCCTGCTGGTCGGGGGCGGGCTCCGCCTCGACCATGTGCCGACGTTGCGCGCGGCGGGCGTCGACGGGTTTCACATCGGCGGGGCGGCGAGGCCCGGAGGCTGGGACGAGCCCGTGTCGGCGGCGGCCGTGGCGGAGTGGCGGGCGGCGCTGGACGGCGTCTGAACCGGGTGCGGGGCGACGCGTTCCTCTCGTGTCGTCACCGCCGCCACCCCGGTGGCGACCAGCGCCACTCCCGCCCCCACCAGCAGGAACCACCGGTCCCCGAACAGCGCGAGGGCCAGGCTGCCCGTACCGCCCGCCGCCGCCATGCCGAGGTAGAGCGCGCTGCTGTTGAGGGAGACGAGGACCGGGGCGTTCGCGGGGTCCAGGGAGGCGACGCGGGTGATGAGGGCGACGGCGAGGGACCAGCCGACCAAAGGGGTGAGGGCGGAGGCGGCCAGGGCGGTCGGCATGGTGCGCAGGGTCCAGGGGGCGGCCGCCGCGATCACGGTGTAGGCCGCGCTCGCCGACACGATCACCACTCGCGGGCCCCACTTGTCGACCAGCCGCCCGCCCGCCGAGGAGCCGGCGACCGAGGCGATGCCGCTCACCAGGAGCAGCAGGGTGAGCCGGTCCTGGGAGCCGCCGGTCGCCGGCCGGGTTGCGACGCTGAAGTAGATGAACGTCGTCTGGAAGGCGAGGAAGACCAGGAAGGTCGTGACCGCGGCGCCGAGCACGCGCGGCTGGGCGAGCGGGGCCAGCCGGTCGCGCAGGCTCGGCGCGGTGGTCTGCCCCGGCAGTTCGCGCAGCAGCAGGGAGAGACCCGCCAGGGCGGCGACACCCAGGCCGGTCACCAGCCACATCGTCAGCCGCCAGTCCGTGCGGCCGATCCAGGTGCCCAGCGGCACGCCGAGCGCCGTGGCGACGGTGAGGCCGCCCATCACCACGGCGATCGCCCGCCCGCGCCGCTCCGGTGGTGCGAGCGAGGTGGCGACGGCGTTGGCGGTGGGCGTGTACAGCGCGGCGCCCACGGCGGCGAGCACCCGGGTGCCGAGCAGGGTGCCGTACGACGGTGCGAGCGCCGTCAGCGCGTTGGCGGCGCTGAAGACGGCGAGCGCGGTGAGCAGGGCCCGGCGGCGGGGCCAGCGGGCGGTGACGGTGGCCAGTAACGGCGCGAGTACGCCGTAGGCGAGGGCGAAGACGGTGACCATCTGGCCCGCGACCGAGATGGAGACGTCCAGATCACGGGCGACGAGCGGCAGGATGCCGGCCGTCACCATGCCGTCGGTTCCGACGGCGAAGGTACCGAGGGCGAGCAGGAGCAGACGTAGGCGCACGGGTCCCCCAGGTGCGTCCGATGCGAGAGCACGCATGACGGTTTGACGTTGGTCAAACAATAGAGACTGTTGGATGATTGTCAAACGGTCAGGGGGGAGTGAGGGGAGTGCCCGTGAACGACGACGAGGGCGAATGGCTGCCGCAGCCCGACACGGAGGACATCGAGCTGGTCAGGGTGCTGCACGCACTCGGCGACCCGGTACGCCTGATGCTGCTCGCGAAGTACGCGACCGGGGAGCAGTTCAGCTGCGCACCCGACGCGCTCGGCGTCGGCCACCTGCACAAGTCGACCGTCTCCCACCACATGAAGATCATGCGAGAGGCCGGGCTCACCTCGACCCGGGCGGTCGGCCGCAACCGCTACGTGCAGTTGCGGCGCACGGACCTGGACGCGAGATTCCCCGGCCTCCTGGACGCGGTCCTCGAAGCCCTGCCGGACTAGAGCACGCTGCTAGTCCAGCTGCGGCGGCAGTGGTGCCGCGTGGGTGACGATCAGGCCGGACACGGCTCGGGTCAGGGTGACGTACAGGCGCCGCAGGCCCGTGCGTTCGTCCGGCTCCCCGTCGACCACCGCCTGCGGCTCGTCGAGGACCACGTAGTCGTACTCCAGGCCCTTGGCGAGCGAGGCCGGTACCAGGGTCAGCCGGGTCTCCTCGGTCGTTTCCTCACCCGGGGCCAGGTAGCCGATCCCGGCCGCGGTGAGCGCCTCCGCCAGCGCCGGGATACGGGCGTCGGCGGCGATCAGGCCGGTGGAGCCCTCGTTGCGCAGCAACTCCTCGCACGCGGCCACGACTTCCGCGGTGCCGTCGACGGCGCGCACCTCGAAGAAGCCCGGGTTCTCGCGGACCGACGCGACCGGGGTCAGGCCCGGTGCGATGTGCGGCAGCAGCCGTGAGGCGTACGTGATGACGTCCGTCGGGACGCGGAAACCGGCGGTCAGCTCCTCCACCACCCCGTCCGTCTTCCCGAGGTGGGTCAGCGCCTCGTCCCAACTCCGGGTCGCCCAGGGCGTGGTGCCCTGCGCCAGGTCGCCGAGGACGGTCGCGGAGCCGGTCGTGCAGCGGCGGCCGACGGCCCGGTACTGCATGGGGGAGAGGTCCTGCGCCTCGTCGAGGACGACGTGCCCGAGCGAGTGCGTGCGCTGGATCAGGTCGGTGGCCTCGTCGACCAGCACCGCGTCCGCCGCCGACCATCTGGCCGACTTCACGCTGCGCGCCGGCTTCGCCCACAGGATCGTCTTCTGCTCGTCCTCGTCGAGGATCCCCTCGGCGTGTTCGGCGAGGAAGTCGGCGTCGGTCAGCAGACGCAGGACGAGTTTCGCCGGGTCGACGACCGGCCAGACCTGCTTCACCGCCGCCTTCACGGCGCTGTTGCGGGCCACGGCGTCCTGCACCCGGTCGTCCGGGGCCTCGCCGGAGCGCTCCATCTGCACCAGCACCGCGTGCGCGATGCGCTGCGGCAGGGCCTCGCGGGCGGCGCCGTAGCGGATGTCCCGGTCCAGCAACTGGCGGACGATGTCCTCGAGTTCGTACGCCGGGACACGCCAGCGCCGTGACCCGCGCACCACGACCACGGGCTCGGTGGGCAGCGTGACGTGCGAGTAGAGGGCCCTGCGCAGCACCTGGGCCATCCGCGCGTCCCCCTTGACGATCGCGGCCGCCGCGTCGTCGGTGCCGCGCACCTCGACATGGTCCACGAGGTCGTCGACGGTCGCCTGCCGGACGGTCAACTCGCCCAGTGCGGGCAGCACCTGCTCGATGTAGTGCAGGAAGGACCGGTTCGGCCCGATGACCAGGGTGCCGGTGCGGGCCAGCCGCTCACGGTGGGCGTAGAGGAGGTAGGCGACCCGGTGCAGGCCCACGGCCGTCTTCCCGGTGCCCGGGCCTCCCTGCACACAGACCGTGCCGCCCAGCCCGCTGCGGACGATCTCGTCCTGCTCCGGCTGGATCGTGGCGACGATGTCACGCATGGGACCGACGCGCGGACGCTCGATCTCCTGCTGGAGCAGCTTGCTGGTGGCCGCAGCCCCCGACGGATCAGCGGGGTCGGAGAGGTGCTCGTCCTCGTACGCGGTCAGGCCGCCGCCGGTGTACCCGAAGCGGCGGCGCAGCCCGACGTCCATCGGGTCCTTCTTCGAGGCCCGGTAGAACGGCTGCGAGACCGGCGCCCGCCAGTCGATGACCATCGGGTCGCCGTCGGCGTCGTGCACATGCCGCCGCCCGATGTAGAAGCGCTCCCCCTCGGCGCCTTCCGCCTGTTCGGCACCGGGAGCGTGCAGGTAGTCGAGGCGGCCGAAGAACAGCGGGGTGTCGCTGAGGTCGGCCAGCGCCTTGATGCGCTCGTCGATCTGACGGGCCAGCACCTCGGCGTTCACCCAGTTCGCGGTGACGTCTTTGATGTCGAGCGACTCCACGTCCTCGCGCATGGCGCGCAGCGCGGCACGGGAGGCGGCGAGGTGGGAGCGTTCCCGGACGAGTGGGTCGTCGGTGGGCGTGGACAAGGGGATGCCTCCGGAAGGCCTGCGGGAGGGGCGGCTGCGGGTTGCCGACCGGTTTCCGTCCGGTCGGCGGCACTCCCGGAGGGAGGCGGGCAAGAGCGGAGATTGTAGTGAGGGAGCGCGAGCGGAAGCCAATGGTTTTCATCCGTCCGCGAGCCGCCCCTTAGGGGATGGAAGCCGCCCGGCGTAGGGGACGTGGTCCCTCCAGAGGGGTACGTGGAGGGTGAGGAGGTTGGCTCTGAAGACCGATGCCGACCATGTCGTGCGAGAGTGACGATGGAGTCATGAGCGCAGCAACCATCCCTCCGTCCCGTGTCCGGCCGGCCGGCGCCACGGCCGTCAAGGGCGACCACCACCACTGGCTGGGCGACGCCCTGCGCGCCGTCAAGGTCTTCGCGGAGGCCGCGATCAGCGTGGTCGTCCTCGGCGAGTACGGCGAGGAAGCGGGCATACGCCGCAAGTAAGCCACCGGGGTCACCGGGTGACCCGCCGTTGCAGATCGTCTGCAGGTCGTCGCGTTGAGTACCACGACGCCCGCGGATGAGTACGCGCACCGACGCCCGAGCGCCGCCCGCGGAGCTTGACTGCTGCCATGACGACACAGCACATCGGTGCGGCCGACGGCACGGGGGGCCCGGCGGAACGGGACCGCGGGGCCTGGGGGCCGCCGCTCTTCGCAACGATCCTGCTCGTACTGCTCGGCCCGTTCGCCGCCGTGCTCGGTGGGCTGTCCGCGATGGCCACGGACAGCTGCGGCCCCGACGACTGTTCACAGGCGCTGACGACATCCCTGACCTGGATCTACGGGATCCTCTCCTTCGGCAGCTGGTTCAGCCTCGCCGCGCTGGTCACGGCGTGGGCGCTGCCCTGGGAACGCCGCTGGCGCACCCTCCGCGCCTGGTCGGCCGCCGTCGTGCCGGTGCCGCCGCTGGCCGTGCTGCTCCTGGTGTTCACCCTGCCGACGCCCTGACGGGTTCAGCCTCCGGCCAGGATCTCGTCCGCGTCGACGATCCGGTACGCGTACCCCTGCTCCGCCAGGAACCGCTGGCGGTGGGCGGCGAAGTCCTGGTCGATGGTGTCGCGGGCGACGACGGAGTAGAAGTGGGCCTGGTGGCCGTCGGCCTTCGGGCGCAGGACGCGCCCCAGCCGCTGGGCCTCCTCCTGACGGGACCCGAACGTCCCCGACACCTGGATGGCGACGGTCGCCTCCGGCAGGTCGATGGAGAAGTTCGCCACCTTCGACACCACCAGCACGCTGATCTCGCCCTCGCGGAACGCGTCGAACAGTTTCTCCCGCTGGGCGTTCGACGTCTCGCCCTTGATCACCGGGGCGTTCAGATGCTCGCCCAGCTCGTCGAGCTGGTCGATGTACTGGCCGATGACGAGGATCTGCTGCCCGGCGAACCGCCGTACGAGCGCCTCCGTCACCTTCCGCTTGGTCGCGGTGGTCGCGCAGAAGCGGTACTTCTCCTCCGTCTCGGCGGTCGCGTACGCCAGCCGCTCGGAGTCCGTCAGATTGACCCGGACCTCGACGCAGTCGGCGGGCGCGATGTACCCCTGCGCCTCGATCTCCTTCCACGGCGCGTCGAACCGCTTGGGTCCGATCAGGGAGAACACGTCCGACTCCCGGCCGTCCTCGCGCACCAGCGTCGCCGTCAGCCCGAGCCGCCGCCGAGCCTGCAGATCGGCGGTGAACTTGAAGACGGGGGCGGGCAGCAGGTGCACCTCGTCGTAGACGATCAGCCCCCAGTCCCGGGAGTCGAACAGCTCCAGATGGGGGTAGACGCCCTTCCGCCTGGTGGTCAGCACCTGGTAGGTGGCGATGGTGACCGGCCGGATCTCCTTGCGCGTACCGCTGTACTCGCCGATCTCCTCCTCGGTCAGCGAGGTCCGCTTCACCAGCTCGTGCTTCCACTGCCG
This sequence comes from Streptomyces sp. NPDC001843, assembly GCF_042891955.1. Lineage (NCBI taxonomy): Bacteria > Bacillati > Actinomycetota > Actinomycetes > Kitasatosporales > Streptomycetaceae > Streptomyces > Streptomyces sp. NPDC001843. The sequence goes on along the minus strand of NZ_JBIATQ010000014.1, from coordinate 96,017 downwards.
GGCGGAGACGGTGTTCGTGACCAGGATCAGCGTCGTCGACTTCGCCTCGGCCATCGCCCCGGCCCCGACCAGCGTCTTCCCCGCACCACAGGGCAGGACGACCACACCACTGCCGCCGTGCCAGAAGTTCTCCACCGCCTGCTTCTGGTAGGGCCTGAGCGCCCACCCGTCCTCCGCCAGCTCGATCGGGTGCGCCTCGCCGTCCACGTATCCCGCGAGGTCCTCGGCCGGCCAGCCGAGCTTCAGCAGCGTCTGCTTGATCTGCCCCCGCTCGGAGGGGTGCACGACGACGGTGTCCGGGTCGATCCGGGCGCCGACGAGGGGAGTGATCCGCTTGGACTTCAGAACCTCCTCCAGCACCGGCCGGTCGGTGGTGCTGAGGACGAGTCCGTGTGCCGGGTGCTTGGTGAGGGTCAGCCGCCCGTACCGGTCCATCGTCTCGGCGACGTCGACGAGCAGCGCGTGCGGCACCGGGTAGCGGCTGTACTGGACGAGCGCGTCCACGACCTGCTCGGCGTCGTGCCCCGCGGCCCGCGCGTTCCACAGCCCCAGCGGTGTCACCCGGTAGGTGTGGATGTGCTCCGGCGCCCGCTCCAGTTCCGCGAACGGCGCGATGGCCCGACGGCAGTCGTCGGCCCGCTCGTGGTCGACTTCCAGCAGCAGGGTCTTGTCGGACTGGACGATCAGCGGACCATTCACGCGCGGCACACCCTTTCCACACGGCCATTCCATACGGCCAAACGTCCAGTGTGCCCTACCCGCCGACGATCACGGGGGTCGGCGGCGGCCGGGACACCCCCTAGTCGTCCGCCAGCTCCGCCACGCCCGTCACCCGGTGCAGCGGATACGTGCGGACCTCGTCCGCCGTGTGGTCGTACGCCGTCACGAAGCCGCCCTCGACGCGGATCGGGGCGATGACGCGCTGGCTGGCGGTGCCCTCGGCGTTGACGTAACCGATCCACAGGGCCTCGCCGGTGAGGACGGCGGCCTGCATGGTGGCGAGGGTCTCGGCGGAGCTGGTGCGCGGCAGGTCACCGTCCGGGACCGGGCCGCCGGCAGCGGGCTTGCGCGGGGTGGTGGCGGCGAGGTCGCCCGCCCGGATGGCCCGGATCGCGGCCGACAGCAGAGTGGCGTCGGGCGGCGGCGGCCCGTCCGGGACCGGCTCGGGCGCGGTACGCGGCGGGGTGCGGTGGGCGTGGGCGCGGGTGATCAGCACGTCTCCCTCGGCGGACTCGGCGGCCGGGGCGTACCCCATGCCGCGCAGGCCCTCCAGGAGCGCGGCCGGATCGGCCTGGGCCGCCAGCACGGTCGGCGCCAGCCGGCGCAGCCGCAGGGCCGCCGCCCGCCGGTCGGCGAGGATCTCGTTCAGCAGCGCGTCGTCGTCGCAGCGCACATACGCCGACGCGGCCCCCACCCGCAGCCGGCCGTGCTTACGGGCCACGTCGTCGATCAGGTACGCGAGCGGCTGCGGCACCGGCGTACGGGAGTGCGCCGCCAGGAAGGCGTGCAGGTCGGAGGCGGCCCGCCCGGAGTCCAGGGCTCGGCGTACGGAGCCGGGCGTGAACCGGTAGACGGTGGCACCCCCCTTGGACTCCACGTCCGCGAGCACGCCCAGCATGTCGGCGAGCGGCCGCTCCAGCGGACCCGGGGCCACCGCCGTCAGATCGGCCTGGAGCAGCACGTGGTCCAGCGGCTCGGGAAGCAGCGGGGCGAGCAGCCGGGCGGCGGCGGCCGTGGCGGCGGCCTGCTCGGCGGCCGACAGGGACTCCCGGACGGCGGGCTCATGGTGCCGGTGGTGCACCGGCAGCTTGTCACCCGGCCCGGCGGGCCCCTCCTCGGCCGGCCGCGGTGCCGGCGCCCCGAGCAGGGCACGCCCGTGCGCGGACAACGCGCCCCGGCCGGTCACCCCCAGCAGCTCCGCCTCCGACAAGGTCCACCGGGCGAGCCGCGACCGCAGGTCGTCGTCCTGCTGGGGCCCGCGCAGCGGACGCTCCCAGCGCAGCCGCGCCAGCACGGAGTCGGCGGCCGGGGCGCCCCCCGCGGGCAGCCCGGCCAGCAGGACGAGCACCCGGTGGCGCACCTCCGGCGCGGCGGACCGGTCCAGCCCCGGCCCCAGCGCCGACAACGTACGCTCCTTCGCGTCCCGCCCGCCGACCAGCCCCGACGTCCGCGTGGCCGCCAGCCACGCCCCGGCCAGCCGCGCCCAGCGCTCGGCGGCGGGCTGCTCCAGCCACTCGTCGTAGGCGGGCGTGGGCGCGTACCGCTCGTCCGCTTCACCGTCGGAGGCCAGCAGCCCGGCCGCGTAGGCCAGCTCCACCCAGAAGGCGGCGACCGGCTCGGCCACATCGAGGGCGACGGCCGTCCGCTTCAGGTCCCGCACGCTCAGCCCACCGGCCCGCAGCACCGCGGGGCCGCCCCCGTCCCAGTCTTTCAGCAGCTCCTCGACGGTGGCCAGCGCCGTGTACGCCTGCCCCGCGGCCGTCGAGTCCACCATCTCCGGCCGGTGCGCCGAGGCCGGCTCCACCGCGGGCGGCACCGGCTCCGGCTCCCGGTGGGCGCGGCCCGCGCGCAGATGCAGGGCGACCTCGCGGGGCAGCACGACCGTGCCGGGCGCCGTGGGCAGCAGCAGACCACGGTCGAGCAGCCAGCGCAGCCGGGGCGCCGGATCGGCGGTGACCTGCCCGTACGGCGGCCCCCAGACCAGCCGCTCGAGCACCTCCAGCGACTCCCCGGGCGCCTGGCGGAGCAGCGCCGCCATCCGCTTCCGGTTCGTGAACAGGGCGGTCAGCGCGGTCATGGCGGACACCGAGTCATGGGTGGACGGCAGCCCGGCGGTGGTGACGATCTCCTGGATCCGCCCCGGCGACATCCCCGCCGTCGCCTCCTGCACGGTCGGCCCCAGCCCCGTCGGCGACGGGTGCTGCGGCGACGGCGCGAGCAGCTCACGGGCGGTGCGGACCAGCCGCAACCGGTCGTCGCCGCCCCACGCCAGCGCCTGCTCGCGCAGGGTGGCCACGGCGCGGGGCAGCGCCGCCGAGACCACCGGATCACCGGCGTCCCCGGCCATCAGCCCCAGCACCTCGTCGTACGTCGCCGGATCGCCCGCCACGGCCAGCGCCTCCGCCGTCTGCAACGCGAACCGGTCCAGCCGCTCCAGCGCCCGCAGCACCGAGGCCCGGGTCCCCGCACGCGTCGCCAACTGCGTCAGGTCGGTGGGCACCGGCGTGACGAGATCCGGACGGGCGCGCAGCAGCGCGGCAAGGGACGCCTCGTCACGTACGCGAAGCGCTTCCGCGAGCGAGCGCGGCGCCGGGCGGTCCTCGGTGCTCATCTGCCCCACGTTAGCGGGTGGGTATGACGGTGACCCCGGTCTGCTTTACTCAGCCCGTCCGGCGATTGAGGGCGAGGCCGTTCAGGCCGATGCGGGGGTCTGGGGGCGGCAGCCCCCAGCAGGCGGCCACGCACCGGCACCCTGCCGATACGCGGTACCGTCGACCCGGGGAAACAACGGCCACACCCCCGGAGGGACTTCGTGGGGATCGAGAGCGACCAGGTCGTCTACGAATACCTGAGCCGCGTCGGCGACGTGGCCCAGCAGCACCAGTTGCCGTCATCCACGCGGATGCGCCTCGTCACGGAGCTGCGCAACGAGATCGACCGGCACCGGGCGAAGACACCGGTGGACAGTCCCGCCGCGGTCCGCCGCATCCTGGACCGCCTCGGCACCCCGGACGAGGTCGTCGCGGCGGCGGGCGGCACGGCCGCGGTCCCGGAGGCCCCGCCCGCCGCGGTGCCCGAGCAGCCGGGCGGCGAGGGGAACACCAGGCCGAAGGGGCTGCGCCGGGTCGTACCGCGCCCGCGTCCGGCCGAGCCGGACCCCGCCCCGCCCTCCCGCGCCCCGTCCCCGCCGCACCTGGCGGGGACGGACGAACTCGGCGACAGCGCCCTGCAGCCCGACTGGTGGCGGGTGGACAGCGGCCCCTTCGGGGCGGGCGACAGCGTGCCCGGGTTCGTCGGCGGTGTGGAGATCCCCGAGCTGCTCAGGCAGCCGCCGAAGCTGGAGAAGGCACCGGCGGAGGAGACCGTGCCCGTCGTGGCGGAAGCCGGGGACGCGGGTGACGCCGCGGCCGTCGCGGACCCGGCCGCTCCCGCCCGGCGCCGCGGTTTCCCGTTGCCCCGCCCCGCCGCCGGCTGGACCAACCCCCTCCTGCTGCTGGCCGCCGCCGCGCTGGTCGCCGGCGCGGTCCTGGGCAACTGGTTCGCGCTGGTCCTCGGCTGGGTCATCGCGTACGGCTCCCGCCGGCTCACCCCCACGGAGTCCAAGTGGGCCGTCATGGGCATGCCCGGCCTCGCGGTGGCGGCCGGGGTGCTGTGGATCTGGGGACGCAGCGAGGGCCGTTGGGGCGCCCCCATCGCCCAGGGCCATATGAACGACGCCTTCGCCGAGACCTGGCCGTGGATGGTGCGCGGCGCGGCCGTGGCCTCGGCGCTGTTCCTGGTGTGGCGCTCGCAGAGACGGTGACGGTCGCCCGGATCACAGCCCCGGCCGGTCTGGCCGCCGTACCGCCTGGGCACAATGGCCGATATGACCTCACGCCCGCTGACCGTCGGCTTCGACCTCGACATGACCCTGATCGATTCCCGCCCCGGCATCCGCGCCTGCTACGAGGCGCTGTCGGAGCGGACGGGGACGTACATCGACGCCGACCTGGCGGTCACCCGGCTGGGACCGCCGCTGGCCGATGAGCTGGTCAACTGGTTCCCGGCCGAGCAGGTGCAGCCGATGAGCGAGCTGTACCGGGAGATGTACCCGACGATCGCCATCACCGCGACGCCCGCGCTGCCGGGCGCCCGCGAGGCGATCGACGCGGTACGGGAGACCGGCGGACGGACGGTCGTCGTCACCGCCAAGTACGAACCGAACGCCAAGCTGCACCTCAGCCACCTGGGCATCGAACCCGACGCGGTCGTCGGCGACCTGTGGGCCGAGCAGAAGGCGCAGGCGCTGCGCGAGCACGGCGCGGGCGTCTACGTCGGCGACCATGTGGGTGACGTACGCGGGGCACGCGCGGCCGGTGCCCTGTCCGTGGCCGTGGCGACCGGCCCGTGCAGCGCGGAGGAACTGCGCACGGCGGGCGCGGACGTGGTCCTCACCGACCTGACGGAACTCCCGGCCTGGCTCACGGAGTACCGCCGGGCCGCCTGAGCCGGGCCCGCGACCGCACCTAACGCGAGGCCGCTTCCCGTCCCTGGCGTCGCCCCGCCGCGACCGACCGCAGCACTCCCGCGCCCGCGACGAGGAAGCCGACGCCCATCAGCATGCACAGGCCGTACATGAACGCCGGAAATGGCTTTGCGCCCAGGAACAGCGGGGCCACGGTGACGAGAGTGGCCACGGCACCGAGGAAGAACACGACGGCACCGGCACGGATCAGTCCGTCACCGGGTGCGGCGGAATTCGTTTGGGTTTTGTCACGCACCCGACCAGGGTAGTTCCCAGCGCGAAGGAACAACCGGGCGACGTCTTGTCAGCCGCTCCAAGACCATTAGCCTTGGTAGCGGCGGGTCATGGTCGACCCGCCCCAGTGCTATCAAGAGCCGTTCCAGGGCTTCTTCCCGAAGCAGTTTTCCGACGAGTACGAGGACGAGGACAAAGGTGCCTACCGGCAAGGTCAAGTGGTTCAACGGCGAGAAGGGCTTCGGCTTTCTCTCCCGCGACGACGGCGGTGACGTCTTCGTCCATTCCTCGGTCCTCCCCGCCGGAGTCGACGCACTCAAGCCGGGGCAGCGCGTGGAGTTCGGCGTTGTCGCCGGTCAGCGCGGTGACCAGGCGCTCTCCGTGGTCCTGCTGGACCCCACCCCGTCGGTCGCGGCCGCGACCCGCAAGAAGCCGGACGAGCTGGCCTCCATCGTGCAGGACCTGACGACCCTGCTGGAGAACATCACCCCGATGCTCGAGAAGGGCCGTTACCCCGAGAAGGCCTCCGGCAAGAAGATCGCCGGCCTGCTGCGGGCGGTCGCCGACCAACTGGACGTGTGACCCGCCCGTTCAGGGAAACTTCAGCGCGTCCGGGCCGAGGGGTGGCACGAGCCCCTCGGCCGCCGCGCGCGTGAGCAGCCCCCGTACGGCCGCGTATCCGTCCTCCCCGAGTTCCGACGTGAACTCGTTGACGTACAGCCCGATGTGCTGGTCGGCGACGGCCGGGTCCATCTCCTGGGCGTGCTCCATGACGTACGGGCGGGAGACCTCGGGGTCGTCCCAGGCCGCGTGCACGGACGTACGGATCGACTCGGCGAGCAGCCGCAGCGTGTCGCCGCCCAGTGACCGCTTCGCGATGATCGCGCCCAGCGGGATCGGCAGCCCGGTGGTGTCCTCCCAGTGCTCGCCCATGTCGGCGAGCTTGTGCAGCCCGTAGTTCTGGTACGTGAAGCGCGCCTCGTGGATGACGAGCCCGGCGTCGACCTTCCCGTCCCGCACGGCCGGCATGATCTCGTGGAACGGCATGACCACGATCTCGCCGACCCCGCCGGGCAGCGTGTCCGCGGCCCAGAGCCGGAACAGCAGGTAGGCGGTCGACTTCTCGCTGGGCACGGCGACCGTACGCCCGGTCAGGTCGGCCCCAGCCTCCCGAGTCAGCACCAGCGGCCCGCAGCCCCGGCCCAGCGCGCCCCCGCACGGCAGCAGCGCGTACTCGCCGAGGACGTACGGCAGCACCGCGTACGACACCTTCAGCACGTCGAACTCGCCGCGCTCGGCCATGCCGTTCGTGACGTCGATGTCCGCGAAGGTGACGTCCAGGGCGGGCGCGCCGGGGACGCGGCCGTGGGCGAGGGCGTCGAAGACGAAGGTGTCGTTGGGGCAGGGCGAGTACGCGATCCGCAGCGACCCGGATCCACGACGGTCAGTCATACCTGTTTCCAACTCTCCAGTACGGGCGCCAGCTTCCCGAACCCCTCGGCCAGGGCCGCGAGGGCCTCGCCGATGCGCCAGGCGGCGCGGTCGCGCGGGCCGACGGGGTTGGAGACCGCGCGGATCTCCAGCACGGGCGTGCCGTGCGCGGCGGCCGCCTCGGCGACCCCGAAACCCTCCATGGCCTCGGCCAGGGCGCGGGGGTGGCGGGTGCGCAGCTCGGCGGCGCGGGCGGCGGTTCCGGTCACGGTCGAGACGGTGAGGACGGTTCCGGCGGGCGCACCGGTCGCCGCGGTCACCTCTCGTACGAGTGATTCCGGCGGACGGTGGGTGACGGTCCCGAAGCCCAGCTCGGTGACCGGGACGAACCCTGCCGGTGTGTCGGCGCCCAGGTCGGCGACGGTGATCTCGTCGGCGACGACGAGGGAGCCGAGGGGCGCCCCGGGCAGGAAACCCCCGCCGATCCCCGCCGACACGACCAGGCCGTACGGGGCGCCGCGCAGGGCGGCGGTGGTGAGGGCGGTCGCGGTGGAGGCGGCGGCGAGGGCGGGGCCCACCCCGACGGCGACGACCTCCGCGCCGGTAAACGCCCGAGCCACCGCGTCCCGTTCGGCGGGTACCGCGGTGGCCACCAGGACCCGCAGGTCAGGCACGGACGACGTGGTCAGGAGTCCTTCTTCAGCTTGAAGGACCACAGCCCCTTGGCCGTCTTGTCGCCCTCCTTGATGGACACCAGGCTTCCGCTGGCCGAGCCGCCGTACTGCTCGTTGAAGAACACGCTGCCCGGGATGGTGCGGTACGTCTTCTTGCTGGCGTCGGTCAGCGGCTGGCCGTTCAGCATGATCGTCCAGCCGTTGTCCGCGATCTCCGGGTCGACCCCGAAGCGCACGGTCTCGTCCGGGTCCACCTTGATGGACTTGATGTCGGTGTTCTTCAGGCACTTCGTCAGCGACGCCGAGTCCAGGGCGTCGCCGTCGTTGTAGCAGGTGGCCTCGGAGTTGACCGAGCTCGTGCCGACGGTGATCGTCGACATCGGCGTCGGCTTGTCGCAGGCCGACAACAGAAGCAGTCCGGCGGAAACGGCGCCGGCGGCGGCGACGGCGCGGCGGCGTCGCACAACAACGGAGTGCAGCGTGGTCATGCCCGAAGGCTATCTGGCGTGTCCCGGCCCCTCCCCACGCGGGGTACGGCGTGCCCGGTTCGTTACGCCACTCGCGGTCCACGTCACTCGCCGCCCACGTCGAACACCGCTTACGCCACCCGCGGCCGTGCCCGTCCGCCGTGCCGGGCCGAGGCCAGCAGCCCGCGCGCCGTGGTCAGCCAGCCCGCGGCGACGAAAGCGGCGCCCACCGCCAGGCCCAGCGTGCCGTTGAGCGGCATGACGATGCCGACCGCGCCGCCGAACACCCAGGCCATCTGCAGCAGCGTCTCCGACCGGGCGAACGCCGACGTGCGCACCAGCTCCGGCACGTCCCGCTGGATCAGCGCGTCCAGCGACAGCTTGCCCAGCGCCTGCCCGAACCCGGCGACCGCGGCCAGGCACGCCACCAGGAACGCCCCGAAGAACACCGCGGCGACGACGGCCGTCCCCGCCACCACGGCCACCACGGTCACGATGAGCATCTCCGGCGCCCGGGACCTCAGCCACGCCCCGACCGCCGTACCCAGTGCGTTGCCCACCCCGGCCGACACGCCCACTATCCCCATCGACACCGCGGCGCTCTCGCCGGTCAGCGGATGCTCCCGCAGCAGAAAGGCCAGGAAGAAGATCAGGAAGCCGGACAGACAGCGCAGCGAGGCGTTGGCGCCGAGCGCGTTCGTGACGGCCGGGCCGACCGTGCGCAGCCCCGGCCGCTTCGACTGCTCCAGCCGCTTCGACTCCTCCTTGCGGCGCGATCCGTGCAGATGCCGTTCGTCGGACGCGAGCAGCGCGATGTCCTCGCCCTTGGCCGAGTCGACCTTGGCGGGCAGTGAGAAGGACAGGAACGTTCCCGCCATGAAGATCACGAAGGCGCCGTAGAGCGGCCACGGGGACCCGATCGACTGCAGCCCCGCCCCGATCGGCGCGGCGATCCCGGTGGCCAGCAGCCCGCCCAGGGTCACCCGCGAGTTCGCCTTCACCAGCGAGAACGCCGGTGGCAGCAGCCGGGGCACCACGGCGCTTCTGACGACCCCGTACGCCTTCGAGGCGACCAGCACCCCCAGTGCCGCCGGATACAGCTCCAGGCTGCCGCTGGCCGCGGCCCCCGAGATGATCAGCGCGAGCAGCGCACGGGCGAGCATGGTCCCGGCCATCGCGGCCCGGCGGCCGTGCGGCAGCTTGTCGAGGAGCGGGCCGATCACCGGCGCGAGAACCGTGAACGGGGCCATCGTGATGGCGAGGTAGAGCGCGACCCGCCCCCGGGCCTCGTCGGTGGGCACCGAGAAGAACACCGTGGAGGCGAGCGCCACGGTGATCATGACATCGCCCGCGCCGTTGACCGCGTGCAGCTCGATCAACTTGCCGAGTCCGGACTCCCCGGCCCCGTGCGCGTGCGTCGCCCTGCGGATGCCGCGGGCGGTTTTCGTGACGGGGAAGTGCAGGGCACGACCGACCGCGCGGGCGGCCCCGCGCACCGGGCCCGCACCGCCACCTCGACTGCTTCCCCCGGTGTCACCGGTCCCGGTGACACCCTGGGGCGGCCTCGTGGTCGCCACGACGTTCATAGTGCCCCGAGACGGGCGCTGATAGTGCGGTTTGCAGCCAAGCGAGTCGAGTGGGACCGTCGGACACGGTCGAGCGGGACGGCGGGGAACAGTCGAGCAGGACGGTCGGACACGGTCGAGCGGGACTTTGGGAGACAGTCGAGCGGGACGGTCGGACACGGTCGAGCGGGACGGCAGGAAACAGAGTCGCGCGCCCGATCCCGTCCGTCGGTGTAGGCCCAGCGCCGGTGACCGGGTAGCGTGCCTATCTCAGCCATCCCGCAGAATGGATGGCAGAGGTGCGCCCGAGCGCGATCGGACGCGGACGTCGATGCGGCCCACAGGTCCGCTCCGTCCGTTCCACCGCCTTCAGGCCCGCGCACCCATGAGACGGCGTAGGAGAGAAGCGATACCTGTGAGCGCAGCGACCACGCGAAGCCGCACCCCCGACCGCCTGTGCGCCGAGGCCGTCGACCTCGCCCGCGCCGCAGCCGAGGAGGCCGCCGCGCCAGGCGTCGTCGGCGAGCACGCGGGCATGATCGCCGAGGGTGACCGTGTCGTCACGCACTTCTTCGAGTGCAAGGAACTCGGCTACCGGGGCTGGCGCTGGGCGGCCACGGTGGCCCGCGCGTCCCGTGCCAAGATCGTGACGCTGGACGAGGTCGTCCTCCTCCCCGGCCCCGACGCCCTCCTCGCCCCCGAGTGGGTGCCGTGGAGCGAACGCCTCCGCCCCGGCGACATGGGCCCCGGCGACCTGCTGCCCACCGACGCCGATGACCTCCGCCTCGAACCCGGCTACAGCGGCGGGGAAGAGCCGCCGGTGAACTCCCCGGTCTCCGAGGAGATGGCGGAACTGGCGGACGCCGAGGACGCCGAGGTCACCCCCGGCGCCCCCGCCGCGCAGCCGGTGACCCCTGCCCGCGGCACGATCGCCGCGGTGGCGGAGGAACTCGGGATGCGCCGCGCCCGCGTCCTGTCCCGCTACGGCCTCCACGTCGCCGCCGACCGCTGGGACGAGGCCTTCGGCGCCAAGACCCCCATGGCCCAGGCGGCCCCCGCCTCCTGCGCGAGCTGCGGCTTCCTGGTCCCCATGGGCGGCTCCCTCGGCCAGGCCTTCGGCGTCTGCGCCAACGAGTTCTCCCCGGCCGACGGCCGCGTCGTCTCCCTGTCCTACGGCTGCGGCGGCCACTCCGAGGCCGCGGTCATGCCCAAGCCGCCCCAGCCGGCGCCGCCGGTGATCGACGAGACGAGGGTGGACCCGTTCCCGCTCCGCCCGGCGGCGGATTCCGGGTCGGTACCGGCGGTGGGGGACGAGGAGACGGCGGAGCTGGGGCACTCTTAGCGCCGCCCGGCCGCCGCGCGGGGAAACCCGTCAGTGCCCGGATTCCCTGCCGCCCGTGCTCTTGTAGAGCGGCAGGTTCTCCGTGGAGATCGTCCAGTCGGCGATGGTGACGTCCTCGCCGTACACGAAATCCTTGCGCGTGGCGTAACGCGGCCCGTCAGGGGTGGAGTGGATGTCGGTGAGGACGGCGCCGGTGCCGGTGCGGGGATCGAAGACCGCGTAGACGGGGATGCCGATCAGCGGGTAGTCGCGCATCTTGTCCTCCCAGTCGTTCTCCGGGTTGGACCGTGAGACGACCTCGACAGCGGCGATCACCGTGCGGGGATCGAAGGAACCGGGCACGTCCATGTCCGCCAGGGCGATCACCATCACGTCGGGGCGGCGCATGATGCCTTCTGCCTCGTCCTCGACGTCGGGTTCCCCCGTGTGGGCCACGATCTCTTCCGGCATGATCTTTTCGAGCCGTTTCCGCAGGTGCAGAGTGGTCAGCTCATGCGGGCCGATCGGCGCCATCATGTCGTGGACGATCCCTTTCTTGGTGATCTCGAATTTGCCCGGAATGGTGTCGTCCATGGACTGAACGAGGTCCCGCATGGCCCGGTAGACGTGGTCCGATGCGATGGTCATGGCGCTCGCTCCTCGTCGTACGTGCCCCGGGGCAAGGATCGTCACGTTCATGCTAGGCGGCCCCCGGGGAATCGGATCGGCAGTCACGGCAGCGACCGCCGGGTGTGGGGGAGCGGAAGGCGCGGTCGCAGCCGTCGCAGTTGGTGAAGTCGTACCGGACGGCCGGCGGTGGCTCCGGGGCACGGAACGGGGGCGGTGGAGGCAACTGGGCGGCGAGCCGGTGCGCCAGGAGGGCGGCCGGGCGTCGCATGCCCTCGGGCGGTAGGTCGTCGGTCAGGGCGCGGCGTACGGCGCTGGGGCTGACGTCCCGCTCCAGCCAGGTGGCGACGCCAGGGGCCAGGTGGGCCGTGTCGCAGGCGGAGAGGAGCAGGCGGGAGTCGTGGGTGCGGAGGTCCGCCAGGAGGTCGACTGCGGCCTGGAGGAGCGCGGGGGCCGGGAAGGCCGGACTCGGTACGAGCGGGAGGGGCTTGCGGGGCGTGCGCTTCTTCGGGGCGGCAGCCGGGCGCTCGGACTCCGGACACGCGCCCTCGCCCTCGCGGCGCCGTCCGGGCTGGTTGCAGGAGATCGTCCGAGTGACGATACGGCCGCCGGGGACGCGCTCACGGACGCGGCGCAGGTAGCCGTGGGCCTCCAGCTCGCGCAGGGCGGAGGCGATCCGTTCGCGCCCTTCCGGGAAGCGCTCGGCAAGAGTCCTGATGTCCACGCGGGCACCGGCCGGAAGCGACTGGATGTGCACGCCGAGCCCGATGGCGAGCCCCGAGAGCTCCGGGTGCTGGGCGAGGTGGTTGCCGATCACCGTGAAGCGGGTGGCGTGGCGGGTGTGGTCGTGGATGAGTCCACCGGAGTGGTGCCCGGACCGCCGGTTCGGGTGTTTGTTGCCGCCAACCCGGGACTGGGCATGCGGGGGCGCGCTAGGGTTCTGCGTATCCATCGGGAAGCTCCTACTTCCTCGGTGGTCAGGCCCTCGCACTGGGATCGCTACTCCCGGCGGGGGCCGTCGCATGTCTGCGGTGGTGAGTCGTGCTGTGTCGCGCTGAGCGTAGGACAGGGAACCGGTCCGGAATCCAGCCGAGTTGGCGATGTTCACCCGGGGGAGTGAGTTTGCGCGGCGGGCGGGAGGGGTGGGGCTTGGTGCGGTTCTTTCTCCCCCGGTTTCTTTGCATGGGGACCGCCTGCGGCACCGAAGCCCGTGCGGGCGGGCTCCGGCTGTGAGCAGCGCAGTTCGGCCCAGACGGTCTTGCGCGGGAAGTACTCTTCGACCACTCCCCAGCGATCCGCGAGCGCGTCTACGAGGAGCATGCCCCGGCCGGACTCGGCGTCGGCGGAGGGCGGTTGGACCTCGGGGAGCCGTCCACCACGCGTGTCCGTGACCTCGATACGGAGGACGCTGTCGCCGACCACGCACAGCGACAGGCGGAAGTCCCGCCCCGGCACACGTCCGTGCGTCGCCGCGTTGGCCGCCAGCTCGGCCACGACCAGGCTCGCGGTCTCCGTCGGCAGCCCCCAGCGGCGAAGTTGCTCGTCGGCGAGCAGACGAGCCAGACGGGCGCCTCGCGGCGTGGACGACAGCAGCACGCTGAAGTTCTCGGCGGTTTTCTGATTCACATCACCCAGAGTGGCCGGACATGCCTACCGTGATGGGTGACGGGATGGTTGCGTACGGTGACTGTCCGGAGCTTGTCCGGTGCTGTCTTGCCTGTCCCCACGGTTGGTACGAGCAGGACGGCACGGTACGACGGAGGGGCGCGCGGATGTCGGTGGACGGCGAGGCGGTACGGCTCAGGGACGAGGCGGACGAGCCCGGGTGGGAGGTGGACCCCGACGACGAGTGGGGTGTCGCCGTTATCACCACGGTGGGACGGCAGTTGAAGCTGCGGCGCGAGGCCGTGGGGATGCGGGCCGCCGAGTTCGGCAAGGCCGTGGGTTATGGCGAGGACATGGTCTACAAGATCGAGGGCGGTAAGCGGATCCCCCGCGAGGACTACCTGAACACGGCAGACGAGGTGTTGCGAGCCGGCGGGCTCATCGCGGCGACGTGGGAGGACGTGAAGAAGGTCCGGTACCCGAAGAAGGTCCGGGAACTGGGGAAGCTGGAGGCCAAGGCGGTAGAGATCGGGGTGTACGAGTGCAACAGCGTCCATGGGCTGTTGCAGACGCCGGAACACGCCCGCGCTTTGATGGAGGCGGCGCAACCGCCGTACTCCCCGGACGACGTCGAGCGCATGGTGGCCGCTCGTCTCGCGCGACAGTCGGTCTTCGAGCGTGACCCCTCCCCGTCGATCCACTTTGTGCTGGAGGAAGCACCGCTGCGCCGACGAGTCGGCGGCACAATGGTGTGGCGACGGCAGCTCGAACGCCTGCTGGAGGTAGGGCAATTGAACAGCGTCAACTTGCAGGTCATGCCGACGAACACCGATGCCCACCCAGGAGTCGACGGCAAGATCGAGCTGCTGAAGTTCCCGGACGGTACGGCAGTGGGGCGCTCCGACGGAGCGTTCAACGGACGGCCTGTCGCCGATCCGAAGCACCTTCGCATCCTTGAGCTGCGGTATGGCACGATCCGGGCGCAGGCTCTCCCACCGAGGGAGTCACTGGCCTTCATCGAACAACTGCTGGGGGAAACATGATCCGCAAGGCCTCTGCCGAAGACGCCTCCGAGCTGGCATGGTTCAAGAGCAGCTACAGCAGCGGCACAGACGGCAACTCCTGCGTCGAGCTTGCCGTCACCCCCGGCGCCATCCACGTCCGCGACTCCAAGGACACCGCAGGCCCCCGGCTCGCGTTCGCCCCGGACGCGTGGGCGGACTTCGTGCCCTATGCCCAGATCTCTTCGTCATCGATGGGAATGGGTTCTCGGATGTAGGCGAGGTCCAGGACGTAGCGTTCGGTGACGGGGCAGTTGTTCCAGGCCTCGGTCAGCCAGCCGTCGGGGGCGTCTTCGGCGAGCCGGGCGAGGGTGGTGTCGTAGTAGTCGGCGCTTGCCTGGCGGTTGGTCCACCAAGCGTGGCCCTCGTAGACCCCTGGGCGCGGCAGCGTCATGTCACCTGCCGGGCCGATGGCCAGCTGGTTGACGACGAGGATGCCGGTCTCGGATTCGATCGTGACGTCGATATGGCCTTCGGCGTCAGCGGGCGGGACGGGCGGGCTGTCCCAGATGCGGATGGTGACCTCGGCGTCGATGTCCTGCTGGAGGCTGAGCAGGTACAGGTGGTAGCCGTTCCCGGCCACCACCTGCCTGTGGGCGGCTTCCATGGCGTCGCCGTCGCTGAGGTAGGCGTCCGCGTCGTACACCTCCAAGACGCAGCGGCCTGGTGTGGCCTTGCAGCTGTACTCGGCCAGAAGTGCCATGTGAGTGCCTCTCTCGCTGACGCCTCGATGCAACGATCCCGGCCTCTTCTTACAGGCCCGACTGTTCTCGTTCCGCGAGGACGTCGAAGTCCAGGAACGCGTCGGCGTTCTCCTGGAGCCAGCGCAGGGCACGTGCCCGGTCGTCGGCGCTGATCGCCGACGCTATGGTCAGCGCACGGTCGATGGTCTCCCGTTTGGTCCTGGTGCCGAGCCGCCGCTGAGCGAAGGCCAGCTTGTCGACGTCGATATCGACCAAGAACTTGGACATCAGGCCCCCCTGAGCGAGCTGGCGATCATATATCAGACCGCCTCTGTGGGGGCGGTAACGCAGCCCCACCCGGGGCGGCGGTGCCACCGGCCCGTCCACCCGAGGGTTCCGTGACCGCAGGGCGCCTTCTTCGCGGGGGGCACACCGCACGCCACCCCCGGCGAGCGGTACCTTCGTCACCACGGCGACGATGAAGAGGTGAACGTGAGCATGTTCGTCCGGCCCGCGACCGAGGGCGCCGACCCCTTCGGTACCGCCCGTCTCCGCCGCGGGGTCATCGACGCCTGGGCCACCAGCCCCGCCCGGTTCCGGGAGGACGCCAACGCCGAGGAGGACCTGGTCCTCGGCGGGTACCGGGACCGTCTCGTCGTCGAGCTGGCGCAGAACGCCGCGGACGCCGCCGCCCGCGCCCACGTGCCCGGCCGTCTCCGGCTCACCCTCCGGGACGGTGTCCTGGTCGCCGCGAACACCGGCGCCCCCCTGGACGCGGCCGGCGTCGAGTCGCTGTCCACCCTCCGTGCCTCCGCCAAACGCGAGGGCGACGAGGGTCGGGCCACCGTCGGCCGCTTCGGTGTGGGCTTCGCCGCCGTACTGGCCGTCACCGACGAACCCGCGGTCGTGGGCCGGCACGGCGGCATCCGCTGGTCCCTCCCCGAGGCCAGGGAGCTCGCCGCCGACACCGCCCGGCACAGCCCCGGCCTGGGCGACGAGATCCGCCGCCGCGACGGACACGTACCGCTGCTGCGCCTGCCGTTCCCCGCCGAGGGCTCCGCCCCGGACCCGTACGACACGGTCGTCATCCTCCCGCTGCGCGACACGGCCGCCACCGACCTCGCCGAACGCCTCCTGCACGCCGTCGACGACGCCCTCCTCCTCGCCCTGCCCGGCCTGGAGGAAGTCGTCGTCGAGGTCAATGACGACGCGCCCCGCACCCTGCGCCGCCGTACCGACGGCGCCCACACGGTCGTCACCGACTCCCGCGACGGCACGACCCGCTGGCGCACGGTCTCCGCGCACGGCCCGCTCACCCCGGACCTGCTCGCGGACCGCCCGGTCGAGGAGCGGCTGCGCCCGCACTGGTCGGTCACCTGGGCCGTGCCCGACCCCGACGGCACCCCCGCCCGCCCCCGCACCACCCCCGTGGTGCACGCCCCCACCCCCAGCGACGAGCCCCTCGGCGTCCCCGCCCTGCTCATCGCCTCCTTCCCGCTGGACACCACCCGCCGGCACGCGGCCCCCGGCCCGCTGACCGACTTCCTGGTGCAGCGCGCGGCGGACGCGTACGCCGAACTCCTCGCCGACTGGCGGCCGGTGACCGAGGGCATCATCGACCTCGTGCCCGGCCCGCTCGGCAAGGGCGAACTCGACGGCGCCCTGCGCCAGGCGATCCTCGACCGTCTCCCGCGGACGGCGTTCCTGCCCCCGGCCGTACCCCCGAAGCACCCGGCGGACGAGGAGACCCCCGAAGCCGGCGACCTGCCCGAGGTCCTGCGTCCCCGCGACGCGGAGATCGCCGAGGGCGCCGGCGCCGACACCGTCCGGGTCCTCGCCGAGGTCCTCCCCACGCTGCTGCCCGCCGGTCTGGAACGCCGCGTGGAGCTGCGCACGCTCGGCGTGGCCCGGCTGCCGCTCGCCGACGCCGTCGACCGGCTGGCCGGTCTGGAGAAGACCCCCGACTGGTGGTGGCGGCTCTACGACAGCCTCGCCGGCGTCGACCCCGACCGGCTCTCCGGGCTGCCGGTCCCCCTTGCCGACGGCCGTACGACCATCGGCCCCCGCCAGGTCCTCCTGCCGACCCCGGACGCCGCCGCGATCGACCCGGAGGTGCTCGCCCGGCTCGGCCTGAAGGTCGCCCACCCGGACGCCGCGCACCCACTCCTGGAGAAGCTCGGCGCCCTGCCCGCGACCCCGCGTGCCGTCCTCACCACCCCGCAGGTGCGGGCCGCCGTCGCCGCCTCGCTGGACGACGACGGTGCCGTGGCCTGGGAGGAGGACGGCCTCGACGCCGAGGAACTCGCCGACACCGTCCTCGCCCTGGTCCGCGACGCGGGCCTCGAACCCGGTGACGAGCCCTGGCTGGGCGCCCTCGCCCTGCCCGACGAGGACGGCGAACTCGCTCCCGCAGGTGAACTGGTCTTCCCCGGCAGCCCCTTCGCCCAGGTCATCCGCGAGGACGAACTAGCCGCTGTCGACGCCGAGTTGGCTGAGAAGTGGGGCGAGCAGCCGCTGGCCGCCTGTGGCGTGCTCGCCGACTTCGCCCTCGTACGGGCCACGGACGTCGTCCTCGACCCGGATGAACTCGAGCCCCGCGAGGGCGACTTCGCCGAACCGGACGACGCGGGATTGCTGGACGCCGTCGACGTGTGGTGCGAGGACATCCTCGACCGCTTCCCCGACAGCCCCGTGCCCCCGGTCGCCACAGAACTCGTCGCCGTCCGCGACCTCGACCTCGTCGACGACGACCACTGGCCGCAGGCCCTCGCTCTGCTGGCCCGCCCGCCGCTGCGCGACGCGCTCACCCAGCCGGTGCGCATCCTGCTGCCCGACGGCACCCACGCGGTCGTACGGCCGTACACCGCATGGTGGCTGCGCGGACACCCGGTCCTCGACGGCCGCCGCCCGGCGGGCCTCCTCGCGGCCGGCGGCGACCCGCTCCTGCACGGCCTGTACGACCAGGCGGACGCCACCGGCTTCGAGGACGAGCAGGTCCTCAAGGCCCTCGGGGTGCGCACGTCCGTCGCCGCCCTGCTCGACGAACCCGGCGGCGCCGCCGAACTCCTCGACCGCCTCGCCGACCCGGAGCGCCCGGTCACGCCGGCCCAACTGCACGGCCTGTACAGCGCGCTGGCCGACCTCGACCCCGAGCAGGTCACCCTGCCGGACGAGCTGAGGGCCGTCGTGGACGGGCGGGTGACGGTGGTGGACGCCGCGGAAGCCGTCGTCGTCGACTCCCCCGACCTGCTGCCGTTCACCTCCGGGGTGCCGCTGCTGCCGGTCCGCCCCGCCCGGGCTGCCGAGTTGGCCGAGCTGTTCCAGGTGCGGCGGCTGAGCGAGTCCGTGACGGGGACGGTGGACTCGGAGGGCGCCGAACACGACGTACCGGAGTCGGTACGCGTGCTGCTGGGCCCGGGCACCCCGGACACCTACGTCGAGCACGACGAACTCTTGGTCGACGGCGTGGAGATCGACTGGCGCCTGACCGACGACGGCGTCCTGCACGCCGCCACCCTCGAAGGCGTCGCCGCGGGGCTGGCGTGGGCGGCGGGCCAGTGGCCGCGGCGGTTCGAGGTGGCGGCGCTGCTGGAGGACCCGTCACGGACGGAGGAGCTGGCCCGGGACCGCTGGTTCGACTGACTGACCGGCGTCCCTGCTCGACAGGATCCCGGCGATCGCGGGCGGGGCGGGGCCGGCAGGCCGCGCCGACGGCCCGACGTGCCGACGGCCGACCGCGGCTACGCCCGATGAGGCGAGCCCTCCGGCTCGATCGCACGGTCCGTGCGGTCAGTGCGTCCGGGACGGCCCCGCACGGTCGATGAGTGACTGGACGCCGTCGAGGACACGGTCGAGGGCGAAGTCGAGCGGGTCGATGGGGGCCGCTGCGAAGAAGCCGTCGGCGATGGCCCGGGTCAGGGCCGGGAAACGGTCGGCGTGGCGGTCGAGGAGTTCAGCGGTGAGGCGGGTGAACTCGCGGCCGTGCTCCTCGTCGAAGTCGACGAGCTGCTGGGCGAGGTTGCGCACCAGGCCGGCCAGCAGCAGGAAGACTTGGTGCAGTTCGGCCGCCGTCAGGCCCGTCGGGGCCAGCGCGCCGAGGATCGAGTCCAGCCAGCCGAGCTGGCCCGGGCCCATGACCTGGCGGCGCATCGCGGTGGCGGCCAGCAGCCAGGGGTGGGCCTCGTAGACCTGCCAGGATCGGCGGGTCCACTCCCGGGCCCCCGCACGCCAGTCGCCGGCCAGATCCGACAGGTCCGGCGGGGTGGCGAGGACGGACTCGACCATGAGCTCGACCAGTTCGGTCTTGCCCGGGACGTAGCGGTACAGCGCCATCGCCGAGACGCCGAACTCGGCGGCGACCTTGTTCATCGACACGGCGTCCAGCCCCTCGGCGTCCGCCAGTGCCACGGCCGCGGCGGCGATGCGCTGCGGCGACAGGCTGGGCTTCGGTCCCCGCGTGGGCTGGTCCTGTTCACCCCACAGCAAGGCGACACCGGCCCGCGGATCGCGCGGCTTGTCCCGGTCCGTGCTCTTCGCTGTGCCCCTCGGCATGACGGTCCCTCTCAGTCGGCGGGCGGAGCCTGTTGACCCCGGACCTCAACTGTATATACCGTAAACACAACTGCTGACGAGATAAACAGTTTCAGGGGGTACCGTCATGCTCGCCACCGTCCTCACCGCCTCGGCCGTCACCCTGGCCGCCGCTCCCGTCGCCGGCCTGCTGGGCTACCGGCAGCTCAAGCGCGCGGCGAACGCCAGGCGTCTCGCCATCACTACGCCGAACGGCATCGACGAGTCCGGGTATGTCCGTATAGGCGGCATCGACCAGTGGATCTCCGTGCGCGGCGAGGACCGCGACAACCCGGTCGTCCTCGAGTTCCACGGCGGGCCCGGCGCCTCCAACCAGATCCACGTTCCGCGCACCCGCGGCTGGGAGCGGCACTTCACGATCGTGCGCTGGGACATGCGCGGCTCCGGCCTGACCTTCGCCCGCGGCGGCGCGGACGGGCAGGGCGAGATGAGCCTCGAGCGGTACTACCGGGACGCCCTTGAGGTCACCGAGCACGTCCGCGCCCGCCTCGGCGTGGACAAGGTCGTGCTGGTCGCCAACTCCTTCGGCACGGTCACCGGCCTGCGCCTGGCCCGCAACCACCCCGAGCTGTACTCCGCCTACGTCGGCACCGACCAGAACGTCATCGCGGGCGGGCGCGAGCGGCAGGCATACGACGCACTGCTCGGGCGGCTGGAGAAGTCGGGCAAGCGCAAGGAGTACGCCGCCGTCGCCGCGATGGGGGCGGACCGGACGGCGTGGAGCACCGAGCAGTGGTCGAAGTTCAACAAGCTGGTCATCACCAGCGACCCGCTCAGCTACGACACGATGAAGACCGTGGTGATCCGCTCGCTGTGGTTCTCACCCCTGCACACCCTGCGTGGACTGCGCACCTACCTGAAGGGCATGACCTTCGCCGAGCGGCTGGGCCCGCAGGCCTTGACCGTCGACGAGCGGGCCGAGGGCACCGACTTCCGGCTGCCGTTCTTCCTCTTCCAGGGCGACCGTGACGCCCTCACCCCGCCGGAGTCGGCGCGGCGCTTCTTCGAGGACGTCACCGCTCCGGTCAAGGAGTTCGCCCTCATCGAGGACGCCAGCCACTTCGCCTCCTTCCGGCACCCGGACCGGTTCCTCGAGCTGATGCTGGGCAAGGTGCGGCCGGCGCTCGGCAAGTGAGGCGCCGGTGCTCGGCAAGTGAGGCGCCGGTGCTCGGCAAGGGTGTCGCCTCCGAGGTTCCGAAGCCCTCACGATTTCTTCAAATCCCGTACAACCATTCCCGGCGGCCACGGATCTGATCATCCGAGCCAACAGGCTCCAAGATCACCTGGGCCCTGTGCCCACCCTTCTCCATCAGGGGAACGCATGCGCATTCGTGCCACCGTGGCCGCCGTCTCCGGCGCCCTGGCCCTCTCCGCCTTCGCCGTGCCGGCCGCTCAGGCCGCCGACGGGGGTTCGTCCTACCGTGCCGAGATCGCGAAGGTCTTCGCACAGCACGCCTCCGGCAAGTCCGGCATCCGTGCCACCCCGGCGACGGAAGGCGACCTGGACGTCACCTTCTCCAACTTCAGGATCGCCAAGGCGATCAAGGTCGGTACGACCAACCATGTCGGCACCGCGGTCACCTACACGTTGACCCACGGCGCCGACGTCGACATCAACTCGGACTCGTTCGTCACCATCCCGCTCATCTACCACGGCTCGTCCACCACCCCGGACAACGCCCAGGGCCCCGACCTGCCGGCGACCTGCGTCGAGACGTCGGCGACCACTGCAAACTGCTACGGCGCGATCGACATCTACCCGACCGAGACCGACCCGGACCTGAAGCTGCTCAACTCCCAGGCCGGCACCTGGCACGGCGCGGCCATCGCCATGGACATCGACACCGACGAGACCGCGCTCCAGGTCGACGGCCTCGGCTCGACCCTGGTCCAGCGCTACTCCAAGCTGACGGTCAACGCCGCGCCGGAGCCGGTGAAGAAGGGCAAGACCATCACGGTCACGGGCAAGCTGTCCCGCGCCAACTGGGAGACGCACAAGTACGCGGGCTACACCAACCAGTCCGTCAAGCTGCAGTTCCGCAAGAAGGGCTCCAGCACCTACACCACGCTGAAGACCATCAAGTCGAACTCCACCGGTGACCTGAAGACCACGACCACCGCGACGGGCGACGGTTACTTCCGCTACTCCTTCGCGGGCACCACGACCACCCCGGCGGTCAACGCCACGGGTGACTTCGTCGACGTGCAGTAGGTAACAGGCAGGACTCTCTCGGCCCCAGGACGCAGTCGGCCTCCTGGGGCCGAAACGTTTCCCCTTCCTCTGCTTCCGGCCATCGGATGGTAATGGCGACACAAAGAATGGCCGGATCCGGCTTTGGGTGTACAACCAGTTGCATGTGCCAATGATCAGACCTGCCGAGTCAAGAGACTCACCGATCACTTCTCCCACATGGGGAACGCAATGCGCATACGAGCCACCGTGGCCGCCGTCTCCGGCGCCCTGGCCCTCTCCGCCCTCGCCGTGCCGGCCGCGCACGCCACCGGGTCCAGCGGTACGCCGTACACGATGAACGTCAGCTTCTCCAACCTCAAGATCGCCTCTGCGATCAAGGTCGGCACCACCAACGAGGTCAGCACCACGTACTCGTACACGCTGACGCACGGCGCGGACGTGAACGTCACCGCGTCCGATTTCTACACCGACGCCTACCTCTACCGCGGCACCATGGACGACCAGAGCAAGACGCTGGAGGGCGACGACTTCGCCACCTGCACGGTCACCTCGTCCACCACCGAGACCTGCACGGGCACCGTCGACATCTACCCGGGCGACGGCGACCTCAAGAACGCCGACGCCGGCAGCTGGTCGGTCGCCGCCGAGGCCACCGCCTTCAACGGCCAGGACCCGAACAACCCCGACCTGAGCAAGGTCGGCTTCAAGGACCAGGGAAGCCTCGCCACCACCAACGTGCAGCGCTACTCCAAGCTCACGGCCGACGCGGGCCCGGAGCCGGTGAAGAAGGGCGCGACGCTCACCACCACGGGCAAGCTCTCCCGCGCCAACTGGGAGGACCACCTGTACCACGGCTACACCGGCCAGCCGGTCAAGCTGCAGTTCCGCAAGGCGGGCACCACCACGTACACCACCGTCAAGACGGTGACCTCGGACTCTTCCGGCAACGTGAAGGCCACGGCCACCGCGCAGTACGACGGTTACTGGCGCTTCTCCTTCGCGGGTACCTCGACCACCCCGGCGGTCAGTGCGACGGGTGACTACGTCGACGTGCAGTAACGCCGGCGGCAGCGACTAAAGGTCCCCCGGGAGCTTTCCCGGGGGGCCTTGCCCTTTCCGCCCCCTGGGGCTCCGCCCCAGACCCCGCCAGGGGCTGCGCCCCTGGCCCCCGTTTCCCACCCACCCACTCGTGACGGTCGGCTGAGAAGTCCCCCAACAGGGCCCGGCTGCAGCGTGCGGACTATTCAGCCGGGCCCGGCCGAGCACCCGCCGACCGCTTGATCGCCGCGTCCCGCCGACGGACGTACCACACGCCGATGAGCCCGAGCCCACCCCCGGCCAGGCAGGTCCAGATCCACCAGGTGTGGCCGTGGTCGGCGTACCAGCCGTAGAAGGGGAGCTGGGCGAGGAAGAGGACGAACCAGAGGATCGTGCCGCCGGTGATGGTGGCGACCACCGGGCCTTCCAGGGGCTCCGGTGCCTCGTGCGTGGGGGTCCACTTCTTCATGCGGACAGCTTACGAGGCGATCAGGTCTACGCGCGGAGATAGCGTTCCTGAAGTTATATGTTCATACTGAATCCGTTTGTCTTTGGCCGCTTCTGTTCGTAGGAAACACCAAACGGGCTGGGGGAATGCCCACTGGTGATGAAAGGTCCCGCATGTCCACCTCGGCCCCCGCCAAGGTTCCCGTCCCGCAGCAGCCGGGCAAGGGATCCGGGCACGGCGCGCTCGACCGCTTCTTCCGGATCTCCGAGCGGGGCAGCACGCTGCCGCGTGAGATCCGCGGCGGTTTCGCCACCTTCTTCGCGATGGCGTACATCATCGTGCTGAACCCGATCATCCTCGGCAGCGCCAAGGACATGTACGGGCACCAACTCGACCACGGCCAGCTCGTCACGGCCACCGCCCTGACCGCCGCGTTCACCACGCTGCTGATGGGCGTCATCGGCAACGTGCCGATCGCGCTCGCGGCCGGCCTCGGCGTCAACTCCGTCGTCGCGCTGCAGCTCGCGCCCCGGATGTCCTGGCCGGACGCGATGGGCATGGTCGTGCTCGCCGGGTTCGTCGTGATGCTGCTCGTCGCCACGGGGCTCCGGGAGCGCGTCATGAACGCGGTGCCCTACAGCCTGCGCAAGGCCATCTCCATCGGCATCGGCCTGTTCATCATGCTGATCGGCCTGGTCGACTCCGGCTTCGTCACCCGTATCCCGGACGTCGCCCAGACCACGGTTCCGCTGCAGCTCGGCGGCGACGGCCACCTCACCGGCTGGCCGGTGCTGGTCTTCGTCCTCGGCACCCTGCTCACCCTCGCGCTGATCGTGCGCAAGGTCTCCGGGGCGATCCTGATCTCCATCGTGTCGATGACCGTGCTGAGCCTGGTCATCAACGCGGTCACACACGTGTCCACCTGGGGCCTCACCACCCCGAAGTGGCCCGGCAACCCCGTCGCCGCTCCCGACTTCGGGCTCATCGGTCAGGTCAGCCTCTTCGGCGGCTTCGGCAAGGTCGGTGCGCTGACCGGCATCCTCTTCGTCTTCACCGTGCTGCTGTCCTGCTTCTTCGACGCCATGGGCACGATCATGGGCATCAGCGACGAGGCCAGGCTCACCGACGCCCAGGGGCAGATGCCCGGCATCAACAAGGTCCTCTTCGTGGACGGCATCGCCGTCGCCGCCGGCGGTGCCAGCTCCTCCTCGGCCACCACCTGCTTCGTGGAGTCCACCGCCGGAGTCGGCGAGGGCGCCCGCACCGGCTTCGCCAACGTCGTCACCGGCACGCTGTTCGCCCTCGCCCTGTTCCTGACCCCGGTCGCCACGATGGTCCCCTCACAGGCGGCCACCCCCGCGCTGATCGCGGTCGGCTTCCTGATCCTGGCCGGGTCCGTCAAGGAGATCGACTGGACCGACCCCACCCTCGCCATGCCGGCCTTCGTGACGATGGTGATGATGCCGTTCACCTACTCGATCACCAACGGCATCGGCATGGGCTTCATCACCTTTGTGGTGCTGCGCCTGGCGGCCGGCCGCGCCAAGGAGATCCCCGTACCCATGTACGTCGTCTCGGCGGTGTTCGCCTTCTACTACCTGATGCCGGCCCTGGGGCTCACGTGACCCCGTAGAACCTCTCCGTCTCCTCGACGGCGGCCTGGAACCGCTCGTCGAAGTCGTCCCGAATGAGCGTCCGGACCACATAGTCCTGGACGCTCATTCCTCTTTTGGCGGCATGGTGGCGGAGCCGTTCGAGCAGCTCGCGGTCCATGCGCAGGCTGAGCACGCTGGTCCCCATGCGTACGAGGGTCGCGGCACTCTTCGGTGCCCTGCGTCACGTTCCGCACAGGGATCACCCAAAAGAGTGATATTGCGGCTCAGTGGCCAGGGTCACGGCCAACCGACGTGTCCCCGGTGGTCTTTAGCGAGAGTAATGAGTTACGCTAAAGAACATGTCGGACCTTACCCATGGCGACGACGCTGCCGCCGTGAACTCACTGCGCTCCGCCGTGATGCGACTGTCCCGTCGCCTCAAGCACCAGCGCGTCGACGAGTCGCTGAGCCCCACCGAGATGTCGGTGCTGGGCACCCTGTCCCGCTGCGGCAGCGCCACCCCGGGCGAACTCGCCCGCAAGGAGCACGTGCAGCCGCCGTCGATGACCCGCATCGTGGCGCTGCTCGAGGCCAAGGGACTGGTCCGTCTGGAACCGCACCCCGAGGACCGGCGCCAGAAGGTCGTCACCCAGACCGAGCAGGCCGAGGCGATGCTCGAGGAGAGCCGCCGCAAACGCAACGCGTTCCTGGCCGGCCTGGTCGAGGGCCTCGACGAGGACGAGTGGGCGAAACTGCGCGCCGCCGCTCCCGTGCTGGAAAAACTCGCACACCTCTAAGCACCCGCGTGCCATCGCAAGGAGGCGAACCCTTTTGAGTTCGGGATCCGGAGCAGCTTCCGCCCCCGCACCGACCACCCACGACTCCCCGCCCGCCCCCAGGCGCAGGACCTCGATGTTCAGCTCGCTGAAGATCCGGAACTACCGCCTCTTCTTCATCGGCCAGGTCGTCTCCAACACCGGCACCTGGATGCAGCGCATCGCCCAGGACTGGCTCGTCCTCAGCCTCACCGGCTCCTCCGCGGCCGTCGGCATCACCACGGCCCTGCAGTTCCTGCCGATGCTGCTGTTCGGCCTGTACGGCGGTGTCCTCGTCGACCGCCTGCCCAAGCGCCCCACGCTGCTCGTCACCCAGGCGTCGATGGCCCTCACCGGCCTCGCGCTCGCCGCGCTCACCCTCACCGGACACGTCCAGGTCTGGCACGTCTACGTCGCCGCGTTCGCCGTCGGCCTCGCCACGGTCGTCGACAACCCGGCCCGCCAGTCCTTCGTCTCTGAGATGGTCGGCCCCGAACAGCTGCAGAACGCGGTCAGCCTCAACTCGGCCAACTTCCAGTCCGCCCGCCTGGTCGGCCCCGCCGTCGCGGGCGTCATGATCACCGGCGTCGGCACCGGCTGGGCGTTCCTCTTCAACGGCCTGTCCTTCGTCGCGCCCATCGGCGGCCTGCTGCTGATGCGCGCCCGTGAGCTGCACGTCGCCCAGCGGGCGCCGAGAGGGAAGGGCCAGCTCCGCGAGGGTCTGCGCTACGTCGCCGGACGGCCGGACCTCATCTGGCCGATCGTCCTCGTCGGCTTCATCGGCACCTTCGGCTTCAACTTCCCCGTGTGGCTGTCCGCCTACGCCGACGACGTCTTCCACGCGGGCGCCGGCGCCTACAGCCTCTTCAACACCCTCATGGCGGTCGGCTCCCTGGTCGGCGCCCTGCTCGCCGCCCGGCGCGGCACGGCCCGGCTGCGCCTGCTGATCGCGGCCGCAGCGGTCTTCGGCGCGCTGGAGATCGTGGCCGCGCTGGCACCGTCGTACTGGTTGTTCGCGCTGCTCATGACCCCGATAGGGATCGCCGGCCTGACGGTCAACGTCACGGCGAACACCGCTGTCCAGATGGCCACCGACCCGGCCATGCGCGGCCGGGTGATGGCCCTGTTCATGATGGTCTTCATGGGCGGAACGCCGCTTGGCGCGCCGGTCGTCGGCTGGATCACCGACACCTACGGCCCCCGCGTCGGCTTCGCCCTCGGCGGTGTCGTCTCGGCCGCCGCCGCCGTCACCATCGGCCTGATCCTGGCCCGCATCGGCGGCCTGCGCCTGTCGGTGGGCTGGTACCACGGCCACCCGAGGGTCCGGTTCGTGCCGCGCGAGCGGGAGCAGCTGGCGACCGCGGCCTGAGGGCAGTCCGGGCGCAGGGGGCTACACCCTCCGGGCCAGCACCTGCCCCGGCCACTTGTCCTCGCCGTAGGTGAAGGCCTCCGTCGGTGTGAAGCCGTTGCTCTCGTAGTAGGCGACCAGTTTGCGGTCGTCGCCCGCGTAACAGTCCACCCTCAGCAGCGACACTCCGGCCCGGCGGGTCTCCTCGACGGCGTGGGCCAGCAGCGCGGCGCCGGCGCCGTGGCCCTTGAAGCGGCGGTCCGAGGCGAGCAGGTGGATGTACCGCTCGGGCTCGTCGGCGGGCTCCAGGTACGGGCCGGGCGCCGTGCTGAGCGTGAGGGTGGCCGCCGGAACGCCGTCGAGCTCGGCGATGAAGGGCGAGCCCTCCGCGACGTACCGGTGGACCATGTCCACCGCCCGGGGATTCTCCGACCAGGGCTCGGTCCCCCACTGCCGGGTCCGCCCCTGCGCGACGAGCCACTCCACCGAGCTGTCGAGCATGCCGAGTATCAAGGGGATGTCGTCCGGGCCGCCTTCTCTGACTTTGATCTCCATCACCTCATGATGGCAGCCCCCCGATGACACCCTGGTGCTTATGAGACTCTTCGCCGCCGTGCTGCCCCCGCCGGACGTCACCGAGCAACTCGCCGCCGAAGTAGTCCGGTTGAAGAAGCTCTCCGGTGCGGACGCCCTGCGCTGGACCGGCCGCCCCGGCTGGCACTTCACCCTCGCCTTCTACGGCGAGGTCGGCGAGGACCTCGTACCCGACCTGTCCGCCCGCCTCCAGCGCGCGGCCGCCCGTACCCCGTCCTTCCCGCTGGCCCTGCGCGGCGGCGGCCAGTTCGGTCACGGCCGCGCCCTGTGGACGGGGGCCGAGGGCGACCTGCCGGCCCTGCGGCTGCTCGCCGAACGCGCGGAGGCGGCGGCGCGGAAGGCGGGCGTGCCGATGGGGGAGCACCGCCGGTACAAGGCCCACCTGACGGTGGCCAGGAGCCGGGACGCCGTGGACGTACGCCCGTACGTCGACTCCCTCGCCGGATTCACCGGCAGCACCTGGACGGTACGGGAGCTGGTACTGGTGCGCAGCCACCTGCCGAGGTCAGGGGTGCCCGGGGCACAACCCCGGTACGAGGCCGTCGACCGCTGGCCACTCGGAGCCACCTCCGGCGGGGCCGGTTAGGCTCGGACGCGTGGACCCGAAAACCCGGAACCGGATCATGGCCGCTGCGCTCGTGCTGCTGTTCGTATTGGTGGCGGTGGCGGCGGCGGTCGGAAAGTAGACCGCCGCCGCCTCGCCCGCTACCAGGCGAAGGCCTCCGGCGACGGCCCCGGCCCCGGGAAGATCTCGTCCAGCCCGGTCAGGACCTCCTCCGACAGCTCCAGCTCCACGGCCCGCACCGCGGACGCCAGCTGCTCGGCCGTGCGCGGGCCCACGATCGGACCGGTCACCCCGGGCCGGGTGAGCAGCCACGCGAGCGCAACCTCACCGGGCTCGAGCCCGTGCTTGTCGAGCAGATCCTCGTAAGCCTGAATCTGGTCGCGGATGGCCGCGTTGGCCAGGGAGTCGGCGGCCCGCCCGCTCGCCCGGCGCCCGCCCTCCACCTCCTTCTTGATGACCCCGCCCAGCAGCCCGCCGTGCAGCGGCGACCACGGGATCACCCCGAGCCCGTAGTCCTGCGCGGCCGGGATCACCTCCATCTCGGCACGGCGCTCGGCGAGGTTGTACAGGCACTGCTCGCTGACCAGCCCGATCGTCCCGCCGCGCCGGGCGGCGACCTCGTTGGCCTGGGCGATCTTGTAGCCGGGGAAGTTCGAGGAACCGACGTACAGCACCTTGCCCTGCTGGACCAGGACGTCGATCGCCTGCCAGATCTCCTCGAACGGCGTGTTCCGGTCGACGTGGTGGAACTGGTAGACGTCGATGTAATCGGTCTGCAGCCGCTTCAGGCTGGCGTCCACCGCCCGCCGGATGTTCAGCGCGGAGAGCTTGTCGTGGTTGGGCCAGGCCGGGCCGTCGGCGCCCATGTTGCCGTAGACCTTGGTGGCGAGGACGACCCTGTCACGGCGGTCGCCGCCCTTGGCGAACCAGTTACCGATGATCGTCTCGGTACGGCCCTTGTTCTCACCCCACCCGTACACATTGGCGGTGTCGAAGAAGTTGATACCCGCGTCCAGCGCCGCGTCCATGATCGAGTGACTGTCGGCCTCATCGGTCTGCGGGCCGAAGTTCATGGTGCCGAGGACGAGTCGGCTGACCTTGAGTCCGGTACGTCCGAGCTGCGTGTACTCCATGAGGCACAAGCCAACGACTTGGAGTGCGCTCTATGCAAGGGACCGTAGGAAGGCGCACCCCCGGCCCCGCTCACCCGCCCCTACCCCCTACCCCCCTACCCCCGCCCCACCTGCGTCCGCACCGCCCCCATGCTCGCCGCTATCACCAGGGCGATGGCGAGGGTCTGCACGGGGGAGAGGGTCTGGCCGAGGATCAAGAAGCCGGCCGTTGCCGCGATCGCCGGCTCCAGGCTCATGAGGATGGCGAAGGTGGGGGCGGGGAGGCGGCGGAGGGCGAGGAGTTCGAGCGTGTAGGGGAGGACGGAGGACAGCAGCGCGACCGCTGAGCCGAGGGCGATCGTCACCGGGTCGAGGAGCCTGCCGCCCGACCCCGCGACGCCCAGGGGAAGGAACAGCAGTGCCGCCACCGCCATGGCCAGCGCCAGCCCGTCCGCCTGCGGGAAGCGGCGGCCCGTACGGGCGCTGAAGACGATGTACGCCGCCCACATGGCCCCCGCCGCCAGCGCGAAGGCCGTGCCCGGCAGGTCGAGGTCGCCGAACCCTCCGCCGCCCAGCAGGAAGACGCCGAGGAGGGCCAGCCCCGCCCACAGCGCGTTGACCGCGCGGCGGGAGGCCAGTACCGAGAGGGAGAGGGGGCCCAGGACCTCCAGGGTGACCGCCGCTCCCAGGGGGATGCGGGCCACCGCTTCGTAGAAGAGGCCGTTCATCGCGCCCATCGTGATGCCGAAGACGATCACCGTGCCCCAGTCGGTGCGCGAGTGGCCGCGCAGCCGGGGGCGGCAGACGACCAGCAGGACCAGTGCCGCCGCCAGCAGTCGCAACGTCACCACACCGAGCGCGCCGGCCCGGGGCATCAGGGTCACGGCGAGAGCACCGCCGAACTGCACGGAGACACCGCCGGCGAACACCAGCCCCACCGGCCCGAGCGAACCGAACCGGCGGGGAGTGCGGCCACCGCCACCGGAGACCAGGGGCGGGGACGAGGGAGGGGCGGTGGGGGAGGTGCTCACGGGGCGGTCCTGGTGCTGGGGGCTGTTGGGTCAGCAATCGTTCATCACGATGTACTTTCCGGTCCAGAGTAATAGACTGCCTCGTCGCGGAACAGGGGGCGGCCGTCGTAGAGGGAGTGGCCCGGGCCGCCGGGGCCGTAGGCCTGCGCGGCGGGATCGGGCCAGCCCCCGGGGGAGTAGGCGTAGCCGCTGTACCCCCCGTACCCGTTTCCGTCGCCGTGCGCCTGCCCGTACCCCTGCACCCGCCCGTCCCCCTCGGACTGGACGTACACCCCTTGCCCCGTCTCGAACGACAGCGGCAGCCGCAGCTCGCCGGTGTCCATCACGGCGCCGGCGCTGTTCTGTGAGCGGTGCAGTCGTGCGTAAGCCCCGCCGCGTGCGAGGAGCTCCTCGTGACGGCCCGTCTCCACGATGCGGCCCCGGTCCACGACCAGGATGCGGTCGGCGTCGGGGGCGAGGTTCAGGTCGTGGGTGATCATGATGGTCGCGCGGCCGCTCATCAGCCGGCGCAGTGGTTTGACGACACGGCGGGCCGCCATCGCGTCGAGGCCCGTCGTGGGCTCGTCCAGTACCAGGACCGGCGCGTCGCGCAGGATCGCGCGGGCGATCGCCAGGCGCTGCAGCTGCCCGCCGGACAGGCGGGCCGAGTTGGGGTCGACCTTGGTGTCGTAGCCGTCCGGGAGCCGGACGATGAAGTCGTGGGCGTCGGCCGCCCGCGCCGCCTCCTCGATCGCCTGGTCGCTGGCGCCGGGCCGGCCGCAGGCGATGTTCGCGCGGACGGTGTCGTGCAGGACCAGGGTCTCCTGGGGGAGCAGGGTGATGTACTGGCGCAGGCGGGCCAGGGGGAAGTCCCGCAGGGGCACGCCGTCGAGGAGCAGGTCGCCCGCGTCCGGGTCGTAGAAGCGCAGGAGGAGCTTGGAGACCGTGGACTTGCCCGCGCCGCTCGGGCCGGTGATGATCACGAGCTCGCCGGGGCTGACCGTGAAGGAGAGGTCCTTGAGCGCGGGCTTCTCCGTGCCGGGGTAGCCGAAGTACACGTTCCGCACCTCCACCGTGCCGTCGGGACGGCCGGTCTCCGTGCCACCGCGGCGGGGGTCGCAGACCGCGGGCCGCACGTCAAGGATCTCGATGAGCCGCTCGGCGCCCGCGGTGGCCGCGGTGACCGTGAGGCCGATCTGGGCCAGGCCGCGTACGGGCGGGTAGAGGTAGCCGAGGAAGGCGGCGAAGGCGAGGAGCTGGCCGAGGGTCATGCGGCCGGTGGAGATCTCCCAGGCGCCGATGCCGATCACGGCGAGGACGCAGACCGTCTCGATGACCTGCACCAGTTGCTCGTACGCCTCGTTCAGGCGGGTCGAGCGGACCGAGGCGCGGAACCAGGCGGTCGCCTCCTCGTGCAGGCGGCGCCGCTCCGCGTCCCGGCGGTCGTAGGCCTGGGTGAGCACGATGTTGCCGAGCGACTCCTCGACGACCGAGGTGATCGCGCCGTCGGCGACCCGGCCCTCGCGGGAGACGTCCTTGATGGCGCCGGAGAAGCGGCGGGCCGCGAGCCAGAAGAGGGGGGCCAGGACGAAGGTGGCGGCGGCCAGGTCCCAGCGCAGCCAGAACGCGGCGGCCGCGTAGAACAACGCGCTGAAGGCGGCGGACGCGGCTCCCACGAGCCCCGACACGACCATCGTCTCGATCGCCTCGACGTCACTGGTCAGACGTGAGAGCAGATCGCCCTGGCGATGGCGCTGGAAGAAGTGCGGCGGCAGTTGCTGCACGTGGTCGAAGACGTGCTCGCGCAGCCGCATCACGAAGCGTTCGGTCGTCCAGGCGGCCAGCGAGTTGCCCGCGTACGCGACGGCCGCGCCGACCGCGGCGATGCCCAGCCACTTGACCGCGGGGGACCAGAACGCGCCGAGGGAGCCCTTCTCCAGGGCGTTGTCGGTGAGGTCGCTGAACAGCAGGATGGCCTCGGTCTCGGCCAGTGCGGCGAGCACGGTGCAGAGCCAGACGACCAGGAGCCAGCGGCGCAGTCCTCTGGTCAGCGGCCAGAAACGACGGAACGCGGTGCGGGCGGGAATGGTGGGCGTGTCCTCGTATGCGAGCTCGTCGTCCTCGCCGTCGTCCATATCCATTTCAGACTCCCTCCGCTTTCCGTCCCCCGGACATATGGAATTCAGGAATGCGCAAAGGGGGTCGACGGTGCACCATCGACCCCCTTTTGCTCAGCGTCGGATCAGTGGTCCTGGCCGGGCAGCGGCTTGGGAAGCGGCTTGTGGGCGTGCTTCTTCGGCCTCGGCTTCGGCGGCGGGGGGAGCTGCTTCGACTTGGGCTTCGGGGGCAGCGGGGCAAGCTTCTTGAAGCTCATTACCGACTCCTGGTGTTTCGAAGTTCTGTGGTCCGCCGAATTCCGTTTCCGGATTCCGACAGCAAGAAACTTACACACTCCCCGTGCCACCGAACGGCAAAAATGGCAAAGGTGCGCTGTGAACTCCCTGTCATTACCTGGGGGTTACTTGGAGAGCTGGGAAACTCCTTTGAGAAGCCGGTGTTTCTTTGAGCAGCCTGAGAACGCGCCGTCAGCGGCGGGCCATGTAGACGTCCAGCGCCTTGTGCAGCAGCCGGTTCAGCGGGAAGTCCCACTCGCCGAGGTACTCGACGGCCTCGCCGCCCGCGCCGACCTTGAAGCGGAGCAGGCCGAGGAGGTGGTTGGACTCCTCCAGGGTGTCGGTGATGCCCCGGAAGTCGTAGACGGCCGCGCCCCTTTCGTGGGCGTCGGTCATCATGCGCCACTGCATGGCGTTGTTGGGCTGCACCTCTCGCTTGCGGCTGGTGGAGGCGCCGTAGGAGTACCAGACGTGGCTGCCCACGGTGATCATCGTGGCGGCGGCGAGGACGTCACCCTCGTGGTGGGCGAGGTACAGCCGCATACGGTCGGGGTGTTCGGCGGTGAGCGCGGTCCACATGCGCTGGAAGTAGGGCAGCGGACGCGGGATGAAACGGTCGCGTTCGGCGGTCTCGGCGTACAGCGTGTAGAAGGCGGGCAGGTCCTCGTGGTCGCCGCGGACGACCTTCACGCCCGCCTTGTCGGCCTTCTTGATGTTGCGCCGCCACTGCTGGTTGAGGCCCTGGTGGATGTCCGCCAAGGAGCGTCCGGCGAAGGGGACTTGGCAGACGTAGCGGGGTTGTCCGGCGGCGAAGCCGTCCTCGCCGCCCGGCTCGGTCTGCTGCCAGCCCATGCGCCGCAGCCGGTCGGCGAGTTCGAAGGCGGCCGGCTCGACCGTCGTCGCCTCCGCGTCCCGCAGTCGCCGCGCGCCCGGGTCGGCGATGGCCGCCTTCACCGCCTCCGGGTTCCAGCGGCGTACGACGACGGGCGGCCCCATCTTCACGGAGAAGGCACCCCGCCCCTTCAGGTACGCCAGCAGCGGGTCCAGCCAGCGCTCCAGGTCGGGAGCGTGCCAGTCGATGGCCGGGCCCTCCGGCAGGTACGCCAGGTACCGCTTCAGCTTGGGCAGTGGCCTCAGCAGCACCAGCCCCGCCCCGACGATCCGCCCGCCCCCGTCGAACCAGCCGAGGCTCTCCGCCCGCCATTCGGGCTTCACGTCCCCCCAGGACGGCAGCTGCATATGGCTCACCGAGGGGCGGGCGGCGACGAAAGCCAGGTGCTCCGCACGGGTGATGGGCCGGAGGGTCAGGGTCATGGGAACGGCTCCTTTCGCAGGGTGGCTGATCACGCGTCAGAAGCTGATCACGCACCTGACGGCTGACCAAGGGCATCCGCCAGCACCTCCGCCAGATGCCGCCCCCGCACCCCGCCCAGCTGCTCCAGCTGCGTACGGCAGGAGAACCCGTCCGCCAGGACCACCGCCCCCCGCGGTGCCTCCCGGACCGAGGGCAGCAGCTGTTCCTCCGCGCAGGCCCGCGACACCTCGAAGTGGCCCTTCTCGAAGCCGAAGTTGCCCGCCAGCCCGCAGCAGCCGCCGCTCAGCTCGCCGGTCAGGCCCACCGCCGCGCGCAGCCGGCGGTCGGGTCCGTCGCCGAGGACGGCGTGCTGGTGGCAGTGGGTCTGGCCGACGGCGGGTCGGTTCACGGGCGGCGGGGTCCAGTCGGGTGCGTACCGCTGGAGCGCCTCCGCGAAGGTGACCACCGCCGCCGCCAGCCGTGCCGCGCGCGGGTCGTCGTGCAGCAGCTCCGGGAGGTCGGTGCGCAGCGCGGCGGCGCAGCTCGGCTCGAGGACGACCACCGGGGTCGCCGCCTCCAGAACCGGGTCCATCAGGTCGAGGGTGCGGCGCATCACCTTGCGGGCGTGGTCGAGCTGGCCCGTGGAGACGTACGTCAGCCCGCAGCAGACCCCGCCCGCGGGCACCGCGACACCGAGCCCGGCCGCCTCCAGCACCCGTACGGCCGCCCGGCCCACGGAGGGCGAGAGGTGCTCGGTGAAGGTGTCCGGCCAGAGGGCGACGAGGGGTCCGCTCCCCTCGGCCGTGCCCCGTTGCCGTCGCCACCACCGGCTGAACGTCTCCTTCGCCACCCGCGGGATCTCCCGCTCGGCCGCGATCCCGCCCAGCCGCCGGGCCACGCCGGCGAGGGGCCGTACGCGCGCGAGGGCGCCCAGCAGCGGCGCGGTGCGGGTACGGGCGACCCAGCGCAGCCACAGCGGCAGCCGGCCCATCGCGTAGTGGGCGGCTGGACGGCGCCGCCCCCGGTAGTGGTGGTGCAGGAACTCCGCCTTGTACGTGGCCATGTCGACCCCGACCGGGCAGTCGGAGCGGCAGCCCTTGCACGACAGGCACAGGTCCAGCGCGTCCCGGACCTCGGTGGAGCGCCAGCCGTCGGTGACCAGCTCGCCCGCGAGCATCTCGTGCAGCAGCCGGGCCCGCCCGCGCGTGGAATGCTCCTCCTCGCCGGTCGCGCGGAACGACGGGCACATGACGGCGGGGCCCGCCGACACCGTCGTACGGCACTTCGCCACCCCGACGCACCGGCGCACGGCGGCCTGGAAGTCGCCGCCGTCGGCCGGGTAGCCGAAGG
Source organism: Streptomyces sp. NPDC001843 (assembly GCF_042891955.1). Classification (NCBI taxonomy): domain Bacteria; kingdom Bacillati; phylum Actinomycetota; class Actinomycetes; order Kitasatosporales; family Streptomycetaceae; genus Streptomyces; species Streptomyces sp. NPDC001843. The sequence goes on along the minus strand of NZ_JBIATQ010000014.1, from coordinate 60,779 downwards.
CCACGTCGACGGGCTCGCGCGGCAGCACGGAGAAGCGGAGGCCGGCGTCCAGCGGGGCCGGGCGGACCAGCATGCCCGGGTTGAGCAGGTCGTCCGGGTCCCACACGGCCTTGGCGCGTTCGAACAGGGCCACCAGCTCGTCGCCGTACATCCGGGGCAGCAGTTCGGCGCGGGCCTGTCCGTCGCCGTGCTCGCCGGAGAGCGAGCCGCCGTGGGCCACGACCAGGTCGGCGAGGTCCTCGGAGAAGCGGCGGAAGCGGCCGACGCCCGCCTCGGTGAGCAGGTCGAAGTCGATGCGGACGTGGATGCAGCCGTCGCCGAAGTGGCCGTACGGGGTGCCGCGCAGGCCGTGGGAGGAGAGCAGCGCCCGGAAGTCGCGCAGGTAGGCGCCGAGCCGGGCGGGCGGCACCGCGCAGTCCTCCCAGCCGGGCCAGGCCTCGGAACCGTCGGGCATACGGGTCGCCGTACCACTGGCGTCCTCACGGATGCGCCACAGGGCGCGCTGCTCACCCGGGCCGGTGACCACGGACGCGCCCACGACGTCGGCCGCCCGCACGATCGCCTCCGCACGCGCGCGTGCCTCGGCCTCCGTGTCCCCGCCGGTCTCCACGAACAGCCACGCGGCACCCCGGGGCAGCCCGGCCGGGGAGCGCACCAGGTCGGCCGCCATGCCCTCCACGGTGAGCGGGCCGAGCGGCAGCAGCCCGGCGGCGGCATCGGCGGCCGCGCTCTCGTCGGCGTAACCCAGCACGGCCAGGGCACGCGCGCGTGGCGCCTCGACCAGCCCCACGACCGCCTCCGTCAGCACGCCCAGCGTCCCCTCGGAGCCGCAGAAGGCGCGGGCGACGTCGGCGCCCTTCTCGGGGAGCAGGGCGTCCAGCGCGTATCCGGAGATACGGCGGGGCAGCTCCGGGAAGCCGGTGCGCAGCCGGGCCAGCTCGCCCTCCACCAGTGCGCGCAGACCGTCCGGGGCGCCCGCCCAGCCCTTGCCGAGCCGCAGCCGCCGCCCGCGCGCGGTGATGACGTCCAGCTCCTGGACGCTGTCCGCCGTCGTCCCCCAGGCCACCGAGTGCGAGCCGCACGAGTTGTTGCCGATCATCCCGCCGAGCGTGCACCGGCTGTGCGTGGACGGGTCCGGGCCGAACCGCAGCCCGTGCGGGGCGGCGGCCTCCTGCAGCCGGTCCAGTACGAGTCCCGGCTGGACGACCGCCGTCCGGGAGGCGGGGTCGAGCTCCAGCAGCCGGTTCATGTGCCGGGTGAAGTCCAGCACCACACCCGTGCCCGTCGCCTGCCCGGCGATCGACGTACCACCGCCCCGGGCCACCACGGGCACCCCGTGCGTCCGGCACACCTCGAGCACCGCCGCCACGTCTTCGGCGTCCCGGGGGGCCACCACCCCCAGCGGGACCCGCCGGTAGTTCGACGCGTCCATGGTGACCAGGGCGCGTGGGGTGACGTCGAACCCGACCTCGCCCCGGAGGGCGGCACGCAGCTCCGCTTCGAGATCCCTCATGCGTCCAGCAAACCAGCCCCTCGTCCACCTCGGGAGAAACGCCGTCTCACCCGACGGACGAGGTTTCGCCCAGGTTTCCCCCAGCCGCTAACCTCGCCTCGTGGCTGAGATCCAGATTCCCGCTGACATCAAGCCCGCCGACGGACGATTCGGCGCGGGCCCCTCCAAGGTGCGGACGGAAGCGCTGGACGCGCTGGCCGCCACCGGTACGTCCCTGATGGGCACCTCCCACCGCCAGGCCCCGGTGAAGAACCTGGTCGGCAAGGTGCGCGAGGGCATCTCCGAGCTGTTCTCCCTCCCCGACGGCTACGAGGTCGTCCTGGGCAACGGCGGCTCCACCGCGTTCTGGGACGTCGCCACGCACGGCCTGATCGAGAACAAGTCGCAGCACCTGAACTTCGGCGAGTTCTCCTCGAAGTTCGCCAAGGCCTCGAAGCTCGCGCCCTGGCTGGCCGAGCCCACCGTGATCGCCTCCGACCCCGGCACCCACCCCGAGCCGCAGGCCGAGGCGGGCGTCGACGTCTACGCCTTCACCCACAACGAGACCTCCACCGGTGTCGCCGCCCCGATCAAGCGGGTCGCCGGCGCCGACGAGGGCGCGCTGGTGCTCGTGGACGCCACCTCCGGCGCGGGCGGCCTCCCGGTCGACATCGCCGAGACCGACGTCTACTACTTCGCCCCGCAGAAGTCCTTCGCCTCAGACGGCGGCCTGTGGATCGGCGTCTTCTCCCCGGCCGCGATCGAGCGCGCCGAGCGGATCCACGCGTCCGGCCGCCACGTCCCGGAGTTCTTCTCCCTGCCGACGGCGATCGACAACTCCCGCAAGAACCAGACGTACAACACCCCGGCCCTCGCCACCCTCTTCCTGCTGAACCAGCAGCTCGAGTGGATCAACGGCCAGGGCGGCCTCGCCTGGTCCACGGCCCGTACGAAGGACTCCTCGACGCGCCTCTACAGCTGGGCGGAGGAGTCGAAGCACGCGACCCCGTTCGTCTCCGACCCGGCCAAGCGCTCCCAGGTCATCGGCACGATCGACTTCTCCGACGAGATCGACGCGGCGGCCGTCGCCAAGGTGCTGCGCGCCAACGGCGTCGTCGACACCGAGCCGTACCGCAAGCTCGGCCGCAACCAGCTGCGCGTCGCGATGTTCCCGGCGATCGACCCGGCGGACGTCGAGGCGCTGACGAAGTGCGTCGACTACGTGATCGAGAAGCTCTGATCATCTTCGTACGACAAGCCGTACGCACGTACGCATGTTGAGGGGCGCCCCGCGGATCACCGCGGGGCGCCTTTCGTCGTGCCGGCGGCCGTCGGCACGACGCGGATGGAAATCAGCCCGTTCCGGTTCTCCTCCGTACGTCTCTTTCTGTCTCCTCCCGTAGTCGTAGCAAGACGGACCCGCAGTCGGTTCCGCTCGCATGCGTCGGCACGAAATGGTCGTCCAGTCCTGGAAGTTGACGGAAAGGAACGGCCATCGTGCGGATAGGACGCCTCGCGCCCGTGCTCGCCGCGGGGATCACGGCGACGCTGGTCCCGGCTCTCGCTCCGGCTCAGGCCTCAGCGGCGGAACCGCTGGGGAGATTCGCGAACCAGACGCCCGCGTGGCACAGATGTGACCCATCGATGCCCGCCGCGCTCCAGTGCGCGACGATCAAAGTCCCGCTCGACTACAGCCGCCCCGACGGCAAGACGATCAAGCTGGCCATCTCCCGTATGAAGACCAGCGTCCCTGGCAAGCGGCACGGTGTGCTCCTGTTCAACCCCGGCGGTCCGGGCGGCGAAGGCCTCGACATGCCGGACTGGATGAAGGACACGTTGCCCAAGAAGATCCGCGAGAGTTACGACCTCGTCGGCTTCGACCCGCGGGGAGTGGGCCGCAGCAGCCCCCTCACCTGCGGTCTCAACGAGACCGAGCAGAACTTCGAACACGCTTACAGGGCGGAGACGTTCAGCAACGACGTCAAGTGGGCCCGGAAGGTCGCCGACAAGTGCCGCGCGAAGAACGGCGACACGCTGCGGTACATCACCACCCGCAACACCGCCCGCGACATGGACGTCATCCGCGCCGTGCTGGGCGAGAAGAAGATCTCCTACCTGGGCTACTCCTACGGCACCTACCTGGGCGCCGTCTACGCGCAGATGTTCCCCAAGCAGACCGACCGCTTCGTGCTGGACAGTTCGGTCGACCCCGCACGCGTCTGGCGCGGCATGATCCAGGTCTGGGCGGAGGGCACCGAGCCGGCGTTCACCCGCTGGACGAAGTGGACCGCACAGCACGACCGCACCTACAAACTCGGCGCCACCCCGGCCAAGGTGAAGAAGACGTTCTGGAACCTGATCGCCCGGGCCGACCGCACCCCCATCGTGGACGGTGATCAGAAGATCACCGGCGACGACATCCGTGCCGGCGTGCGCGCCCTGTTCTTCAGTCCCCAGGCAGCGGCCGAGATGGTCGCCGACCTGAAGAAGGCCGCCGACCACCGTGCGGCCCTCCGCGGTTTCCCCGCGACCGACGACCAGGGGAGCCCGAGCCGGTTCACCACACGCGCCGCCCAGCCGCCGGCCGACAACGGCGCCGCCGTCTTCTGGAGTGTGCTCTGCGGTGACACCGCGGCCTGGCCGCACGACCCCGAGCAGTACCGGCGTGACGCGATCCGGGACAAGGCGAAGTACCCGCTCTACGGCGACTTCGCCTCCAACATCATGCCCTGCGCGTTCTGGGACAAGCCGGTCGAGCCCGTCACCAAGGTGGACAACAACGTCGGCCTGCTCACCGTCCAGAACCAGTGGGACTCCCAGACGCCCCTGGTCAGCGGCCTCGGTATGCACCACGCGCTGAAGGGATCGCGCATGGTGTACGTCAAGGGCGGCGAGGGCCACGGCGTCTACGGCGATGACCCGAACTCCTGCGCCGACCGCACCGTCAACGCCTACCTGGGCAACGGGCGGCTTCCCGCCGCGGACGTCACCTGCAAGGCGTCCGGCCGCACGGGCCCCGGCGTGAGCCGGCCCATCGTGCCGGCGCCGCCGTTCACCCCGGGAGCGCCCCGCTTCTGACCTCTCGGCGCTGACGGGCCACACGGAACGTCGGACGGGCGCCCGGTGCCACACCGGGCGCCCTTCTGTCATGACGCGCTGCAGCTCACGCTGGGCACTCCGCCGCCGCCCGGCGCACCCCCGAACCCGAAGCTCGCCGAACCGCCCACGGGGACCGCTCCGTTGTGGGCGGCGTTGACGGCCGTGACCGTCGCGCCGTTCTGCGTGTACGACGCGTTCCACATGGTGCTGACCTTCTGCGCCCCGCTCCAGGTCCAGGTCACCTTCCAGCCGCTGATCGCCGCGGTACCGGTGTTGGTGACCTTCACCTCGGCGTTGAACCCGCCGCCCCAGTCGCTGCTGACGGTGTAGGAGGCGCTGCACGCGGCGGTACCGCCACCGCCCCCGTTTCCGCCGCCGGTGCCGCTACCGGGGAACAGCGGTGCCTTCACGCTCGCCAGATATCCGTCCTTCACCGTGTCCACGGTCGCCCAGTCGTCCTTGAGGATCCCGCCGGTGTCACCGGAGTCGGGGTTCCACGACCAGAAGGTCCACTGGAAGGCGTCGGCGCCGTACGTGGAGGTCGGCCGCAGGTAACTCACCAGCGCGGCCAGCCACTTCTGGTCCACGGTCGACTGAAGGGTCGTACCGAACTCACCCACCCACACGGGCGCCAGGTTCTGCTTGAAGATGTAGCCCCAGTACCTGTCCCAGATGCCCGGCATGTTGGCGGGGAACGAGGGATCGCTGAACCAGCTCTGCTGGGCGACGCTGGTGGCGTAGTCGTGGGCGGAGTACACGACCCGGCCCGCGACGCTCAACCGCACCGGGTACTGGGCGACTCCCATCAGGTTGCCGCCCCACCAGTAGGAAGCGCCGTTGTACGACTGCACGCCCTCGACGAAGATCAGCAGGTCGGGGTTGACGGAGAGCACGGCGTTGCCCGCGCGCTCGGCGGCGAGCCGCCAGTCCCTCGCCTGGTCGCCGCACCCCCAGCAGGCCGGGTCGTGGGGCTCGTTGTGCAGGTCGATGCCGATGACGGTGTCCTGACCCTTGTACCGCCCCGCGAGAGACTTCAGGTCGGCGATCCAGGTGGACTCGGGGACGGACGCGGTGTACCAGAGCGCCGACTGGCCGCCGGAGTCCGGGCGGTGCCGGTCGAGGATGACCTTCAGCCCGTCCTGCCCGGCGTAGGCCACGATCTTGTCCATGACCTGCAGGGAGTCGAGCCCCCGGAGGTCGGTGTTCTTGCCGCCGGAGAAGTCGATGCTGTCGGGGACGGTGGAGCTCTTGAAGATGTCGTCGCTGTAGGGAAGCCGGATGGTGTTGTAGCCCAGCGACTTCATCTGGTCGATCATGCTCTTGTAGTCGCGTGACCAGAGGCCGTGCACCACGTGGTTGCCGGTCTCGAAGCCGAACCAGTTGATCCCGGCGATCCGGACCGGCTGTCCGGCCGCGTCCATGATCTGCCGACCGCTGGTGTGCCAGTAGCCGGCACCAGGGGCGGCGGCGCTGCCGGCGTGCGCCGTCTGCACGCCGGCCAGCGGGATGAGGAGCGCCGCCGCGGCAGCGCACAGTGCCCTTCGTAAGCTGCGGAACATGTGTTTTGTTCCTCTCGGGGGGAGGCGCGGCCCCGGAACAGGATGGGAGCGCTCCCATGAACCGCGCACCACCAGAAAACTGAGCCACCATGGCCACGTCAAGAAGCGCGTCGGGAGGGATTCATCCCTGTAGCTGCGAGGTGGGCCGAGGGGACACCCTCAGCCCCCACCGCTCGTCCGCCGTCGCCGCCGCAGCCCGAAGAGGGCGAGGGCCCCGGCGGCGACGGCGAGAGCACCCACCTTGAAGCCGTTGGACGCGACACCGCCGCTCCCCCCGCCCCCGTCGGCCGAGGAACCGCCCTTCGCCGACGCGGATTTGCCGGCCGATGCGCCACCGGGCGCGTCCTCCGCCTGGACGGCGCTGTCGGCGCCCTCGCTGCCGTACATCAGCTTGGTCCCGTCGGGCGAGTAGCTGACGGACTCGCCCTGCCCCTGCAGGGGCACGTCCAGTCGCCCCCGCCGCTTGATCTTCCCGCCGTTCCAGTCGTAGTAGATGCCGCCGAAGTACCCGCGTACGGCGAGCTGCCGGCCATTGGGTGAGAAGGCGGCGTCCGTCGCCCACAGGTCGATGGGGGCGACGGGCCGGAAGATGTTGCTGCCGGAGGAGGAGAGCTTGGCCGGTCCCTCGTACAGGTGACCACCGTCCTCGTTCTTGTCGATGATGTAGACCCGCCCGGTCTTCGGGTGGACGAGCAGCGACTCGGCGTTCCGGGGCCCGTCCGCGTACTTGACGACATACTGCTTGGCCAGGACGGTCCGGTCCTTCAGCACCTTCGGCTCGGGCAGCGTGTAGACCCACACATAGGGCCACTTGCCGCCGAGGTTGTCACCGATGTCCCCGACGTAGATCTCGTTCCCGGGCCCGATGGAGATCGCCTCCACGTCCCGGGGAGAGCCGATGCCCTTCAGTGTCAGCGTGGCGACGGTCTTCCCCGTCCGGCTGTCGACGGCGTAGATGTACGGACCGTCGTTGCTGTCGTTGTGGGTCCAGTAGATCCCGGGGTGCAGGTGGGAGGCGGCGAGACCGCTGGACTCGGTGATCCGCGAGTCCTTGATCGTGAAACCCCGGTCACCGGCGCCGTCACCGTCGGCGGCGGAGGCGGGCACGGTGAACACACCCGTGAGCAGAACCCCGGCGAGCAGGGCGAGCGATCGGCGCATGCCCCAAGACTGCCATCCCGCGCAGCCGTTGACGGAGGTGGTGGGCCTCACACCCCACCCGGCCCCCCGACCGCCACTGATCGTCCATCATGAGCGGATGCTCAGATTCCTGCCCGTCGGTGACTCCATGACGATCGGAAGCGCGGGCGATCACACGTGGCGTTACCGGCTGTGGCAGCACCTGCGCGCCACGTGTGAAGGCCCCTTCACGTTCGTCGGCCCGCGCGAGACGCTCTACGACAAGGCCACGGACTCCCCGACGTCGTACGCGTACGCCGCCCCCGACTTCCCCCGCGCCCACCTGGCCGGCTGGGGCGAGGGCTGGGCCCACATGGCCCCGCTGATCGGCCACGCGGTGCGCGAGCACCGGCCGGACGTGCTCCTGGTCTCCCTGGGCCTGATCGACCTCGGCTTCTACACCAACGCGGAGCAGACGACGCAGAACGTGCGGAAGTTCGTCAGGGAGGCGCGGGAGGCCAGGCCCCGGGTGCGGATGGTGCTGCTGCCGGTCATCCCGAACATCCGGGCCGAGGCGGACGAGACCTTCGCCGGTGAGCTGACCCGCTTCAACGAACTGCTGGAGAAGACGGTCGCCGACCTCGACGATCCGACGTCCTCCCTCCTGCTGGCCCCGATCCCGGAGTCGTACGACATCCACACCGACACCTACGACGGCACCCACCCGAACGAGAGCGGGGAACGGAAGCTGGCGGGGGCGTTCGCGGGGGCGATGTGGGAGGAGTGGGGGGTGGGCGGGGAGTACGACGCGCGCTCCTCGTACTCGTGAGCGCGGCTCGCACTCCTACGTGACCCGATGGCCGTGCGTATCGTTGTACCGCCCGGCTGCACTCGTGCGGAGGCGGCCGGGGAGGAACGCCACGATGACCGTCCTTGAAGACAGGATCGCGATGGCCGAGAGCGACAACACGAGCACGCTCGACGACATGTTCGAACGGCTCGAGAAGATGCCCGTCCCCGAGGGATACAAGGTCGAGATCGTCGAGGGGACCGTCTTCATGTCGCCACAGCGGGACACCCACTGGGAGATCATCCTGGACATCGTCGAGCAACTGCGGCCCAAGTACCCGCGCAAGCGCATCAAGTCCGACGTACGCATCGACTACCCGGGACACCTGAACGGGTTCGCGACCGACGTGACCGCGATGGCCGAGGGCGCCGCCAGGACGGAGGAAGGCCGCTGGCGTCACGAGGACGTCGAGTTCGTCGCCGAGGTCATCTCCAAGGGCACCGCCGCCAACGACTACGGCCCGAAGAAGGCCGCCTACGCCAAGGCCGAGGTGCCCGTGTACCTCATCGCCGACCCGTACCAGCGCCGCTGCCACGTCTACACCCACCCCAAGGGCGACGACTACGCCACCGAGACGAAGGTCGACTTCGGTGACGACGTGGACCTCACCGACACGGTGGTCGGCCTCACCCTCAAAACGGACGAGTTCCCCTGCGACTGACTCCTCCGGGACGGGCCGCCGGAGGGGCTCGGCACCTCGGCCGGGTCTGTCCGACACGACTTGCCGAACAAACCCAGCCAGGCGCGAGGAGGCCTCAGCGCTTGAGCGTGAAGGTGAAGTCGTCGCGCCCACCCGGGCCCCGCTTTCCTCGGGCTGCCCGCTCGCTTCTCCCCCGGCCGGCGGCCCACGGCCACTTACCGGACGGCGCCCAGCTCACCCGCCTCGCCAGTCCCGCCTCGCCGCGCCCCCTCGCGACAGCTCCGTCACATCCCTGATTGCGACAGAGCTGGACGGAAAGGTGATATCTGCAGTTACTGGCGCAGACCTTCCGTCAGGAGGCCCCATGACGACCGAGCGGGACACCACCCACAAGCCCTTGAAGACCACGGCCCGTGGCCGTGCCGTTCTCGCTGACCCCCGGCTCAACCGTGGCACCGCGTTCACCGAGGCGGAGCGCCGGGACCTGGATCTAGTCGGTCTCGTACCGCCTCGAGTGCTCACGCAGGACGAGCAGGCCGACCGTGCGTACTCCCAGTTCCGCGAGCAGCCGGGCGACCTGGCCAAGAGCGTCTACCTGACCGCGTTGCACGACCGCAACGAGGTGCTGTTCTTCCGGCTCGTCGGAGACCACCTCGAGGAGATGCTCCCCATCGTCTACACCCCCACCGTGGGCACGGCCATCAAGCGCTACAGCTACGAGTACCGGCGCCCCCGAGGCGTGTACCTCTCCGTCGACGCCCCCGGCGACATCGAGCGCTCCCTGCGCGCCGCAGGCCTCGGCCCCGATGACGTCGACCTGATCGTCGCCACCGACGGCGAGGGCATCCTCGGCATCGGTGACTGGGGTGTCGGCGGCATCGACATCGCCGTCGGCAAGCTCGCCGTCTACACGGCCGCCGCCGGTGTCGACCCGCGCCGCACCCTCGCCGTCATGCTCGACGTGGGCACGAACCGCAAGGAACTCCTCGACAACCCCCTGTACCTCGGCAACCAGCACCCCCGCGTCGACCGCGACACCTACGACGCCTTCATCGACGCCTACGTCACCTCCGCGACCAGGCTCTTTCCGCGCGCCCTGCTCCACTGGGAGGACTTCGGCCCCGCCAACGCCCGTCGCATCCTCGACCACTACCGCGACCACGTCTTCACCTTCAACGACGACATCCAGGGCACCGGCGCCGTCAATCTCGCCGCGGTCCTCTCGGGCGCGAAGGCCAGCGGCGTGCCCCTCCGCGACCACCGCATCGTCGTGTTCGGCGCGGGCAGTGCCGGCATCGGCATCGCCGAGCAGCTCCGCGACGCCCTGGTGTCGGAGGGCCTGTCGGCCGACGAGGCCACCGCCCGCTTCTGGTGCGTCGACCGCTACGGCCTGCTCACCGGCGACCAGGGCGACAAGCTCCGGGACTTCCAGGTGCCCTACGCCCGCCCCGTCGACGAGGTCTCCGACTGGGAACACGACGAGAGCCTGCCCGGGATCCCGCTCGCCGAGGTGGTCCGCCGGGTCCGCCCGACCATCCTCATCGGCACCTCCGGCCAGGGCGGCGCCTTCGCCGAGCCGATCGTGCGGGAAATGGCCCGGCACACCGAACGCCCGATCATCCTGCCGCTCTCCAACCCCACCGACCTGGCCGAGGCCAAGCCCGCCGACCTGATCGCCTGGACCGACGGCAAGGCACTCGTCGCCACCGGCAGCCCCTTCGACCCGGTGGAGCACGGCGGCACGACGTATCACATCGGGCAGGCCAACAACGCCCTCATCTTCCCCGGCCTCGGACTCGGCGCGATCGTCGCCCAGGCCTCGCGGGTCACCGACCGCATGCTGCGTGCGGCGGCGGACGCGGTCGCCCGGCAGACGGACGTGACCGACCCGGGCGCGCCCGTACTGCCGCCGATCCACGACCTGCGCGAGACCTCCGCCGCGGTCGCCGCCGCGGTGGCGACGGCAGCCGCGGAGGACGGCGTCGCACGGGCCGACCTGGACGACGTGGACGCGGCCGTGCGGGCGGTGACGTGGGCGCCGGTCTACCCGCCGATCGAGGCGGTGTGAGCCACGCTGCGCGCATTCGGCATGCGATTCGAACTTGATCACCCGCACGGGAAACTCCCGGACAAGCCCATGGCCGTGGCCTGACTCTGAGTTCTGACAGAGAACACTGAGCCGGGGGAAGGCTGCCAATGAACTACACAGGGGGGAGCGGCTCTCTCGCCGCGACAGGAGCCGGGGCCGTCACGATCGGCGGAATCGCTTTCCAGCAGTTGTGGCTGCTGGGTCTGGCCGCCACCGTTGTCGTGTTGGGGGCCGTGCTGGCGCGTACGTCGTTCCGGCGGGGTAAGGCGGTCTCCGAACGATGAAGACGATCCGAGTACGCCGTACTCGGACCCGCATCCTGGTCGGGGCCGCCCTTTCGGTGGCGGCCCTTTCCATGTGGCTGGTCCGGCACATCTATTCGGGCATCAGCACCTGGCAAGGACACGGGCAGCACTTCGCCACGGTGTACGCGCTCGCGTTTTTGCTGCTCATGTGGCAGTGCGTGCTCTACTTTTGTGAGCGGCCACGGAAGGTGACTTCCGAACAACAGTCCATGCTGGACAGGTTGAGAGTCACGGTACCCGTGCCAGTGCGCAACGAGGGACCGAATGCTTTCCGGGCATGTCTGGCGTCCGTTGCCGAGCAGACGCGACTTCCGCAATGCGTCGTCGTCGTGGAGAACGACAACTCCGTCGACTATGCGGACGTGCGCACGTGGTATGAGGGAGTATGTGCCGAACGTGGCATCCCGCTGATCTGGGAGAGCACCCCGGTACCGGGAAAGCGGCACGCACAAGGCCTGGCTCTGACCGCCGTGCGGCGTGCCGGGATCGTCAGTGACGTCTATGTCACTGTCGATTCCGACGCCAATCTCGATTACCAGGCGATCTCGGAGATCCTCAAACCCTTCGCCGATCGGGAGATCCAGTCTGTCGCCGGTATCGTGCTCGCCTCCAATTTGCGAGGCAACGTGAACAGCCGGGGCGAGCGTCGCCGCTGGCGCGACGTCCTCGTCAGGCTCACTGACCTGTGGTTCGTCGTGGGGCAGTTGGTCGACCGGTCGGCACAGTCGGCTCTGGGGGGCGTGCTGGTCAATTCGGGTGTCCTCGCCGCCTATCGCGCCCATGTCGTGGAGGACAACCTCGACGGCTACCTCAACGAGACCTTCCTCGGGCGGAAGGTGGAGTTCTCCGACGACTCCATGCTGACGATCTATGCTCTGCAACACGGCAAGGCGGTACAGCAGCCCACCGCCTTCGCAACCACCCTCATGCCGGACAACTTCTCGCAACTCTTCCGCATGTACACACGATGGATGCGTGGCGCTTTCATCCGCACGTTCTGGCGGTTCCGTTACCTCCGTCTCAACAACTACGCCTACTGGGGTCATCTCATCGGATGGATCCAGATGGTGCTCTCCACGGTAATCTTCATCATCCTCTTCTTGTACCTCCCGGTCGTGCAAGGCCTGTGGGCGTGGGAGTTGCTTCTGATTCCCGTTCTAGTGGGCTACGGCCAAGCACTCCGGTATCTCAGCTTCCGGCGGAGCGACGAACCCTTCAGCGCCCAGCTTCTGACCTTCGCAGCGGCACCGATCGCGCAGATCTTCGCGTTCACCGTCTTCCGCGTCGTGCGCTGGTACGCGATGGCCACGTGCTATCGCACGGGTTGGGGCACTCGGCAGAAGGTCGAACTCGACCTGGTGGCCGGAGGCTGAGGGTTGTCCCGTAACTGCTGGTCACGGTGCGGAAACCGCGTGGCTGACGAGTTCGCGGTGCCGGTATCGTCCGCTCTCCCGACCCGCCGCGCCAACGACCTACGTTCAGAGAGCGATGCAGATGACCAGCCAGCGAGCAACGACGACCCTATGGCGCCCCACCGGCCCCAAGGAGCTGGATCTGGTTCGGCAGCTGAACTGGCGTGCCTGGCCGCCCCGGCTGCCCGAGCAGCCGATCTTCTACCCGGTCCTCAACGAGGACTACGCGGTCAGGATCGCGCGGGACTGGAACGTGAAGCACGATGGCGCCGGCTTCGTCACTCGTTTTGAGGTCGAGTCGGAGTTCTTGAGCCGGTATCCCATCCAGCAGGCCGGTGGGCAGACGATCCTCGAGCTCTGGGTTCCGGCCGAGGAGCTGGACGACTTCAACGCCCACATCATCGGCGAGATCCAGGTGGTCCACGAATTCCACTGAGGCGGGGAGGCCTGCTGGCGGGGCACGCTGCGGTGCGATGATCCCGGCGTGGCTGGTGTGATCACAGTCTCGGAGCCGTCCGGATGGCCCCGTTCACCGGGCTGAGCCCGCGTGCCTTCGGGAAGCTGGTGACCATGCTGCGGCGCGCAGGTGCGGACGCGGTCCGCAAAGGTCGGCCATGGGGCCTGCCCCTGGAGGGCCGGGCATTGCTGGTCGCGGCGTACTGGCGCACAGATCTGACGATGCGCCAGCTCGCTCCGATCAACGAAAGGAGCCGCACACTGGACCTTCTCCCGACCTGAATCGCATCCGGGGCGTGGAAGCAATTCATGCAAGCACGCTTGATTGTTTCCTCGCCCACTGCCATGCTCCCCCCATGGCTGACCCGACGCCCGTCATCGACGACCTGCGTGCGGAGGGCGAGGAACTCGACCTGCTAGTGGCCGAGTTGAGCGGTGAGCAGTGGTCGCTCAAGACCCCTGCCCCCGGCTGGACCGTCGCCCACCAGATCGCCCACCTCGCCTGGACCGACCACTCGTCCCTGCTCGCCGTGACCGATCGGGACGCCTTCGCCCGCGAGGTCGAGAAGGCGTTGGCCGCCCCGGGGGACTTCGTGGACAACGGGGCGGAGGAGGGGGCCGGGAAGCCGGCCGCGCAGCTGCTCGCGGACTGGCGGGGCGGGCGCAAGGCCCTGGAGGACGCCCTGCGCGCCGCACCCGCCGATGGACGGTTTCCCTGGTACGGCCCGCCCATGTCTGCCGCGTCCATGGCGAGCGCCCGGCTGATGGAGACCTGGGCGCACGGGCAGGACGTCGCCGACGCCCTGGGCGTGGTGCGCACGCCCACCGACCGCCTCCGGCACATCGTCCGTCTCGGCGTGCGCACCCGTGACTTCGCCTTCGGGGTGCACGGACTGCCCGCGCCGTTCGAGGAGTTCCGGATCGAGCTCACCCCGCCCTCCGACGACGAAGGCGACGGCGACGGCGAACCGTGGACGTACGGCCCCGAGGACGCCGTGGAACGCGTCACCGGTCCGGCCCTCGACTTCTGTCTCCTCGTCACCCAGCGCGCGCACCGCGCCGACCTCGCCCTGCGTGCGGAGGGCTCCGAGGCCGACCGTTGGCTGGACATCGCCCAGGCCTTCGCGGGCCCGCCCGGCACCGGCCGTGCGCCGAAGGGAGCGGGGGAGTGACCACCCCGGCGGATCCGGCTGATCCGGCGGCTCCGCAGGCTCCGATGGCTCCGGCGGCTCCCCTGCGCATCGGCAACTCCTCCGGCTTCTACGGCGACCGCTTCGAAGCCATGCGAGAGATGCTCACAGGCGGTGAACTCGACGTCCTCACCGGCGACTACCTCGCCGAGCTGACCATGCTCATCCTCGGCCGGGACCGCCTCAAGGACCCCACCGCCGGTTACGCCCGCACGTTCCTCCGTCAGCTCGAGGAGTGCCTCGGCCTCGCCCACGAGCGCGGCGTGCGGATCGTCACCAACGCGGGCGGCCTCCATCCCGCCGGACTCGCCGACGCCGTCAGGAAGTTGGCCGATCGCCTCGGCATCCCCATCCGCGTCGCCCACGTCGAGGGCGACGACCTGAAGGCGGCCCATCCGGACAGCCTCACCGCCAACGCCTACCTCGGCGGCTTCGGCATCGCCGCCTGTCTGCGGGAGGGCGCCGACGTCGTCGTCACCGGGCGGGTCACCGACGCGGCCCTCGTCACCGGCCCGGCCGCCGCCCACTTCGGCTGGCGGCCGACCGACCACGACCGGCTCGCGGGCGCCGTCGTCGCCGGGCACGTCCTGGAGTGCGGGGCGCAGGCCACCGGCGGCAACTACGCCTTCTTCCGCGACAGTCGGCGGGACGTCCGCCACCCCGGCTTCCCGCTCGCCGAGATCCACGCCGACGGCACCAGCGTCATCACCAAGCACCCCGGCGCCGGCGGTTTCGTCGACGTCGGCACGGTCACCGCCCAGTTGCTGTACGAGACGGGCGGCGCCCGGTACGCGGGACCCGACGTCACGGCCCGGCTGGACACCGTACGGCTGAGCCAGGAGGGCCCGGACCGGGTCCGGATCGAGGGGGTGCGCGGTGAGGCACCGCCCCCGACGCTCAAGGTCGGCCTCAACCGGCTCGGCGGCTTCCGCAACGAGATCGTCTTCGTCCTCACCGGGCTGGACATCGAGGCGAAGGCCGAACTCGTGCGGGCGCAGATGACCGACGCGCTCGCCAAGTCCTCGCCCGCCCAGGTCCGCTGGGAGCTGGTCCGCACCGACCGGCCCGACGCCGGCACCGAGGAGACGGCCAGCGCGTTGCTCCGGCTCGTCGTACGCGACCCGGACCAGGAGGTCGTGGGGCGCGCGCTCAGCGGTGCCGCCGTGGAACTCGCCCTCGCCAGTTACCCCGGCTTCCATGTGCTCGCGCCACCCGGAAAGGGCGCCCCTTACGGGGTCTTCGAGGACGTGTACGTCCCCCAGGGTGCCGTCGGCCATGTGGCCGTCCTCCACGACGGACGCCGCCTGCCCGTGCCCCCGCCCCACGATGCCCTCGTAATCGGCGACGTACCGCAACCGCCCCTCCCCGCCCCCCTCCCGCCCGGCCCCACCCGCCGCGCACCCCTCGGCCGCGTCGTCGGCGCCCGCAGCGGCGACAAGGGCGGGGACGCCAACGTCGGGGTGTGGGCGTGCACGGACGACGCCTGGCGATGGCTCGCGCACACCCTCACGGTCGACCGGTTCCGGGAGCTGATCCCGGAGAGCCGCGACCTGCCCGTCACCCGGCACCCGCTCCCCAACCTCCGCGCCCTCAACTTCGTCGTCGAGGGCATCCTCGGCGAGGGCGTCGCCGCCCAGCACCGTTTCGATCCGCAGGCCAAGGCGCTCGGCGAGTGGCTGCGCTCCCGGCACCTGGACATACCGGAGGCCCTCCTTTGACGGTCATCGCGTCCGCCCTGGACACCGCGAGCCCCGACCACCGGGCGAACCGCGAGGCCATGCTGGCCAAGCTCGCCGATCTGGACGCCGAGCACGCCAAGGCCCTCGCGGGGGGCGGTGAGAAGTACGTCCAGCGGCACCGGGGGCGCGGCAAGCTGCTCGCCCGGGAGCGGATCGAGCTGCTTCTGGACCCGGACACGCCGTTCCTGGAGCTGTCCCCGCTGGCCGCGTGGGGGAGCGAGTACACCGTCGGCGCCTCCCTCGTCACCGGCATCGGTGTCGTCGAGGGCGTGGAGTGCCTGATCACCGCCAACGATCCGACCGTCCGGGGCGGGGCCAGCAACCCCTGGAGCCTGAAGAAGGCCCTGCGCGCGAACGACATCGCGCTCGCCAACCGGCTGCCCTGCGTCAGCCTCGTCGAGTCGGGGGGCGCGGACCTGCCCTCCCAGAAGGAGATCTTCATCCCCGGGGGCGCGATCTTCCGGGACCTGACCCGGCTGTCCGCCGCCGGGATCCCGACCGTCGCCGTCGTCTTCGGGAACTCCACCGCCGGAGGGGCCTACATCCCCGGCATGTCCGACCACGTGATCATGGTCAAGGAGCGGGCGAAGGTGTTCCTCGGCGGGCCGCCGCTGGTGAAGATGGCGACCGGCGAGGAGAGCGACGACGAGTCGCTGGGCGGCGCCGAGATGCACGCGCGCGTGTCAGGGCTCGCGGACTACTTCGCCGTCGACGAACCCGACGCGCTGAGGCAGGCGCGACGCGTGGTCGCCCGCCTCAACCACCGCAAGGCCCACCCCGACCCCGGCCCGGCCGTGCCGCCCAAGTACGACCCCGAGGAACTGCTCGGCATCGTCCCCGGCGACCTGAAGACCCCCTTCGACCCGCGCGAGGTCATCGCCCGGCTCGTCGACGGCTCCGACTTCGACGAGTTCAAGCCGCTGTACGGGACGAGCCTGACGACCGGCTGGGCGGCCCTGCACGGCTACCCGGTCGGCATCCTGGCCAACGCGCGAGGAGTCCTCTTCAGCGAGGAGTCGCAGAAGGCCGCCCAGTTCATCCAGCTCGCCAACCAGCGGGACATCCCCCTGCTCTTCCTGCACAACACCACCGGCTACATGGTCGGCCGGGAGTACGAGCAGGGCGGCATCATCAAGCACGGCGCGATGATGATCAACGCCGTCAGCAACAGCCGCGTCCCCCACCTGTCCGTCCTCATGGGCGCCTCCTACGGCGCCGGGCACTACGGCATGTGCGGCCGCGCCTACGACCCGCGGTTCCTGTTCGCCTGGCCCAGCGCCAAGTCCGCCGTCATGGGCCCGCAGCAGCTCGCCGGCGTGCTGTCGATCGTCGCCCGCCAGTCGGCCGCCGCCAAGGGGCAGCCGTACGACGAGGACGCGGACGCGGCGCTGCGCGCCATGGTGGAGCAGCAGATCGAGTCCGAGTCGCTGCCGATGTTCCTGTCCGGTCGGCTGTACGACGACGGCGTCATCGACCCGCGCGACACCCGCACCGTCCTCGGTCTGTGCCTGTCCGCGATCCACACCGCGCCCTACGAGGGGGCGCGGGGTGGGTTCGGCGTCTTCCGCATGTGAGGGATCCCATGACGTCATTGATCACTTCTGTGCTGGTCGCCAACCGGGGCGAGATCGCCTGCCGGGTGTTCCGCACCTGCCGCGAGCTGGGCATCCGGACGGTCGCCGTGCACTCGGACGCCGACGAGAACGCCCTCCACGCGCGCGTGGCGGACACGGCCGTACGACTGCCCGGCGCGGCGCCCGCGGAGACGTATCTGCGCGGCGACCTGATCGTGAAGGCCGCGGTGGCGGCCGGTGCCGACGCCGTGCACCCGGGGTACGGGTTCCTCTCCGAGAACGCCGACTTCGCGCGCGCCGTCCTGGACGCGGGTCTGGTCTGGATCGGCCCGCCACCCCGGGCGATCGAGGTGATGGCGTCCAAGACACGCGCCAAGAAGCTCATGAACATCGCGGGCCTGAGCGAGGTCACCGAGGCCGACCTGCCCGTGCTGGTGAAGGCCGCGGCGGGCGGTGGCGGACGCGGGATGCGGGTCGTGCGGCGGCTCGCCGACCTGGACGCCGAACTGGCCGCCGCGCGCGCCGAGGCGGCGAGCGCCTTCGGGGACGGTGAGGTCTTCGTCGAGCCGTACGTGGAGAACGGGCGGCACGTCGAGGTGCAGATCCTCGCCGACACCCACGGCACGGTGTGGACGCTCGGCACCCGTGACTGCTCCCTGCAGCGCCGCCACCAGAAGGTGATCGAGGAGGCACCGGCGCCGGGACTGGAACCCGGACTCACCGCCGAGCTGTACGAGATGGCGGTGCGCGCCGCCCACTTCACCTCCTACGTCGGCGCCGGAACCGTCGAGTTCCTGGTCACCGCCGACGGCAGGGCGCACTTCCTGGAGATGAACACCCGCCTCCAGGTCGAACACCCCGTCACCGAAGCCGTGTTCGGCATCGACCTCGTCGCCCTGCAGCTCCGCGTCGCCGAGGGCCACGCCCTGGACGCCGAACCGCCCCGCCCGCGCGGGCACGCCGTCGAGGCCCGCCTCTACGCCGAGGACCCCGCCCGCGACTGGGCCCCGCAGACCGGCACCCTGCACCGGCTCGCCGTGCCCGACGGCGTCCGCCTCGACACCGGTTACACCGACGGCGACCCGATCGGCGTCCACTACGACCCGATGCTCGCCAAGGTCGTCGTCCACGCCCCCACGCGCGCGGAGGCCGTCCGCGCCCTCGCCGGGGCCCTGGACCGGGCGGAGATCCACGGCCCGGTCACCAACCGCGACCTCCTCGCCCGCTCCCTGCGGCACGCGGAGTTCGCCGCCGCCCGCATGGACACCGGGTTCTACGACCGCCACCTCACCGACCTCACCCCGCCAGCCCCCGACCCGTACGCGCCCTTGGCCGCGGCCCTCGCCGACGCCCACGGCCGCTCCCGCTTCGGCGGCTGGCGCAACCTGCCCTCCCAGCCGCAGACCAAGCGCTACCTGATGGCGGGCGAGGAGCACGAGGTCCGCTACCGGCACACCCGGCAGGGCCTGACCGCGGACGGGGTGCGGGTGGTGCACGTGGAGGCGCGTCTCGTCGTACTCGAAGTCGACGGTGTGCGCAGGAAGTTCGAGGTGGCCCGCTACGGCGGCGACCAGGTGTACGTGGGCGCCACCGCCCTCACCGCCCTGCCCCGTTTCCCCGACCCCACCGCCCACCACGCCCCCGGCTCCCTCCTCGCCCCCATGCCCGGCACGGTCGTCCGCGTCGTCGAGGGCCTGGCCGAGGGAACCGCCGTACGGGCCGGAGAGCCCCTGATCTGGCTGGAGGCGATGAAGATGCAGCACCGCATCACGGCACCGGTCACGGGGACGCTCACGGCCCTGCACGCCGTGCCCGGCCGACAGGTGGAGGTCGGCGCTCTGCTCGCCGTCGTACAGGAGGAGGTTCAGGAGAGTTGAGCACCACCCTGGAAACCGAGGAGCACAAGGCCCTGCGGGCCGCCGTCGCCGCACTCGGCAGACGCTACGGCCGCGACTACATCACCCGGGTCGTCGCCGAGGGCGGCCACCCCGACGAGCTCTGGTCGGAGGCCGGAAAGCTCGGCTACCTGGGCGTCAACCTCCCCGAGGAGTACGGGGGCGGGGGCGGCGGCATCACCGAGCTCTCCATCGTCCTCGAGGAACTCGGCGCCTCCGGCTGCCCCCTGCTCATGCTCGTCGTCTCCCCGGCCATCTGCGGGAACGTCATCGCCCGCTTCGGCACCGAGGAGCAGAAGCGGACCTGGCTGCCCGGCCTCGCCGACGGCACCCGGCTCATGGCCTTCGGCATCACCGAACCCGACGCCGGCTCCAACTCCCACCGCATCACCACCACCGCCCGCCGCGACGGCGCCGACTGGCTGCTCACCGGCCGGAAGGTCTTCATCTCCGGCGTCGACAGGGCGGACGCCGTCCTGATCGTCGGCCGCACGGAAGACGCCCGCACCGGTCGCCTCAAACCCTGCCTGTTCATCGTCCCGCGCGACGCAGAGGGCTTCACCCGCAGGCCCATCGACATGGAGCTGACCGCCGCCGAGAAGCAGTTCGAGCTGGTCCTCGACGACGTACGGCTGCCCGCAGAGGCACTCGTAGGCGACGAGGACGCCGGGCTGCTGCAACTGTTCGCCGGACTCAACCCCGAACGGATCATGACGGCGGCCTTCGCGATCGGCATGGGCCGGTACGCGCTGGGCCGCGCCGTCGAGTACGCCCGCGACCGCACCGTCTGGAAGGCCCCCATCGGCGCCCACCAGGCCATCGCCCACCCCCTGGCGCAGGCGCACATCGACCTGGAACTGGCCCGCCTCATGATGCAGAAGGCCGCCCACCTCTACGACACCGGGGACGACGCCGGTGCGGGCGAGGCCGCCAACATGGCCAAGTACGCGGCCGGGGAGGCCTGCGTGAAGGCCGTCGACCAGGCCGTGCACACCCTCGGCGGGAACGGCCTCACCCGGGAGTTCGGGCTCGCCTCGCTGATAACGGCCGCGCGCGTGGCTCGTATCGCCCCGGTGAGCCGGGAGATGATTCTCAACTACGTCTCCCACCAGACCCTGGGCCTGCCCAAGTCGTACTGACCCGGGCAGTCGCGAGGAGGAACCGTGTTCCGCAGCGAGTACGCAGACGTCCCGCCCGTCGAACTCCCCATCCACGAAGCCGTCCTGGGCGGAGCCGCCGCATTCGGCGCCCTGCCCGCCCTCGTCGACGGGACCGACGGCACCACCCTCACCTACGAACAACTGGACCGGTTCCACCGGCGCCTCGCCGCCGCCCTCGCCGACGCCGGTGTCCGCAAGGGCGACGTCCTCGCCCTGCACAGCCCCAACACCATCGTCTTCCCGACCGCCTTCTACGCCGCCACGCGCGCGGGGGCCGCGGTCACCACGGTGCACCCGCTCGCCACACCCGAGGAGTTCGCGGGGCAGCTACGGGACTCGGCCGCCCGCTGGATCGTCACCGTGTCCCCGCTGCTGGAGGCCGCCCGCCGGGCCGCCGAGATCGCGGGCGGCGTCGAGGAGATATTCGTCTGCGACAGCGCGAGCGGACACCGCTCCCTCATCGACATGCTCGCCACGACCGCACCCGAACCGGTCGTCGCCATCGACCCGGCCGAGGACGTCGCCGCCCTGCCCTACTCGTCCGGCACCACCGGCGTCCCCAAGGGCGTCATGCTCACCCACCGGCAGATCGCCACCAACCTCGCCCAGCTCGAACCCGCCCTCCCCACCGCACCCGGCGACCGCATCCTCGCCGTGCTGCCCTTCTTCCACATCTACGGGCTGACCGCCCTGATGAACGCCCCCCTGCGCCGGGGCGCCACCGTCGTGGTCCTGCCCCGCTTCGACCTGGAGAGCTTCCTCGCGGCCATCCAGACCCACCGCATCACCGGCCTGTACGTCGCCCCGCCGATCGTGCTCGCCCTGGCCAAACACCCGGCCGTCGCCCACTACGACCTGTCCTCGCTGAAGTACCTCATCAGCGCCGCCGCCCCCCTTGACGCCGACCTCGCCGCCGCCTGCTCCCAGCGCCTGGGCCTGCCACCCGTCGGCCAGGCCTACGGCATGACGGAACTCTCGCCCGGCACCCACATCGTCCCCCTCGACGCCATGCGGGACGCACCCCCCGGCACCGTCGGCAGGCTCATCGCCGGCACCGAGATGCGGATCGTGTCCCTCGACGACCCCGACAAGGACCTCGGCACCGGTGAACCCGGCGAGATCCTCATCCGCGGACCCCAGGTCATGAAGGGCTACCTGGGCCGGCCCGACGCCACCGCCGCGATGATCGACCGGGACGGGTGGCTGCACACCGGCGACGTCGGACGCGTCGACGAGGACGGCTGGCTGTTCGTCGTCGACCGGGTCAAGGAACTCATCAAGTACAAGGGGTTCCAGGTCGCCCCGGCCGAACTGGAAGCCCTGCTCCTCACCCACCCCGGGATCGCGGACGCCGCCGTCGTCGGCGCGCGGGACGACGACGGCAACGAGATCCCGCACGCCCACGTCGTCCGCCATCCCACCGCACCCCACCTCTCCGAGGGCGAGGTCATGATGTACGTCGCCGAACGCGTCGCCCCCTACAAACGGGTGCGCCGCGTCACCTTCATCGACGGCGTGCCCCGGGCCGCCTCCGGCAAGATCCTCCGCCGGCAACTGCGCCAGCCCCGGAAACTCCAGGAGGGATCGTGACGTCGATCGGCCGTACACGCGCGCGGGGCATCGAGACACTCAGCCTCGACTCGGCGGACACCCGCAACGCCCTGTCCGCCGCGCTCGTCGGTGAACTCGCGGACGCCCTCACCGACTGCGCGAAGGACACCGGCGTTCGGGCCGTCGTCCTCACCCACACCGGCAACACCTTCTGCGCCGGCGCCGACCTGCGCGACCCTCCACCCCCCGACGCGCTGGTCGCCCTGCTCAGGCAGATCGTCGAGCTGCGCAAACCCGTCCTCGCGCGGGTGACCGGGCACGTCCGTGCCGGAGGCCTCGGCCTGCTGGCCGCCTGCGACATCGCCGCCGCGTCCACCGAGTCCACCTTCGCCTTCACCGAGGTACGCATCGCAGTGGCCCCGGCCGTGATCTCCCTGCCCATCCTGCCCCGCACGGACCCGCGCGCGCTCGCCCGCTACTACCTCACCGGGGAACGCCTCGACGCGGCCGAGGCGGTACGCACCGGCCTGCTGACGGCGGCCGGGGACGACGTGGACGCCGTACTGCGGCCCGTCCTCGACGGTCTGCGCCGCTCCTCCCCCCAGGGGCTGGCCGAGACGAAACGGCTGCTCACGGCTAGGGTGCTGGAGGCATTCGACCGGGACGCGGCCGACCTCACCGCGCTCTCGGCCCGGCTGTTCGCCTCCCCGCAGGCCCGCGAGGGGATGACGGCCTTCCTGGAACGACGGGAACCTTCATGGGTGCTGTGAGCACGGACGAGCAACCGACCGAACGCGCCGTCGAGCGCGTCCCCAAGCAGGACCGAAGCCGGGCCACCCGGCAGCGGCTCCTCCAGGCCGCCGTGGCCTGCCTCGCCGAACACGGCTGGGCGGGCTCCACGGTCGCCGTCGTCGCCGAACGCGCCGGCGTCTCCCGGGGCGCCGCCCAGCACCACTTCCGCACCCGCGAGGACCTCTTCACCGCGGCCGTCGAATACGTCGCCGAGGAACGCTCCACCGCCCTGCGCGCCCTCTTCCCCGAGGGCGCCACCGACCGCCGCTCCGTCGTGTCCGCCCTCGTCGACCTCTACACCGGCCCCCTCTTCCGTGCCGCCCTCCACCTCTGGGTCGCCGCCGGCGACGAGGCCCAGCTCCGCCCCCGTGTCACCGAGCTCGAGGCCCGCGTCGGCCGCGAGACCCATCGCATCGCGGTGGACCTGCTGGGCGCCGACGAATCCCGGCCGGGCGTCCGCGAGACCGTCCAGGGGCTCCTGGACATGGCCCGGGGCCTCGGCCTCGCCAACCTCCTCACCGACGACCGGGGACGCCGCGAGCGGGTGGTGGCGCAGTGGGCGCTGATCCTGGACGGGGTCCTCACGGACTGAGCGCCCTCAGGACTGAGCGCCCTCACGGACTGAGCCGCTCCACCCGCCAGCCACCGCCCGGCTCCGCCACGTACCGCAGCCGGTCGTGCAGGCGGTTCGCCCGCCCCTGCCAGAACTCCACCGACCACGGAGCGACCCGGAAGCCGCCCCAGTTCGACGGAACGGGCACCTGCTCGCCCTCCGGATAGCGGTCACTGAGCTCGGCGTACGAGGCGTCCAGCTCGGCGCGGGAGGCGATCACCGAGGACTGGGCGCTGGCCCAGGCACCGAGCTGGGAGCCGTGCGGGCGGGTGCGGAAGTAGCGGGCCGTCTCGTCGCTGCCCGTGCGCCGGGCGGTGCCCGTGACGATGACCTGGCGGGCGATCGGATGCCAGGGGAAGAGCAGCGACACGTGCGGGTTCTCCGCGAGATCGCGGGCCTTGCGGGAGTCGTAGTTGGTGAAGAAGACGAAGCCGTCGGCGTCGTACTGCTTCATCAGGACCGTGCGTGAGCTGGGACGGCCGGCGGCGTCCGCGGTCGAGACGACCATCGCGTTCGGCTCGTGCAGCGTGCCCTGGAGCGTCGCCTGTGCGGCGTCCTCGAACCAGTGGGTGAACTGGTCCATCGGATGCGGCGCCAGCTCGTGCTCGTCCAGGCCCTCCGTGCGGTACTGCTTGCGCATGTCGGCGGGGTCGCGGAAGGTGTCACGGTCGGTCACGTCACGGTCGGTCACGCGGTCATCTTGCCGTATCCACCTACCGTGTTGTGTGGCACTCAGTGCCGTACGGTCTCCCCAAAGGTGGCACTCAGGGATATCGTGCCGATGGGACCGAGGACCTTCGCGGCTCGTGCGCCGCCCACCTCACTCACACCTCGCTAGGAGCCGCCTGATGTCCGACTTCGTACCCGGGCTCGAAGGAGTCGTCGCGTTCGAAACGGAGATCGCCGAACCGGACAAGGAGGGCGGCGCCCTGCGGTACCGGGGCGTCGACATCGAGGACCTGGTCGGCCACGTCTCGTTCGGGAACGTCTGGGGGCTGCTCGTCGACGGCGCCTTCAACCCCGGTCTGCCGCCCGCCGAACCCTTCCCGATCCCCGTCCACTCCGGGGACATCCGCGTCGACGTGCAGTCCGCACTCGCCATGCTGGCCCCGGTCTGGGGTCTGAAGCCGCTCTTGGACATCGACGCCGAGCAGGCCCGCGAGGACCTCGCCCGCGCCGCCGTGATGGCCCTGTCGTACGTCGCCCAGTCCGCACGCGGCCAGGGCCTGCCGATGGTGCCGCAGCGGGAGATCGACAAGGCGCGGTCCGTCGTCGAACGGTTCATGATCCGCTGGCGCGGCGAACCCGACCCCAAGCACGTCGCCGCCGTCGACGCCTACTGGACCTCCGCCGCCGAGCACGGCATGAACGCCTCCACCTTCACCGCCCGCGTCATCGCCTCCACCGGCGCCGACGTGGCCGCCGCCCTCTCCGGCGCCGTCGGCGCCATGTCCGGCCCGCTGCACGGCGGCGCCCCCTCCCGCGTGCTCCACATGATCGAGGAGATCGAGCGGACCGGGGACGCGGAAGCCTACGTCCGGCACGCCCTCGACCGGGGCGAGCGCCTGATGGGCTTCGGACACCGCGTGTACCGGGCCGAGGACCCCCGCGCGCGTGTCCTGCGCCGTACCGCCCGCGAGCTGGGCGCCCCTCGCTACGAGATCGCCGAAGCGCTGGAGAAGGCGGCCCTGGAGGAGCTCCACAACCGGCGTCCGGACCGCGTCCTCGCCACGAACGTGGAGTTCTGGGCGGCGATCATCCTGGACTTCGCCGAGGTCCCGGCGCACATGTTCACCTCGATGTTCACCTGCGCCCGCACGGCGGGCTGGTCGGCGCACATCCTGGAACAGAAGCGCACGGGCCGCCTCGTCCGCCCCTCCGCCCGTTACGTGGGCCCCGGCTCCCGCAGCCCCCGGGAGGTCGAGGGCTACACGGACATCGCGCGCCAGTAGAAACAGGAGCACCAAGCCGAAGCCGGGCGCTGCCGCCAGGCCCGTCTCCGCGTCCCGGCGGCCCCGCTGGCCGCCCGGACGCGGAGTTCGCGATCTACCACCGAGGGGCTGAGGCCTGGCGGTGCCTTCATAGGATCGGCGGGCGACCCAACCGGGTCATGCGCCATACCGTGCGCCACTTCATCGGTTTGCGCGGCCCGCACGGAGTCCGAGCGCCCTCGATGAATCCGCCCCACCACGCTTTCAGACCCGTCAGGGACCGCACTCGCACCATTGCGAGGAGGATCCACACACCGAGATAGACGGGAATCAACGGCACCGGCAGTCGGCGGCGGGCCAGCCAGACACGGTTCCGGGCGGTGAAACGGTAATAGACCGCATGCCGGGCAGGGGATGTCTTCGGATGCTGGAGTACGAGCTCGGGCTCGTAAAGGATCTTCCAACCCGCATCGAGCGCACGCCAGGCCAGATCGGACTCCTCGTGCCCGAAGAAGAACTCAGCAGCCCAGAGACCGGTCTCGTTGAGCATGCGCACGGAGAAGGCATGGCCGCCACCGAGGAAAGCGGTCACCAGCCCACGGCGCATCGGGTCGTCAGCCCGCAGCCGGGGCACCCAGCGCCGCTCCGTGTGGCCATGTTCGTCAGCGACCCGGAAGCCGATGATGCCCAGCCGGGGATCCGCCGCGAACAACTGCCGGACCGTGCGGAAGACGTCGGCGGTGATGAGCAGGCCGTCGTCGTCCAGCTCGATGACGACATCGACCTCGCCCGACTCCCGCAACATCTCCAGACCGACGTTGCGACCACCCGGGCAGCCCAGGTTCTCCTCAAGCGGGACCTTGGTCACGTTCGCCGCCACATCGACGTCGGCGAGGGGCGTGGCATTGCCGATCAGCACCACGCGCGCCGCGGGCACATCCTGCTTCTCCACCGACGCGAGCAGAGCGTCCAACTCGCGCGGGCGAGTGCCCATCGTCACGATGACGACTCCAAGGCGCGGCAGTGACATAGCGGCAAACTCCAGCAGTCGGCGAAGGTGCCGATGCTAGCCGCGAAGGGAAGATCAACCTGCGCCTTACGCAGACGACCCGCGAGTCCAGGTCCCTCCACCTCGCGGCGGGGGAGCCGGCCGGACGTACCGGCGGACTCGCGGGTCGGGTGACTGCGTTGGATTGGCCGGCTGCATGGACATGGCCACGCTGGACCGGCACCGCACTGAGTGGGCGACGGGCCGCTAGCCCGCAGCCACCTCCGACGTCCGGTGTGCATACATGCTCCGAACCACCTCCTCTCCTCGGTGCTCCACACCTTAGGAAGCGGCCGGGCACCGATCAACCCATTTTCCCGGATGTCGCTGCCGTCGCTTCCGGGCGGGAGCTGTATCCGTATCCGTCGCCCCTCTGCAGCAGCCGCAGATTCCAGTGGGAGACGTTGAACCGGCCTGCCGAGGTGGACAGGCTGTGCTGTCCTCTGGCCCGGACGGAGATGCGGCCGGTCCACGTTCCCGCCCACTTGCCGGACGGCACGGTCGCCCGTACGAGATCTCCGGTGGCGTACCCGAAGTGCTGCTTGGCGCGGGGCCGCCGAAGACGGGGGAAGCCGAACCGGTCCGGGGCCGTGCGGGCGTACGAGCCGCGCCCCGTGGCCTTGACGACGAGTACTTGCTCGGGGAACCGGACGATCGCGTCGCCGGTCTCGTGATCCAAAGGTCCCACGCAGAGAGCATCGAGGGTGTGCGTCTTGTCGAATCCCATGGCAACGCGGTTCCACTTCGTGCGCCCGCCCGACCAGGCGTGTACGGGTTTGCCGAGGTCAGTCAGCGCCTCAGTGAGCTGCCATCGGGTCGCGTTCATGGCTGCCGCGTCACGGAGCGGCGTCTTGACCTGCCGAAGGATCAACGCGAGGCGGTCGGGTCGGTGGGCGAGGAAGACCTCGACGGGAGTGTTGTTCTTGGCCCGGTTGCAAGGGACGCAGGCGAGGACGAGGTTGGAGACGCGGTCTGAGCCTCCTCGGCTGCGGGGTCTGAGGTGGTCGATGTTCAGGGGGACGCCGGTGGCGTCGCAGTAGGCGCACGCACTGTTCCACTTGGCGCGCAGGTATGCGCGGACTTCGGTTCCGGCGAGGGTGCCTTGCTGGTACTCGGCGCCGGTGAGGGGCCTGTCTGCGCTCATGGCGTGGGTGTCGAAGGCGACGCGTTCCACGTGGATCTCGGTGACGGGTGCGTAGCGGGAGAGGCGGGCTGCCTGGGAGTAAGTGGTGTCGACGCGGTGGCGCAACGACGGCGGTAGCCATCCGGCTGGGCGGGTTCGGTTGTTCGGTCGGGGTGCTCGGTAACGGCAGTTGGCGGAGCGCCGCCTGTGGCGGTAGCCGGCGCGCTGTCGCATGGACAGTCGGATCTGGTCGCTGCGGTGCTGGAGCTCGACGGAGATCAGCCCTCGTCTGACGGTGACGACGGCTCCTTGCGCGTTGGTTTCCTTCTTCTCGTCGGTGAGGACGAGGCCGGTGCCTTTGGAACCGGGGTCGATGCGCAGTTGCACGCCGTCGACTTGTGATTCGGCCAGCGTGCGGTCCTTCAGACGGATGGTGAAGGGCGCCTGCCGGGCGACCACCGCTCGCCCCCTGCGGAGCAGTTCCCGAGCCCGTGCGGGATGGCAGGGCATGAGGGGCTGCCCGTCCTTGGAGAGGACGAAGACTCTGGCCGCGCGTGTGAGAGCGTCACCGCTCTCGTTCTCTGCCGTCTCCGCTGCCGTGACAGCGTTCTCGGCGTGACGCCGACGGGCCTTGGTGCTGTTCCCGTCGGTCTCCCCTCGCCCATGTTCCCTGCCGGTGCCCCACGCGGTGGCGGGGTGGCCGTAAGCCGTTTCGTCCCTGCTCCCGGGGATGTCTGCTCTCGCGGATTCCAGAGCAGGCTGCTGAGGAAGCACAGCCTGGTGGGTCTGCTCGCCTGCAGGAAACGTAGTCATCGGGGGCACCTCCCTGATCTTGCGGATCGTGATGACTTGGGCTGGACACTCGGAGTGGGAGCGAGTGACCTCCTTTCGGCGTGTACGCAGGTAAAGCTAGTGATCAGGTGATGGCCGCGTGCCGGGATTGAGACCTTTCGCTCTTTCGTGCGAAGGTGCTCAAAGTCTCGAATCTACGGCCCGATCTTGCTGCTATGGCGATATCAAAAATGATCTAGCGTTCCAGGCATGACGGAGCGACGTGAGACGACTGAGCCGCGACCGGGGTTGGAGATCCGGCCCGTGGATAGCGAGACGGCGCTGGAGCAGTGGCGGCATGTGCACAACGTGGTCGTGCCGCCGGCGGCGATGTCGTCGGAGGACGCGCGGGGGCGGTTGCGGCGGTATCGGCTGGTGAACGCGTACGTGGGGGACGTGCTCGTCGGGTGTTCCACCGTGCGGCCCCCGCAGGACGGCGTGGCCACGGTGATCGCGCGGGTGCTGCCGGAGTACCGGGGGCGCGGGTACGGCAGGGCGCTGTACGAGGACGGGCTCGCCCACGCGCGCGTGCTGGGGGCGGAGGCGGTCGAGACGTGTGTGCTGGCGGTCAATGAGAGCGGGCTGAGGTTCGCCGGGAAGTGTGGTTTCGCCGAGGTCGAGCGGTATGTGCTGGAGGGGGAGAGCGACGAGTGGATCGACCTCCGGCTGGGCACTCTCACTGGTAGCGGCTGATCTACAACGATTCCCTCAATCTTGTGGGAACCGAGTGTGCGCTGCGTCACGTTCGAGTTGAATGAAGGTGAGTGAGCGAACCTTCGTGCCGTAACCGCGGACACAGCCTGCAGGGGGTCCAGGTGAGTGCTTCCCGGCGTAGTGGAACCACCGATGAGCTGGGGCCCGACGGGCCCGAGCGGGACGGAGCCGATCTGCTCGCGGCCCTGCTCGACGGTATGGACGCGGCTCTGTGCGCCTTCGACGCGGACGGAGTCGTCACGCACTGGAACCGTGAGGCGGAGCGGATCCTGGGCTGGACCGCGACGGAGGCGGTGGGGCGCAAGGGGTTCGCGGGCTGGGCGGTGCGTACCGCCGACGCGGGGGAGGTCGAGGGGCGGCTGCTGTCCGCGATGCACGCGCCCGGTCGGCAGGTGCACGAGTTCGCGCTGGTGACGAAGGACGGCGGGCGGGTTCTCGTACGGACGCAGTCCGCGGCCGTGCGCGGGCCCGACGGCAAGCCGGCGGGCGTGTACTGCGCCTTCAGCGAGGTGCACGCGCAGATCGATCTGGAGCGGTCCATCGCTTTGAGCGAGGCGCTGTTCGAGGACGCCTCGTGGGGGGTGGTCCTCGTCGACGCCGACCTCAGGCCTGCCGTGGTGAACGCGCACGCGGCGCGGGCGTTGGGGGTGGGGCGTACGTCCGGGCTCGGACGGCCGCTCGGGGAGTTGCTGTCCCAGGGTGTGGAGGAGCTGGAGGGCGCGCTCACACATGTGCTGGCCGAGGGCGCGCCGCCCGCGCCCGCCGAGATGTGGGTGAGCGTGCGCACGTCGGAGGGCGAGCGGCGGCGGTGCTGGCGCAGCTGGTTCCTGCGGCTGGCCTCGCCGCTGGCGGAGGAGCCGGTGCCGCTCGGGGTGAGCTGGATGTTCCAGGACGTCACCGAGGCGAAGCAGGGTGAGCAGGAGGCGGCGCTGCTGCGTTTCCGCAGCAATCAGCTGCACCGGGCGGCGCGGGCGGCGGCGGAGTGCGAGGATCCGGCGGAGGCGGCCACGATCCACCTGGACTTCGCGTTGGCCGGGTTCGCCGACCATGCTCTGATCGACCGGGTGGCGGGTGCTGTTCCGGTGGTGGCCGAGGCGTCCGGGCCGGTACGGCTGGTGCGGATCGCGGCGACGCCCTCCGGGGCGCCCGGGCCGAGTCTGGTGACGGGGGCGGCCGGTCTGCCGGTGCTGTACGAGCCGGGGCATCCCGCGCTGCAGTGCGTGGAGCGGGTGGGTGCCGTGCGTGCGGACGCCGGTGATGTGCCGGTCGAGCGGGCCCGGGAGTGGGCTCTGGCGCGGCAGTGGCCCGCCGACAGCGTGCATGCCTTGTGCGCGGTGCTGCGCAGCCGGGGGCGGACGCTGGGTGTGGTGACCTTCCTGCGGGGGCGTGGGCGGAGCCGGTTCGAGCGGTCCGACGCGGCGTACGCCGAGGATGTCGCCGTGCGGATCGCGGTGGCGCTGGATCTGGCGGGGGCGGTCGGGGAGGCGTCCGGGCAGGGTTGAACCCCGCTCGGCGTGCTCAGTGCTGGTAGAAGATCCGGTCGCGGTACTGCTCGAAGACGCGGCGGTTCCAGTCGTGGCCGCCGTCCACGTTCCCGGAGCGCAGCAGCGGGGGTTCGATGCCGCGGTCGGCGAGGGTGGCGGCCGCCGTGGCCATGACCGCCTGGAGGAGGGCGGCGGTGACGACCGTGGAGGCGGGGGCGAAGGGAGCGGGGACGGTGTCGAGGGTGAGTTCGGCGTCGCCGACGGCGATCTTGGAGTCGAGGACGATGTCGCAGTGGTCCTTGAGGAAGGTGCCGGAGGAGTGCCGGGACGTGGTCTCGGTGGCGTAGGCGACCGATGTCACGCCGATGACCTTCGCGCCGAGGGCGCGGGCGCCGGTCGCCATTTCGACGGGGAGGGCGTTGCGGCCGGAGAGCGAGATGATCACGAGGGCGTCGCCGGCGCGGAGCGGTGAGGCGCCGAGGACGGCGGTGGCCAGGCCGTCGACGCGCTCGAGGGCGGAGCCGAGGGTGGCGGGGACGACGTCGACGCCGACGACTCCGGGGACCGCGAGCAGGTTCATGAGGGCGAGGCCGCCCGCGCGGTAGACGACGTCCTGGGCGGCGAGTGAGGAGTGGCCGGCGCCGAAGGCGAACAGCTGGCCGCCGGCCTCGACGGTGTCGGCGAGGAGTGTCGCGGCGGCCGTGACGGTGTGCGACTCCTCCGCCTTGACTCTGCGCAGCAGGCCGATGGCGGCGTCGAGGAACTGGTCGGCCGGCGTGCCGTCGCTCATGCGTTGCCCCTTCGCAGGCGTCTGTGTCCGCAGCGTCCGTGTCGCGGATCACCGTGCGGTCTGGACCAGTGTGCTGTCAATACGGTGGCGGTGGCCTGGGGCGGGCCCCGTGGGTGGGTGTTCGTCGCCGTGCGGGTTTCGGCGGCGCGGCACGGTTGTCGGTGGTATGCGTCAGAATTGAGGTCAGGGCCAGCGCACGCGCCGGGGAGCGGCGAGCTTTCCGGAAGAAGCAATCGAGGGGCACGTATGTCCGGACTGATCGACACCACGGAGATGTATCTCCGCACCATCCTCGAGCTCGAGGAGGAAGGCGTGGTCCCCATGCGCGCCCGCATCGCCGAGCGTCTCGACCAGAGCGGCCCGACGGTGAGCCAGACGGTGGCGCGGATGGAGCGCGACGGCCTGGTGTCGGTGGCCAGTGACCGGCATCTGGAGCTCACCGACGAGGGCCGTCGGCTGGCCACGCGCGTGATGCGCAAGCACCGCCTGGCGGAGTGTCTGCTGGTCGACGTGATCGGCCTGGAGTGGGAGCAGGTGCACGCGGAGGCGTGTCGCTGGGAGCACGTGATGAGCGAGGCGGTGGAGCGTCGCGTGCTGGAGCTGCTGCGTCACCCGACCGAGTCGCCGTACGGCAATCCGATCCCGGGCCTGGAGGAGCTGGGTGAGAAGGACGGTGCGAATCCGTTCCTGGACGAGGGCATGGTGTCGCTGGCCGACCTGGACCCGGGGGACGGCAAGACGGTCGTGGTCCGCCGGATCGGTGAGCCCATCCAGACGGACGCGCAGCTGATGTACACGCTGCGCCGGGCCGGTGTGCAGCCCGGTTCGGTGGTGAGCGTGACGGAGGCGGCGGGGGGTGTGCTGGTCGGCAGCGGGGGCGAGGCGGCCGAGCTGGAGGCGGACGTGGCCTCCCACGTGTTCGTGGCGAAGCCCTGATCCGCCGGCCGCGGACAGGTGGAAGGCCCCGGCGCCGTCTGGCGCCGGGGCCTGTCCTCCCCTGTGTTGACCCGGAGCCCCGAGCTCTCAGGGTCATTCCCCGCGGACCGTTTTCCCCGAGCGGTCCGCCCCCCGCAGTAGAGATCCCCTGGGCGGCGGCGATCATTCCTTGAGGGGTGTCACTCGAACGAGGGGTGTTGATCGCAGATCCGGAATTTTCGAATAGCTATTCGATAGTGTGCGGGTGTCCGAGCGGAGGTAGGGGGGCCTGACCCATGGCACGGCGCATCGATGTGACGGGGGCGGGTGGCGTGCGACTCGCCGCCTGGGAGTACGCGGACCCTCCCAAGGGCGATCCGGCCGCCGCGGGTTCCGGCCGGACGCGGCCCGGCGTGCTGTTACTGCACGGTCTGATGGGCCGTGCCGCGCACTGGGCGTCCCCCGCCCGCCGGCTCTCCGAGCGGTACCACGCCGTCGCGCTGGACCAGCGGGGCCACGGCCAGAGCGACAAGCCCCCGAAGGCCGCCTACACCCGGGACGCGTACATCGAGGACGCCGAGGCCGCCCTGGAACAGCTCGGCCTCGCGCCCGCCGTCGTCATCGGCCACGCCATGGGCGCGCTGACCGCCTGGCAGCTCGCCGCCAAGCGCCCCGACCTGGTCCGCGGCCTGGTCATCTGCGACATGCGGGCCTCCGCGCTCGGCGCGGCCTCGCAACGGGAGTGGGCCGACTGGTTCCGGTCCTGGCCCGTCCCCTTCGCCACGCTCGCCGACGTACGCAAGTGGTTCGGCGAGGACGATCCCTGGGTGGAGCGCCCGAACCCCCGCCGCGGCGCGTTCTACGCCGAGGTCATGCAGGAGACCCCGGACGGCTGGCGCCCCGTCTTCGAGCCCGACCAGATGCTCAAGTCCCGCGAGACCTGGGTGTACGACGCGCACTGGGAGGAGCTGGCCCTGGTCGAGTGCCCCGCGCTGGTCGTCCGTGGCCTCGACGGGGAGCTGGGGCGGGCGGAGGCCCAGGAGATGGTCCGTGTGCTGCCTCGTGGGGAGTACGCGGAGGTGGCGGACGCGGGGCATCTTGTCCACTATGACCAGCCGGAGGCTTGGCGGGGGGCTGTGGAGCCGTTTCTTGAATCGGTGCTCGGGGCTTGAGTGCGCGTTCTCGTCTGCCGGGTGCTGCCGTATGGCGAGTGCCGGTGCGTGGGGGCTCGTCGCGCAGTTCCCCGCGCCCCTAGGGGGTTTGCAGTGGCCCGGGGCTGCCTGGTGCCTACGGTTGTTCGCGCCCGCGCGGCGGAGCCGCATATCGATACAGCCCCGCGTCCCTAGGGGGGTGCAGTGGCCCGGGGCTGCCTGGTGCCTACGGTTGTTCGCGTCCGCGCGGCGGAGCCGCATATCGGTGCAGCCCCGCGTCCCTAGGGGGGTGCAGTGGCCCGGGGCTGCCTGGTGCCTACGGTTGTTCGCGCCCGCGCGGCGGAGCCGCATATCGGTGCAGCCCCGCGCCCCTTCCGGGCGCGACACGTGCCGTCAGCCCTTGCTCACCGCCGTCAGGATCTCCGGTAGGCGGGCCGCTGTTCGTGGTGCTGCCAGGTGCAGGCCTGCCCAGGTGATGCCCGTGCCGTAGACCGCTCCCAGGGGGAGCAGCAGCCAGGTCCAGGCGGCGCCGTCCGCGCTGACGTTCAGCCAGATCGTCAGGCCGATGACCGGCGCGCACAGCAGGGCCGCGCCGACCATGCCGCCGAAGATCGCGATCCAGGCGAGGCCCGCCTGGCCGGGGGCCACGTTCTTGTGGCCCTCCTGCGGGATGGAGTACGGGAAACGGGCCGAGGTCCACGCACCTGTCGCCAGCATCGCCCCGAGCAGTGCGAAGGAAAGGCCGAGCGCCTCGGGCAGCCGGGGCCAGTCGTCAAGGACCGCCGTGGTCAGCACGGTGACGAGGGTGGCGTACGGCAGGGTGATCGCCAGCAGCGCCAGGGCCCGCCCGCGCAGTTCCACGTAGGCGTCCCCGGGCGCGGAGATGGTCAGCGCCACCATCCAGAACGCCGAGGTGTCCTGGCCGAACTGGTTGTACATCTGGATGCCGAGCATCCCGGCGGCGAAGCACGCGAAGTAGATCGACCCGGTGCCCTGCGCCGCGTTGAACACCGGCACGATCAACCCGATGGCGAGCGAGGTCACCCAGGCGGCCTTGGTCTTCGGGTCGCGCCAGACGTAGCGCAGGCTGCGTTCCATGACGGCGCCGGTACGCCCGCCGGGCAGCAGTCGCCGCAGCCCGCCGACCGACCGCTGCGGACGGGTCCGGGCGTCGGCGGCCGGCAGGGTGGAACCGTCGGGCGAGACCATCAGCCGGGTCAGACTGCGGGCCCAGCCCGCGAGCAGCAGCACCAGTGCCCCGGCGCTCAGCAGCAGTTGGACGACCGCCCTGCCGTACGCCCCCTCGCCGGCCGCCCGCACCGCGCCCACCGCCGACGCCGGCGGCAGCCAGCGCAGTACGTCGGCCACCGGGGCGAGCCGCCCCAGCCCGGCCGAACCCAGGTGCTGGGCACCGAAGTTGACCAGTTGGGCGCCGACCGCGATGACCAGCCCGCTGAGCACGGCCAGGTCGCGGCCCCTGCGGCTGGTCAGCAGACGGACGTTGGCGGCGGCGACGGCCCGCGCGAGGGCCACGCACACCAGCAGCGCGAGGCCCACGGCGACGACGGCGACCCCGTAGGCGGCCGGGCCGTCGGCCACCGACAGTGCGCAGCCCACCAGCACCAGCAGCGTGAACAGCGGCCCGATGCCGACCAGCGAGGCGGCCAGCAGGGCCCGTACCAGCGGGCGCGGGCGCAGCGGGAGCAGTACCAGCCGGGTCGGGTCCAGGGTCTCGTCGCCGCTGGGGAAGAACAGCGGCATGACCGCCCAGCCCAGCGCCAGTACGGCGGTGCCCAGGACGGCCACGGCGTCGGCGTGCGCGTGGCCGCGCAGTGCGAGCAGGCCGAGCAGTTGCAGCGCACCGAACAGGACGGCGACCACGGCCGACGCGACGAACGCGGCCCGCCGGCCGCCGGACTGCCGGAGCCCGCCGCGCAGCAGGGACAGTTTCAGCCGTACGACGGTGGAGGTGACGCCGGTCATCGGGCGCCGCCCAGCCAGTCCAGACCGGACCCGGTGTCCCGCCCCCGCGCGCCGACCAGTTCGAGGAACGCCTGCTGCAGGGTGGGGTGTTCGCCGCGCACCTCGGCGAGCGGGCCGTGCGCCCGGATGCGGCCCGCGGCCATGACGGCGACCCAGTCGCACAGCGACTCGACGAGCTCCATGACGTGGGAGGAGAAGACGACGGTGGCTCCGGAGGCGGTGTAGCGCTCCAGGACGCCGCGGATGGTCTGCGCGGACACCGGGTCCACGCCCTCGAACGGCTCGTCGAGGAAGAGGACTTCGGGGTTGTGGAGGAGGGCCGCCGCGAGGCCTATCTTCTTGCGCATGCCGGTCGAGTAGTCGACGACGAGTTTGTGCCGGGCTCCGGCGAGGTCGAGTACGTCCAGCAGCTGGTCCGCCCGCCGGTCCACCTCGGCGCCGGGCAGTCCCCGCAACCGGCCCGCGTAGCCGAGCAGTTCCGATCCAGACAGCCGCTCGAACAGCCGCAGTCCCTCGGGCAGCACGCCGATCCGGGCCTTGACGGCCACCGGGTCCCGCCACACGTCGTGCCCCACGATCTCGACGGATCCCTCGTCCGGCCGCAACAGCCCGGTCACCATGGACAGCGTCGTGGTCTTCCCGGCTCCGTTGGGCCCGACCAGCCCGATGAACTTGCCCGCGGGCAGGTCCAGATCGACCCCGCCCACGGCGACCTGCTGCCCGAACCGCTTCCACAGTCCCCGTGTGCGGACGGCAACAGCACCTGCATCTGCATCCTCGGCCATGCCAGAACCCTACGGGGAACGGGATCAGCGGTCCCGTCCGCAGGCGTAGGCGAGGGAGGAGACCAGTTCCTCCGCGTCGGGCAGCCACCGGTTGGCCGCGGTGGGCCGGCACGCCCACTGGACCGCTCCCCGGGAGCCGAAGCGGGTCGGAGGCGCGGCGACGTAGCCGCCTTCGCCGAACGCCACCAGGTTCAGTGAGCCCGGTGACCAGCCGAGCCCCCGCACCAGCTCCGGGATCTTCACGGTGGCCCCCGGCAGCACGAAGAAGTGCATCCGCCGGTCCGGGGCGAGGGTCACCGGCCCGAGGGTCAGCTCCATCCGCTCCATCCGGGCGAGGGCCAGGAAGCCCGCGGTCTCCGGGACGGACAGGGTGTCGAACGTCCGCCCGGTCGGCAGCAGGATCGACGCCGTCGGCTGCTTCTGCCACATCCGGCGGGCGACGGTCGTGCTGCCGGTCGCCTGCGCCGCCCAGTCCGGCCGCGCCGGATGCGCCCCCGGCGCGGGGCACGCGGCGTCCCCGCAGGAGCAGCGCTGCACCCCGTCGACGGCTTCCAGCCAGGTGCCCGCGACCACTTCCCAGTGGCGCTCCTCGACATAGCGAACGGCGGTCTCCGGCAGCGATTCCCCGCGTTGCTGCGGGATCTGACCGGCATTCTGGACGGTTTCGGTACGCGCGATCGTCTCTTCCACGCTCCACTCAACTCCCGCACCCATCCGTGGTTACGGGCGGGCCCCGTCCTCGGACGGACTTCGCGCGCGGGGGAGGAGCACCGCTTCCCCGGCCGGGGCGCATGGGTGCATGTCCGGGGGCGCGTGGTAGGGGCAGGGGCTCCGGCGGGGTAGCCAGGGGTGGGGTCGGCAACGGGACAAGAGTCCCAGCAATCCTCTTATGCCTGGCATTTTCGGTATGTCCGCTGGGCATTGATCTTCCCGGCCGGATCTTTTCGCTTCGCCAGGGGGTATCCATGGCCGCCAGGCCGCTTGTCGCGCGGCAGCCGAACGAACGGTTGCAGGCGCTCATCCAGGAGGCGGGGTGCTCGAACGCCGGGCTCGCCCGCCGGGTCAACATGTGCGGCGCCGAGCACGGGCTCGACCTGCGGTACGACAAAACGTCCGTGGCCCGCTGGCTGCGCGGACAGCAGCCCCGCGGGCGCGCACCGGCGATCATCGCCGAGGCCATCGGACGCAAGCTCGGCCGCACGGTCACGATCGACGAGATCGGCATGGCCAACGGCAAGAACCTCGCCTCGGGCGTGGGTCTGCAGTTCTCGCCGACGGTGCTGGGGGCCATCGAGCAGGTCTGCGAGCTGTGGCGCAGTGACGTGGGCCGCAGGGACTTCCTGTCCGGTTCCTCGGTCGCCGCGTCCGCGCTGGTCGAGCCCAGCCGCGACTGGCTGATCTCGGCGCCGGACGCGCAGGTGGCGCGCTCGGCCGGGCCGCGGGTCGGGCAGTCCGACGTGGCCGCGGTGACCGCGATGACCCAGGCGCTGACCGACCTCGACCACCAGTACGGCAGCGGGCATGTGCGCCCGGTGGTCGTGCACTACCTCAACAGCGTCGTGTCCGGGCTGCTCGCCGGCTCCTACCGGGAGGCCGTCGGCCGCGACCTGTTCGCCGCGGTCGCCCGGCTGACCGAGCTCGCCGGATACATGGCCGTGGACACCGGGCAGCCGGGGCTCGCCCAGCGCTACTACATCCAGTCCCTGCGGCTGGCGCAGGCGGCGGGCGACCGCGGCTACGGCGGCTACGTCCTCGCGGCCTCCATGAGCCATCTCGCCGCGCAGCTCGGCAATCCCCGCGAGATCGCCCAGTTGGCGCGGGCGGCGCAGGAGGGGGCGCGTGGTCGCGTGACCCCGCGCGCGGAGGCCATGTTCCATGCGGCGGAGGCGCGCGGGCACGCCCTGCTGGGCGACGTGCGCGCCGCCCAGGTGGCGACCGGGCGGGCGGTGGCGGCCATGGACCGGGCCGACTCCGACTCCGGGGACGACCCGCCGTGGATCGCGCACTTCGACGAGGCCTACCTCGCCGACGAACTGGCGCACTGCCACCGCGACCTGGGGCAGGCGGAGGCGGCGGCCCGGTGCGCGGAGGAGTCCCTCGCCGGGCACCCCGAGACCCGGGCGCGCCGGCGGGCGATCGGCTATGTGCTGCTCGCCACGGCCCAGGTGCAGCAGCGGGAGGTCGAACAGGCCTGCAGCACCGGCATGAAGGCGGTGGAACTGCTGGAGACGCTCCGCTCCAACCGCGGCGCCGAGTACCTGGAGGACTTCCAGCAGCGCCTGGAGCCGTACCGGGAGGAGGCGGTGGTGAGGGAGTTCGGGGCGCGGCTGGAGTTGCAGCAGGCGGCGTGAACGGATGCCCCGCGGGCGGGTGAACGGACGGCGAACGATCCGGTGGCGGGCGGGAGCCGGCCGAACCGGGGCACCGCGGGGCGGTTTTGTTACGGCTGTCACAGGGCAGGTGGTCACGCCTTGAGCTGCGTGGCACCAGGCTCGGGGTACCCGGTAGCGTGAGCCGACGTTTTCGAAGGTCCCCCGATCGTAGGAGTCCCGGTGACGCAGAGTGGACAGGGCGAGGAGCCCTCGGCGCGGCCCGCGCGCGAAGGCATCGTGCTGCCCTCCGACGGTGGCGAGCCGCTGCTGCCGGGCATGACGGGCGGGCCCGCCGCGCAGCCGGTGCCGCCGGTGGCCCAGCCCCCGGCGGGCCCGTCGAGTGGCCAGGCGTGGGACCGGCAGTGGGGCCCGGAGCACCAGCAGGCGCCGCAGCAGGGCCAGGCCTGGCCCGAGGCGCCCGCCCAGCAGGCCCAGCAGTGGTCGGCGCCGGAGCAGCCCGGCGCCTGGACCGGCCAGACCCCGGGCAGCGCGGGCGCGGGCCCGCTCCCCCCGGAGGGCGCCCCGGCGCAGGCGTACGGGGGGCAGACGCCGGACAACCAGGGGTACGGCTCCGGCGGCCCGGGCGCGCAGAACCCGGCGTACGGTTTCGGCGCCCCCGCGCCCCAGCCGTCGTACGGCCAGGCCGGCCCGGGAGCGCAGGGAGCCCCGATGCCGCCCGCCGCCGAGGCCGCCACCCAGTACCTGCCGCCGGTCCCCCCGGCCGCCCCCGCCGACGAGGGCGCCACCCAGTACCTGCCGCCGGTCGCCGCCGGGCCCGCGCCGGCCGACGAGGGCGCGACGCAGTACATACCTCCGGTGACCTCGGGGGCGCTGCCGCCCGAGGCGGGAGACGAGCAGACGCGGTACCTGGGCCGGCCGGTGCAGCAGCAGCCCGCCGCGGCGGGCGCGGACGCCGAGGCCACGCAGTACATCCCGCCGTACACCGGCGCCTCCGGCGGGGACCGGCAGCCGCCCTCCGAGTTCGACAACCTCTTCCGCGGCGGCGAGGGGTCGGCCGGGGCCACGCAGCAGATGCCGCGTTACCAGGAGCCGCCCGGCGCCCACCCCGGGCAGCCGCAGCACGCGTACGCCCCGCAGGACCAGGGTGGCGGCCGGGGCGGCCGGACCCGGTCGCGGCTGCCGCTGATCGCGGCCGTCGGCGTCGGCATCGCCGTCCTCGGTATCGGCGCCGGCGCACTGCTCGGCGGCGGTGGCGGCGGTGACGACGGCGACCACAACAAGAACGTCGCCGCGTCGGCGCCCGCCACCGAGGACTCCAAGTCCGCCGCCGACCCGGCCCGGCAGCAGGCCGTCGCCCTGGACAAGCTGCTCGCCGACAGCGGCAACAGCCGTTCCTCGGTGATCAACGCGGTGGCCGACGTGCGGGCCTGCAACAACCTGGACGGGGCCGCCTCGGACCTGCGTGACGCGGCCGAGCAGCGCAGCGGCCTGGTCACCAGCCTGTCGAAGCTGGCCGTCGACAAGCTGCCGAACCACGCCGAACTGACCAGCGCGCTCACCAAGGCCTGGCAGGCCTCCGCGTCGGCCGACAGCCACTACGCGGCGTGGGCGGACCAGGTCTCCGGCAAGAAGGGCTGCAAGAAGGGCCAGGCCCGCAGCACCGGCCAGACCGCGGCGGGCAACCGCGCCAGCGGCGCGGCCAGCGCGCAGAAGGCCAGGGCCGCCGCGCTGTGGAACGCGATCGCGAAGACGTACGGCCTCACCCAGCGCCAGCCGACCCAGCTCTGAGCCGGGGGGCCGGCGTCAGCCGATGTCGGCCTTCTCCAGCGTGCTCGTCACGTTCACCACGTTCTTGGCGGCGGGGACCAGCCGGCCGTCCTTGACGACCTGGAGGGTCACGTCGGTGTTGACCAGCCGGGTGAGGCCGACGGCGGCGAGCGTGGAGTCGCGGGGCCACCGGAGGGTGGGGGTGAGGCCGCCCGTGCCGACCTGGAGGCCGTTGTCGAGGGTGCGCCGCACGGTGTCGGCGGTGACCTCGCCGGTGCCGATCCGCTCCAGGGCGGCCTTCAGGACGGTGTAGGCGATCCAGGTGGTCTGCACTCCGGCGTCCGCGGGGTCGATGCGGTTGTCGCCGAAGGCCTCCTCGTTGATCACCTTCTTCATGCGGTCCCAGCGCTGGTCGGAGGGCACCGGGTACCAGCCGGTGATGTACGCCCCCTCGTAGGGCCCCGACGCGCCGCCCGTCGCGTTGATCGTCGTCTGGTCGACGCTGCCCATGACGGTCGCCGTCCGCACCGCCGGGCGGTTCTCCCGGGTACGACGGAAGGAGTCCATGAAGGTGTCGTTGCGGTCCCCGAGCGCCGGCACCACGCAGCCCTGCTTCGACGGGTCGGCGGTCGCCGCGTCCAGGGCCCGGTCCGACATGGTGCCGTACTCGGTGGCGTCCTCGGCCGCGAGTAAGTCGTGCGCCTCCGTGTGGCCGCCGGCCTTCAGGCCCGCGTCGAGCACGGTCGGCAGTTCGTCACCGGCGATGCTGTCGGGCCGGACCAGGGCGACGGGGCCGCAGTTCCCGGCGAGCGCCTTGCCGAGACCGGCGAGCAGCGCGGGCTGACCGCCGTTGACCGGGTAGGAGTAGGCGCGGGTGAGCTCCTCGTTCGTCACGCCGTAGCCGCCGATGTAGGGGATGCCGGCGCCCTCCAGCGGGGCGAAGTAGGAGTCGCCGAACTGGCTGTAGGAGCCGACGACCGCCACCACGTCCTCGTCTGCCGCGCGCCGGGCGCACCGCGCGGCGTTCACGGGGTCGTTGTGGTCGTTGCAGGTCAGGACCTTCAGCTTGCGGCCGTCGATGCCGCCGCGGGAGTTGATCCAGCGGGCGTAGGCGCGGGCCATCGCGGGCATGCCCGGCTTGTTGGTGGCGTCGGTCCCGTCCGGCGCCCACGTCATCACCTTGATCGAGTCGTCCCCGGAGCCCCCCGTGGTCCCGGGGACGATCCCGCATCCGGCGGTG
This sequence comes from Streptomyces sp. NPDC001843, assembly GCF_042891955.1. NCBI lineage: Bacteria > Bacillati > Actinomycetota > Actinomycetes > Kitasatosporales > Streptomycetaceae > Streptomyces > Streptomyces sp. NPDC001843. Next base: position 19,149 of record NZ_JBIATQ010000014.1, on the reverse strand, counting down.
AGCGACGCACAGGCGGCCAGTGCGCCCGCGGACAGCGCGGTCGCCCTGACGGACCGAGGGAGGAAGCGGAAGAGGGTACTTCGGGTGCGTCGCCTACCGGTCATGTCCCCGCACGATTCCCTCACACGGCTAACCCGGAAGTGACCTCCGGTCAACGGATGGTGACGCACAGGTGAATTACGGGGGCCTGCGAGGCCTCTGGTGCGGGGAACGTACGATCGATGACTGTGCAAGGTTCGGAGAACTCTTCCCGTCGCGGCCGCCGCTCGTCCACCATGGGCGGTATGCCCTTGAACGACATGCCGTGGTGGCGCTGGCGCAGCAATGTGCGCTCGGCGCTGCACATGCTCTCCGATCCGGTGTTCCAGCGGGACGTCTGGCTGGCGGGTGTCGACGGGTACGGCGACGTCACCGACGCCGTGTACCGGCTGGTCGAGGACACCTGGCTGGACAACTGGTCGGCGGAGAAGTACGTCGGGACGATCTTCCGGGACTCGCAGGAGGCGGCGCTGGTCGACACGGCCGTGCTGCGGGTGCTGCGGATCATGCACCAGGTGGGGCCGGACGCACCGGTGTCCGCCTACCTCGACCACCACGGGTGGCCGGAGGCGGTGCGGGCGGCGCGGGACGCGCATGTCCGGATGGCGGCGAGCGACGGCGAGGAACCGGACACCCCGCCCCGGACCCTCGAGGTGCTGCGGATCATGACCAGGACCGCGTAGCCGGGTCCGGTGGGCGGACGGCCGCCCCGGGGAACCGGGCGGTATGGGAACCTGTGGGGCATGAACGAGCAGTCCAACCGAGCCGCGGCGGCCCCCGCCGACCAGTACGTCCTCACCCTCTCCTGCCCGGACAAGCAGGGCATCGTGCACGCCGTGTCGAGCTACCTGTTCATGACCGGCTGCAACATCGAGGACAGCCAGCAGTTCGGTGACCACGACACGGGACTGTTCTTCATGCGGGTGCACTTCTCGGCGGAGGCCCCGGTCTCGGTGGACAAGCTGCGGGCCAGCTTCGCGGCGATCGGCGACTCATTCCACATGGACTGGCAGATCAACCGGGCCGACGAGAGGATGCGCATCGTCCTCATGGTCAGCAAGTTCGGGCACTGCCTGAACGATTTGCTCTTCCGGGCGCGGATCGGTGCGCTGCCGGTGGACATCGCGGCGGTGGTGTCCAACCACACCGAGTTCCAGGAGCTGGTGGGGTCCTACAACATCCCCTTCCACCACATTCCGGTGACGAGGGACACCAAGCCGCAGGCCGAGGCGCGGCTGCTGGAGCTCGTGCGGGAGGAGAACGTCGAGCTGGTGGTGCTCGCCCGCTACATGCAGGTCCTCTCCGACGACCTGTGCAAGGAGCTCAGCGGGCGGATCATCAACATCCACCACTCCTTCCTGCCGAGCTTCAAGGGCGCGAAGCCGTACCACCAGGCGCACGCGCGGGGAGTGAAGCTGATCGGGGCGACCGCGCACTACGTCACCGCGGACCTCGACGAGGGCCCGATCATCGAGCAGGAGGTCGAGCGGGTCGGCCACGACGTGACACCGGACCAACTCGTGGCCATCGGGCGGGACGTGGAGTGCCAGGCGCTGGCGCGGGCGGTCAAGTGGCATGCGGAGCGGCGGATTCTGCTGAACGGGCGGCGCACAGTGGTGTTCGCCTGACAGCTCGGGGTGTTCCGTGGTGGGGCGAGCCGGGGTTCGGCGTGGTTCCTCGCGCCCACGCGGCGGTAGCCGCATATAGACGCAGCCCCGCGCCCCTGGGGTGGTCCGGCGCGCCGGTTCCTACATACGGCTCATCGACGCCGCCGCGAACAGAACCTCCCTGATGGCCTCGCGGTCGCCCACCTGACCCGCCGCCGCCTCCGCTGGAGGCACATGGCCCGCTGCCAGGCGGCAGAACTCCACCCCGTCCAGCGCGACGTGGGCCACCTCGTGGTCGGCCGATGCCGGCGCGGTGGGGGAGTCCAGCGGGATCAGCCACTCGCCGCCCCCCGAGCCCTCGATCTCCAGGCGCAGGGTGCGGCCCGGTGTGCCGACCGGGTGCAGGTGCCGGGTGGGGCCGGGGGAGGCCGACCCCGAGCTGCGGCGGGCCGCCAGCACGAGGGGCAGCATACGGGCCGCCAGGTCGATCATGCCGTGCAGATGGCCCGGCGCGGGCGGCAGGTATGGGTAGTCGACGGCCTCCGCGATGTCCTCCGCGTGCACCCAGCACTCGAAGGCCCGGTCCAGCATCGAGTCGGCCAGCGGCAGCGTGAAGTCGCCGTAGGGGACGGCGCGTTCGGCGGTGCCGGTCCCGGTGAAGGAGACCGTCCGCACCAGGTGGTGGCTCTGCTCGCGCCACGGCGTCCGCACGCCCCGGGTGGGCGGGAACCGCGAGGCCCGCCAGAAGGCCTCCGTGCGGGCGGCGGGCCCGACCGCCTTCCCGGCGTCCGTCCCGGCGAGCGTGTCGGTCAGCGGGTCGTCCAGGCCCAGCGCCACCGCCACCAGCCCGTCGACGGTCAGCAGATGCGCGATGACGCCGGCGACGGTGGTCCGGCGGCTGGTCGCCTCGTCACCCGCGAACCACCGCAGCCGTACCGGCGCATGCCACTCCGCGTCCCCGAAGTCCTGCAGCAGCGCGTCCAGTCGCGCGGTCTCGGCGTCGTACGGAGCCGCCCACTCCGGCACCGGGATGCGCGGCGGGCGCCGGTCGAGGCAGCTGCGCAGGACGCGGGCGCGCAGCCCGGGATCCAGGTCGAGGCTCTCGGGCTGGTGCAGCAGCCCCACCGCCTCGCGCAGCCGCAGCGCCTCCTCCGCGCACGCGCCGCACTCACCCAGGTGTGCCTCGACGGCCGCTGTCTCGCCGGCCGAGCAGGCGGCCAGCGCCCACGCGCCGAGCAGCGACTTCAGGACGTCGTGCGGCAGGTCAGGCGGGGCGGGCACGAGGTCCCGCGGATCGGGCAGCGGCACCCCGCTGTCCTCGACGGGGGCACGGGGCAGCGGTATGCGGGGCGGGGGTTCCGGGTCCGGTCCCGGTGCGTCGCCGCCGCCGGCGCCCGTGCCGTCGTACTGCTCGAAGCCCGTCACACCGCGCCCCCGTATCCCGGCGGCGCCCCGGGCGCCGCCGTGTCGTGTGCGGTGGACAGCAGTTGCAGGCCCAGGCGGAGCCGGCGGCGGGCCTCGTCCTCGGTGACGCCGAGGTCGGCGGCGGCCTGCCGGTAGTCGCGGCGCTGGACGTAGGCCAGGTCCAGGGCGGCGCGCAGCGGGGCGGGCATGGAGTGGACGATGTAGTCGGCGCGGGCGGCGACCGAGGCGCGGCGCACCTTGCTTTCCAGTTCCTCGGTGCGGTCCTCCGCGGAGTCGTCCCGGCCCTGGGTGAGGGCGGCGGTCTCGGTGGCCCGTAGCCGCTGCACGGCGAGCCGGTGGGTCAGGGCGAAGACCCAGGAGCGGAGGGGGCCCTGCCGGGGGTCATAGGCGTCGGGGTGTTCCCAGACGTGGGTGAAGACCTCGCGGGTGACGCGGTCGGCGGCGCGTTCGTCGCCGAGGACGCGGTGGGCGAGGCCGTGCACGAGTGAGGCGAACCGGTCGTAGAGCTCGCCGAGCGCGGCCGCCTCACCGCGTGCGAGCCGCTGCTGCATCCTGCGGTCCCAGCGGGGTGGTGCGTCCTTCCTGGCCATCCGGCTCCCTCCCTCCCCGTCTCCAGCCTCGATCCGCGGTGTCCTCGAATGTAGTCGGCATGCCGGACGGCGCACGCCCCTTTGTGTCAATGTGCGCTCCCCGACGGCCCGCGAGTGGTAAGGGGCCTTCGCTGTATCTCCTTCACTTCGACCGGGTAACACGAAACGACCATCTCCGATCGAACAGGATTGAAGGTGACCGAAACAAGCCCTTTGGCGATCGGGTGCCGTTTGACGTGAGGGGTTTCCGGGAACGGCCGCTGGGCAGCCGCGCGGAAAGAAGCGTAGGGACTGATTCCGTTTCCAGGCAGATCCGGGCGGTTCCGGGAGATCCGGTGAGCGGAGGGCATGGCCGTGGCATTCAAGGTGACCGGCGTCGAACGGGGCCAGTGGTCCGTGCTCGGGGTGTCGGGCGAACTCGACCTGATGACCTCCCCGGTGCTGCGCCAGCGCGTGCACGACGCGGTGGCCGAGGGGCACCACAGCCTCGTCCTCGACCTGTCGGACGTCTTCTTCTGCGACTCCAGCGGCGTCGGCGTGCTGATCGCGGCACGCCGCCTGATCCGCTCCTGTCAGGGACGGCTGCGGCTGATCCTCCCGGCCCAGGGCGCGGTCGACGGCTCACACGTCAACCGGGTCCTCGGTGCGCTCGGCGTACGACGCCTGTTCGACGTCTACCCGGACGTCGCGGCGGCGGTGGACGACGAGCCCCTCTCGGCCTGAGCACGGTTCGCACGTCCGGGCCGGGCATTGCTACGACTTATCGTGACTGTGCCACATTGTTGTCCCGAAATTACCCCAGTCCTGGCGCAGGCTTCGCTTTCGTGTGCTCCGACCCCCCACGGCGTCGTACGCTCCCTGCCGGACGTACCCCCACGTGAGTAAGGCGGCTCGAAACACATGGTCAGCACCGAGTACGAGCGCAGGATCGCCGCCCGGTTCGCCACCTTCGACCAGGACGGCAGCGGATACATCGACGGGCTGGACTTCAGCGGCGCGGCCAAGGCGCTGCTCGCCGAGTTCGGTGTGGCGGCCCGCTCCGGCAAGGGGCAGGCCCTGTACGCCGGCGCCGAGGCGTTCTGGCAGGGCATGGCCGGGATCGCGGACCGGGACGGCGACCAGCGCATCACACGTGAGGAGTTCGTCACCGGGGCGGTCAAGCGGCTGCGCGACAACCCGGAGCGGTTCGCGGAGATCGCCCGGCCCTTCCTGCACGCCGCCCTGGACGTGGCGGACACCGACGGGGACGGCGCGGCCACCGTCACGGACACCGCGCGCGTGCTGCGGGCCTTCGGCGTCCCGGAGGACGTCGCCCAGGCGGTGGCCGGCGGACTCGACACCGACGGCGACGGCAAGGTGGGCGAGGCGGAGATCGTCCCGGCCTTCGCCCGCTACTTCACCGTCCCCGAATAACGCTCGCGCAGTTTGTACTTGAGCACCTTCCGCAGGGTGTCGCCCCGCGGAAGGGCGTCCACCACCTCGAGCTGCTCCGGCAGCTTGTGCACCGACAACCCTTCCGCGCGCAGGTACGAGGTGACGGCGGCCAGCGTCAGCTCCCCCGCCCCCGCCTCCCGCTCCACGACGGCGCACACCCGCTCCCCGCGCTCGGCGTCCGGCAGCCCGATCACGGCCACGTCGCCCACCGCCGGATGCCGGTGCAGCAGGTCCTCGATCTCCTTCGCCGAGATGTTCTCGCCCTTGCGGATGATCACGTCCTTGCGGCGCCCGGTGAGGACCAGGTGACCGGTTTCAGTCAGATGTCCGAGGTCGCCGGTGCGCAGGAAGCCCTCCTCGTCGAAGGCCTCCGCGGTCTGCGCCGGATCCAGGTAGCCCTGGCAGACGGCCTCCCCGCGCAGCCGCACCTCCCCGTCGGCGATCCGTATCTCCATCTCCGCCGGAGGCCGCCCCTCGGTCGTCGCCAGGTTCTCGGCGGTGTCGTCCGGCGAGCCCATCGTGATCATCGGCACCTCGGTCATCCCGTAACCGTGGGTGAGCTGCACGCCCATCTCACGGGTCACGGCGTGGTAGAGGTCCGGCGGCTTGGGCGCCCCGCCGCCCGCGAGGAGCCGTAGCGTGGGGATCACCTTCGTCCCCGGCTGCTTGCGCTGCTCGGCCAAGAACATGGAGTAGAACGCCGTCGAGCCGCCGGCCACCGTCACCCCGTGCCTGCGGTAGCCCTCCAGCGCGTCCGGCAGCGCGAACTGCTCAAACATCACCGCCGGGAAGCCGTACAGCAGCAGCATCACCGTGTAGTCGGGTCCGGCGATGTGCGCGTACGGGAAGGCCATCGAGCCCACGTCGTCCGCCGTGAGGTGCAGGGCGTGCGCCAGGCACGACCCGCCGGCGATCAGCGAACGGTCGGTGTGCAGCACGCCCTTGGGGTCGGAGGTGGTCCCCGAGGTCCAGTAGATCCAGCGTACGGAGGTGCCCTCGGCGGGCGGGGCGGGAAGCACCGCCGGATCGCCGTCGGGCAGGTCGTCGTACGCCTCGAAGACCCCCTTCGCGCCGAGCCGACGCGCCATCCCGGTGTGGTCGTACCCCCGCCAGGTCCCCGGTACCGCGAAGAACTCCGCCCTGGACTCCCGCAGCGCGAAGGCGACCTCACGGTCCCGGTAGAAGGGGATGACCGGTGACTGCACGGCCCCGAGCCGGGCCAGGGCGAAGGACAGCAGGGCCGTCTCGATCCGGGTGGGAAGCTGCCAGGCGACCACCGTGCCGGGGCGTACGCCCATGCCGTACAGGCCCGCCGCGACCCGCTCGGCGCCCTCGCGCAGCCCGCCGAAGGTCAGGGTGCGGTGGTCCGGCCCGTCGTCCTGGAGCAGGACCGGCCGGTCGGGGGTGAGGTCGGCGCGGCGGGCGACCAGCTCCCAGAGGGTGCGGGAGGAGCCGAGGGCGTGGGCGGTGTCGTTCACGGTGTGTACCCCCATCAACTGACGATCTGTCAGATTCAGCCAGAGCGTAGGGCGGTGCGCCTTGTCGGTCCAGGGGTGCGGGGCTAGCCTGCTGGACCGATGGACGATCTGACGAAGCATCAGATTCATCGGACGATCAGCCAGGCGGAGGGGACCATGACCGAACTGCCCCGCATCATCAGCGTCGACGACCACGTGATCGAGCCCGCACACCTCTTCGAGACCTGGCTGCCGGCGAAGTACCGGGACCGCGGCCCCAAGCCGCTCACCGCCGGGATCGGTGAACTCGCCTACGTCGGAGGCAAGTACCAGATCACGATGGACCCCGACGGCACGCCCACCGACTGGTGGATCTACGAGGATCTGAAGTTCCCGTACAAGCGCAACATCGCCGCCGTCGGCTTCGACCGGGACGACATGACCCTGGAGGGCATCACCCGCGAGGAGATGCGGCGCGGCTGCTGGGACCCCAAGGCCCGGCTGGAGGACATGGACCTCAACCACGTCGAGGGCAGCCTCTGCTTCCCGACCTTCCCGCGGTTCTGCGGGCAGACCTTCGCCGAGGCGCACGACAAGGAGGTCGCCCTGGCCTGCGTGCGCGCCTACAACGACTGGATGGTGGAGGAGTGGTGCGGGGACAGCGGCGGGCGGCTGATCCCGCTGTGCCTCATCCCGCTGTGGGACGTGCAACTCGCCGTCGAGGAGATCCGGCGCAACGCCGAGCGCGGCGTCCGGGCGGTCACCTTCTCCGAGATCCCCACCCACCTGGGCCTGCCCTCGATCCACTCCGGCTACTGGGACCCGTTCTTCGCGGCCTGCCAGGAGACCGGGACGGTCGTCAACATGCACATCGGCAGCAGCTCGCAGATGCCCGCCGCCTCCCCGGACGCTCCCCCGGCCGTGCAGGCGTCGCTGTCCTTCAACAACGCCATGGCCTCGATGATGGACTTCCTCTTCAGCGGCGTCCTGGTGAAGTTCCCGCAGCTCAGACTCGCCTACTCCGAAGGTCAGATGGGCTGGATCCCTTACGCCCTGGAGCGCGCCGACGACGTCTGGGAGGAGCACCGGGCCTGGGGCGGAGTCCGCGACCTGATCCCCGAACCGCCGTCGACGTACTACTACCGGCAGATCTTCTGCTGCTTCTTCCGCGACAAGCACGGGGTCGCGTCGCTGGACGTCGTCGGCCGGGACAACGCCACCTTCGAGACCGACTACCCGCACGTCGACTCGACCTTCCCGCACACCAAGGAGGTCGCCCTCGACCACGTGAAGGGCCTCGACGACGAGACGGTCTACAAGCTCATGCGGGGCAACGCGATCCGCATGCTCTCCCTGGACCTCGACGGGTAACCGCCCATGGACCTGACGTACACGCCCGAGGAGGAGGAGTTCCGGGCCCGGCTGCGGGAATGGCTGGGCAAGGTGCTGCCCACCCTCCCGCCGGGGCCCTCCCCGGACGACTGGCCGGCCCGCCGCGCCCACGACCTCGGCTGGCAGCGGATGCTGTACGACGCCGGGTACGCCCACGTCCACTGGGACGCCTCGCCGACCACGCGGTTGATCTTCCTGGAGGAGACGGAGAAGGCGGGCGCCCCCTACGTCGGCGCCAACTTCGTGGGACTGCTGCACGCGGGACCGACGATCGCCGCCGAGGGGACGGCCGGGCAGCGCGAGCGCTGGCTGCCGCCGATCCTGCGGGGCGAGGAGGTGTGGTGCCAGGGGTTCAGCGAGCCGGAGGCCGGCTCCGACCTGGCGGCGCTGCGCACGCGCGCGTGGCGGGACGGCGACGACTACGTGGTGAGCGGATCCAAGATCTGGACCTCGCACGCCGAAGTCGCCGACTGGTGCGAGCTGCTGGTGCGCACGGACCCGGCGGCGCCCAAGCACAAGGGCATCACCTGGCTCGCGATGCCCATGGACGCCCCCGGGGTCACCGTACGGCCGCTGCGGACGCTCGCGGGGTCGGCGGAGTTCGCCGAGGTGTTCCTCGACGAGGTGCGGGTGCCGGTCGCCAACCGGGTCGGGGCGGAGAACGACGGCTGGCGGGTCACGATGGTGACGCTGTCCTTCGAGCGGGGCACGGCGTTCGTCGGCGAGGTCATCGCCTGCCGCCGGGTCCTCGGTGAACTGGCCCGCGAGGCGAGAGGCAACGGCCGCTGGGACGACCCGCTGGTGCGGCGGCGGCTGGGCAGGCTGAACGCCGAGTTCCGCGCGCTGTGGCGGCTGACGCAGTGGAACGTCAGCGAGGCGGAGTCGAGCGGCGGCGTCCCCGGGGCCGGGGGGTCGGTCTTCAAACTGAGGTACTCGCACGCGCGTCAGGAGCTGTACGACACCGCGGCCGACGTCCTCGGCCCGGACTGCCTCGACCTCGACCGGCCCTGGGTGCTGGACCGGCTCTCCTCCCTGTCGTACACCATCGCGGCCGGGACCTCGCAGATCCAGCGGACCATCGTGGGCGAGCGGATCCTCGGCCTGCCGAAGGGGCGGTGAGCCCTATGCGGTTCCAACTGACCGACGACCAGCGCGCCTTGCGGGACGGGGTACGGCAGCTGCTGGCCCGGCGCTTCGACGCTCAGGCCCTGCGGGCGGCGGTCGCCGCACCGGGCCTCGACCGGGCGCTGTGGCGGGAGCTGGGGGAGGCCGGGTTCTTCGCGCTGCGGCTGCCGGAGGCGGACGGCGGGGCCGGAGCGGGCCTGCCCGAGGCGGTGCTCGCCTTCGAGGAGGCCGGGCGGGCGCTGCTGCCCGGCCCGTTGGTGGCCACCCATCTGGCGGCCGGGACCGTACCGGGGGCGGCCACCGGGGAGGCGGTGGTGACCGCCGTGGACGGTGGCCTGGTGGAGTGGCCGGCCGAGTCCGACATCGTGCTCGGGGACGCTTCCGGGGCCGTACCCCTGCGGTCGGTGGACCCGCTGACGCCCCTGCACCGTGTTCCCGAGGGCGCCGGGTCCCGTGCGCCGGATCCCGTCGCCGTACTCCTCACGGCCGCCGAACAACTGGGCACGGCCGCGCGCGTGTGCGAGCTGGCGGTGCAACACGCCCGGGCGCGAGAGCAGTTCGGGCAGCCGGTAGGGGCCTTCCAGGCGATCAAACACCTGTGCGCCCAGATGCTGGTCCGGGCCGAAACCGCCCAGGCCGCCGTCTACGCGGCGGCGATCACCGCCGACCCCGTGGACATCGCGGCGGCCCGGCTGCTCGCCGACGAGGCGGCCGTGCGCGGCACCCGCGACTGCCTCCAGGTGCACGGCGGCATGGGCTTCACCTGGGAGGCAGAGGTCCACCTCCATCTGAAGCGAACGTGGGTACGAGCACAACGTGGCGGCGGTACTACGGAGAGTGAGGAGCTTCTGGCCGCCGATCTCCTCGCCTGAGGCGTCCGTACGGCGCCTGTGCTGGGAGGGTGGCATACCGCCGACCGGGAGATGTCGCGGATCGTGGCGGAGCGTGATCACGGAGCGTTGGCGGCGGGCTGTGCCCCATCCGCGACTCGTCACCCCTCGGAGTCGGTGAGCGCTCCGGTACCTTGTGTGAGATGCGAGTGGCCCAGAGCTCGAACCGTGCCGGCGAGGCCCGTAAGGCGGCCTCGCAACCGGCTTGTTCGACTATCCGGGATGACCGTCGCACAGTATGCCGTACACGTACTCCTTCGCGCTGGAATATGCCCGAAGCGCTTGTTGAGGTGACTGTACGTCAACCATGCTGTCTTCCAAGGGAATCACGTTCCGTGACCCCTGCTCTGGCCGTTGTTCTGGCCATGCAGAAAATGGCTACGATCGTGGCCCCCGTCGTGCTGCTCGCCGCGACCCCTGTCGTGGCGTTCGGGTGGCGTCGGGTCATGTGTCCGCCGGTTCGGATGGTGTGAGCGGTGCAGGTGCTTCAAGTGCAGCTGGAGATCCGACCCGACCCCGCGGAGGTGGGGCGGGCCAGGAGGTGGGCGCGCTCGCGGCTCGCCAGAGCCGGTATGGCGGACGACGAGTCGCTCGCCGAGACCCTGGTGCTGCTCGTCTCCGAGCTGGTCACCAACGCCGTGGTGCACACCGGGACGCCGGCCGTGCTGCGGCTCTCGCTGCCCGGCGCGGAGGCGCAGCAGGCCACCGTGCGCCTGGAGGTGGCCGACTCCAGCACCCGCGCCCCCGTGCCCCGGTGTGCGGACGACGACGCCACCGGCGGCCGGGGCCTGGCCCTCGTCGACGGCCTCGCCGACCGCTGGGGCTGGACCGCGGAGGCTACGGGCAAGCGCATCTGGTGCGAGCTCGACCGCTGCGGGCGGCCCGCGGAGGGCGCGGCGGTGGCGTACCGGGGCGGACCCGTCACTTACGAAGGGTTCGCGTTCGAGGCGGTGTAGCCCAACGAGGCGGTGTGGCCCAACGAGGCGGTGTGGCTCGACGCGGCGGTGTAGCCCGGCGCACGGGTGCAGGCGCATTCGTCGGGGCCTCGCATCCCTCGGGTGGTGCGCCGGGTGTGCATCCGTGCGCGTCCGCCGCGAACGGGACGTAGGTGACAAATCCCCGTTCGGGTGTTGACGGCGCGTGACCCCGTGATCACGCTTGTGCTCATCGATTCGCCGCGAGGGGACGGCGAGGGCCCGGGGTGGCTGGGCCCTCGGCGAGTGTGGGTCGGAGCCGGGTGGCGGCGTGCGGGACCTCGCTCGAGAAGGGTGCCGGTGCGCCGCCGGCCGGACTCCCGCCCGGCTCAGAGCACGGCAACCGGTGCCACGGGGGTGCCGGTCGCGCCGACGAACGGCTCGGGCATCGCCGACAGCAGGAACGTGTACCGGCCCTCTTCTCCACAGGTTGTGGACAACTCTTCGAGATTCCAGTTCTGGCCCTGCAGCATCCCCATCTCCACCAGATCGAGGGCGTGCACGGGCAGCCACAGGTCCGCTATCTCCGGCGGAAAGATCTCGAAGGTCAGGGTGTCGTTCGCGACCGCGGCGACATCGCGCGCGTGGAACCACTCCGGCGTGCGCACCGAAAGTCCCGGCGACGGATAGCCGTACCCGTGCTTGTCACCCGCCAGGTACACCTGCACCTGACCGGTCCGCACGAGCACGATGTCGCCCGCGCGCACCCGGACCCCGGCGAACTCCTCAGCCGCCTCCAGGTCCTCCGGCGTGACCGCGTGCCCGCCCTCCAGACGGTCCACGCCACGCGCCCGCGCCACGTCCAGCAGGACACCCCGCGAGACGATGTGCCGCGCCTTGTCGATACCGCTGAACTCGGCGCCGCCGTGCGCCGTGACCGTGCCGGCGGGACGGCCGTTGTAGAGCCTCCCCGAGTGCGACACGTGGGTCAGCGCGTCCCAATGGGTCCCCGCCTGCAGCCCCATCGTCACGGCGTCGTCGCTGCAGGCCACCGTCCCCGGGCCGAACAGCTCCTGGTTTATCTGCACCATCGCGTGCAGTGGATTCACCCGACCCGGGATCATCCCGGTCTGCACGCCGTCCTCCTTCAGCGGCAGCGCCAGGGGAACCCGGCGCCCCGTGCGGACGGTGGCCGCCGCCTCGCGCACCACCTCGTCGGTGATCAGGTTCAGGGTGCCGATCTCGTCGTCGGCCCCCCAGCGCCCCCAGTTGTTCACGCGCTTGGCGATGTCGTGGAACTCGGGATGGAGTGCGGCCAGTGACATCTCGGTCCTCCCCGGGGCTTGTCTCCGCGCGTCCGACGCGCCATAAAATCTAACGGTCCGTCAGAAACCGCGGGAAGGGGCCGGCGTGGGGAACTTCTTGGCAGGCAAGGCCGTCGCCGTCACCGGCGCCGGCCGGGGCATCGGCCGGGCGGTCGCGCTCGCGGCGGCGGCCGAGGGCGCGAAGGTCGTCGTCAACGACTACGGCGTCTCCACCGACGGCACCTCACCCAGCAGCGAGGTCGCCGACGCCGTGGTCAAGGAGATCGAGGCGGCCGGCGGCGAGGCCGTCGCGGTCGCCGACGACATCTCCACCATGGCGGGCGGGCAACGGGTCGTCGACACCGCCCTGTCGGCGTACGGGCACCTCGACGGCGTGGTCTGCGTCGCCGGGATCCTGCGCGAGCGGATGCTGTTCAACATGACCGAGGAGGAGTGGGACCCGGTCGTCGCCACCCACCTCAAGGGAACGTTCACCGTCTTCCGGGCGGCCTCCGCGGTCATGCGGAAACAGAGGTCCGGCACGCTCATCGGCTTCACCAGCGGCAACCACCAGGGCTCCGTCTCACAGGCCAACTACAGCGCCGCCAAGGGCGGCATCATCTCGCTCGTGCGCAGCGCGGCCCTCGGGCTGCACAAGTACGGGGTGACCGCCAACGCGGTCGCGCCGGTCGCGCGTACCCGGATGTCCGCGGGCGTGCCGACGGAGCTGAAGGAGATCGGGGAACCGGAGGACGTCGCGGCGCTGGTCGTGTACCTGCTGTCGGACCGGGCGCGGGAGCAGCGGATCACCGGGCAGGTGTACACGATCGCGGGACCGAAGCTGGCGGTTTGGGCCCAGCCGCGTGAGCTGCGCTCGGCTTACCGGGAGGGGTCCTGGACGCCGGAGGCGCTTGCCGCTTTCCTGCCCGGGTCGGTGGGCGTCGATCCGATGCCGATGCTCGCCCAGCTGGAGGCGATGGAAAGGGCTGCGCGGGATGGGGCTCGGCCGAACGCCCAATAGCTCGTGGCTGCTTCTGGTCGGGCGGCTGCGGGTTCGTCGTGGTTGTTCGCGCAGTTCCCCGCGCCCCTGGCCCTGCTGGACTTGACCGGCACCTCAAGGAGGCCCCCGTGGACTTTGCATTCACTGCCGAGGACGAGGTGTTCCGTGCTGAGGCCCGGGCGTGGCTCGGTGGGCACGCCGGGGACACCCACGACCGCCGGACCTGGGAACGTACCCTCGGTGCCGCCGGCTGGATAGGGCTCGGGTGGGCCGAGTCCGGGTACGGCAACCGGACCGCGACGCTCACTCAGCAGGTCGCCTGGGCCGAGGAGTACGCGCGGTCGGCGGCGCCTTCGCGGTCCGGGCACATCGGGGAGAACCTGCTCGCGCCCACGCTCATCGCGCACGGCAGTGACGAGCAGAAGGCACGTTTCCTGCCGCCCGTCGCGGCCGGGGAGGAGCTGTGGTGCCAGGGGTACAGCGAGCCGGGTGCCGGGTCCGATCTGGCCGGGGTGCGGACCTCGGCGGTGCGGGAGGGGGCGCACTACCGGATCACCGGGCAGAAGATCTGGACCTCCCTCGCGCACGAGGCCGACTGGTGCTTCGTGCTCGCCCGCACCGACCCCGCCTCGCGTCGCCACCAGGGCTTGAGTTTCCTGCTCGTGCCCATGGACCAGCCGGGCCGGATCGAGGTCCGCCCGATCCGGCAGCTGACCGGCACGAGCGACTTCAACGAGGTCTTCTTCGACGGTGCGCGCGCACGCGTGGAGCACGTCGTGGGCGGCGAGGGCAACGGCTGGCGGGTGGCGATGAGCCTGCTCGGTTTCGAGCGGGGGGTGTCGACGCTCGCCCAGCAGATCGGCTTCGCCGAGGAGCTGGGGCGGGTGGTGCGGGCGGCCCTCGACACCGGTGCCGCCGGCGATCCCGTCCTGCGCGACCGGCTGGTCCGGCAGTGGGCCGAGTTGCGGGTGATGCGCTGGAACGCCCTGCGCACACTGGGCGGTTCCGGCGGTCCCGGTGCCCCCAGCGCGGCCAAGCTGCTGTGGGCGGGCTGGCACCAGCGGCTCGGGGAGCTGGCGATGGCGGTGCGCGGGGCGGCGGCGAGCGCGGGCCCGGCCGACTGGTCGCCGTCGGCGCCGTACGAACTGGACGCGTTCCAGCACCTGTTCCTGTTCTCCCGGGCCGACACCATCTACGGCGGCTCGGACCAGGTGCAGCGCACGATCATCGCCGAGCGGGTGCTCGGTCTGCCGAGGGAACCGAAGGGCTGAGGGGGCACGAGCGATGCGCGGTGTGGTGTTCGACGGCGTACAGGCACAGGTCGTGGACGATCTGGCCGTACGCGACCCGGGGCCCGGCGAGGTGCAGGTGGCCGTTTCGGCGGCGGGGCTGTGCCACAGCGACCTGTCAGTGCTGGAGGGGACCATCCCCTTTCCCGTACCCCTGGTCATGGGGCACGAGGGGGCCGGGGTGGTGGAGGCGGTCGGCGAGGGCGTCACGCACGTCTCGCCCGGCGACCACGTGGCCCTGTCCACGCTGGCCAACTGCGGCACCTGCGCGGCGTGCGACCAGGGTCGGCCGACGATGTGCCGGCAGGCGATCGGCCGGCCGGGGCGGCCGTTCCTCAGGGGCGCCGACGCGCTGTACCAGTTCGCCGCCAACTCCGCCTTCGCCGAACGCACGGTCGTGAAGGCCGTGCAGGCGGTCCGGATCCCCAAGGACATCCCGCTGCCGTCCGCCGCGCTCATCGGCTGCGCGGTGCTGACCGGGGTGGGGGCGGTGCTCAACCGGGCCCGGGTGGAACACGGTGACACCGTCGTGGTGATCGGCACCGGTGGGATCGGCCTGAACGTCCTGCAGGGCGCGCGGCTCGCGGGTGCCCTGCGGATCGTGGCGGTCGACGCCAACCCGGAGAAGGAGGCGGTGGCCCGGCGGTTCGGCGCGACCGACTTCCTGACCTCGACGGACGGGGTGCGGGACCTGCTGCCCACCGGCGCCGACCACACCTTCGAATGCGTCGGCCGCATCGAGCTGATCCGCCGGGCCATCGACCTTCTCGACCGGGAGGGCCAGGCGATCCTGCTGGGCGTTCCCCCGGCCGGCGCGGAGGCGTCCTTCCTGGTCTCCTCGATGTACCTGGACAAGGCGATCCTGGGCTGCCGCTACGGCTCCTCGCGCCCCCAGCACGACATCGCCCTCTACGCCGAGCTGTACCGCCAGGGCCGCCTTCTCCTCGACGAACTGGTGACCGCGACCTACCCGGTGGAGGACTTCGAGAAGGCGTGCGACGACGCGCGCGGGGGGCGGGTGGCGCGGGCCGTGCTCACGTTCTGACCGCGGTCTGGAACGTCCGCCGGTACGCCGTCGGTGTCACCCCCAGTGCCGCCTGGAGGTGCTGCCGCATCGACTGGGCCGTGCCGAACCCGGCGTCCCGGGCCACCTGGTCGATGGACAGGTCCGTGGACTCCAGCAGGTGCCGCGCCCGCTCCACGCGCTGCTGGGCCAGCCACTGGCCCGGGCTGATGCCGACCTCCTCGCGGAAGCGGCGGGTGAAGGTCCGTACGGACATGGACTCCTGCGCGGCCATGTCCCGCAACTGGATGGGCTCGTGCAGCCGGCCCAGTGCCCAGGCGCGGGCGCCGGTGGTGGTGGCCTGCTGCGGGTCGGGCACCGGCCGCTCGATGTACTGCGCCTGGCCGCCGTGGCGGTGCGGCGGGACGACCGTACGCCGGGCCACGTCGTTGGCGACGGCCGTGCCGTGGTCGCGGCGCACCATGTGCAGGCACAGGTCGATGCCGGCGGCGACGCCGGCGGAGGTGAGGAGGTCGCCGTCGTCGATGAACAGCACGTCCGCGTCGACCTTGATCCGCGGGAAGAGACGCTGGAAGTGGTCGGCGTCGGCCCAGTGGGTGGTGGCCGGGCGGCCGTCGAGGAGGCCCGCGGCGGCCAGGACGTAGACGCCGGTGCAGATGGAGGCCATCCGTGTGCCGGGGCGGATGAGGGCGAGCGCGGCGGCCAGTTCCTCGGTCAGCACGCCCTCCTCGAAGACCGGGCCCAGTTCGTACGAGGCCGGGACGATCACCGTGTCGGCGGTGGCGAGCGCCTCGGGGCCGTGCGCGACGTGGATGGCGAAGTCGGCGTCGGTCTCGACCGGGCCCGGCGGCCGGACCGAGCAGGTCAGGACCTCGTACAGGTGCCGCCCGGCGGCGTCCTTGGGGCGGCCGAAGATGCGGTGCGGGATGCCCAGCTCGAAGGGCAGCAGGCCGTCCAGCGCGAGGACGACGACGCGGTGCGGGCGGAAGCCGGTGGCCGTTTCCATGGCCCGATCCTAGCGAATGCTGTCCTTCGGGCCACTCGATGGACGCGGGTTTCCGGGCGGATGCTCTATGTCGTGACCCAGACAACCGAGGCCGTGGCCACCGCAGAGGAATCCCCGTCCGTCAACCGGCGCAAGATCCACCGGGCATGGTTCGTCGCCGCCGTCACCTTCGTGACGATCATCGGCGCGGCGGCCTTCCGCTCGCTGCCCGGACTGCTCATCGACCCCCTCAACCAGGAGTTCGGCTGGTCGCGCGGCACCATCGGCGCGGCCGTCTCCATCAACCTGGCGCTGTACGGGCTCACCGCGCCGTTCGCCGCCGCGCTGATGGACCGCTTCGGCATCCGCCGGGTGGTGGCCGTCGCGCTGACCGTGATCGCGCTCGGCTCGGGCCTGACCGTGTGGATGACGGCGGCCTGGCAACTGCTGCTGTGCTGGGGCCTGCTGGTCGGTCTCGGCTCCGGCTCCATGGCGCTGGCCTTCGCCGCGACCGTTACCAACCGCTGGTTCACCGAGCGCCGCGGCCTGGTCAGCGGCATCCTCACCGCGGCCTCCGCCTCCGGTCAGCTGATCTTCCTGCCGTTGCTGTCCTGGATCATCGAGACCCACCACTGGCGCCCGGCCGCCGTCACGGTCGCGCTCGCCGCCCTCACGGTCGTGCCGTTCGTCTGGCTGCTGCTGCGCGACCACCCGGCCGACGTGGGCGAGAAGCCGTACGGC
The DNA here is from genome assembly GCF_042891955.1 of Streptomyces sp. NPDC001843. Taxonomy (NCBI): domain Bacteria; kingdom Bacillati; phylum Actinomycetota; class Actinomycetes; order Kitasatosporales; family Streptomycetaceae; genus Streptomyces; species Streptomyces sp. NPDC001843. The sequence goes on along the minus strand of NZ_JBIATQ010000014.1, from coordinate 1,933 downwards.
GCGAAGGAGTTCGTCCCCAAGCCGGCCCCGGTCACCGGCGCCGCCCGCCGCACCCTCACGGTCCTGGCATCCGCGATCCGCACGGGCCCCTTCTGGCTGCTCGCCGGCACCTTCGCGATCTGCGGCGCCTCCACCAACGGCCTGATCCAGACCCACTTCGTGCCCGCCGCCCACGACCACGGCATGCCGATCACGGCGGCGGCCTCGCTGCTCGCGGTCATCGGCGTGTTCGACGTGGTCGGCACGGTCGCCTCCGGCTGGTTCACCGACCGCTTCGAACCGCGCCGCCTGCTCGCCGTGTACTACGCGCTGCGGGGCATCTCGCTGCTCTTCCTGCCGATGCTGCTCGCACCGAGCGTGCACCCGCCGATGATCTTCTTCATCGTCTTCTACGGTCTCGACTGGGTCGCCACCGTCCCGCCCACCCTCGCCCTGTGCCGCGAACAGTACGGCGACGACAGTGCCATCGTCTTCGGCTGGGTCCTCGCCTCCCACCAGGTCGGGGCCGCCCTCGTCGCCTACCTCGGCGGCGTCGCCCGCGACGTCTTCGGCTCCTACGACATGGTCTGGTACGCCTCCGGCACTCTCTGCGCGGCGGCGGCCCTGATGGCCCTGGTGATCCGACGGCGGCCGGCTGTCCGGACCGGAGAAGCCTTGGCCGTGGGCTAGGGGGTGTCTTGTGAATCATCCCGGGGTCGCGGGGTCTGGCACGCGCATCTGCGGCGTTGTCGTCGGTTGCCAACTCCCCCACTCTCGACTTCGCTCGAGCGGGGGGACCCCCATCGCGTTGTCGCCCTCCTCCGCCTTGCAGCTGCACGCACCAGACCCCGCACGGGCCGGCTGGAAAGCGACGTCGGTCCATCCGGGCTGATGCACAAGACACCCCTAACTTGAGTTTTAACCTCCGCGCCCGTACGGAGGAGGCTGTCGTAGCTCCCTGGCAGACTGCCCGCCATGGATACCGAAGCGTTCTGGCGTGCTCTCGAGGCCGCTAAGGACAGTGACAAGCCGCTCGACGTGGCCGTCGTCGACCATCTGTCGGCCGTGCCCGCGGAAGAGATCCTCGCCTTCGAGTACCGCTTCTCCCGTCTGCGCGATGCGGTCTACCGCTGGGACGTATGGGCGGCCGCCTACCTCATTGGCGGGGGCTGCTCCGATGACCGGTTCAGCGACTTCACGGCGGGTCTGGTGGCGCTCGGACGTGAGTGGTACGAACGGGCAGCTGCCTGCCCTGACGCACTCGCCGAGCATCCTGCCGTGCGTATCGCGGCCGCCGCCGGGGACCAGGACGTCATCTTCGATGAAGACTTCAACTTCGCTGCATCCAGGGCATATGAGCGACTGATCGGTGACTCGGACGCCTTTTGGGAGACCTGGGAGGCCTACACCGACGCTCGTGCCACGACCGAAGAGGAGGACGGCAAAGGCATGGGCGAGTCGTTCGACTTTGGAGATGCCCAGCAGATGCGCCGGCGTCTGCCGCGGCTGGCTGCGCTCCATCTCGGTTCTGGACCAGGCTGACTGACACGGGGGCCCGCAGGTTCCGGAACCCCCGTATGACGGGCGCCGTATCGGCCGGTGTCTCACAACCCAGGCGACGGCCGATCACGGCACGACGAGCCGCCGCTCATCAGGAACTACGCGCCCACAACGAACACCATGAACCGTTCCGGGTTCGGTAGGGACTCGATCGTTTGAGAGGATCGAGTTATGGCACGTCCTTCCCACTACCCGCTTGAGCTGCGCCGTCGTGCGGTGCGCATGGTCGCCGAGGTGCGGCCGGAGTACGACACCGAATGGGCGGCGATGAAAGCGGTCGCCCAGAAGCTGGGCATCGGCACGACCGAGACGCTGCGCAAGTGGGTGCGGCAGGACCAGATCGACGCCGGGACCCGACCGGGCACGACGAGCGAGGAGTCGGCCGAGCTGAAGC
>NZ_JBIATQ010000013.1:0-314836 GCF_042891955.1 Streptomyces sp. NPDC001843 | reverse complement strand
TGTGGGCGCCCTGTGTTTCTTTTTCAACTCCGCCCCACACCCTGTCGCCACGGATCTTGGCGGGGGGGGCCCCCCCCCCCCACCCCACGCGCGGGGGGGCCCCCCCCCCCCCCCGCGGGCCCCCCCGACTCCCTTTCCGGAGAGTTCCATGACGTTTCGTTCCTGGTCCCTCGCCGCCGTTCTCGCGGTGACCGCCCTCGTACTGCCGGCCCAGACCGCGTCCGCGCGGGCCGCCGCCCCGCCCCCCTGTCCGGACGGATCCGTGTGCTTCTGGAGCGGGGAGGGCTTCAGCGGCAGCTACTGGGAGTGGACCGCCCGCAGCGGCTACCGGGACATGCCGTCCTTCCTGCACGACCACGTCGGCTCGGCCGTCGCGAGCACCAAGGCGTGCTTCATCAACTGGGACCCGGTCGAGAAGCGGGACGTCTACAACGGCGACTGGCGCTCCCGCTACCTCGGCGACTTCGGCGGCCGTATCGACGGAGTGGGTCCGGGCTACTGCTGATCCCGGAAGTCAGCCCAGGTGCGTCGGCGCGAACATCCGCAGTGCCGCCGGGAGCACCACCACCGACGGCCCCGGTGAGGCCAGTGCCTTCGTCAGGTCGGCCTCCAGTGCCTCCGGCGTCGTACGCACCCCCGGCACCCCGAAGGACTCGGCCAGCGCCACATAGTCGGGGCGGGTCAGTTCCGTCGCCGTCGCCTCGCCGAACGCGTCGGTCATGTACTCGCGCAGGATGCCGTAGCCGCCGTCGTCGACGATCAGCCAGGTGACGTTCAGGTCGTACTGGCGGGCCGTGGCCAGCTCGGCGATCGAGTACAGGGCGCCGCCGTCGCCCGACACCGCCAGCACCGGGCGGGTCGGGTCGGCGGCGGCCGCACCGAGGGCCGCGGGGAAGCCGTAGCCGAGGCCGCCGGCGCCCTGGGCCGAGTGCATGGTGTTCGCGCCCCGCGGGTCGAAGGCCGACCAGGCCCAGTAGGCCAGGATCGTCATGTCCCAGAAGGACGGGGAGCCGGCGGGCAGGGCCCGGCGGACCGAACCCAACACCTCCTGCTCCAGGGTGAGTTCCTGGGCCGCCAGGCGGGCGGCCACCTTCGCCAGCAGCTCCCGTACCCGGTCCGGTGCCGTCTCGTCGGCGCGTTCGTCCACCGTCTCCAGCAGCGCCTGGAGGGCGAGGCGCGCGTCGGCGTGGATGCCGAGCGCCGGGTGGTTGGACTCCAGCTTGCCGAGGTCCGCCTCGATCTGGATCACGCGGCCGCGCGGCTTGAACGTGTGGTAGTTGGACGACAGTTCGCCGAGCCCGGAGCCGACGACGAGGAGGACGTCGGTGTCCTCCAGGAAGTCCGTCGTGTGCCGGTCCTCCAGCCAGGACTGGAGGGACAGGGGGTGTGTCCAGGGGAACGCGCCCTTGCCGCCGAACGTCGTCACCACCGGCGCCTGGAGCCGCTCGGCGAGCTGCCGCAGCTTGCCGGAGGCGTCCGCCCGTACCACTCCCCCGCCCGCGATGATCGCCGGCCGGGTGGCGCGGGACAGCAAGTCGGCTGCCACGGCGGTCAGTTCGGGGCGCGGGGGCAGTTCGTCCGGGGTCGCGTCCGGCGCCGTCACCACCGGCAGGGCGGTCGGCGCGAGCAGTACGTCCTGCGGGATCTCCACCCACACCGGGCCGTGCGGGGCGGTGAGCGCCGACTTCCAGGCCGCCGCGATGGCCGAGGGGATCTGGGACTGGGCCCGGACGGTGTGGACCGACTTGACCACACCCCGGAACGAGGCCGCTTGGTCGGGCAGTTCGTGCAGATAGCCGTGCCGGCCGCCACCGAGGCCCGCGGTCGGGATCTGACTGCTGATCGCGAGGACGGGCGCGGATGCGGCCGCCGCTTCCTGGAGCGCGGCCAGGGAGGTGAGGGCTCCCGGGCCCGTCGACAGCAGCAGCGGGGCCGCCTCGCCGGTGATCCGGCCGTACGCGTCCGCCGCGAACCCCGCGTTGTTCTCCACCCGCAGGCCGACGTACCGCAGCGCGGAGCGCCGCAGTGCGTCGAACATGCCCAGCGCGTGCTGGCCGGGCAGTCCGAAGACGGTCGTCGCGCCCAGCCCGGCCAGGCTCTCCACGACCAGGTCTCCGCCGTTGCGGCCGGGGGGAGGGTTGAGCGCGGCCTCCGTCTGGGCGGGCGTAGGGCGGAGTACCAGGTCGTGGTCGTGGGTCACTTGGCCGCCTTCTCCTGCTTCGCCGCCGCGATCTGCCGGGTCATGATCGTGGTCAGTTCGTACGCCGTGTGCGAGGCGGCGACCGACGTGATCTCCGCGTGGTCGTACGCGGGGGCCACCTCGACGACGTCCGCCGACACCAGGTTGCAGGATGCCAGCCCGCGCAGGATCTCCAGCAGTTCGCGGGAGGTCATGCCGCCCGCCTCCGGGGTGCCGGTGCCGGGCGCGTGCGCCGGGTCCAGGCAGTCGATGTCGATGGAGATGTACAGCGGGCGGTCGCCGATGCGCTGGCGCAGCTGGTCGGCGACCTCGTCGGCGCCCCGGCGGTAGATATCGGCCGAGGTGACGATGCCGAAGCCCATCTTCTCGTCGTCGGTGAGGTCCTGCTTGCCGTACAGCGGGCCGCGGGTACCGACGTGGGAGAGGGCCGAGGTGTCGAGGATGCCTTCCTCGACCGCCCGGCGGAACGGGGTGCCGTGGGTGTACTCGGCGCCGAAGTAGGTGTCCCAGGTGTCGAGGTGGGCGTCGAAGTGCAGCAGGGCGACCGGGCCGTGCTTCTTCGCGACCGACCTCAGCAGGGGCAGCGCGATCGTGTGGTCGCCGCCGAGGGTCATCAGGCGGGCGCCGGTGCCGAGCAGTTCGTCGGCGGCGGCCTCGACGGTCTCCACGGCCTCGTTGATGTTGAACGGGTTCACCGCGATGTCCCCGCCGTCCGCGACCTGCGCGAGGGCGAAGGGGGAGGCGTCCTGCGCCGGGTTGTAGGGGCGCAGGAGCCGGGACGCCTCGCGGATGGCGTTGCCGCCGAAGCGGGCGCCCGGCCGGTAGGAGACACCGGAGTCGAACGGCACGCCCACCACGGCGACGTCGGTGGTGCCGACCTCGTCGAGGCGGGGCAGCCGCGCGAAGGTCGCCGGTCCGGCGTACCGCGGGACGCGGGAGGAGTCGACGGGGCCGCGGGGCGTCTCGTTGCCGCTCATGGGTACTGCCTTCTTTCCTACGCTTCGTCGCGTATGCGCGTATATACGTCTTGTTCTACGACTTTACTGGTGAGCCGGTACCGGCTCGGACACGGGTTCGGGGCTCCGCCCGGCGAGGCGTTCCCGCCAGGCGGCGAGGACGGTGGCGTCGGTGGGCCGGGTCGCCAGGGACACGGCGACGTAGGCGACGAGCGACGCCGACAGGCCGAGATAGACGGGTTCGTTGGCGAGGATGCCGTACCCGGCCATCAGCCCGATCACCGCGAGACCGCCGGCGATCACCGCGGCGAGGGCGCCCTGCACGGTGCCCCGCTTCCACAGCAGTCCGCCGAGGATCGGGACGAGCAGCCCGCCGACGAGCAGGTTGTAGGCGACGGTCAGCGCCTCGACGACGTCGTTCAGCGCGATGGCCGTGCCGATCACCACGAGGCCCATGACGAGGATGAAGGCCCGGTTGCCCCTGACCTCGTCGTGCTCGCCCTCGGTGCGCCGGACGGCTCCCCGCAGCCGCGACCAGATGTCGTTGTTGGCGACGGTGGCGCAGGCGATCAGCGCACCGGAGGAGGTGGACATCACGGCGGCCAGGGCGGCGGCGAGCACCATTCCGCGTACGCCGACGGGGAGTTCGTCCTTGACGATGGTGGCGAAGGCGTCGTCCGCGCTGCCCAGCTTCGGGTAGAGCACCTTGGCGGCGGTGCCGATGACGGCGCCGGCGAGGGCGTAGGCCAGACAGTAGGTTCCGGCCACCGTGCCGCCCCACCTGGCGGTCCTGTCGCTGCGCGCGGTGAACACGCGCTGCCAGATGTCCTGCCCGATGAGCATGCCGAAGGTGTAGATGAGCACGTAGGTGAAGATCGTCTCGCCGCCGATGCCCAGCGGGTCGAAGTACGTGGTCGGCAGCTTCGCCTTCATCGCGGAGAAACCGCCCGCCTTGACGACGGCGATGGGCAGCAGCAGGAGCAGCACGCCGACGGTCTTGACCACGAACTGCACCATGTCGGTCAGGGTGATCGACCACATGCCGCCGAGCGTGGAGTAGGCGACGACGATCGAGCCTCCGATGATGATCGCGACCGTGCGGTCGAGATCGAAGAGGACGTCGAAGATCGTGGCGTACGCGATGGTGGAGGTCACCGCGAGCATCAGCGTGTACGCCCACATGACCACTCCGGAGATCACGCCCGCCCGGCCGCCGTAGCGCAGGTCGAGCATCTCGGAGACGGTGTACACCTTCAGCCGGGCGATGCGGGCGGAGAAGAAGACCGAGAGGGCCAGCAGGCCGAGGCCGATGGTGAGGACCATCCAGGCCCCGGAGAGCCCGTACTTGTAGCCGAGGCCGACGCCGCCGATGGTGGACGCGCCGCCGAGGACGATCGCGGCCATCGTGCCGGAGTACATGGCGGGTCCGAGCCGGCGGCCGGCGACGAGGAACTCGCTCTTGGACCTGGCGCGGCGCATCCCCCACCAGCCCATGGCCAGCATGCCGGCCAGATAGACGACGATCACCGTGTAGTCGACTGCCATGGGGCCCACCTTTCTCGCTCACGTCTTGGCCAGGTGGTTCGTGGGTTGACCCTAAGTGGCTGAAAAGCGCCCTGGAAGTGTACGTTTCATCCACAGTCGCCGTACCGGATGGAGGGATCATCCACCATGCCGGACACTCCCGTACCGCCGACACCACCGGTCCCGCTGGTCGCGCTGCTGGCGCGGGAGGATCTCGGCCTCAGAAAGCTCGCCGGCCCGGACGGCACCGGCGTCGTGATCCACTGGGCGCACACCTCGGAGATGGCCGACCCGTACCCGTACCTGCTGGGCGGTGAGCTCCTGCTGACGGCGGGGGTGCACGTGCCGGAGGCGGCCGGCTCAGGCACCTACTTCGACGACTACGTCTCCCGGATCGTCGCGGCGGGCGGCGCGGCTCTCGGGTTCGGGCTGGCGCCGGTGCACGACACGGTGCCGCGTGCCCTGGTCGCCGCCTGCGACGCCCACGCGCTCCCCCTCCTGGAGGTGCCGCCCCAGACCACGTTCTCCGGGGTGGCCCGGGCGGTGTGGCAGCTGATGGCGCAGGCCCGCCTGGCGGAGCTGCGCCGGGTCACGGAGGCCCAGCAGAGCCTCGCCTCCGCCGCTTCCCGCCCCGATCCGGTGCCCTCGGTACTGCGCCGGCTGGCCCGGCACCTCGACGGCCGGGCGGCGCTCTACGGCCCCGACGGCACCGAGATCGCGGCGGCGGGTGACGGCACGCCGCAGCAGGTGCGGGCGGCGCTGGCGGCGCTGGCGGAGGTGGTCCGGCCCGACCGGGCCAAGGCCCCCTCGTCCGCCACCGACACCGTCTCCGGCACCCACCTGGCCGCCTACGCCCTCGGCGCCGGCCGGGGCTTCGTGCTCGGGGTCGCCTCCGCGCGGCGTGAGCCCGGGGACCACACCATCGCCTCCGTCGCCGCCGTCCTCCTCTCCCTGCTCACCGGGGAGCGTCACAGTGGGGCGGGGGCGGCCCGTTCGTCGGCGCTGGTGCGGCTGCTGCTGGGCGTCCCGCCCGCGGACGTGGCCCCGCTGCTCGGGGCGGAGCGGTGGGTCGTCGTACACGCGCGGCGCGAGGGCCAGGCCCCCGATCCCGTGGCGGCCTCCGCGCTCGGCGCCGCCCTCGGGTCCGCGCTGGCCGACCTGGCGGACGGCGGCGTACGGATCCTCGTCCCGGCCGGCCGTGAGCCGGCCCCGCAGTCCGGCTGGGCCCTCGGGGTCAGCGCCCCCGTGACGCCGGACGACTTGCCGGCCGCCGACACCCAGGCGGCCCGTGCCCTGGCCCGGGCCCGCGCCACCCGTACCGCGCTGGTCCGGCACGGCGGCCGCCCGGGCCTGGCCCAGCTGGTGCCGCCCGGCGAGGCCGAGGCGCACGCCCGTTCGCTCCTCGGGCCGGTCTCGGGGAACGCCGCGCTCACCGAGACGCTGCGCACCTGGCTTTCCCTGCACGGCAGTTGGGACCGCACGGCGGTGGCGCTGTCGGTGCACCGCAACACCGTCCGGCAGCGGATCGCCCGCTGCGCGGCACTTCTGGACGCCGATCTGGACGACCCGGACGTCCGGATGGAGCTGTGGTTCGCCCTACGGCAAACATGAGGTGACCTGCTGAGTGACCCACGTCCCAGCGGGCGCTGTGCCAGGGACGCGGACGGTTGCCTGCCCCACAATGGGAGACATGCCGATACCCGGGACACCCAGCCGCGCCGAGCTCGTCGACCACCTTGTGAGAACCCGTATCGCGGGCGACGTCGCGACGCCCCGCGAGAACAACCTCTCCCACTACCGCAGGCTGGCCAACGGCGAGCGCAACTTCTGGCTCGGCCTGGAACTCGGCGACCGCTGGCGGGACGAGCAGGACGTGCTCGCGGTGATGGCGGAGCGGGTCGGCGTCAACGACGACGCGGAGTACCGGTACGGCCAGGACACCATCGATCCCGACCTGACCGTCGACGCCCTGGAGCGCCTTGCGGGACGGCTGCGCAAGGCGGCGGACGGGCAGCAGCGGGTGCTGTTCGCCACCGGCCACCCCGGTGGTCTGCTCGACGTGCACCGGGCCACGGCCGCCGCGTTGCGCGCCGCCGGCTGCGAGATCGTCGTCATCCCCGACGGGCTGCAGACGGAGGAGGGCTACGTGATGCAGTTCGCGGACGTGGCGGTGCTCGAGCACGGCGCCACACTGTGGCACACCCACTCCGGAGAGCCGATGCGGGCCATTCTCACGGGACTTGAGCGCGAGGGCCGCCCGCTGCCCGACCTGGTCGTCGCCGACCACGGCTGGGCGGGTTACGCGGGACAGCACGGCGTCGACTCGGTGGGATACGCGGACTGCAACGACCCGGCCCTGTTCCTGGCCGAGTCGGAGGGCACCCTGCAGGTGGCCGTCCCGCTCGACGACCATGTCCTCAGCCCGCGCCACTACGACCCGCTGACGGCGTATCTGCTGGCGCAGGCGGGGTTGTCCCAGGTGTGAAGCGGCGGCGGTGCACGGCCCGGTCAAGGGGCCGTACATCGCCTGTGTTCGCGGTGGGATCAGCGGTTGCCGCCGCCACCGTTCCCGTGGTCGCCGCCACCGTTGCCGTGGTCGCCGTTGTCACGGTTTCCGTTGCCGTGGTCGCCGTTGTCACGGTTTCCGTTGTCACGGTTTCCGTTGTCGTGGTTGCCGTTGCCGTGGTCGCCGTTGTCGTTGCCGTTGTTGTGGTTACCGTTGCAGTCGTCGCTGTTGTTGTTCCACCAGTTGCAGTCGTCGTTGTTGCTGCCGTGGTTGTCGAAGCTGCTGTAGCCGCTGTCGCCGCTGTGATCCGAGGCGGACGCCGTGCCCGCCGCGCCGACCGCGGCACCACCGGCCATCAGCAGACCGGCTGCGGAAACCGCGAGGAAGCGCCTCGCGCGTGGTGCTCGCATGGGAAATGCCTTTCGTTTCCATCGTTCTCCCATGGCTTCCGGCAGGAGGACTGGAGGAAGCGAGGGGGGATGGCCGTCACCGCACGAGAGGGGCGCGGTGCGGTCTTCACGCGTCGCCGCGTTGTCAAAGGTGCGACCGCTCTGTCGACGCCTGCAGAACCACGCCGGACGCGCCGGGTGGTTACTGCGGCTGAGGCCCCGTTGGCCGGAGAGAACCTCGTCGGCCGGACGTTCCGCGCACCGCGGGTTTCACCCACCGAGCCTAGTCCCGTGACCGCGATTAGGCACCTCAGGCGACCATTCTTACCTCCCTCTCACCGAGGGACGCGGACCACACCCTCCTGGATGACCGAGATGGCCAGCCGCCCGTCCTGGGTGTAGATGCGGGCCTGGCCGAGCCCGCGGCCGCCGTACGCCGACGGCGACTCCTGGTCGTACAGCAGCCACTCGTCGGCCCGGAACGGCCGGTGGAACCACATGGCGTGGTCCAGGGAGGCGCCGACGACGTCACCGACGGCCCAGCCGCCCCGACCGTGCGCGAGCAGCACGGAGTCGAGAAGGGTCATGTCGGAGACGTAGGTGGCGAGGACGACGTGCAGGAGGGGGATGTCGATGGCGCCCTCGAGCTTGCCGTTGGCGCGGAACCACACCTGGGAGTGCGGCTCGCGCGGCTCGCCGAACTGCCCGTACGGCGGCTCGTCGACGTAGCGCAGGTCGACCGCCTCGCGGGCTTCCAGGAACCGCTCCACGATCTGCGGGTCGAGGTGGCCGTAGCCGCGCAGCCTCTCCTGCGAGGTGGGCAGGGTCGCCGGGTCGGGTGCGGGCGGCATCGGGGTCTGGTGGTCGAGGCCGTCCTCGTACGTCTGGAAGGACGCCGACAGGGTGAAGATCGGCCTGCCGTGCTGGATCGCGACCACCCGGCGGGTGGTGAACGAGCGGCCGTCGCGGATGCGTTCGACGTCGTAGACGATGGGCGCGCCGGGGTCCCCGAGGCGGAGGAAGTAGGCGTGCAGGGAGTGGGCGGGCCGGTCCGCGGGGACCGTGCGCCCCGCGGCGACCAGCGCCTGGGCCGCGACCTGTCCGCCGAAGACGCGTGGGACGACGGCGGACCGGGACTGGCCGCGGAAGATGTTCTCCTCGATCTGCTCGAGGTCGAGCAGATCGAGGAGGTCCTGGAGTGCCTGGCTCATGGAGTCAGTTGTATAGGCCAGTGATTGCGGGCCGCTTACAGGCCCATGTCCTTGGCGATGATCGTCTTCATGATCTCGCTGGTGCCGCCGTAGATGCGGTTGACGCGGTTGTCCGCGTACAGGCGGGCGATCGGGTACTCGTTCATGAAGCCGTAACCGCCGTGGAGCTGGAGGCAGCGGTCGATCACGCGGTGGGCGACCTCGGTGCAGAACAGCTTGGCGGAGGCGGCCTCGGCGGGGGTGAGCTCGCCGGCGTCCAGGGCTTCGAGGGAGCGGTCGGCGACGGCCTCCGCCGCGTCGACCTCGGCCTGGCAGGCGGCCAGCTCGAACTTGGTGTTCTGGAAGGAGGCGACGGGCTTGCCGAAGACGGTGCGCTCCTGCACGTACTGCTTGGCGAACCGGACGGCGGCCTTGGCCTGGGCGTAGGCGCCGAAGGCGATGCCCCAGCGCTCGGAGGCCAGGTTGTGGCCGAGGTAGTAGAAGCCCTTGTTCTCCTCGCCGAGCAGGTCCTCGGCGGGCACCTTGACGTCGACGAAGGCCAGCTCGGCGGTGTCGGAGGTCTTCAGGCCGAGCTTGTCGAGCTTGCGGCCGATGGAGTAGCCCTCGGACTTGGTGTCCACGGCGAACAGGGAGATGCCGAAGCGGCGGTCCTCGGTGGAGGGCGCGGAGGTGCGGGCGGCCACGATCACACGGTCGGCGTGCACACCGCCGGTGATGAAGGTCTTGGCGCCGTTGAGCACGTAGTGCGTGCCGTCCTCGGACAGCTTGGCCGTGGTCTTCATGCCCGCGAGGTCGGAGCCGGTGCCCGGCTCGGTCATCGCCAGCGCCCACATCTCCTCGCCGGTGACGAACTTCGGCAGGTAGCGCTTCTTCTGCTCGTCGGTGGCGAGCATCTTGATGTAGGGCAGGGCGAGCAGCACGTGCACGCCGGAGCCGCCGAACTGGACGCCCGCGCGGGCGGTCTCCTCGTAGAGGACGGCCTCGAACTTGTGGGTGTCCAGGCCCGCGCCGCCGAACTCCTCGGGCACGTTGATGCCGAATATGCCCAGCTCGCCGAGCTTGTGGTAGAAGTCGCGCGGCGCCTGGCCCGCGGCGAACCACTCGTCGTAGACGGGGACGACCTCGGCCTCGATGAAGGCGCGGAGGGTCTCCCGGAAAGCCTCGTGATCCTCGTTGAACACCGTCCGGCGCACCGCGCCACCTCCACGTACCTCGGCATGTACTCAGCGCATGTCTAAGCGCTTGCTCAGATCAAAGGTACCGGGGAGTACGAACCTGGTCCAGGGTGGGCCGGGCGTAACGCTCGTCACGCCTCCCCCGACGCCGCCGCGAACGCCCCTCGCGCCATCCGGTGCAGCAGCGTCGCCGTGGCGCCCCGCCCCGGGAGGGAGCCGGCGCGGCCCAGGTGGGGTGTGGAGTTCAGCAGGCCGAAGACCGAGTGCACGGCCGAGCGGGCCGCCGGCTCGGCCAGGTCCGGGTAGACCTCGCGGACCACCTCCACCCACAGCTCCACGTACTGCCGCTGGAGCTGGCGGACCAGCTTCCGGTCGCTGTCACGGAGGCGGTCCAGCTCGCGGTCGTGCAGGGTGATGAGTGGACGGTCGTCGAGCGCGAAGTCGATGTGCCCCTCGATGAGCGAGTCGAGGACCGTCTCCGGGGCAGCCGCGCCGTCGGCCTCCGCCAGGCGCCGCTTGGCCCCGGTCAGCAGCTGGCCGCTGATGCCGACCAGCAGCTCGGCGAGCATCGCGTCCTTGCCCGGGAAGTGGCGGTAGAGGCCGGGCCCGCTGATGCCGACCGCCGCCCCTATCTCGTCGACCCCGACGCCATGGAAGCCGCGTTCGGCGAAGAGCCGCGCGGCCTCCTTGAGGATCTGCTCGCGTCGGGTGGAGGGGTCGGTTCTGGTGGCCATGCGCACAATTCTAGACAGCGAGGTTAGCGCTCGTTAACCTGTAGGAAATGGTTAACGCTCATTAACAGTCGATCACTGGGTGAGGGGACCGCAAGAATGCACGAGGCACCGGAGCTTCACAGCGCGGCAGACCCCGCGTCGGAGGCCTGGCGAGCCAACGAGGAAGCGCACCGCGCCCTCGTCGAGGAGTTGCGCGGCAAGCTCGCCGCGGCGGCGCTCGGCGGCGGCGAGAAGGCCCGCGCCCGCCACACCGCGCGCGGCAAGCTGCTGCCCCGGGACCGGGTGGACACCCTCCTCGACCCCGGCTCACCCTTCCTGGAGCTGGCCCCGCTGGCGGCCGACGGGATGTACGACGGCCAGGCCCCGGCCGCCGGGGTCATCGCCGGGATCGGGCGGGTCAGCGGGCGCGAGTGCGTGATCGTCGCCAACGACGCCACCGTCAAGGGCGGGACCTACTACCCGATGACGGTGAAGAAGCACCTGCGTGCGCAGGAGGTCGCCCTCGAGAACCGGCTGCCCTGCCTCTACCTCGTCGACTCCGGCGGCGCCTTCCTGCCGATGCAGGACGAGGTCTTCCCGGACCGTGAGCACTTCGGGCGGATCTTCTACAACCAGGCCCGCATGTCCGGCGCCGGCATCCCGCAGATCGCGGCGGTGCTCGGCTCCTGCACCGCGGGCGGGGCGTACGTGCCGGCGATGAGCGACGAGGCCGTGATCGTCCGCAACCAGGGCACGATCTTCCTCGGCGGCCCTCCGCTGGTGAAGGCCGCCACCGGCGAGGTCGTCACCGCCGAGGAGCTCGGGGGCGGAGAGGTGCACTCCCGGGTCTCCGGCGTCACCGACCACCTCGCCGAGGACGACGCCCACGCCCTCAGGATCGTGCGGGACATCGTCGCGACCCTGCCCACGCGCGGGCCCCTGCCCTGGGAGGTCCGGCCCGCCGTCGAACCGAAGGCCGACCCCTACGGGCTCTACGGCGCCGTCCCGGTCGACCCCCGCACCCCCTACGACGTCCGCGAGATCATCGCGCGCGTGGTCGACGGCTCCCGGTTCGCCGAGTTCAAGGCCGAGTTCGGGCAGACCCTGGTCACCGGCTTCTCCCGAATCCACGGCCACCCGGTCGGGATCGTCGCCAACAACGGCATCCTGTTCTCCGAGTCCGCCCAGAAGGGCGCCCACTTCATCGAGCTGTGCGACCAGCGCGGGATCCCGCTGGTGTTCCTGCAGAACATCTCCGGCTTCATGGTCGGCAAGGACTACGAGGCCGGCGGCATCGCCAAGCACGGCGCGAAGATGGTCACGGCGGTGGCCTGCACGCGCGTGCCGAAGCTGACGGTCGTGGTCGGCGGGTCGTACGGCGCCGGGAACTACTCCATGTGCGGCCGGGCCTACTCGCCCCGCTTCCTGTGGATGTGGCCGGGCGCGAAGATCTCCGTGATGGGCGGTGAGCAGGCCGCCTCCGTCCTCGCCACCGTCAAGCGGGACCAGCTTCAGGCGCGGGGCGAGGAGTGGCCCGCCGAGGACGAGGACGCCTTCAAGGCGCCCATCCGCGCGCAGTACGAGCGGCAGGGAAACGCCTACTACGCCACCGCCCGGCTCTGGGACGACGGGGTCATCGACCCGCTGGAGACCCGCCAGGTGCTGGGCCTGGCCCTGACCGCCTGTGCCAACGCGCCCCTGGGTGAGCCCCAGTTCGGCGTCTTCCGGATGTGAGGGGGGACTTGACGACCATGTTCGACACAGTGCTGGTGGCCAACCGGGGCGAGATCGCCGTACGCGTCATCCGTACGCTGCGGTCGATGGGCGTGCGCTCCGTCGCCGTGTTCTCCGACGCCGACGCCGACGCGCGGCACGTCCGGGAGGCCGACACGGCGGTACGGATCGGTCCGGCGCCGGCGATCGAGAGCTATCTGTCGGTGGAGCGGCTGCTGGAGGCCGCCGCCCGCACGGGCGCGCAGGCCGTCCACCCCGGGTACGGCTTCCTCGCCGAGAACGCGGGCTTCGCGCGCGCGTGCGAGGAGGCGGGGTTGGTCTTCGTCGGGCCGCCTGCGGACGCGATCGCGCTGATGGGCGACAAGATCCGGGCCAAGGAGACGGTGCAGGCCGCCGGGGTGCCGGTCGTCCCCGGCGGACGTGACCCCGAACTGGCCGAGGCGGCACGCTCGTTGGGGGCGCCGGTACTGCTCAAGCCGTCGGCCGGCGGGGGCGGCAAGGGCATGCGCCTGGTGCGGGACCTGGCCGTGCTGGACGACGAGATCGCCGCCGCCCGCCGCGAGGCCCGCGCCTCGTTCGGCGACGACACACTGCTCGTCGAGCGGTGGGTGGACCGGCCGCGGCACATCGAGATCCAGGTCCTGGCCGACGGCCACGGGAACGTCGTCCACCTGGGTGAGCGAGAGTGCTCTCTCCAGCGGCGGCACCAGAAGATCATCGAGGAGGCGCCGAGCGTGCTCCTCGACGACAAGACCCGGGCCGCGATGGGCGAGGCCGCCGTGCAGGCGGCACGCTCGTGCGGGTACCGGGGCGCGGGCACGGTGGAGTTCATCGTCCCGGGCGGCGACCCTTCGTCGTACTACTTCATGGAGATGAACACCCGCCTCCAGGTGGAGCACCCGGTCACGGAACTCATCACCGGGCTCGACCTGGTGGAGTGGCAGCTGCGGGTCGCGGCGGGTGAGCGGCTGCCGTTCGGGCAGGACGACATCACGCTCACCGGGCACGCCGTCGAGGCCCGGCTGTGCGCCGAGGACCCCACGCGCGGGTTCCTGCCCACGGGCGGCACGGTGCTCAGGCTGCACGAGCCCCAGGGTGACGGCGTCCGCACCGACTCCGGGCTCAGCGAGGGCACCGAGGTCGGCAGCCTGTACGACCCGATGCTGTCCAAGGTGATCGCGTACGGGCCGGACCGCGCGACCGCGCTGCGGAAGCTGCGGGCCGCCCTCGCGGAGACGGTCACGCTGGGCGTGCAGACCAACGCCGGGTTCCTGCGGCGGCTGCTGGCCCACCCGGCGGTCGTCGCGGGCGAGTTGGACACCGGGCTGGTGGAGCGGGTGGTGGACGAGCTGGTCCCCACGGACGTGCCCGAGGAGGTGTACGAGGCGGCGGCGGCCGTACGGCTGGAGGCGCTCAGGCCCTCGGGCGAGGGCTGGACGGACCCGTTCTCGGTGCCGAGCGGGTGGCGGCTGGGCGGTACACCGAAGCCTGTCCACTTCCATCTGCGGGTGCAGGACCCGGTGGAGTACGTCCCGCGCGGCACGCACACCGTCACCGACGACCGGGTCGCCGTCATCCTCGACGGCGTCCGCCACACCTTCCACCGTGCCGCCGACTGGCTCGGCCGCGCCGGCGACGCCTGGCAGGTGCGCGACCACGACCCGGTGGCGGCGTCCCTCACCCGGTCCGCGCACGCGGGGGCCGACTCGCTCACCGCGCCCATGCCGGGCACCGTGACCGTGATGAAGGTCGCCGTCGGCGACGAGGTCACCGCGGGCCAGAGCCTGCTCGTGGTCGAGGCGATGAAGATGGAGCACGTCATCTCCGCCCCGCACGCCGGCACGGTCGCCGAACTGGACGTGCGGCCCGGCACGGCGGTCGCCATGGACCAGGTGCTGGCCGTGATCGCACCGCACGAGGAGGTGGCGGAATGACCGTCGGCGGACTCCCCATGACCGTACCGGCCCAGGACCTGCCGGCCCGGGTGCGGATCCACGAGGTCGGCGCGCGCGACGGCCTGCAGAACGAGAAGACGGCCGTGCCCACCGAGGTCAAGGCGGAGTTCATCCGCCGGCTGGCCGAGGCGGGCCTCACCACCATCGAGGCGACGAGCTTCGTCCACCCCAAGTGGGTGCCCCAACTGGCCGACGCCGAGCAGCTGTTCCCGCTCGTCGCCGATCTGGACGTGGCACTGCCGGTGCTGGTGCCGAACCAGCGCGGCCTGGACCGCGCCCTCGCGCTCGGCGCCCGGCGCGTCGCCGTCTTCGCCAGCGCCACCGAGTCCTTCGCGAAGGCCAACCTCAACCGCACCCTCGACGAGTCCCTGGCCGTGTTCGACCCGGTGGTCCGGCACGCCAAGGACGAACGTCTGCACGTACGCGGGTACGTGTCGATGTGCTTCGGCGACCCCTGGGAGGGCGCCGTGCCCATCCACCAGGTGGTGCGCGTGTGCAGGGCGCTGACCGACATGGGCTGCGACGAGCTGAGCCTCGGCGACACCATCGGAGTCGCCACGCCCGGCCATGTCCTGGAGCTCCTGGCCTCCCTCAACGAGGCTGGCGTGCCGACGAACGTGATCGGCGTGCACTTCCACGACACCTACGGCCAGGCCCTCGCCAACACCTACGCCGCACTGCAGCACGGCGTCACCACGGTCGACGCCTCGGCCGGCGGCCTGGGCGGCTGCCCGTACGCCAAGTCCGCCACCGGGAACCTCGCCACCGAAGACCTCGTGTGGATGCTCCACGGCCTCGGCATCGAAACCGGGGTCGACCTCGGCCGTCTCACCGCCACCAGCGTGTGGATGGCCGAACAACTGGGCCGGCCCAGCCCGTCCCGCACCGTCCGCGCCCTCTCCCACAAGGACCAGTGATCGCCATGGACCACCGCCTCTCCCCCGAGCTGGAGGAACTCCGCCGTACGGTGGAGGAGTTCGCGCACGACGTCGTGGCGCCGAAGATCGGTGACTTCTACGAGCGGCACGAGTTCCCGTACGAGATCGTCCGTGAGATGGGCCGGATGGGCCTGTTCGGTCTGCCGTTCCCCGAGGAGTACGGCGGCATGGGCGGCGACTACCTGGCCCTGGGCATCGCCCTGGAGGAACTGGCCCGGGTGGACTCCTCGGTGGCCATCACCCTGGAGGCGGGTGTCTCCCTGGGCGCGATGCCGGTCCACCTCTTCGGCACCGAGGCGCAGAAACGCGCATGGCTCCCCCGGCTCTGCTCGGGCGAGATCCTGGGCGCGTTCGGCCTGACGGAACCGGACGGCGGCAGCGACGCGGGGGCCACCCGCACCACGGCCCGCCTGGACCCGGACACCGACGAGTGGGTGATCAACGGCAGCAAGTGCTTCATCACCAACTCGGGCACGGACATCACGGGGCTGGTCACGGTCACGGCGGTGACGGGCCGCAAGCCGGACGGCAAACCGCGGATCTCCTCGATCATCGTCCCGTCCGGCACCCCGGGCTTCACGGTGGCCGCCCCCTACTCCAAGGTCGGCTGGAACGCCTCCGACACCCGGGAGCTGTCCTTCACCGACGTCCGCGTCCCGGCCGCCAACCTCCTGGGCGAGGAGGGCCGCGGCTACGCCCAGTTCCTGCGCATCCTCGACGAGGGCCGCATCGCCATCGCGGCCCTGGCGACCGGTCTGGCCCAGGGCTGCGTGGACGAGTCGGTCAAGTACGCCAAGGAACGCCACGCCTTCGGCAGGCCCATCGGCGCCAACCAGGCCGTCCAGTTCAAGATCGCCGACATGGAGATGAAGGCCCACACCGCCCGCCTGGCCTGGCGCGACGCCGCCTCCCGCCTGGTCGCCGGCGAGCCCTTCAAGAAGGAGGCGGCCCTGGCCAAGCTGTACTCCTCCACGATCGCCGTGGACAACGCCCGCGACGCCACCCAGATCCACGGCGGCTACGGCTTCATGAACGAGTACCCGGTCGCCCGCATGTGGCGCGACTCCAAGATCCTCGAAATCGGCGAGGGCACGAGCGAGGTCCAGCGAATGCTGATCGCCCGGGAGTTGGGGCTGGCGGGCTGAGCCGCCCCCGGCGGGGCGCGTCCTGGGCCGGGAGCTGCATCGCACGGGTCACTGTGTGGCCCAGGTGACCGTCTGCCGGTCGGCGGTGACGGTGATCGCGAAGCGGTCCAGCGACGGCGCCCCGTCGGCACGCCAGTGGGTGACGTGCTCCTCGACGGCGTCCCACAGGGGGGTCGGTCCTCCCTGCCTGACGATCCACCGGCCCGAGTCGTCGAACAGCAGAGCCCAGGCCCGGCTTCGACATCGATAAGGAGGTGTTCGGTTCGCTCGTCGCGGCGGAGGGCCACCCGCTGGGCTCGCGGTGGGGCGAGCTGCGCGACGAACCGCGTGGTCCAGTCGTCGAGCGCGTCGGCCCTGCGCGTGTGGTCGATCGCGTTCGTCAGCAGTTCCGACACGATCAGCATCCCGTCGCCTGCCAACTCCCCTATGCCCCAGGCACCTAGAGCTGAGCCGACGAGCAACCGAGCCCGCTGGGCTGATCGGGGCTCACACGACACCGTCTCCGAATAGCCGGGGACGCCGGTCGCGGTGGGGCTGGCGGCGGTCGTGGTCACGTGCTCGTCTCCTCCGGGTGGAGAACTTGCGCCTCGGGGGCGCTGGGCAAGGCGTCTTCCGTCGCTGCCGGAGGAAGGCTGTCCATTCCGGCGGCGTGTGTTCAGTCAACGCCGGTGGCGGGCATGAAAGAGACTCCAAGTGGTGACCCCGAGTTGGAGTCACCGTCCTGTTGCTGCCCGTAGCATCGAGCTGGCGCAGTAGGGGGACGGCTGATGGATCGCCAGACACAGAGCCCACGCGGAGTCGTCGCGGGTTTGCTCGACGACACCCGGTTACTCGCGGCCTGTCGTGACCGCGACATGGGAGCTCTCTTCCGACTGCTCAACCACCGGGGCATCAGCACACGCAAGATCGCTGCGGCTGTCGACATCACCCAAGGGCGACTGTACGACTACATGAACGGCAAGAGTCGCGTTGAGAAGCTGACGATGTTCGAGCAGATCGCCGACGCCTTCCACATCCCCGGTCATTTGCTCGGCCTGGCCCGCCGGTCGTGGGAGCCCACCCTGGAGGGGACACCGCGGCAGCAGCCACAGTCCCCTCCCGACGGCGATGACCTGGCGGCCATTGAGGCCTTTCGGCTCGCCGACCGGCAAACCGGCGGCGGTCACCTCTATGGGGCCGTAGTACGGCATCTGCGCGAACGCGTAGCCCCGCGCCTGGTCGACACCGGCAGCGGGCCTCAGGTCTTCGCCGCCGCAGCAGCGCTGACGGAAATGGCCGGGTGGATGGCCCACGACTCCGGCCAGGACGACCGCGCCCTCAAGCATTTCGTCCGAGCCCTGCCGCTTGCCCGTATCTCCGGTGACCTCTCCCTCGCGGCTCAGGTTGCAGCATCGAGCAGCCACCTGGCCCTCCAGACCGGCGATGCGACCGAGGCCTTGCGCTGGGCACGGACCGGCATCGACCTCGCCGGTGAGGCACCGAGAATCCCCGCCCTCTCCGCGCGACTCCACACCATGCAGGCCCGTGCCTTCGCAGCAGCGGCACAGCACGGACCAGCCGCCCGCGCCCTCGAACATGCCCACCGCGCTCTCGACGCCCCCAGCGACTCCGAACACCTGTGGCTGTCACCGTTCGATGCCGCCGCGCTCGCGAGCGAGTCGGCACTTATCTGGCGGGACCTGGGTCGCTACGACGAGGCTCTGGCCCACGCCGAGAACGCGGTACGACTGCGCGAAGAGGGACGGGCCCGCTCCCTGGCTCTGAGCCGCATCACCCTCCTCGGAATCCATCTGCAGAGGAAGGAACTCGATGCGGCGGTGGCCGTCGGGCAGGACTTGCTGACCACAAGCCCCACCTTGAGCTCAGTCCGTGTCGTCCGCCAGCTCGATCACCTGGGACAGATGATGGATCCACACAAGAAGTACGGGCCGGTACGGGAGTACCTAGTGCGGTTCGACGGTGTTCGCAAGGCCAGAATGCTCCTACTGGCCGACATCCTCACCCGAGGCACCATCGCATGAAGCCCAGCCCCGACGACCCCGAAGCCTGGAACGCGTATCTGGCGGAGGGAAACGCCAAGCAGGCCAGAAAGCGGGTGTCCGCCGATGTTGTGCTGCGTGACGCGGCCGGTCAAATACTCCTGGTGAATCCGACGTACAAACCCGACTGGGACTTGCCGGGCGGCATGGCTGAGGAGAATGAGCCGCCCGAGGAGACTGTGCGACGGGAGCTGGGCGAGGAACTGGGCCTGGAGGTCGTTCCGTGCGGGCTGCTGGTGGTCGACTGGGTGGCCCCGCACGGCCCGTGGGACGACCAGATCGCCTTCGTCTTCGACGGCGGCACGATCAACGAAGAACGGCTGGATCCGCAGGACGGAGAGCTGTCCGAGGCCTGCTTCGTCCCTCCTGATACGGCGCTGACGCTGGTGGGCGAGCGAATGCGGCGCAGACTCCGTGCGGCTCTACGTGCCATCGACCAAGACCGACCGCAGTATCTACGGGACGGCGGCCCGGCCTGGTAGCGACCGCGAGCAGGAAAATTCCCCCGCCTACCGCGGCCGCCGATCGTCGGGCAACGGATCCAACGTCGTCCAGATCCTCACTGCTGCGGCAGGTGCTGCCATGGTTCCGGACGGCGGCTCTTGATAAGCGATCACCATGCTCAGTGGCAATTGTTGATCCATGTTGTAGTAGCCCAGGAAGAGCCCCAGATCACGGCAAAGAGCGTGGGCTTCTCGCCCCGTCATCCCAACCACGTCAGGGACTTCGATACGTGCCAGGCTCTCACCCATTCCCGCACCATACGTCCACAGCGCCGCAGTGGCGAGGCTTCCGCCCACGACCAAACGGCGTCCCACATACCCGCACCGGTGCCCCCTCAGGCACCCAGCGAGGCGAACTTTGCCGGGTGCAGCATTAGCAGAGGGGGCGCCATCCCGCCCGAGCAGCCCAGCGGGCTCGGTTGCTCGCGAGCGCATGCGGCGCAGGCTCCGTGCGGCTTTGCGAGCCCTCTCACAAGGCACGGTCACCGTCCGGGCCGCCCACAGTATTGGCGAGATGGCCGCGCGGCCTGGTAGCGAACTCGGCGTCCACGGGTGAAAACACCTTGGCCGGCCGGCACCGCGCTGCGATGATGCCCCTCTTTGCCCAGGCGGAGGATCATTGTTCGTCTTCGTGTGTGCGGGGTGTGGCGCTCAGCTGACCGCCCCGCTGTCCGAGGTCGCCCTGCCGGCCCATTCGCATCAGAAGTACGGGAACGGGACTCAGCTCCCGGTGCTGATGGAGCCGGGCACGTTCGCGGTGGATCCGGAGCCCTGGGGGCCGCCGTGGCGGAGGTGGGAGGAGATCGATCCGGAGGAGGCGGCGGCCCGCGGTATCTACGCGCCGGTGTACGCCCTGTCCGACGGCGCGCCCGGCGCGATCGTCATCGCACCCGGGGATGTCCGCGGCACCCGACTGATCCCCGAGAAGCGCGGTGGTGCCTGCTGCGGCCTCGACGGAGCCGACGGCCCCAACATGGTCTGCGAGGCGTGCGGCCTGCCCGTGGCGAGCAGGATCGACGACTGCTCGCTCTGGCAGGCGGTGTGGCTCGCCCCGGACGCCGTGCGCCGCCTCCTCGTCGACGTCACCGATGCCACCCCGCTGTCCTGGGAGGAGTTGATGGCGGAGGGGAAGCGCACGCCCCCGTCCGAGCCGATGGCAACGTGGGGAGGACGGCTCGGGACGGGCCACTACTGGTCATGGAGTCCGCGGTGGGAGGCGGCGGCCGGCCGGGCGCTCGCCCACCTGCTGGCGGCCTCGCAAGGCGGGCCGGTGACCGTCCCGGGCGGCCTGACCGAGGAGGTGTTCCAACGCGCCCTCGACGCCCTGTTGCCCTCGGGCCCGCTGGAGCGGCGCGCCGTCCTGGCGGGACCGGGCTTGTCCGCCCCCGACACGGACGTCGACATCGCCCTCGTGCCGGTCCACCCGCAGACGGGGCAGACCTGGGCCCCCGCCGGCCCGGCCGCATCGGCGTACCCGGTGCCGCTGCCGTTCGGGATGTGGCTGTCGCTGGCCTTCCCCCAGCCGCACCTACCCGTTCCCACGCCGGGCGCCGTACCCGACGGGGTCCTGCGCGACGACCCGCCCCTGCCACGCCCTCATCGCCTGTTCAGGGCCGACTGGGAAACGTTCCAGCACACCCTGGTCCGGCTACCGGCCGTCCGCAGCCCGTGGCTGATGGAGATTGTCGAGAACCTCACCCAGCGCATGCGCACCCGCCTCTTCTAGTGCTTGACCGGGAAGTCCGCCGGGGTGCTCGTGCTGCGGTGGCAAGCGGGCGTCAGCCCCCAGCGGTTGCCTTTCTCACCCCGCGGACCGTGCTGCGGCGGTGTCCACACGCTTTGTCAACTTCGGTTGACGAAACCATGCTGTCAACGTAAATTGACAGCATGGGGAATCAAGCGCTGCTTGCCTGTGGGATGGCCGCCGGTCCTGTCTTCACCGTTGCGTATCTAGTGGAGGGTGCCCGCCGTGCGGGCTACAAGTCGGTACGCCACCCGGTCAGTTCGCTTGCCCTCGGACGAACCGGGTGGGTGCAGACCGTCAGCTTCCTCCTTGCCGGCTTACTGTCGCTGGTCTTCGCCGTGGGCCTATGGGGGGTTGGGCCTTCCCGCTGGGGCGCAGCGCTGATCGGCGCATGGGCCGTCGGCCTGCTGGGCGCGGGCATCTTCCGGACGGACCCGGTGAGCGGTTACCCTCCGGGCACCCCGGACCAACTTCCGGGCCACACCCCCGCAGGGGCCCTGCACGACCTTTTCTCCCTCACCGGATTCCTCTCACTTGCCTCCGCCTGTTTCGTCTTCGCCCTGCACGGCTCGCTGGGCTGGTCCAGCTACTCGATCGCCAGCGGTCTGCTCTTCGCCGCGACGATGGTGCTGGCCAGCGCCGCGTTCGGTCAGAACCAACACGTGGTCGAACTCGGCGGACTGATCCAGCGGGTTTCCGTCACCATCGGCTGGACCTGGATGACCGTGCTCGCGGCAAGGACCCTACACACGTGAGGCCCCTCGTCCGGCTGAGCGACCCTCAGGTTTCCGGTTGGCCAGGCTGCTGCGGCAAGGGGGCGTCCGCCCCAGCGGATGCCAGCTGGGTTCAGTCCCAGGTCTGGCCGGCCGGTTCCTTGATGGTGCGGTTGATCCGGTTGAAGAAGTTCGTCAGCGCGATCTCCAGGTTGAGCGCGCCGATCTCCTCCTCGGTGAACTGGGCATCGACCTCTTCCCAGATCTCGTCGGTGACGCCCAAAGCGCCGTCCTGCAGCCGGGTGGCGGCCTCGGCCAGCGCCAGTGCCGCGCGCTCCGCATCGGTGTAGAACGGCGCCTCACGCCACGCCGCCACGTTGTGCAGCCGCTCGTCGGTGTCACCGGCCTTGTTCCCCGCGGCGACACTGGCGTAGACGCACGCCGAGCAGCTGTTGATCTGGCTGACGCGCAGGTGGACCAGCGCGAGCAGCTTCGGGTCGACGCCTCCGGCGGCGATCGCCTTTTGGAGGTGCTGGATCCCGGTCCACACAGCAGGGTTGTTCGTGTTCTTGTTCTTGAGCCGGTTCTCCATGTGAAGTGCTCTCCTTCATCGGGTTACGTTGCAGGGCTTGCGCCCGTCATCCCCATGACGGAGCAGCTTCCAGGGAGGTAACACCATGGCCGGCACCCATCCCGCGGACCCGATCACCGATGCCTTCGAGTCCCACCGTGACCGGCTCCAGGCCGTCGCCTACCGCGTGCTCGGATCACACGCCGACGCGGAAGACGTGGTCCAAGAGGCGTGGCTGCGTCTCTCCCGCCAGGACACCGACACCATCAACAACCTTGGCGGCTGGTTGACCACCGTCGTCGGCCGCATCAGCCTCGATGTCCTGCGGTCGGGCCGGACACGCCCAGCGGTCTCCTTCGACGACCAGCCGGCCGAATTCACCGTGACGCTCGACGACGCTCCGGCTCCGGAAGAACTCGTGACGCTCGGGGACTCCGTCGGCCTCGCGCTCCTGACGGTCCTCGACTCGCTGCGCCCGGACGAGCGACTGGCATTCGTGCTGCACGACGTGTTCGCCGTGCCCTTCGCGGAGATCGGTGCCATTCTCGGCAAGTCCGCCGACGCAACCAAGATGCTCACCAGCCGCGCTCGCAAGAAAGTACAGGCCGCCCAGCAGCCGACGAGCGCCGGACGACAACAACGCGAAGTGGTCCGAGCCTTCCTGGGCGCGGCTCGCGACGGTCGGTTTGAGCAGTTGCTGCAGGTTCTCCACCCCGAAGTGCGGTTCACCGTCCACACTGCGAACGGCCGGTTCGTCACGCTCGGAGCCACCGAAGTCGCCACCCGCGCGCGAGTGGCCGGCAGCGCAGCACGAGGACATGCGGCGACCGTCAACGGCCAACCCGGCGTCATCTCCTGGAGCGAAGACGGCACCCCGCTCTCCCTCCTGGCCTTCATCGTCACCGACGGCCGCATCACCGAGATCACCGCCATGATCGATCCGGCCAGACTCGCGCTCATGGACCTGCCGGCCCTTGTGTGACTCCCTACCGGCGACAGCCGCCCGTCCTGCGGCTGTCGCCGAGCGCCCGCCTCGGGATGTCGATCGACCCGGTCTCCGGGCCGTAGCGGAAGGTGACGGGGTTGTTCTGCGTTCTGCGGCACGCCGTCGGGGGCGACGGTGGCGGGAGACCCGGCCGCGTCTGGTGATCAAGTCCGGTGGGGGCGCGGACCTGCTGTCCGGCAGCCTGGCTGCCTACTCCCGCCGACCCGACGCTCGCCAGGTGGACAGCCTGTTCGGCGGTCCACCGACCGGACCGATCACGTGCCCGAGGGCCGGGCGACGTGGAGCTGTTGTACGTGCCGTTCGACGACCTCACCGGTGCGGATCACGGGACCCTGAGGGTCGAGGGCGGGGTGGCGATCCTGCCGCCGGACCACCGGCTCGCCGACCACAGCGAGGTGCCCCTCGCCGTCCTGGCCCACGAGACGCTTCCGCGCTGGAACGGCGTCCGCGGCAGCGAGGTGCCCGGTATCGAGCCCGTCGCCGGGTCCGGTCCCGAGGTCGCCGACGGTGCCGAACTGACGCACATGGTCCCGATGAGACGGACGATCGCGGTGCCGCCCCGTTCGCCGGCCCGGCCACAGCATCCGGGGCTCGTCCATGTTCCGGTGGCCGACGCGCCGCGTAGCGCGCTGGGCCTCGCCTGGGGGCAGGAGGACCGGCGGCGGCTGGTGGCGGACTTCGTCGTCTCAGCGGCGGACGCGGCGCATTCAGCGCTTCGAACCGCGGTGCCGAGCGCCTCACGCCGTGGAGAGCGGGCGCCCTCTCCGTGACACCGCCAGCTCGATGAGATACCGCTTGGTCACCCGGCCGCCGTACCGCCCGTCGATCAGGCGTGCGATGCACCCCAACAGCCCGCTCCTGGCGGCTTCCGGCAGAGCCCGGTGACCCGAATAGGTCCGCAGCACGTCCAGGTACTCCGACGTGGTGTACGTCAGGTCCTGCTCGTAGCGGCGGAAGACCGTGGGGCCGAACCGGCCGCTGCGTGCCACCTCCTCCGCGTGGTCCGCGCCGTCGACGTCGGCGGCGGCGGGGGGTCGCAGTCCGGGCGGCGTGTCCGGGTCGAAGCGCTCGTAGCAGCGCTGGACCTCGACGAAGAACTCCTCGGTGCCGCCCATGACATGCTGGGTGCGCACCACGGCGAGCGCCCCGCCCGGGCGTAGCGCGTCGGCGGCCTTGGCCACCCTTACCGCCGGGTCGATCCAGTGGAACGCCGTCGCCGAGACGACCGCGTCGAACGGCTCCTCGGGCAGCGGCCAGTTCTCGAACTCGGCCGTCACCACCTCCACCGCCCCGGCCCCGACCCCGGCCAGGTTGCGGCGGGCGACCGCGGCCATGTTCGCGCCGGCCTCGACGGCCGTGATCCGGCAGCCCCGCGCGGCCAGAGGCACCGTCGCCTGGCCGGTCCCGCAGCCCACCTCCAACAGGCGGCTGCCGGGGCCGGCGCCCGCGAGTTCCGCGAGGTCGTCGTAGAGCTCCGGCGGATACCCGGGCCTGGCCCGGTCGTACAGTTCCGCATCCTCGTCGAACGTCTGGCCGAGGCGTACCCGCCGTGATTCCTCGGGCAGGTCGTCGCGCCCTGCGGGCGTGGTGTCGTCGGGCATACGGAGCAGGCTAGGCGCGATGAACGCCGCGATGGAACCCCACCAACTGGACATCAGATGAGGTTAGGCTAACCTACCTTGAAACCTGTCCGGCGGGCACCGAGCCCTGTTCGAAAGCAGTCATACCCATGCCCAATGTCCGTACCCACCTCACTCGTCGCGGCATCCTCGCCGCGGGCGGCGCCCTCGGTCTCGGCGCCGCGCTGGCGGCCTGCGGGGACGACGACGGGAAAAGCGCGGACGCGGGCAGCGGCACGGCGGCGGGCAAGTCCGGCCCCTGGTCCTTCAAGGACGACCGCGGCACCACCGCCAAGGCCGACAAGGTCCCGGCGAACATCGTCGCGTTCGTCGGTGTGGCCGCCGCGCTGTACGACTACGGGATCCAGGCCAAGGGCGTCTTCGGCCCGACGAAGACCAAGGCCGGCAAGGCCGACGTCCAGGCCGGCGACATGGACGTCAGCAAGGTGACCGTACTCGGCAACGAGTGGGGCCAGTTCAACATCGAGAAGTACGCGGCCCTCGCGCCGGACCTCCTCGTCTCCACCATGTTCGACGGCGCCGGCACGCTCTGGTACGTCCCCGACGAGTCGAAGAAGAAGATCCTGGCCGTCGGCGCCCCGAGCGTCGGCATCTCCGTCTACGACCGCCAGCTCACCGAGCCGCTGCAGCGCATGCTGGCGCTCGCCAAGTCCCTCGGGGCGGACACCTCCGCCGCCAAGGTCACCGAGGCCAAGAAGCGCTTCGAGGCCGCGGCCGCCCGGCTGCGCGCCGCCGCCAAGGCCAAGCCCGGCATCAAGGTGATGGCCGGTTCCGCCAGCCAGGACCTGTTCTACGTCTCCGGCTCCAACCTCTCCGTCGACCTGGAGTACTTCAAGGCCCTCGGCGTGAACTTCGTGGAGCCCCCGGAAAAGGCCAAGGCCAAGGGCGGCGGCTGGTACGAGTCGCTGAGCTGGGAGAACGTCGACAAGTACGACGCCGACATCATCATGATGGACAACCGCTCCTCGGCCATCCAGCCCGCCGACATCACCGAGGGGACGTGGAAGAAGCTGCCCGCGGTCAAGGCCGGCCAGGTCATCGCCCGCAACCCCGAGCCGATCCTGTCGTACGACAAGTGTGTACCGCTCCTCGAGGAGCTCGCGAAGGCCATCGAGACCGCCAAGAAGGTCAGCTGACACCCACATCTTTCTGACCGTCAGGAGCCCCCAGTGACCACCGCCGTAGCCGCCCCGTTCCGTTTCTTCTCCCTCCAGGTCGTACGCACGCGGCGGCTCGGCCCGTCTCTCGTCCGGGTCACCTTCGGCGGGCCCGACCTGCACGCCTTCCACTCCCAGGGGCGGGACCAGTCCCTGTCCCTGTTCCTGCCGCAGCCCGGACAGCCGGAGCCGGTCGTGCCGCTTGAACTCGGTGACGGGTGGTGGCAGGGCTGGCGTGAACTCCCCGACGACGTGCGGGCGGTGATGCGCTCGTACACCCTTCGGGCGCTGCGCCGCGACCCGGACGAGATCGACATCGACTTCGCCCTGCACAGTCCGTCCGGGCCCGCCTCCCGCTGGGCGTCCGGCGCCGCCCCGGGCGACCGGGTCCTGCTGCTCGGCCCGGCCGTCGCCGACAACCGCGCGATCCGCTTCCGCCCGCCCGAGGGCACCGACCTCGTCGTCATCTGGGGCGACGAGAGCGCCGTACCCGCCGCCTGCGCCACCCTGGAGTCCCTGCCCGCCGGCACCCGCGTACGCGCCTGGCTGGAGGTGGACGACGCCGGTGACATCCAGGACCTCGTGACCGACGCGGACGCCGAGGTGACCTGGCTCGTACGCGACCGGAGCGGCACCGAGGGCTCCCCCATGGCCCTCGACGTCCTGCGCGAGGCACAACTCCC
This sequence comes from Streptomyces sp. NPDC001843, assembly GCF_042891955.1. Lineage (NCBI taxonomy): Bacteria > Bacillati > Actinomycetota > Actinomycetes > Kitasatosporales > Streptomycetaceae > Streptomyces > Streptomyces sp. NPDC001843. The sequence goes on along the minus strand of NZ_JBIATQ010000013.1, from coordinate 288,334 downwards.
GTCCGCTGAGCACCCGTACGTCTGGATCGCGGGCGAATCGGGGTGCGTCAAGGCGCTGCGCCGACACTTCGTCGGCGAGCGCGGCATCGACCGCCGGTGCGTCACCTTCGTCGGCTACTGGCGGCGGGGGATGACCGAGGAACAGCTGAGGGTGTCGGAGTAACTCCGTTCACAGTGACGCGAAGTGACGGCGGTCACGGGAGGGCCAGGTTTCACGGCGATCAACTTAGGTTAGGCTAGCCTAAGTTGATCCCGACTCCCCGTACGGATCGCCCCCTCGGAGGACCCCCACATGCGCTCGCACCTGCTCAATGACCTGACCGCGGAGCACTACCGCCGCTCCGTGACCGAAGGAGTCGAGCGGGTGGCGGCCAAACTCGCCACCACCGAAAGCCCGTTCACCGGTGTCACGGTCGACGCCCTCGCCCCCCGCATCGACGGGATCGACCTCGACCGCCCGCTGCACGACACCACCGCGGTGCTGGACGAACTGGAGGAGGTCTACCTCCGGGACGCGGTCTACTTCCACCACCCCCGCTACCTCGCCCACCTCAACTGCCCGGTGGTCATCCCGGCGGTGCTCGGCGAGGCGGTGCTCTCCGCCGTCAACTCCTCCCTGGACACCTGGGACCAGTCGGCCGGCGGCACCCTGATCGAACGCCGGCTCGTCGACTGGACGGCTGCCCGCATCGGCCTCGGGCCGTCCGCCGACGGGGTGTTCACCTCCGGCGGCACCCAGTCCAACCTCCAGGCCCTGCTCCTCGCCCGCGAGGAGGCCAAGAGCGATTCCGCGTCCCGCTTGCGGATCTTCGCCTCCGAGGTCAGCCACTTCAGCGTGAAGAAGTCCGCCAAGCTTCTGGGCCTTGGCCCTCAGGCCGTGGTCTCCGTGCCCGTCGACCACGACAAGCGCATGCGAACCGTCGCGCTCGCCCGTGAACTGGAGCGCTGCAGGCAGGACGGTCTCGTCCCGATGGCCGTCGTCGCGACCGCCGGCACCACCGACTTCGGCTCCATCGACCCGCTCCCCGAGATCGCCGAACTCTCCGCCCAGTACGGTGCGTGGCTGCACGTGGACGCCGCCTACGGCTGCGGGCTGCTGGTCTCCCGCACCCGCCGTGACCTGCTGGACGGCATCGAGCGCGCCGACTCGGTCACCGTGGACTACCACAAGTCCTTCTTCCAGCCGGTGAGTTCCTCGGCCCTGCTGGTGCGGGACGCCTCGACGCTGCGGCACGCGACCTACCACGCCGAGTACCTCAACCCGCGCCGCATGGTCACCGAGCGCATCCCCAACCAGGTCGACAAGTCCCTGCAGACCACGCGCCGTTTCGACGCCCTCAAGCTGTGGATGACCCTGCGCACCATGGGCGCCGACGGCATCGGTGAACTCTTCGACGAGGTCTGCGACCTGGCCCGGGAGGGCTACGGGCTCCTGGCGGCCGACTCCCGCTTCGACGTCGTCGTCGAGCCCTCCCTCTCCACCCTCGTCTTCCGCTACGTTCCGGCCGCCGTCACCGACCCGGCCGAGATCGACCGCGCCAACCTGCACGCCCGGGCGGCCCTGTTCGCCTCCGGTGACGCCGTCGTCGCGGGCACCAAGGTGGACGGCCGCCACTACCTGAAGTTCACCCTGCTCAACCCCGAGACGACGCCGGACGACATCGCCGCCGTCCTCGGCCTGATCGCCGGCCACGCCGAGCAGTACCTGGGAGAGTCCCTTGACCGCGCGTCCTGAAGCCCCGACCGCCCCTTACGACTTCCTGGGGATCGGGCTCGGCCCCTTCAACCTCGGCCTCGCCTGCCTCACCGAACCGATCGGCGAACTGAACGGCGTCTTCCTGGAGTCCAAGCCCGACTTCGAATGGCACGCGGGCATGCTCCTCGACGGCGCCCACCTCCAGACCCCCTTCATGTCGGACCTGGTCACCCTGGCCGACCCCACCTCCCCGTACTCCTTCCTCAACTACCTGAAGGAGAAGGGCAGACTGTACTCGTTCTACATCCGGGAGAACTTCTACCCGCTGCGCGTCGAGTACGACGACTACTGCCGCTGGGCCGCCGGCAAACTGAGCAGCGTCCGCTTCGGTACGACGGTCACCGAGGTGACGTACGAGGACGAGCTCTACGTGGTCCGCACCGAGGCCGGTGAGGTGTACCGCGCCCGCCACCTGGTCCTCGGCACCGGCACCCCGCCCTACGTCCCCGAGGCCTGCCAGGGGCTGGGCGGCGACTTCGTCCACAACTCCCGGTACATGCGGCATCGCTCGGAGCTGGTGCAGAAGGATTCGATCACCCTCGTCGGCTCCGGGCAGTCCGCCGCCGAGATCTACCACGACCTCCTCGGTGAGATCGACGTCCACGGCTACCGGCTGAACTGGGTCACCCGCTCCCCGCGCTTCTTCCCGCTGGAGTACACCAAGCTCACGCTGGAGATGACCTCGCCCGAGTACATCGACTACTACCACGAACTGCCGGAGGCCACCCGCTACCGGCTCACGGCCGAGCAGAAGGGCCTGTTCAAGGGCATCGACGGCGACCTCATCAACGAGATCTTCGACCTGCTCTACCAGAAGAACCTCGGTGGCCCGGTCCCCACCCGGCTGCTCACCAACTCATCGCTGCGGGGAGCGACGTACGAGAACGGCACGTACACCCTGTCGTTCCACCAGGAGGAGCAGGAGAAGGACTTCGAGATCGAGTCCCAGGGCCTGGTCCTGGCCACCGGCTACAAGTACGCCGAGCCGGAGTTCCTGAGTTCCGTCAAGGACCGCCTGGTGTACGACTCCCACGGCAACTTCGACGTCGCCAGGAACTACGCGATCGACGTGACGGGCAAAGGCGTCTTCCTGCAGAACGCCGGTGTCCACACCCACAGCATCACCAGCCCCGACCTGGGCATGGGCGCGTACCGCAACAGCTGCATCATCCGTGAGCTGCTCGGCACCGAGTACTACCCGGTCGAGAAGACGATCGCCTTCCAGGAGTTCACGGCATGACCTTCACCTTCCGCCCCCTCGACCCGCCGCGGGACGCCGCGTTGCTGCACCGGTGGGTCACCCATCCGAAGGCCGCTTTCTGGATGATGCGGGACGCGAGCGTCGAGGACGTCGAGCGCGCCTACCGGGAGATCGCCGCGGACGAGCACCACCACGCCCTGCTGGGCCTCGACGAGTACGGCGTGCCGGCCTTCCTGATGGAGAAGTACGACCCCGCCCACCGCGAGCTGACCGGCCTGTACGAGCCGCGACCGGGCGATGTCGGCATGCACTTCCTCACCCCCGCGACCGACCACCCCGTACACGGCTTCACACGGGCCGTCATCACCGCGGTGATGGCCCACCTCTTCGAGGACCCGGCGACCGCCCGGGTGGTCGTCGAACCCGACGTCCGCAACAAGGCCGTGCACGCCCTGAACGAAGCCGTCGGGTTCGTGCCCGAACGGGAGATCGACAAGCCGGAGAAGAAGGCGTTGCTGAGCTTCTGCACGCGTGAGCAGTTCGCCGCCGCGACGGGGGTGGCCGTATGAGCCTCGCCGACGCCGTGGCCCACCTCTCCCCCGAACGCTGGGAGCAGGCCAACCGTCTCCTCGTCCGCAAGGCCCTCGCCGAGTTCGCGCACGAGCGGCTGATCACGCCGGAGGCGGAGGGGAACGCGTACGTCGTCCGCAGCGACGACGGCCTGACCCGCTACCGCTTCACCGCGGTCCGCCGCGCCCTGGACCACTGGCAGGTGGACGCCGACTCGATCACCCGCCACCGCGACGGCGCCGAACTCCCGCTCGCGGCACTGGACTTCTTTATCGAGCTGAAGCAGTCGCTGGGTCTGAGCGACGACATCCTGCCGGTCTACCTGGAGGAGATCTCCTCCACCCTCTCCGGTACCTGCTACAAGCTCGCCAAGCCGCAGGTCACGGCCGCCGAGCTGGCCGCGAGCGGCTTCCAGGCCGTCGAGACCGGCATGACCGAGGGCCATCCCTGCTTCGTCGCCAACAACGGGCGGCTCGGCTTCGGTGTCCACGAGTACCTGTCCTACGCCCCCGAGACCGCGAGCCCCGTCCGGCTGGTCTGGCTGGCGGCGCACCGGTCGCGGGCGGCGTTCACGGCCGGCGTCGGCGTCGAGTACGAGGCGTTCCTGCGGGACGAGCTGGGCGAGGCCACGCTGACGCGGTTCCGCGCCACGCTCACCGGCCAGGGCCTCGACCCCGCCGACTACCTCCTCATCCCCGTCCACCCCTGGCAGTGGTGGAACAAGCTCGCCGTCACCTTCGCCGCCGAGGTCGCCCGCCGGAACCTGGTGTGCCTCGGCGAGGGCGACGACGAGTACCTCGCCCAGCAGTCCATCCGGACCTTCTTCAACACCTCCCACCCCGGGAAGCACTACGTGAAGACGGCCCTGTCCGTCCTCAACATGGGCTTCATGCGCGGACTGTCGGCCGCCTACATGGAGGCCACCCCGGCCATCAACGACTGGCTGGCCCAGCTCGTCGACAACGACCCCGTGCTGAAGTCGGCCGGCCTGACGGTCATCCGGGAGCGGGCGGCCGTCGGCTACCGGCACCTGGAGTACGAGCAGGCCACCGACCGCTACTCGCCGTACCGCAAGATGCTGGCCGCGCTGTGGCGGGAGAGCCCGGTGCCCTCGCTTCAGGAGGGCGAGTCCCTGGCCACCATGGCCTCGCTGCTGCACGTGGACCACGAGGGCAGGTCCTTCGCGGGCGCGCTGATCGAACGGTCCGGGCTGTCCCCGGCCCAGTGGCTGCGCCGCTACCTCCGCGCGTACTACGTCCCGCTCCTGCACAGCTTCTACGCCTACGACCTGGTGTTCATGCCGCACGGCGAGAACGTGATCCTCGTCCTGAAGGACGGTGTCGTACAGCGCGCGATCTACAAGGACATCGCGGAGGAGATAGCCGTCATGGACCCGGACGCGGTGCTGCCGCCCGAGGTCCGGCGCATCCGTGTCGAGGTCCCCGAGGACAAGAGGCTCCTGTCCGTCTTCACGGACGTCTTCGACTGCTTCTTCCGCTTCCTGTCCGCCGTCCTGGCCGGTGAGGGAATCCTGGAGGAGGACACCTTCTGGCGCACGGTCGCCGAGGTCACCCGCGAGTACCAGGAGGCGACGCCCGAACTCGCCGACAGGTTCCGCCAGTACGACATGTTCGCCCCCCGGTTCGCCCTGTCCTGCCTCAACCGCCTCCAGTTGCGGAACAACAAGCAGATGGTGGACCTGGCGGACCCATCGGGGGCGCTGCAGCTCGTCGGCAGCCTGGAGAACCCCGTGGCGAGGTTCTGACCGATGGAACTGGAAGACGGAGGACGCCAAGGCCGCGGCCGGCACCGTGCGATCCCCGTCGACGAGATCACGGGCGTCGATTGACATCCTCCCCCTCTTACACCCCTGCCTTTCAGGGCCACCCGACCACGGGGCCCTCAACTGGCCGTCATCACCGACTGCTTGAGGTCGTCCTCGGGCTGGTGGATGAAGACGACGAACCGCCCTGACGGCGACTCGCCCCTCCCTGCCCCGCTCCGCGGGAACGCGCATTCACCCCGACCCTGAAGGCCCGGGCACCCTGCGCGAAAGACTTCAAGAAGGACCCGCTGATGGCACTGGTCGCGGCGGCGGTGCAGGCGCGGCTGCCGCATCCGTCGGCGGCCGACGGGGCGGACGTACGCCCTGACGCGCCCCGGCTCCCCCGGCAGCCGACGTCCTCCCCCGCCGAGGACGACCACGACACCCTGCTGCGGAGGTTGCGGGAGCTGGGTGGGCTGCACCGCGAAGGGGTGCTCACGGGCGAGGAGTTCACAATGGCCAAACAGGCGGTCCTCAGAAGGATGTGAGGACCGCCTGTGCCGGGTGTGGTGCGGACTTGGACTACTTGGCCTTGCGCGCCACGGTGAAGTGGTCGATGCGGTCACCGGTCTCGGCGATGCCGGAGACCTTCAGCTTGGCGTAGTGACCCCGGGCCGCGGGCTCGACGTCCACACGCAGGAACGAGTAGTTGAGGTAGCGCACCCGGGACCAGGCGACGGTCTCGTTTACCTTGCCGTCCTTGGTGTTGATGAAGGAGGCGACGGAGTCGACCTCGTTCAGGTGCCCCTCGTAGGAGTCCGGCGCGGAGAAGGCGTACAGGCTGCGGCCCGCGGCGCCCGCCGTGACGTACACGACACCCTCGGACTCGGGGTACGCCGTGCCGCCGATCGGCAGCTTCTTGGTGACCGCGTTGCCCTTGATGACGTCGGTGCGCTCGTACTGGTGGTTGTGGCCGTTGATGACGAGGTCCACCGTGTACTTCTCGAACAGCGGCACCCACTCCTGTCGCACGCCCCCCTCCGAGGCGTGCGCCGTGGAGGTGCAGTACGCGCAGTGGTGGAAGAACACGACGATGAAGTCGACGTCCTTCGAGGCGCGGAACTTCTTCAGCTGGGCCTCGAACCACTTGGTCTGGGTGCCGCCCGAGATGCCCAGGTTCGCCGGGATCTCGAAGGAGACGTCGTTGGGATCGAGGGAGATGACCGCCGTGTTGCCGTAGACGAAGGAGTAGACGCCCGGCAGGTGCTTCTTGTCCGGCCCGTTGTCGGGCAGGGTGAAGCGGGCCTCCTCGCCGCCGTAGCCGTTGGGCGAGTACCAGGCCTCCATGTCGTGGTTGCCGTAGGAGACCATCCACGGGACGGACTTGGCGACCGACTCGGTCTGGGCGAGGAACTGGTCCCACACGCGCGAGTCGAAGCCGGTGTCGGCGGTCTTGCCGGCGCCGGACGGGTCGGCGTAGGCGATGTCGCCGGCGTGCAGGTGGAAGGACGGGTTCTGGCCGAGGATCAGGCTGTCGTTGGCCAGGCCGTGGTAGCTCACACCCTGGTCGCCGAAGGCGGTGAAGGTGAACGGCGCCTTGTTGCGGGGGGCCGTGGTGAAGGTACCGATGGTACTGGCGAACTGCGGGGATGCCGGGTCGAAGCCGTCGTGGCCGACGCCGTAGAAGTACGTCTTGCCCGGCTTGAGGTTGGCCAGCTTGGCGTGCACGTAGTACTGGGTGTGGTCGCCGCTCGCGCCGACGCCGGCCGGGGTGTAGAGGGAGCGGATCTCGGCGTCGATCTTGACGGAGAGGTGCGAGGCGTGGGTGCCGATCCGGACGAAGGGCTTCTTCACCGGGACCGGGACCTGCCAGGAGATCGTCATCTCCGTGCCGGCGTCGTTGCCGAAGGCGAGGTGACGGCCGAACGGGGCGACGAAGGCGCCGTTGACGTACTCGGTGGCGGGGGCGGTCGACTGGGTGGGGACGGCGGCCTGGGCGGTGGCGCCCGGCACGAACGCGCCACCCGCGACGGCGCCCAGCGTGACGGCGCCGCCTCTGATCATGTTGCGCCGAGAGAATCTGGAGCGCAGGTATTCGTGCTGCTCGGCCATGCTCATGCGCTCGGCCAGCTGCTCGGGTACTCCCATGCGAGGAATGTCCATGGCGTCTGAAACTCGTGTGTCCGGGCGACGAGACGCAAGACACAGGATGGACAGCTTGCGAACAGAGCACCATAAGAGATTCAACAAGCTGTTGCCCGAAATCGGGCAGGATTCTTGCGAAACCGTCGCCGGTACCTCAGGATCTACCGGGTGCACGACGAACTGGTTGATCATCTGACGAGGTCCACGACCCTGAACCGGGGCGAGGCACTGCGGGTGATCCAGGACGTGCTCGCCTTCTTCGACGAGACGACCGAGGACTACGTCCGTCGCCGCCACCGCGAGCTCCAGGCGCAGGGCCTGGTGAACGCGGCGATCTTCGAACGGATCGAGGCGGACCTGAAATACCGTGCGGTGGCCCCGCCCGAGCTTACGCTCCGGCAACTGCGGCGCATCGTCTACGGCTGAACGGAAGCTTGGGGATACCTGTATATGTGCGGAATCGTCGGATACATCGGGAAGCGTGACGTCGCCCCGCTGCTCCTGGAGGGCCTGCAGCGCCTGGAGTACCGCGGCTACGACTCGGCGGGCATCGTCGTCACCTCCCCGAAGTCGGCCGGACTGAAGATGGTCAAGGCCAAGGGCCGGGTCCGCGACCTGGAGGCCAAGGTCCCGGCACGGTTCAAGGGCACCACCGGCATCGCCCACACCCGCTGGGCCACCCACGGCGCCCCCTCCGACGTGAACGCGCACCCGCACATGTCGACCGACCACAAGGTCGCCGTCGTGCACAACGGCATCATCGACAACGCCGCGGACCTCCGCCGCAAGCTGGAGGCGGACGGCGTCGAGTTCCTGTCCGAGACCGACACCGAGGTCCTCACCCACCTGATCGCCCGTTCGCAGGCCGAGAAGCTCGAGGACAAGGTCCGCGAGACCCTGCGGATCGTCGAGGGCACCTACGGCATCGCGGTGATGCACGCCGACTTCTCGGACCGCATCGTGGTGGCCCGAAACGGTTCCCCGGTGGTCCTCGGCATCGGCGAGAAGGAGATGTTCGTCGCCTCCGACGTGGCCGCGCTGGTCGCCCACACCCGGCAGATAGTGACGCTGGACGACGGCGAGATGGCGACGCTGAAGGCCGACGACTTCCGGACGTACACCACCGAGGGCACGCGCACGACCGCCGAGCCGACCACCGTCGAGTGGGAGGCCGAGTCGTACGACATGGGCGGCCACGACACCTACATGCACAAGGAGATCCACGAGCAGGCCGACGCCGTGGACCGCGTGCTGCGCGGCCGTATCGACGACCGCTTCTCCACCGTGCACCTCGGCGGCCTGAACCTGGACGCCCGCGAGGCACGCCGGATCCGCCGCGTGAAGATCCTCGGCTGCGGCACCTCCTACCACGCGGGCATGATCGGCGCCCAGATGATCGAGGAGCTGGCCCGCATCCCGGCCGACGCCGAGCCCGCCTCCGAGTTCCGCTACCGCAACGCCGTCGTGGACCCCGACACGCTGTACGTCGCGGTGTCGCAGTCCGGTGAGACGTACGACGTGCTGGCCGCCGTGCAGGAGCTCAAGCGCAAGGGCGCCCGGGTGCTCGGCGTGGTCAACGTGGTCGGCTCCGCGATCGCCCGCGAGGCCGACGGCGGCATCTACGTGCACGCCGGTCCCGAGGTGTGCGTGGTGTCCACCAAGTGCTTCACCAACACCACGGTCGCCTTCGCCCTGCTCGCCCTGCACCTGGGCCGCACCCGCGACCTCTCCGTGCGCGACGGCAAGCGGATCATCGAAGGCCTGCGCAGGCTGCCCGCGCAGATCTCCGAGATCCTCGAGCAGGAGGACGAGGTCAAGAAGCTGGCCGAGAGTTACGCCGAGGCCCGCTCGATGCTCTTCATCGGCCGCGTACGGGGTTACCCGGTCGCCCGCGAGGCCTCCCTGAAGCTCAAGGAGGTCTCCTACATCCACGCCGAGGCCTACCCCGCCTCCGAGCTCAAGCACGGCCCGCTCGCGCTGATCGAGCCTGCCCTGCCGACCGTCGCGATCGTGCCGGACGACGACCTGCTGGAGAAGAACCGCGCGGCCCTGGAGGAGATCAAGGCCCGCAGCGGCAAGATCCTCGCGGTCGCCCACCAGGAGCAGGAGAAGGCCGACCAGACGATCGTCGTGCCCAAGAACGAGGACGAGCTGGACCCCATCCTGATGGGCATCCCGCTGCAGCTCCTCGCCTACCACACGGCGCTGGCCCTGGGCCGGGACATCGACAAGCCGCGGAACCTCGCCAAGTCGGTGACGGTGGAGTAAGCGCCCCGAAAGGGGCGCGGGGACTGCGCGAGCAAACACAACGCTCCTGAACGGACGGAACGGACCCCCGCATGCGCCACCGCACACAGGGGGTCCGCTCCGCATGCCGGGACCGCCCGACATCCCGGCCGGCTGCCATCAGCCGGCGGCCGTCACCCCCCGGCCGGCAGCACGCCTCGGAAGCACCGTCGGCCAGTGCGCGAGGACCGCGGTGGCCGCGTACCAGGCCACCGCGCCAGAGGCGACGGCGACCCAGCCGCCGGCCTTCGCGAGAGCGGAACTGTCGGCGAAGTCCGCCACGGCGAGCACGAGCATCGCCAGGAACAGCAGCCCGTGCACGGCCTGCCCGAGGGGGTCTCCGCCCGCCAGGGTCAACGTGAGCGCCACGAGGGCGAACAGGAGCAGGAAGAGTCCGGCCCCGTTGGCCGAAGTGTGGTCTGCGGCGGAGACGGCCCAGGTGAACCACAGGGCACCGAGCGCCGAGAAGGCCGTACCGTTGACCGTGTCACGGTCGCGGAGGGCGAGGAGTCCGGCGGCGAAGAGCGCAACGCCGCCTACGTAGTGGGCCAGTGATACGGCATCGGATGCCGACACGCCGTCGATCACGCCGGTGACGCCGAGTCCGAACGCCAACAGGGTGATCCCCAGGGCGAGTCGGCCGACGATCGTGGTGGTGCTTCCCGCAGAGACGTCGTTGTCCACGGCGGGCTCCCTTCGTGCATGTGCGGTTGCGCGGTGAGCGATATATGCCCTTCACAAAGGCACAAACACACCTACGCACAAGTAGGTTGACGCGGCGTACCGCGCCGCACAAAGGGAGTTGACGGCGTGACAGGTGTTACGGAATGACCACCACGGGCCGCTTCGCCCGCTTGGCGAGCCGCCCGGCGACGGAACCGAAGATCCGTCCGACGACCCCGTGCGTGGAGCCCACCACGATCGCGTCGGCCTCGTACTCGCGCCCCACCTCTTCGAGCTCGTGGCAGATGTCGCCACCGCGCTCGACCAGGATCCAGGGCACCTCGGCCAGGTAGTCCGCACAGGCCAGCTCCAGCCCCAGCACCTCGGTGCGGTGGTCGGGCACGTCCACGAAGACGGGAGGCTCGCACCCCGCCCACACGGTGGTGGGCAGCCGGTTGGCCACGTGGACGATGATCAGGCCCGAGCGGGAGCGGTGCGCCATGCCGATGGCGTAGGCGAGGGCCCGCTCGCTGGACGTGGAGCCGTCGAAGCCGACGACCACTCCGTGCTTGAAGGCTGGGTCGCAGGAAGCGCGTGACTCTTCCGCCGCCAGGGGATCGGTCGCCGTGGGATCGGCGACCGGCCGCTTGCGGTCCGCGGGTTCAGAGAATTCGTGACCGGCCATGGCTGTCTCGGCGTTGTGATCCTTCGGGTGGGACGACACTGTGCGGCGGAGCTGTGTCCGGGAAACACCTTCCCAACCCCATACCCCCAAGGGTACGGCGGCAAGCTTCCTCGGCCCAGAGTCCTGGGCAGGCTCCGTAAGGGGTCCCCCCGGAGTCCGCAGGGGTTCCCCGGAGCATGCACGAGCGACGCCCGTAACGCAATGGTTGCTGCCCCGTACAGGCGGTTTGCGCAGGATTCGGACAGCCGGACGCCATCCGGCCGACACGCACAGTGACCGACTGGCCGAACCGGCGTTTAACCCCCTGAGCCACCGCGGCAAGGAGTGCGACCAGGGAGTACGAGATGTCCCGACCACGACCCACGAGCGACCCCCGCCCCGCCCCCGACACCGCCGGTGACGTGGTCCGCTGGGCGGCCTTCAGCTGCGTCCTCGTCCCCGTGGTCCTGCTCTGGTACGGCACCTCCCTCGCCGGCGCGGCCGGCACCGCCCTGGGCCTGGCCGCCGTCACCGGCGTGTGCCGGATCCTGCTGCGCCGCTCGGAGCGCTGCGCGGTACGTTCGGCGCGTTCACCACGTTCGGCACCCCGGGGAGGCGGACGGGAGAGCGGACGGGAAAAGGGGCGGGGAGGCGGACGTCACACCAAGGGCGGCACACCGGTCGACTGACCGGTTTCCGCGCACAGGACCGTAGCTTTTCAGCCAACTTCCGGCCACCGGGCAGGGAGGGTCCGAACCACCCCTCAACCCCCGTTCGACCTGCACGGAAAGGGCCCACGGGGCCCTGCGCACCCTACGCGGTTTGGCCACTGCGACGAGGCGTACTTCCCTGTACGGCCCACGAGTGCAACGCTTCGTGATCGAATGCTTCACGCCAAGTTGTCATGTCGACAATGCGCCGGGTGTCGATCTGGTCACCGCGGCGGCGCGGGACGCAGTAGATTCGATCTTGACTGTCTTACGGCGGGGGACTCGTGCAGGACCGAGGGGAAACGTGCAGGAGCGACACAACCGAGGAGCCGCGACCACCGAGGGGGGCTTAGCAGGATGAGCCACGACTCCACTGCCGCGCCGGAAGCCGCGGCCCGGAAGCTGTCCGGGCGACGTCGCAAGGAGATCGTCGCCGTGCTGCTGTTCAGCGGCGGGCCCATCTTCGAGAGTTCCATACCGCTTTCGGTGTTCGGGATCGACCGCCAGGACGCCGGAGTGCCGCGCTACCGATTGCTGGTGTGCGCCGGCGAGGAAGGCCCACTGCGGACCACAGGGGGCCTGGAACTCACCGCACCGCATGGCCTGGAGGCCATCTCACGCGCGGGCACGGTCGTCGTGCCCGCCTGGCGTTCCATCACTTCTCCGCCACCGGAGGAGGCGCTCGACGCACTGCGCCGGGCGCACGAGGAGGGCGCACGCATCGTGGGCCTGTGCACCGGCGCGTTCGTGCTGGCGGCCGCGGGCCTGCTGGACGGCCGCCCGGCCACCACGCACTGGATGTACGCGCCGACGCTGGCCAAGCGCTATCCGTCCGTGCACGTCGATCCGCGCGAGCTGTTCGTCGACGACGGCGATGTGCTGACATCGGCGGGGACGGCGGCCGGAATCGATCTGTGCCTGCACATCGTGCGGTCGGACCACGGCAACGAGGCGGCGGGCGCGCTGGCCAGGCGTCTGGTGGTCCCGCCGCGCCGATCGGGCGGCCAGGAGCGCTATCTCGATCGATCTTTACCAGAGGAGATCGGCGCCGACCCGCTCGCGGAGGTCGTCGCCTGGGCGCTGGAGCACCTCCACGAGCAGTTCGACGTGGAGACGCTGGCGGCGAGGGCGTACATGAGCCGTCGCACCTTCGACCGCCGTTTCCGGTCACTCACCGGGAGTGCCCCGCTGCAGTGGCTGATCACCCAGCGGGTGCTGCAGGCGCAGCGGCTGCTGGAGACGTCGGACTACTCGGTGGACGAGGTCGCGGGCCGCTGCGGCTTCCGCTCACCCGTGGCCCTGCGGGGTCACTTCCGGCGTCGGCGGGCTCCTCGCCCGCCGCCTACCGGGCCGCCTACCGCGCCCGTCGCCCCCAGGGCGACAAGCCCGCCGACGCCGAGCCGGCGCTGCCCGCACCGGGCGGGCCGATGGGCCCGGTACCGGCTTTGCTGCACCCTGAGGCCGGCGTGCCGATCCAGGCACGGCGCAGCCTGTCGGCCAGCGTGCCGGGGCCGCGCAGCGGGATGTGACGAGGACGGGCCGGGGCTCACGCCCCGGCCCGCTTTCCTTCACCAGGGGCGGCAGCCCCCCAGCAGAGCCCGGCTGGACAGGCGCCGGATGCCCTACCGCCGCGTAAGGTTAGACACATGAACGATCGCATGGTGTGGATCGACTGCGAGATGACCGGCCTCTCGCTGTCCGACGACGCGCTCATCGAGGTGGCCGCCCTCGTCACCGACTCCGAGCTGAACGTACTCGGCGAAGGGGTGGACATCGTCATCCGTCCGCCGGACCAGGCGCTGGAGACGATGCCGGAAGTGGTGCGTCGGATGCACACCGCGTCCGGGCTGCTCGCGGAGCTCCCCGGCGGGACCACGCTGGCGGACGCCGAGGAGCAGGTCCTGGCGTACGTACGGGAGCACGTGAAGGAGCCCGGCAAGGCGCCGCTGTGCGGCAACTCCGTGGGCACCGACCGCGGCTTCCTGCTCCGGGACATGCCGAAGGTGGAGGAATACCTCCACTACCGGATCGTCGACGTGTCGAGCATCAAGGAGCTGGCCCGCCGCTGGTACCCGCGCGCCTACTTCAACAGCCCGGAGAAGAACGGCAACCACCGCGCCCTGGCCGACATCCGCGAGTCGATCGCCGAGCTGCGCTACTACCGCGAGGCCGTCTTCGTGCCGCAGCCCGGCCCCGACTCCGACACGGCGAAGGCGATCGCCGCCAAGCACGTCCTGCCCGCTCAGTAGGCGGTCCGCGGGGGCCGGCGGAGGGGCGCCGCGAAAGCCTGGCGCGAGCACCCCTTCGGACCCTGTACACTTTTTCTCGGCCGGTCGGGGAAAACACTCCTCGAACTGCCGGTCATGGTGGGTGTAGCTCAGCTGGTAGAGCACCTGGTTGTGGTCCAGGATGCCGCGGGTTCGAGTCCCGTCACTCACCCTGCGTAGTCAGCCGGTGACTCCGTCGCAAGACGGGTCACCGGCTGCTTCGTTTTCCCCGGTCGCGGCCCCGCCCCCGCCCCGTCTCCGCGGTCCCCCCGCCGTGTCCCCGCCCCCGGCCTCAGGACGAGGCCCGCGGCACCAGTTCCGTGGGCAGCACGACCTGCCGCCGCTCCAGTCCCGGGGACACGGAGGGGCGGCGGTCCGCGATCTCCGCGAGGAGCAGGTCGAGCATCGCGCGGCCCATCTCCTCGATGGGCTGGCGCACGCTGGTGAGCGGCGGGTCCATGTGGCGGGCGATGGCCGAGTCGTCGTAGCCCACCAGGGCCACGTCGTCAGGGATACGCCGGCCCACTTCGCGCAGCACCTGCCGGGCACCGGCCGCCATGACGTCCGAGCCGGCGAAGACCGCGTCCAGCGCCGGTCTGCGCTCCAGCAGCCGGGTCATCGCACGGCGACCGCCCTCCTCGGTGAAGTCGCCCGGCTCGATGAGCAGTTCGTCCACGGGACGGCCCGCGTCGCGGAGCGCGTCCCGGTAGCCGTCCACGCGACGCTGGGCGCCGTACACGTCGAGGCGGCCGGTGATGTGGGCGATCGTGCGGCAGCCGCGGGCCAGCAGGTGCTCCACGGCCGAACGGCCGCCGCCGTAGTTGTCCGAGTCCACCGAGGTGAGGGCCTCCGCCGCCGAACGCGGGCCACTGATCACGGCCGGGATCTCCAGCTGGGCGAGCAGGTCGGGCAGCGGGTCGTCGGCGTGGACCGAGACCAGCAGGACGCCGTCCACCCGGTGCGCGGCGAGGTACTGGGCGAGCCGCTGCCGCTCGCGGTCGCTGCCCGCGAAGATCAGCAGCAACTGCATCTCCGTGTCGGACAGCTCGGCACCGACGCCCCGCAGAATGTCGGAGAAGTACGGCTCCGAGAAGAACCGGGTCTCCGGCTCGGGCACGACCAGGGCGATCGCGTCCGTACGGTTGGCGGCCAGGGCACGGGCGGCGGTGTTCGGGACGTAGCCGAGTTCGGCGACCGCCGCCTCCACGGCCGCGCGGGTCGCGTCGCTGACCCGGGGGGAACCGTTGATCACCCGGGACACCGTGCCGCGGCCGACACCGGCCCGGGCGGCGACCTCCTCCAGGGTCGGCCGCCGAATGCCCCGGCTCCGCTCACCCTTGACCGCCATGGTCGCCGCCTTCCGTTCGCAGCCTTCAGGCCAGGAATGTAACAGCCGTGGCCCGGCCGCCCCGACCCCATCGTCCCTCGCCCGACCGGGCCTTCTCCCCCGGTGCCGGAGAACCCGCCGAGGGGACGCGGCCGGTGCGACGGCGGCGCCCCCTCGGTCCGGGTCGGTGCCTCAGCCCTGCTCACCGGCCGGCAGCGCGTTCCTCCGGATCACCTCGGCGTACCAGTGGGCGCTCGCCTTGGGGATGCGGCGCTGGGTGGAGTAGTCGACGTAGACGGCGCCGAAGCGCTTCGAGTAGCCGTAACCCCACTCGAAGTTGTCCAGCAGGGACCACAGGAAGTAGCCGCGCACGTCCGCTCCGTCGGCGACGGCCCGTCGGACGGCGTCCAGGTGCGAGTGCAGGTAGGCGATCCGCCGCGGGTCGTTCACCCGGCCCTCGGGCGAGATGTAGTCGTCGAAGGCGGCGCCGTTCTCGGTGACCATCAGCGGCAGCTCCGGGTGCGAGGCCGCCAGGCCGGTGAGCAGGGTGTGCAGCCCGCCGGCGTCGATGGCCCAGTTCATCGCCGTGACCTCGTCGTTGGCCAGGTGGAAGGCGACGTCGTCGGAGCCGGTCCACGGGGAGTGCTCGCTCGCCCCGTGGCCGTCGTTCCTGGTGGTGCCGACACCGTCGACGGGCGCGGAGACGACGGTCGGCGAGTAGTAGTTGACGCCCAGCATGTCGATGGGACGGGAGATCTCGGCCAGGTCGCCGTCGTGCACCAGCTCCGCCCAGTCGACGATGTGCGCGGTGTCGGCGAGCAGGTCCTCCGGGTAGGCGCCGTCCAGGACGGGGCCGGTGAAGATCCGGTTGCCGACCGCGTCGATCCGGCGTGCGGCCTCGGCGTCCCGGGCGCTGTCGGTGAGCGGGCGCACCTGGTGCAGGTTGAGGGTGAGGGAGATCTGTGCGGTTGACGGCAGGAGCGGCCGCAGCGCCCCGATCGCCTGCCCGTGGGCCAGGTTGAGGTGGTGCGCGGCGCGCAGGGTGGCGGCGGGGTCGGTGCGCCCCGGGGCGTGCACGCCGGAGCCGTAGCCCAGGAAGGCCGAGCACCAGGGCTCGTTGAGGGTGGTCCACACCCCGACGCGGTCGCCCAGGGCACGGCCCATGATCTCGGCGTAGTCGGCGAAGCGGTGCGCGGTGTCCCGGTGCGGCCAGCCGCCCGCGTCCTCCAGTTCCTGGGGCAGGTCCCAGTGGTAAAGGGTGGCGACCGGCGTGATGCCCGCTTCCAGGAGTTCGTCGGTGAGGCGCCGGTAGAAGTCCAGGCCCCGCTCGACGGCGGGCCCCCGGCCGGTGGGCTGCACCCGGGACCAGGAGACGGAGAACCGGTAGGCCTTGAGGCCGAGGTCCTTCATCAGCGCCACGTCGTCGCGGTACCGGTGGTAGTGGTCGGCAGCGATGTCACCGGTGTCGCCGTTGAGGACCTTGCCGGGGGTGTGGCTGAAGGTGTCCCAGATGGACGGGGTGCGGCCGTCCTCGGTGGCGGCACCCTCCACCTGGTACGCCGCGGTGGCGGCCCCCCAGACGAAGCCCGGCGGAAAGGACGTGTCTGAGGCCGACTGGGCGGTGGTCTCGGTTCGTACGGCGGTCATGGTGAGAGAGCTCCCGAAGTGGGGTGGGGAAAAAGTCGGACAGTGACCCGGCCGCGGTGGAGAAGGGGGCGGACAGTGACCCGGCCGCGGTGGGGTGAGCGGCGCCCGCGGGCGCCGGCCCGGCGTCAGCCCGTTGGGCCTCAGCCCTTGACGGCGCCCGCCATGATCCCTCCGACGATCTGCTTGCCGAAGATCACGAAGACCAGGAGCAGCGGCAGGGTGCTGATCAGCGCTCCGGCCATGACGATGCTCTGGTCGGGGGTGTAGGAGGCGCTGAGCTGGCCGAGGGCCACCTGGAGGGTGGGGTTCTCCTGGTTCAGTGCGAGGAAGGGCCAGAAGAAGTCGTTCCACGCCTGCACGAAGGTGAGCATGCCGAGCACCATCATCGCGGGCCGGGCCGCGGGCAGGACCACGTTCCACACGATGCGGATGTTGTTCGCCCCGTCCACCTTGGCGGCCTCGATGAGCTCGTAGGGCAGGGCCTCCAGCAGGTACTGGCGCATGAAGAAGACACCGAAGGCACCGACCAGCGTCGGGAAGATCACCGACTCCAGTTTTCCGCCCCACCCGATGTCCGCCATCATCATGAACAGCGGGACGACGCTGAGCTGCGGCGGAATCGTCAGCGTGGCGATGACCGCGGTCATCAGGGCGCCGCGGCCGCGGAAGCGCATCTTGGCGAAGGCGTAGCCGGCGAGGGTGCAGAAGAACAGGGTGGCCGCGGTGATGCAGCCGGCCACGATGACGCTGTTGACGATGGCCTTCCCCAGATGGGCCTGATCCCAGGCCGCCTGGAGGTTGCTGAACAGCCGGCCGCCCGGGATGAGCGGCGGTGGGCTGTCCAGGACCCGCTGCTGGTCGTGCGAGGCGGCCACCAGCGTCCAGTACAGCGGGAAGATCGAGCCCAGGCCGACGACGATCAGGGCGACGTAGGTGAACGGGCCGCCCCTGAGCTGCTGGCCGGCGCCGAGCTTGAAACGGCTGCCCTTCTTCGGCCCGGAGGCGGTCGGCGGTGCCGGGGCGAGGTCCGGCGCGGTCTTGGTGGGGCTGGTCGTGGTCATCGATGTCGCTCCCGTCAGGCCGCGCTCTTGCGCACGAACCGGCCGACGATCCAGTTGATCAGGGCGATGAGCAGCAGCAGGACGAGCATGGCCCAGGCCACGGCGGCGGCCGGGCCGAGATGTTGCAGCTTCCAGCCGTAGTTGAAGAGGTAGATGCTGAGGGTCTCGTACTGGTGCTCGCTGCCGCCGATGGAGCCGAGCGTGCCGCCCTGCAGCAGCAGCGGCTCACCGAACAGCTGCATGGAGCCGATGGTCGAGATGACGATGGTGAACAGGATCGTCGGCCGCAGCGAGGGAATGGTCACCTTGCGGAACTGCTGCCAGCGCGTCGCACCGTCGATCGAGGCCGCTTCGTACAGGTCGGTCGGCACGGCCTGCATGGCCGCCAGGTAGATCAGTGCGTTGTAGCCGGTCCAGCGCCAGATGATGATGACCGAGATGGCGATCTTGGAGGTCCACTCCCCGTCGCCCCAGTCGGTGTTACCGGCGCCGAAGAAGTGCAGCACCCAGTTGAGGATGCCTCCGTCGGCCCGGAAGACCAGGGCGAAGACCAGGGCGGCGGTCGCCACGGAGGTGGCGTACGGGGTGAGGATGACGGTCCGCCAGAACGTGCTGGCGCGCAGCTTGTAGTTGAGCAGGTGGGCCAGGCCCAGGGCCACGAGCAGTTGCGGGACAGTCGAGATGACGCCGATCACGAAGGTGTTCGTGACGGCCGTCCAGAACTCCGAGTCCTGGAGGATCTTGGTGAAGTTGTCGAACCCGACCCACTCGGACTGGTTGAGACTCGTCATCTCCACCCGGTGCAGGGCGATCCAGCCGGTGTAGAGCATCGGGTAGAGCCCGAAGGCGCCGAAGACGAGGAAGAAAGGAGCGATGTACGCGTACGGGGACGCGATGTCGTCGAACCGCCACAGCCGGGTACGCCACCGGCTGCGTCGGTCCGACACGGCGCCGGAGCCGCCGGGTGGCGGGGTGTGGGCGCCCCGTGTGGGAGTTGTCGTTGCCACGGGGGAAGTCCTTCCCTGGGGATCTCAGGCCGGGTGGGGAGCAGGCGGCGGGTTCGGGCGGGCCGGGCACCCGGCCGGCCGGCCCGGATCGGAACGGTGACGAGCGGTCCGCGGAGCGCGCCCGGCCCCCGGCCTCGGGGACGCGGTGGTGCGGCGACCGGTGAGTTGCTCCCGGACGCCGCGAAGCCGGCCGGCGTTCGACGACCGGGCTCGTGCGAAGGGCTCCCGCGCCTTGGCCGGGAGCCGCGCGGGTCCCGCGCGGCTCCCGCGCGCCTTGGCGAGAGGCCTCGCACGGACGGCCCCCGGCACCTCGGCCGAGAGGTCCCGCACGGACCCGCACGCCGCAGTGCGGTGCGGGCAGCCGTGAGGCCGCCCGCACCGCGGGTGTCAGCCGATCACCTTGTCGATCGTGTCGGTCGCCGCCTTCCACGCGTCAGCGGGCTTGGTGCCCCGCTTCTCCATGTTGTTGATCTGCGTGGAGATGGTGTCCTTGATCGTGGCGTCCTTCGCACCGAGCACCGCCTCGGGGATGGCCGCGGCCTCCTCGGCGTAGATCTGCCCGATCGGGGCGTTGTTGAAGTAGGGGAGCTTCGCGTCCTTCACACCGGGAAGCTCGTAGGCGCCCTTGTTGGACGGGAAGACACCGATCGCCTTGAACACGGCGGCCTGCTGCTCGGGGGCGGTCAGCCACTTGACCAGGTCGGTGGCTTCCTTGACGTGCTTGCCGCTCTTGGGCACGGCCAGGAACGAGCCACCCCAGGCGGCCGCGGTCGTACCGGGCGCACGGGCGATGTCCCACTTGCCCTTGTAGGCGTCACCGGAGTTGACGGAGATCTGACCGGCCATCCAGGCGGGGCACACCACGGTGGCGACGCTGCCCTTGCGCAGCGCGGCAGTCCAGGGGTCGGTGAACTCGGGCAGGCCCTGGGTCAGCTTCTTCGACGCGGCCTCGGCGGCCAGGTTCCAGCCCTGCTGCACGGCGGGGCTGTCCTTGTAGATCGGCTTGCCGTCGGCGTCGTAGTACTGCTTCGGGGAGGAGCTGACGACCGCGTTGTACATTGCGCTCGCGGAGTCCATGAAGTAGGTGCCGGAGGGAGCCTTCTTCTTGTACTGCTCACCGAGCTTGAGGTAGTCCTCCCAGCCGCCCTTGACCGCCTTGGCGACGGCTTCGCGGTCGGTCGGCAGGCCCGCCTTCTGGAAGAGGTCCCTGCGGTAGCACAGCGACATCGGGCCGATGTCGGTGCCGGCGCCGATGACCGTGCCGTCCTTGGCGGTCGCCTGCTTCTCCTTCCAGGAGACCCAGTCGCTCACGTTGATCGTCTTGCTCAGGTCGGTGTACTTCGCCGCCTGGGTGTCGACGACCTCCTTGATGCGGCCGACTTCGATGCCGGTGACGTCCGCCAGGCCGCTGCCCGTGTTCAGCTGCTGAAGGAGCTTCGGGTAGTAGTCCTGCTCGTTGGTGGTGGTGTCTTCCTTCACCGTGATCTTCGGGTGCAGCTTGTGGTACTGGGCGAACAGTCCGGCTTCCTTGTAACCGAACTGGCCGAAGTCGGCCACCGTGAGAGTGATGTTCCCGTTGGAGTCCGAGGCGTCCGAGTCGCTGTCGTCGCTGCAGCCGGTCAGCAGCAGGGCAGAGGCCGTCAGGACCGAGGTGGTCAGGGCCGCTGCTCTGCGGCCGCGACCGCCGCCGGTACGGGTGATGCGCATTCCACTACTCCTTGTTCCAGTGGGAACGGGATCTCAGGAATCGGACCGCCGGATTTCGGCAGCCCCGACCTGCCCTCTCGGTTCGGGCGGCGGCCAGCCCGCAGCACTCGGCGTGCGGTGAGGAAACTGCTGGTCAACGGTGTGCGATGCGAGACAGAGGGAAGGGCCGTTGGTGGTGCGGTCCACACGGGAGGCACCCCCCGGTTGACCGTGGGACCGCTCCCACGCGGCTTGCCGGAAGACTCGTTCCTGCCGGGCCAGGTGTCAAGACTTGAAATCGGCGTTGTTGCGCAAGCGTGTTCCGTACGTCACGGGAATGTGTCGCACCGCCGGGGGTCTCGGGGCGGGCGTCACCCGGTTCCGTCGCCGCGTTTCCGCAGCTCAGCCTCATGGCGACCGCCGCCGCGGGGTGCCCGATCGGCCTGTCGGGGCCATGCCGCGGATTTCCGGACCGGAATGGAAGCCTCCAACCGCCGAACGCCGAGAGGTGAACGGTGAGTTGGACCGGACAGTCGTCGCGGGACCCACCCACCTTTTGCCATGGGAGCGCTCCCATGCATAATGGGGCCCCCGACTCATGGGAGCGCTTCCATGCCCGAGACGTCCGTGACTTTCCCTCCCGGCTTCCTCTGGGGCGCCGCGACCTCCGCGTACCAGATCGAGGGGGCGGTACGGGAGGACGGCCGCACGCCCTCGATCTGGGACACCTTCAGCCATACGCCGGGCAAGACGCACGGCGGCGACACCGGTGACATCGCCGTCGACCACTACCACCGCTACCGCGAGGACGTCGCGCTGATGGCGGAGCTGGGCCTGAAGGCGTACCGGTTCTCCGTCTCCTGGTCGCGGGTGCAGCCCACGGGCCGGGGCCCCGCCGTCCAGGTGGGCCTGGACTTCTACCGCCACCTGGTGGACGA
The DNA here is from genome assembly GCF_042891955.1 of Streptomyces sp. NPDC001843. NCBI lineage: Bacteria > Bacillati > Actinomycetota > Actinomycetes > Kitasatosporales > Streptomycetaceae > Streptomyces > Streptomyces sp. NPDC001843. Next base: position 266,641 of record NZ_JBIATQ010000013.1, on the reverse strand, counting down.
GCTGCTCGCGCACGGCATCAAGCCGGCGATCACCCTCTACCACTGGGACCTGCCGCAGGAGCTGGAGGACGCCGGCGGCTGGCCGGAGCGGGACACCGCGTACCGCTTCGCCGAGTACGCACAGATCGTCGGCGAGGCGCTCGGCGACCGGGTGGAGCAGTGGATCACACTCAACGAGCCGTGGTGCAGCGCCTTCCTCGGGTACGGCTCGGGAGTGCACGCCCCCGGCCGCACGGAACCGGGGGCGGCATTGCGCGCGGCCCACCACCTGAACCTGGCGCACGGCCTGGGCGCCTCCGCCCTGCGCTCGGTGATGCCGGCCCGCAACGCGGTCGCGGTGAGCCTCAACTCCTCGGTCGTCCGCCCGCTCTCCCAGGACCCGGCGGACCTGGCGGCCGGCCGCCGCATCGACGACCTGGCCAACGGCGTCTTCCACGGCCCGATGCTGCACGGCGCCTACCCGGAGACCCTGCTGGAGGCGACGTCGTCGCTCACCGACTGGTCCCACGTCCAGGACGGCGACCTGACCACCGCCAACCAGCCGCTGGACGCGCTGGGGCTGAACTACTACACGCCGACACTGGTCTCGTCGGCGGCATCGGAGCTTCGCGGCCCGCGCGCCGACGGACACGGCACGAGCGACCACTCCCCCTGGCCGGGCGCGGACGACGTGGCCTTCCACCAGACCCCCGGCGACCGCACGGAGATGGGCTGGACGATCGACCCGACCGGCCTGCACGAGCTGATCATGCGCTACACCCGGGAGGCCCCCGGTCTTCCGCTGTACGTGACGGAGAACGGCGCGGCGTACGACGACAAGGTCGACGACGACGGCCGCGTCCACGACCCCGAGCGCATCGCCTACCTCCACGGCCACCTCTCGGCGGTCCACCGGGCCATCGAGGACGGCGCGGACGTACGCGGCTACTACCTGTGGTCCCTGATGGACAACTTCGAGTGGGCCTACGGCTACGGCAAGCGCTTCGGCGCGGTGTACGTCGACTACGCCACCCTCGCCCGCACCCCGAAGTCGAGCGCCCACTGGTACGCCCAGGCGGCCCGCACGGGCACGCTCCCGCCGGCGGCCCCGGCCGCCTGAGACCCCGGGGCGCGGCACTTTGAGGGGGGTGCCGCGCTCCGGACGGGCGGGTCACGTGCCCGCGAAGAGCTCCTCGGTGTCGGTGGCGGTGAGCGCCCGGTCGAACCAGACGCCCAGGGTCTCCAGATCGGTGCAGGACGTGACCCGTTCCCGGACGGCCTCGGGAACCTCAATGCCCCGCCGGTCGAGAATACGGAGGACGTCAGCGGCGCGCCCCTTGGCCTCGCCCTCGATGAGGGTCTCCTCGATGAGGGTGCCGCGGCCTGGGAAACGGGGTGTGTACGTGGCCATCAGTTGCCTCCACAGTGCACGGGCCGGGGTGTCGCCCAGGCCGACTTCGGTGAATTCCGCCCAGCGCTTCGCGGTCTCGCCGCCGGTGTTGGCCAGTGCCGCCGCCAGCGCATCCAGTATCGCGGGCAGACCCGGATCCCAGCCGTAGGAGTGAAGGTGCCTCTGGCCCATGCCGTCCCTGCCGTCCGAGTTCGACCACCCAACCGGCGCCCAGCTCACCCCGCCCCCGGGTTTCGCACCTCAGCCGAAGTTCCCGAAGGCCTTCGAGAACGCGAACGGGTCCTGGGTGATCGAGCTGCACGTGGCGTCGGCGGTGGGCTTCGTGCCGCCCGGGCACTGCTTGTCGCGGGTGGCCGACCACATCGACAGCCGGCCGAGGCCCTTGGACTTGGCGAAGTTCACCAGTTGGGTGGCGTCGTCGGTCTTGAAGACCTCGGAGGAGACGTCGTTGACGCCGATCATCGGGGTGACGGCGACCGTTTTCCAGGCGGCGGAGTCGGACAGGCCGAGGACGCTCTTCACCTGGGCCTGTGTGGCCGTGGCCGCCTGTTCGGCGTAGGTGCCCATGTCGCCGCTGTACGCGGGGCCGTAGTCCATGGCCATGATGTTGACGGTGCTGATCTTCACGCCGTTCGACTTGGCGTCGGAGAGGAGGTCGACGCCGTCCTGGGTCAGGCCCTCGGGCATCACCGGGAGGGTGAAGGAGACGTCCAGGTTCGGGTGCTGGGCCTGGAGCTTGGCGATGGCCTGCGCTCGGCGCGTGTTCGCGGCCGTGTTGGGCAGGGCGCCGCCCTCGACGTCGAAGTCGACCTTGGTGAGCTTGAACTGGTCCACGGCCTTGCCGTACGCCGCGGCCAGCGCGTCCGCCGAGGAGCAGGTCGTCGCCAGTTCGGAGCCGGACGCTCCGCCGAAGGAGACGCGGACGTCGCCGCCCTTGGCGCGCAGGGAGCCGATCTGGGCGGCCACGCCGTCGCTCGCCAGGTCCGTCACGCCGCCCCACTTGGGCGTGCAGCCGCCGCCGTCCGTGACGAAGGCGAGGTTGTAGTTCTTCACGCCGGTGGCGTCGGCGCTCGCCAGGAGGTCGAAGGCGGGGTAGAGGGAGGTGTCGACGTAGGGCGCGAAGCCGGCGGCAGTCGTCGTTCCGCTGCCGGTGCTGTTCGTGGGAGAGGGGGAAGCGGAAGACGGGGAAGCGGTGGCCGTCGGCGTCGCGGTCGGTGTCGCCGTCGGTGACTGTGTCGGGCGGCCGCCCGGCTCCGGGGTCGCGGTGCCGTCGGCGGAACACGCCGTGCCGTCGATGCGGCAACCGGTCGGGTTTCCGGTGCCGTTCGCCACGAAGCCGACGGTGACGGACTTGCCCGGCGCAAGGCCGTCGGTGTCCCACTTCGCGGGCTTCACCGTGACGTGCTGCCCGCTGACGCTCGACTCGCCGTTCCACAGCGAGCCGAGCCTGGTGCCCGACGGGAGGTCGAACTCCAGGGACCAGGTCTTCTCCGTCCGGCCGCTGTTGTTCGTGACGACGTACTGCGCGGTGTAACCCGTCGACCAGTCGCTGGTCCTGGTGTACGCGGCGCCGATGCCGGCCGCCTGCGCGACGCCGGTGAGCAGCACCGCGCCGCCACCGGCGACCGCCGCGGCGACGAGAGCGCCTATCGCCTTGTTCCTGCCGCTGATCCTGCGCCGGTGCGTGCTCATGCGGGTGCCTGCCTTTGCTGTTCACGGTGAGGTGCGGCAGCACGCTAGCGATGCGGAACCGGGTAAAAGGGTTGATAGGGACGGCGGTTGGGGATCTTAGGGTGCGCTTAAGGGAGGGATCGGAGGCGGTTAAAGGTAGAGACCAATTTCCGTGGCCGGCGGCGGCGCACGGCCCCGCCCCGGTGGCCGTGTCCGCCACGCAACGGCTCCCGCCCGTCCCCCAACTGGATCCAGACGCGGACCTCCGTGCCGCCCAGCACGGACGAGCCGATCCGTACGTCACCGCCGGTCGACTCGGCGAGCCGGCGCACGATGTCCAGACCGAGGCCGGTCGAGCCGTCGGTGCCCGAGCCCCGGCCGCGCGCCATGGCCGCCTCGGGGTCGGGTATGCCCGGGCCCGCGTCGGAGACCAGGACGATCACCGCGTCCTCGGCGTTGTGCACGTCGACCGCGAAGGCCGTGCCCTCGGCGGTGTGCCTGAAGACGTTGCCGAGCAGGGCGTCGAGCGCGGCGGCCAGGTCGGCGCGGGCCACCGGTATCCGCACCGGCCGGTCGGCCCCGGCCACCCGCCACTTGCGGCCCTCGTCCTCGGCGAGCGCGGACCAGAACTCCATCCGCTCCCGGACGACTTCGGCCGCGTCGCACCCGGCACCCGGCCCGGCCGCCGCGGTCTGGGGCTTGGCCTCGCGAGCGGTGCGGATGATGGTGTCGACCTCGCGCTCGAGCTGCGCGACGGCGGCCCGGGTCTGCTCGGCGGCGGGCCCCTCACCGAGCGAGGCCGCGTTGAGCCGGAGCACGGTCAGCGGGGTGCGCAGGCGGTGCGAGAGGTCGGCGGCCAGCTCACGCTCGTTCGCCAGGAGTTGTACGACCTGGTCGGCCATGGAGTTGAACGCGACCGCCGCCAGCCGCAGTTCGTTCGGCCCCTCCTCCGGCACCCGTGCGCCCAGCTTGCCCTCCCCCAGTTCGTGCGCGCCCTCGACCAGCCGCCGCGCGGGGCGGACCATCCGTACGCCGAGCCGGTCGGCGACGGCCACGGAGCCCACGATCAGCGCGATGCCGACGGCGGCCAGCACCGCCCAGGCCGTGCCGACGCCGTTGCTCATCTCGGCCTCGGGGACGTACACCTCGACCACCGCGATCGCGCCGGAGCTCAGCGCGACCGGCTGGAGCAGGGTGGAGCCGCCCGCCACCTCGGTGGTGGAGGCCCGGCCCAGCTTCCGTACGGTCGCGATGTCCCGGTCGGCCGCGCGCTGCCGGCCGATGTCGACGGCCGCCCGGCCGTCGCCGCCGGATCCGCCCGCAGCGGCGGCCGGTATGTGCACCGCCAAGTCGGTGTCCGAGCCCGCCGAGGCCACCACGCGCTCGAGTTTGTCGCGGTCGGTGGTGATGGACAGCGCGGGCGCGATCGCGGCCGCCACCCGCTCGGCATTGGAGAAGGCGCGGTCGCGGGCCATCTCCTTCACGACCAGTCCGAGGGGGACCGCGAAGGCGACCACGACCATGGCGGTGACCGCGAGGCAGACCCTCACCAGTGCCCATCTCATCGCACCGGCTCCGCTTCCCCGGGTGGTTCGAGTTTCACGCCGACGCCGCGCAGGGTGTGCAGATAGCGCGGCCGGGCCGCCGTCTCCCCCAACTTGCGTCGCAGCCAGGACAGGTGGACGTCGATGGTCTGGTCGTCGCCGTACGACTGCTGCCACACCTCGGCGAGCAGTTCCCGGCGCGGGACGACGACCCCGGGGCGGCCCGCCAGGAAGGCGAGCAGGTCGAACTCGCGGCGGGTGAGGTCGAGGCGGGCCCCGTCCAACTCGGCTTGGCGGCGCAGCGGATCGACGGTCAGACCGCCGACGCGCAGGACACTCGACGGAGGGGCCTCCCCGGCGGAGGCCCGCGAGCGCCTCAGCACGGCGGCGATCCGCGCGGAGAGGTGCTCGACGGAGAACGGCTTGGTCAGGTAGTCGTCCGCACCGGCGTTCAGCAGCCGGACGATCTCCGTCTCGTCGTCCCGCGCGGTGGCGATGATGACGGGCACGTCCGTGATGCCGCGCAGCATCTTCAGCGCCTCGGACCCGTCCAGATCGGGCAGGCCGAGGTCCAGGATGACGACGTCGAAGCGGAAATGGGCGACCTCGCGCAGCGCCTCCAGTGCCGTACCGACGCTGCGTACGGTGTGCGAGGCGTCGGTGAGGTGCCGGATCAGCGCCGAGCGTACGAACTGGTCGTCCTCGACCACGAGCACACTTGCCATGCGCGGCACCGTACGCCATGTCGAACAGCCGGGTGCGGGCCTGTGGACAACTCCGGGCATGTGCAACTCACGATCGCCCTGGGGCAGTATGGCCCGCCATGCGCAGAGGACTCGTACACGTACTGGCGTGGATGCTCGCCACCGGCGCGGCGGCCACGCTGTCGTGGTGGGGCGTGCACTCGGTGCTGGCGGGCACCGCGTACGACCCGCCGCGCGCCCTGCCGATCACGGCGGCGGACACGGACACGGACACGCGGCGTTCCCGTCCGCCGGGGCCCTCGCCGTCCCGGGCGGCACGCAGGACACCCTCGACATCCAGCACCCCGACGCCCTCGCGGACCGTGACGACCACCTCCACCCCGTCCCCGTCACTGACCCCCTCCGGTCAGGTCAGGAGCTATGACACCGACGGCGGCCGGGTGGTCTTCGACCTCGGGAAGACGGACGCGACGCTCGTCTCGGCGACGCCGGGGACGGGCTGGTCGATGCAGGTGTGGAAGACGGAGGCGTGGATCCGGGTGGAGTTCGCCTCGGGCGCGAACCGGCTGACGGTCTTCTGCACCTGGCACGACGGGCCGCCGCATGTGGAGGTCTACTGAGCGGTTGCGGAGGCTTGCCGAGCCACCCGAAGTGAAAGACAACTAGATATTGACAGTCGACTCGCATTTGGCAGTAAGCTCTCAACAGTTGCTCCGAATGGGAGGTCCCCATGTCCAAGTCCGCGCCCCGCCTCTCCGACTCCCCCCGCCGCTGGCTCGCCCTGGCCGCGCTCACCCTGAGCGTGCTGATCGTCGGCCTCGACGGCACCGTCATCAACGTCGCGCTGCCCACCATCGCCGGCGAACTGCACGCCGACAGCGCCCAGTTGCAGTGGATCGGCGGCGGCTACCTGCTGTCCCTGTCCGTGGCGATGCTCCCGGTCGGCCTGCTCGGCGACCGGTACGGGCACAAGCGGCTGCTGCTGTCCGGCATCACGCTCTTCGGCCTCGCCTCGTTAGGCGGCGCGCTCGCCCACTCGCCGTCGGCGGTCATCGCCGCCCGGGCCGTCCTCGGTCTCGGCGCCGCCGCGATCATGCCGCTGTCCATGGCGATCCTGCCCCGCGTCTTCGCCAAGGAGGAACTGCCCAAGGCCATCGCCGTGTGGACCGCGGCCACCGCGCTCGGCATGCCGGTCGGACCCGTGGTCGGCGGCTGGCTGCTCGACCACTTCTGGTGGGGCTCGGTGTTCCTGTTCAACGCGCCGGTCGCCGCACTCGCCGTCCTCGCGGGCACCTGGCTGCTGCCCCGTGACACCGCCGTCCGCACCTCCGCGCCGTTCGACACCCTCGGCAGCGTCCTGGGCGGTCTCGGCATCACCGCGCTGGTCTACGGCACCATCCTGATCCCCCGTGAAGGCTGGACCTCGCCCTCGGCCCTCGTCCCGCTCGCCGCCGCGGCCGTACTCCTGGCCGCCTTCGTACTGCGCGAGCGCCGGTACGCCCATCCGATCGTCGACCTGAGCCTGTTCGCCGACCGCCGTTTCCTGTGGGGCACGCTGATCGCGGTCTTCGTCAACTTCGCGGTGATGGGCATCCTGTTCGTCGTCCCGCAGTACCTCCAGTCCGTGCTCGGCAACGACGCGTTCGGCACCGGTCTGCGCGTCCTGCCCCTGATCGGGGGCCTGATGGCGGCGGCCGCCGCGAGCGAGCCCCTGGTCCCGCGGCTGGGCGCGCGGACGGTCGTGCCGACGGGCCTGCTGGTGCTCGGCGCCGGCGTGCTGCTCGGAGCGACCACCGGCGTCTCGGACGGCTACGGCTTCACCGCGCTGTGGCTGGGCCTGACCGGCCTCGGCTTCGGGCTGGCCGTGGTCCCGGCCACCAGCCTCGTGATGGCCGCCCTGCCCGAGGACAACACCGGGTCGGGCACCAGCCTGCTGGAGACCGTCCAGCAGCTCGGCTCGGTCCTCGGCGTGGCCGGGCTGGGCAGCCTCCTCAGCTACGGCTACCTCGCCCGCCTGCACACCGGCGCCCTGCCGAAGCCCGCGGCGGACGCGGCCCGCGACTCCGTGTCCGGTGCCGACGCGGTGGCCGCGGGGCTGCACGACGCCGGACTGGCGGTCCACGCGCACGAGGCGTTCATCCACGGTATGAACCTGGTCCTGACGGCCTGCGGCGCGATCGCCCTGCTGGGTGCCGTCCTGGCGGCCGTCTTCCTGCCCGGCACCGCCCCCTGCTCCCGGACGGTGGCCCGGTCCGCCGCCCAGCCCGCAGAATCGGTCGCATGACGATGCACGAGACCCCCGCCGCCCCCCTCGGCCTGCGCGAGCGCAAGAAGCAGCAGACCCGCGAGCGCATCCGCCGGGAGGCCTACCGCCTCTTCGCCGAGCACGGGTACGAGGCCACCACGGTCGACCAGATCGCGGAGGCGGCGGAGGTCTCGCCCAGTACCTTCTTCCGGTACTTCCCCACCAAGGAGGACGTGGTCCTCCAGGACGAGTACGACCCGGCCCTCGCCGCCGCCCTGCGCTCCCGCCCCGCCGACGAGCCCATCGTCGAGGCGGTGCTCAACTCCCTGAAGGGCCCCGTCGGGGAGATGATCCGGCAGGACCGCGACGACCTTCTGCTGCGGACCCGAATCTCCTTCACCGACCCGGCCATCCGCGCCCGCACCGTCGCCGAGCAGGAGCGCAGCGAGCGGGCCATCGCCGAGGTCATCGCCGAACGCGCCGGGCGCGACGCGTCCGACCTGGAGGTGAAGTGCGCGGCGGCGGCGATCATCGCCGTCTTCACCACGCTCGTACGGCACTGGGTGGAGGGCGACGGCCGGGAGGACCTGGCGGCGCTGTACGAGCGCCATCTGCCTTTGCTGTCACGGGGCTTGGACTTCTAGGTCGTGCCCGCGAAGTGGTCGGTGCGTTGGCCTGCTCGTGGTGCGTCGTCTTGAGCTGACCCATGGTCAACGACTGTGCCCGGTCGGAGCAGGTCACGGCCCGCATCTGCGCGGTCGCGTCGGCGCTGTGGTGGAGCTTCGACAACGGCCCCGACGGGCGGGGGTTCGAAACCGGCAGCCAAGCCGACCACGGCAGGAAAGGTGGGAAGTGCGTCATTGCTGCCACGTCCGCACACTGCCAGGCTGAGCCGCATGAGGCCCATCAGTGTGCTCATCGTCCTCTACGAGGGTGTGCAGAGCCTTGACGTGACCGGCCCCCTGGAGGTGTTCACCGGGGCGGGTGCCGCCGTGGGGCAGCCGCAGATGTACCGGATCACGACCGCTGCGCCCGGTGGCGGGCCGGTGCGAACGTCCAGCGGGCTAGGGCTGCTGGCCGACGACGACCTCGACCGCGTCGGACCGGCCCACACGCTCCTGGTGCCCGGCGGCGCGGGCACGGCCCGTCCCGACCCGGCGGTGGTACGCCGGATCGGCCAACTGGCGGCCGGGGCCGAGCGCGTGGTGTCGGTGTGCACCGGCGCCTTCCTGCTCGCCGAGGCCGGGCTGCTGTCCGGACGACGTGCCACCACGCACTGGGCGTACTGCGACACGCTCGCGCAGCGTTTCCCGGACATCGGGGTCGATCCCGAACCGATCTACGTCAGGGATGGGAACATCGCCAGCTCGGCCGGTGTCACAGCAGGCATCGACCTCGCCCTGGCGCTGGTCGAGGAGGATCTCGGCCGGGACGCCGCGCTGCAGGTGGCCAGACACCTGGTGGTGTTCCTGCGCAGGCCAGGCGGCCAGGCGCAGTTCAGTACCCAGCTCGCCGCTCAGCTCGCCGAACGGCGTCCGCTGCGCGAAGTCCAGCGCTGGATCGCCGAGCACCCCGATGGCGACCTCTCCGTGGACGCGCTTGCCGAACGCTGCGCGCTGTCGCCCCGTCACTTCGCCCGCGCCTTCGCCGCAGAGGTCGGGGTGACACCGGGGCGGTATGTGGACGGCGTCCGGCTGGAGGCCGCCCGCCGACGGCTGGAGGACACCGACGACGGGATCGAGGAGATAGCCCGGTCCTCGGGCTATGGCACCCCGGAATCGATGCGACGCGCCTTCATCCGCGCCCTTGCCGTGCCGCCGACCGAATACCGTCACCGCTTTCGTACCTACCGAACCGGAGAAAACCGATGCAGATAGCCATCCTGCTGTACGACCGCTTCACGGCACTGGACGCCGTCGGCCCCTATGAGATCCTCTCCCGCATCCCTGGCGCCGAGGTCGTTTTCACCGCGGCCCGGCCCGGCCCGGTCCGCACGGACATGAACAGCCTCGCCCTCACCGCCGATGCCGCACTCTCCGACCTGGCCGCACCCGATGTCCTCCTCGTCCCCGGCGGTCCGGGAACCGCTGACCTCCTCGCGGACTTACCCACGCTCGACTGGCTCCGCCGTGTCGATGAGACCTCCACCTGGACAACCTCGGTCTGCTCAGGCTCTCTGCTGCTGGCAGCCGCCGGCCTGCTCGCCGGCCGCCGGGCCACCTCGCACTGGATCTGTCTCGAGCACCTGTCGGCACTCGGCGCCGTCCCCGCGGCGGAACGGGTCGTCATCGACGGCAAGTACGCCACCGCCGCCGGGGTCTCGGCCGGCATCGATCTCGCCCTGAATCTGACCGGCCGCATGGCCGGTGACGACATCGCCGAGGCCATCCAGCTCGTGACCGAGTACGACCCTCAACCCCCTTACAACGCGGGCTCCACCGCCACCGCCCCGCCCGCTCTCGTCGCCGCCCTGCGCGCGAGCGACCTCGTCGTCGACACCGCCTGACATTGCTCGACGTGGAGATCGCCGCCGGCCGGCGGGACCCTGGCCCGCACCCGCCCCTACCGCTCAGAGCAGGAACGACAGGACGCCTTCAACAGTGCCCCGGCACCAGCCGGCCCTCGTCAGCGGAACACCGAAGGCGGCGGGGCCGGTGAGGCCACCGCCGCCCCGTCCGTGACCGGTACGGCCCCTCCGGTGAAGGCGAGGAGCGCGGGGCCGTGCTCGACCCGCCCGGGGTGCGGGTCGGAGGCGGCGCGGCGGGTCAGTTCGGCGACCGGGAGCGGGCGGTCGGCGGCGACCAGCACCGCGTTGCCGAACCGCTTGCCGCGCAGCATGGCCGGGTCGGCGACCAGCGCGAGTTCGGGAAAGCGGGCGGCGGCGGTGGCGATCTGGCCCCGCAGATGGGCCAGCGGCGGACCGTCGGCGAGGTTGGCGGCGTAGATCCCGTCGGGATTCAGGGCCCTGCGGACCTCGTCGAGGAACTCGGTGGAGGTGAGGTGGGCGGGGGTCCGGGCGCCGCTGAACACGTCGGCGACGACCAGGTCGGCCCAGCCGTCCGGCACCTTGGCCAGGCCTGCGCGGGCGTCCGCCGACCGCACCCGGATCCGGGCACCGGGGTCCAACGGCAGTTCGCGCCGGACCAGTTCGACGAGTTTCGCGTCCCGCTCGACGACCTGCTGGGTGGACCGGGGGCGGGTGGCGGCCACATAGCGGGCCAGGGTGAACGCGCCGCCGCCGAGATGCACGGCGTGCACCGGTCGGCCGGGCGGTGCGACGAGGTCGACGACGTGCCCGAACCGCCGCTGGTACTCGAAGGAGAGGTACGCCGGGTCGTCGAGGTCGACGTGCGACTGCGGGGCCCCGTCGATCAGCAGGGTCCAGGCCCGCCGGCGGTCCCGGTCGGGTATCAGCTGGGCGAGACCGCCGTCGACGTCCTCGACGACCGCTTCGGCGCCGGCCTGCCTGCGCCGGGGGTTCCTGGACTTGCCCATGGGGCCATTTTCGCAGGGCCCACCGGGTGGTACCGCTCAGCGGCAGTTGTCCGCCGCCCTGAGCAGCCGTGCCGCCTCCCCCAGGGCCCGTCTGAGGACCGCGGGGTCCGTGGCGGGGTCGGCCTCCCCCGGCGGCACCAGCCAGTCCGAGCCCTCGACCGAGGGTTGCGGGGGGAAACTCAGACCGCGTCCGTCGGTCTCCGTACAGGTGCTGCCCGGTACGTCCCACGCGGCCGCGGTGCCCGGCGGGACCAGGAAGCCGAGCGTGTCGCACCCGTCGTCGAGCAGTACGGGCCCCACGCCGTCCCCGGCCGCACCCCGCCGCAGGATGTCGACCGCCTCCAGACCCTGTCGGGTTGGCACGGTCACCACATCGCACGCGGTCGGCGACGGCGTACAAGGATCGTTGCTCCGGCTGGTCTCCATCCCGGCCTCCACCACGCAGCCCTCTTACAGGTCCGCCCTGTCCAACGCGGCACGGCGTCAACGGCTACGGCACAAGTTGGCCGCAAAGGATGGCACTTCATGGCAGATCGTGTATGAGATATCCGGTTTGTAGCCAAACACAGCGTGTCGGGTCCGACACAGCAGGTACGTTCTTGCCCGCCGGAACCGGGGGCACCACTCGGACAACTCGCACCCGATCCGGCATGGTTCGACGGTTCGCACGAGAGGACCCGGCCATGGCGTCGTCAACCGTGACCTCGTCGCAGCACGAACGGCCACCACGGCCGAACCTCGCCTTCCGGCAGCTGCGCGGCCGGCACTCACCGGCCGAGTTCGCCGCACTGGTACGGCGGGCCGCCCGTGAGATCGGCGAGCGGGTGAGCTGTGACGCGCGCTACATCGGCCGGGTCGAGGCGGGCGAGATCCGCTGCCCGAACTACGCGTACGAACGGGTGTTCCTGCACATGTTCCCCGGCCGCACGCTCGCCGACCTGGGCTTCGCGCCCCGCTCGTCGGTCCGCGGCCGCGGGGCGCGCCCGCCGGGGGAAGCACTGCTCGCGCGCGCACCGCGTCCGGCGTTCGCCACGCGCGAGACGCGGGCGGCGTTCGAGCCGCATGACACGCAGGACCCGTACGACACGCACGAGAACGACGAGATCCACGAGGAGAGCGACGTGCTGCGTCGCGCATTCATGACGGGCGGGGGCGCCACGGTGGCCGCCGCCACGCTGGGCCCCCTGGGGTTCACCATCGAGGCCGCGGCGGCGGGCCGGCCGGTGCGCCGCGCCGGGTCCTCGGAGGCGGCCGCTCTCGAGGAGGCCGTCCGCCGCATCCGGCTACTCGACGACCGGCACGGCGCGGACGGGCTCTACCGGCGCGCGGCGGCTCCGCTGCGCGCCGCGTACGAGCTGCTCGACGCCGGCGCGACCCGGCAGACGACCGCCAACCGGCTGCACTCGGGCGCCGGTGAACTCGCCATCTCGGTGGGCTGGCTGGCCCACGACTCCGGCCGCTTCGACGACGCCCGCTCGCATTACGCGGAGGCGCTCGCGACCGCTCGTATGACCGGGGACCCGGCCTTGGAGGCGCACGCGTTCTGCAACACGGCCTTCCTCGCCCGGGACACGGGACGGCCCCGTGAAGCGGTCCGGGCGGCGCAGGCCGCACAGCGGGTGGGGCGGACGCTGGGATCCGCGCGCCTGATGTCGCTGCTCGCGCTGCGCGAGGCGGGCGGCTGGGCCGGGCTCGCCGACCGTACCGGCTGCGCACAGGCGCTCGCCCGGGCGCAGGCCCTGTACGTGCGGGGCCGCTCGGACACCGACCCCGAGTGGATGAGCTTCTACGGCGAGGCCGAGCTGGAGGGGCTGGAGGCGCAGTGCTGGTCGACGCTGGGCGACTGGACGCGGGCGGCCCGGCACGCGCGGCGGGCGGCGCAGCTGCAGGACCCCCACTTCACCCGGAACATCGCGCTGTACACGGCCGAACTCGCGGACGACCTCGCGCGCGGGGGCCGGCCGGACGAGGCGGCGTCGGCCGGGATGCGGGTGCTGGACCTGCTGGACCAGGTGCAGTCGTCGCGGATCCAGACGATGCTCGCGGGGACGACCCGCGTACTGCTGCCGCACCGGGGGGCTTCGGGGGTGTCGGAGTTCCTGGACCGGCACGCCTCGTCACCGCGTACGACATGAGGTCAACCGCCGCGGCCTACGAAGCTCCAGCCCGGAGACCACTGGCCGCACACCGGAGCGGGCATGCGGCCAGTCGGCGGGGTGAACGGCTACGAGCAGCTGTTGCCCGACGGGTTGTTCGATGGGGCGTTGACGTTGCTGACGTTGGACGGACCGGAGCCGGCGGCAGCGGCCCCGACGAAAGTCGGGGTGACGGCAGCGGCGGCCGCCGCCAGCGGCGCGGGCACGGCGATGAGGTTGAAGGTCGACTGGTTGTTGCAGGAGACGATCTTCCCGGACGCATGCGGCTTGGGGGCGACAGTCCTGACGTGCGCGACGCTGCGGTGGCTCCCATTGCCGAGGGCCGGCGCGGCAACCGCCACCCCGCCCAACGCCTGGGAACCGAGGACCACCGCGGCGGCGGCCAGGGGAACAAGAGCCTTCATGTGGGTTTGCCTCCGAGAGAAAGGGACAAATCGGTAGCAACCATGATGAAGATCACCCATGGGGGCGGTGTCGATAAAACACGCGCACCCTTGTGAAATAGCTGAAGTGCACCGGGCGTCGTAACCCACGCAGGGCGCAGTCGTTGATCTCACCCGCACCGCAACCGGACGAGGTGGTCAGCCGAGTGCAAGATGCCCCAGGTCGTTCCAGCTCTCGATCGCCGGTTCCCCGTACGCCCAGCCGAGGACGGACAGGGACGTCGGGTTGAGGCGGATCCGCGCGGCGAAGTCCAGCGGCAGGCCCAGCCACCGGGCGCCCACGGACCGCAGGATGTGGCCGTGGGCGAACACGAGGACGTCCCGGTCCTCGGCCCGCGCCCAGGACACCACCTCGTCCGCGCGGGCCATGACCTCGGCGAGTGTCTCCCCCTCGGGGACGCCGTCCCGCCAGATCAGCCAGCCGGGGCGGACGGCCTGTATCTCCTCGGGGGTCATGCCCTCGTAGGCGCCGTAGTCCCACTCCAGCAACGCGTCCCAGGTGGCCGCCCGCTCGCCGAACCCGGCGAGTTCACACGTCTCACGCGCGCGTGCCAGCGGGCTGGTGCGGACCTCGACGTCGGCCAGGCCGTCGAAGGGCGCGCGGTGGAGGCGTTCGCCGAGCAGTTTCGCGCCGCTGCGACCCTCCTCCAGGAGGGGCACGTCGGTCCTGCCGGTGTGCTTGCCGGACAGCGACCAGGCCGTCTGTCCGTGCCGGGCCAGCAGGATGCGCGGTGCCATGGGGGACCTTTCCGGGAGATGTCGGGGAGCACTCGGGGAGAAACCCGATGCGTGGCCCCTCCATCATCGCGCACCCTGTTTCCGGGCAACCCGGCGGGCGATCCCGGCGTCTATCACGGCTGGAGCGCCGCCCTAACACGAAGCGGTACGCCGTAGAGTGGCACGCCCGGCCCAAGGGGCGCCGCAGACCAGAAGGGGGAGGGCGATCGGATGCCGCAGACCGAGACACCGGGAACCGAGGTGTCCTCGCGGACCCGGCTGCGGTGGTGGACCGAAGTTCCGCTGATCCTGCTGGTGTACTGCTGCTACACGGCCGGCCGGCTGATCGCGCGGACCGACGTCTCCGGCGCCGTCGACCACGGCCTGGCGATCCTGCGCTTCGAGAAGGCCCTGCACCTCAACGCCGAGCACCCGCTCAACCGCCTGTTCACACGCGAACCGTGGCTCGGCGTCCCGGCCGACTTCTGGTACGCGTCGCTGCACTACGTGGTCACGCCCGCGGTCATGGTCTGGCTGTTCCGCTCCCACAAAAACATCTACCGGGCGGCCCGCACCTGGCTGTGGACGTCCACGTTCATAGGACTGATCGGCTTCACCCTGCTGCCCACCTGCCCGCCCCGCCTCCTCTCGGCGGGCCACGGCTTCGTGGACACGATGGCCGAGTACAGCTCGTACGGCTGGTGGGGCGCCGAAGCCAGCGCCCCGCGGGGCATGGGCGGCATGACGAACCAGTACGCGGCCATGCCGAGCCTGCATGTGGGCTGGGCGCTGTGGTGCGGAGTGATGCTGTGGCGGCACGGCGGCACACGCATCACCAAGACCGCCGCCGTCGCCTATCCGCTGCTGACCGCGATCGTGGTGATGGGCACCGCCAACCACTACTTCCTGGACGCGGTGGCGGGCGCGGTCGTGATGGGCGCCGGACTGCTGCTGGCCCCGTACGTGACGCGTGGCGTGGACCGGCTGCGGGCACGGCTGGTGCCCGGCACCTCGGTGGTCACGGCGGGCTCGCAGGACGCAGCGGCCCCGATTGTCAGTGGCGGATGCCAGACTTCCCCGGGTGAGCGAATTCCACGGCAGCGTAAGCCGCGGCTCGGATCCGGAGCCGAACCGGACGCCGCCCCCAGCGAAGCGGGGGACGGCGCTCCGGCAGCGGCTCGCTGAACTGCGCGGCCCCGACGTACCGGCCAAGGCACTGGACGCGCGCGCCCTCGCGGCGCTCGCCGCGAACCCGGGGTGCAGACGGCGGGCGATCCTGGACGGCGCGGGCGTCGACAAGGCGGCCGTGGCCGACGCGTTGGGCACCCCGTCCGCCTTCGGACAGTCGCAGTTCGCCCTGACCCGGGGCAACGCGTTCGAGGCGCGGGTGAAGGCCGACGGCGGCGCGGAGCTGCTGCGCCTGGTGCACGCCAGGCTGGACCCGGGTGCCGAGCCGCCGCAGCGGACCCACGTCCCGGATCTGTCCGCGCCCGGCCCGGCGGGGCGTACGGCGCGTACGGCGCTGGCGCTGCGGGAGGCCGTGGAGGCGGGCGGCTGGACGCTGCTCGACCATCCGATGCTGGCGCTGGAGGTGGCGGGCTCCCCGGCGTTCCTGGAGCCGGACGCGGTGGTGGTGCACCCGGACGGCAGCTGGACGGTCGTGGAGATCAAGTCCTTCCCGATGCTGGACGGTTCCGCGGACCCGGCGAAGGTGGGCGCGGCCGCCCGACAGGCCGCGGTGTACGTGCTGGCCCTGGAGGAGGTCGCGGCGCACCTCACCCCCGCCCCGCGTGTGCGCCACCGCATTCTGCTGGTCTGCCCCCGGGACTTCTCCAACCTGGCCACCGCCTCCGCCGTGGACGTCCGCAAGCAGCGCGCGGTCACCGCCCGTCAGCTGGCCCGGCTCACCCGTATCGAGGACATCGCCGACGACCTTCCCGAGGGCACCTGCTTCGCTCCGGGCCTGCCGGCCGAGGAGTTGGCGGCGGCGGTGGAGTCGGTCCCGGCGACGTACGCGCCCGAGTGCCTGGCCGCCTGCGAGCTGGCCTTCCACTGCCGGGAACGCTCCCGCGCGGCCGGCGCGGTGACCACGCTCGGCCGCCCGGTCCGCGCGGAGCTGGGCGGGCTGGCGACGGTGGACGACGTCCTGGCGGCGGCCCGCGGTGAGCTCGGCGACCCGGAGGATCCCGCGGTGGCGGCGCTGCGCAGGGCGGCGGCCCTGCGGGCGGAGGCGCTGGCCGGCCGGGAGGTGGCCGCGTGTCCCTGATCACCACGCTCGCCCGGTTGGAGGCCGTCAGCTCCGGCCGCGCCCGGCCGACCGCGACCGTCCGGCACCGGCATCTGTCCGACCGGCCGCTGGTGTTCGTGCCGCTCACCACCGCCGGTGAGGCCGGCGCCCCGCTCGGTGCACTGGTCGGCACCGACCGGGACGCGCCACGCCTGCTGGTCGTACCGCAGCCCCGCGACCGGGACCTGCGCTTCGCGTTCCTCGCCGAACTCGCCGACATCGTCCTGCCGTACGTCGACTCGTACGCGGACGCCGTCGAGCCCGCCGAGCGCACCGAGACCGACCCGGAGACCGGCAAGCGGGTCAAGGTCGAGGTCGACCTGTGCGCGGACGCCCCGCAGCTGATCGTGCCGAGCCGCGCGGGCGTGGAGTTCGTACGGCTGCTCGGGCGCTCCATGAGGTTCCGGCGCACGGCGGAGCAGGACCCGGAGGCGCCCTATCCGGCGCCGCCCCGGGTGCCGTTGCTCGGGCGCTGGCTGACGCACTTCGGGGAGCGCGCGCGGGTGCCCGGTTCCTCGCTGCTGCTGGCCCTGACGGACGTGCTGTCGCGGCACTGGGCGACCGGGCAGTCCAGCCTGGAGGACCAGCACCTCGGTGCGCTGCTCGCCTGGATCGACCCGCCGGAGGGCGTCACCGGCGCCGAGGAGGCGCTGCGGGCGGAGCTGGCGCGGGACGCCGACGGCCAGTTGCTGTGTCCGCCCGCGGGTCCGGCCACCGACCCGGCGTTCGACAACAAGCTGCTCGCACCCGCCCTGGAGCGCTACGACCGGGCCCGCACGGCCCTCGCCGCCGCCGAGGACGGCCTGCAGGCGGACGACCGGCTCGGCGCGCTCACCGCGGCCGAGCGGGAGATCCGCGACCTGGTGGAGAGCCGGGCCCGGCCCACCTGGGACTCGGTGTGGCGGGGTGTCGACCTGCTGCGCGAACTGCCCGAGGGGGCGCACGTCGAGGAGCGGTGGACCCGCGACCGCTGGTCGTTCACCGGCCACCGCGACCGGGTGCTCGCCGGGGAGCCGCCGCAGCCGCGCCGTGACGACGCGGTGACGGCCGCCAACAAGCTGGCCACGCGCGAGCGGGAACAGGCCCGGCTGGAGGCGCAGGAGGCGCTCGACGACCCGCTGGTGATGGCGGGGCGGCGGCTCGCCGGGGAGGCGTTCACGGGGGAGGTCATGGACGTCGTCATGGTGTACAGCGAGGGCAAGCGGCCCAGCCCGCGCCCGTTGGTGACCGTACGCACGGACGACCGGCCGCACCTCGGGGAGCGGGCGAAGGTCTACCGCTCCCTGGGCGGGAAACCGCAGGCCGCGGAGTTCGTAGGGGACGAGGGCGAGGGGCTGGTCGTCCTGCGGATCGTCGACAAGATGGGCCGCGGCAAGGAGCCCGAGGCCGGGTCGGTGCCGGAGAAGGGCGACCGGATCTGCTTCACCCTGTTCGAGCACGAGCAGCGCGGCGGGGCGAAGCTGCCCGACCCGGAGGAGACGCCGTGGACGCACGGCGGGCCGCCGGGTGAGGCGACCGCCGTGGCCGAGTTCCCCGACCCCGTGACCGAGGAGGATGTGCTTTGAACCCTCCCGCTCGCGAGCGAGGGAGACTCCTGGCTCACGCTGCTCGATCGCTCAGCGAGCGACCGAGTCCTACGCGATCAGCACCAGCCCGGTTGCCCCAGAGATTGGAGACTGCTGTGCCGGCTTGGCTCTCGCTCAGCACCACGCGAGACCACCATCTGTCGCGCGAGGGGCACTCACGGTGACCGATCGCGCCGAGCAAGCCCTGTTCGACCCCGGGGCCGCGGCCGCGCGGGCCACCGACGCGATCCTGGGCGACACCCTGAACGGCGCCCACCGGGGCGTGGTCGTGGACTCCCCGCCGGGCGCCGGCAAGTCGACCCTCGTCGTCCGCGCGGCGCTGGAACTCGCCGACGCCGGGCGCCCGCTGATGGTGGTCGCGCAGACCAACGCCCAGGTCGACGACCTGGTGCTCCGGCTCGCCGAGAAGAACCCCGAACTGCCCGTCGGCCGTCTGCACAGCAGCGACACCGACCCGTACGACAAGGCCCTGGACGACCTGCCGAACGTCCGGAAGTCCGCGAAGGCCGCCGACCTGGCCGGGACCCCGGTGGTCCTGTCCACCGCCGCGAAGTGGGCGCACGTGAAGGTGGACGAGCCGTGGCGGCACGCCATCGTCGACGAGGCGTACCAGATGCGCTCGGACGCGCTGCTCGCCGTGGCCGGGCTGTTCGAACGGGCGCTGTTCGTGGGTGACCCGGGGCAACTGGACCCGTTCGCGATCGTGGGCAGCGAGCAGTGGGCGGGTCTGTCCTACGACCCGTCCGCCTCGGCAGTGACGACGCTGCTCGCACACAACCCCGAGCTGCCGCAGCACCGGCTGCCGGTGTCGTGGCGGCTCCCGGCGTCGGCGGCGCCCCTGGTCTCGGACGCGTTCTACCCGTACACCCCGTTCCGCAGCGGCACGGACCACGGTGACCGCCGTCTGGCCTTCGCCGTCCCGTCGGACGGTTCGGGCCCCGACCGGGTGATCGACGAGGCGGCGGTCTCGGGCTGGGGGCTGCTCGAGCTGCCCGCGCGGCACACGCCGAGGACGGATCCCGAGGCGGTACGGGCGGTGGCCACGGTGGTCCGGCGGCTGCTGGACCGGGGCGGCGCGGCGACCTCGGAGCGCTCGCCGGACCCGGCCCCGCTCACCGCCGACCGGATCGCGGTCGGCACCGCCCACCGTGACCAGGCGGCGGCGGTACGGGCGGCGCTGGCCGAGCTGGGCGTGGCCGACGTGACCGTGGACACGGCGAACCGGCTGCAGGGCAGGGAGTTCGACGTCACGGTCGTCCTGCATCCCCTGTCCGGCCGCCCCGACGCCACCGCCTTCCACCTGGAGACGGGCCGGCTGTGCGTGCTCGCCTCCCGGCACCGTCAGGCGTGCATCGTGGTGTGCCGAGCGGGCGTGGGCGAACTGCTGGACGACTACCCGTCGACCGAGCCGGTCCAGCTCGGGACGGTGGTGAAGTTTCCGGACGGCTGGGAGGCGAACCACGCGGTGCTGGCACACCTGTCCGAGCACCGGGTGACCTGGCGCCCCTGACCGACTCTCCGGCAGCCGCCCACAGCCGACCTCCGGGCAAGGGTGACCGCCGGCCCGGCGGATCCCGCGGAACACCGGATGGCCCGATCCTGTTGCGTCAACGTTCGGCGCCGTCTTGCGTGGAGGCGGGACAATGGAGGATGGCCCACCCGGAGGGCCGCGCCCGATTCGAACCGTACGAGGAGGACAAAGACATGGCGGAGCCCACGCCGCGTCGGAACGAACCGCGGCTACGCCCCGCGCCACTGCTCTTCGAGCCCGCCGAGGCGGTCGACGATCCGGAGCACTTCTTCGACCTGGAGTCGATCGAGGATCCGAGGGCGCTGCTGGCACGGGCGACGGAGCTGACGCAGGCGTTCCGTGCGGCGACCGACCGGGCGGTGGAGTTCCAGGCCATCGCGGCGGCCCAGCTCGCCGATCCCCGGCGGTTCGACCGGCTGACGCCGGCGGACATCGCCGAGCGGGCGGAGTGGACCGAGGACTACGCCAAGAAGATGGTGGAGTTCGGGCGCGACCTGATGCGGGGCGCCGTCGGCGAGGGGCGGGGGTCCACGGACCCGCTGTGACCGCTCCGGTCTCTCCCCCGGCATATGCCAGGCGGGCAAGATACCCCTTCCGGTCTCCTCACGCATTCGTTTCCCGCAACCCAGGGGAACGGGACGCTCACCGACGGTAGAGATAGTCGGCATGAGCAGCGCACGGGACGACTTCGCCAGGGCCCCCGGGGTCACCGGCGTCACCCCCGACGGCGCCGAATGGCTGGCCGGTGCGGGGGCGTATCCGCGCCGCGGCTCGGCGACGGCGGTGCTGTCGTGCGGGCATGCCTTCGACGTGGTGAGCGCACCGGCGATCTTCGGGCGGCGGATGCTGGACCGGCTCTGGCGCGAAGGGCCGGGCTCCGGGCCGGTGGCGGTGTTCCGGGGCCGGGTGCTGTTGTTCACCGCGCCCGGTACGGCACAGCGGCTGCCGTCCCTGCTGGCCTGGGAGGAGTGGGGCTGGGCCGTTCCGCCCCTGCTGTGCCACGGCAGAGGGGACGCCGTGACCGTCCCGGCGCTCACCAACGGTGACGGCCCGGCCCCAGGTGGTGCACGGTGGCTGGTGGCCCCCGGCTCCCGGAATCCCTGGCTGCCCGGCCCGGAGGTGGCGGTGTGGGCGGCCGTCCGGGCGGCCCGTGCGGCGGTGCGGATATCGATTTTTCCTCCCGCCGAACAGGATGCTAAGGTCTACGACGTCAGCAGGCGCCGCTAGCTCAGTTGGTTAGAGCAGCTGACTCTTAATCAGCGGGTCCGGGGTTCGAGTCCCTGGCGGCGCACCCGACACCAGAGGGTCACGTTCTTGAGAACGTGACCCTCTGTCGTTACATCCCTTCTGCGCCCCCTCCCTCCACCCCCGGCGTGATCTTCACCGTCCACGCCCCGGACGGGGTCCGGTCCTCCACCTCCACCCGTACGCCGTCGCCCGGCACCGTGAAGCTCTCCCCCAGGGCGACCGGCGCGTCGGCCAGGGGCGGGTACACGGAGTTCTCCCAGCAGGCCTCGGTGCGCGGGTGGGCGTCGACCACCTGGATCGGCCCGTCGCCGGACTGCGCCCCGCCGCGCACCCGGTACACCAGCACGCCCGGCCGGCAGGCCGCGCGGTCGTTCCCGGCCGGGCCGCGCGCCTCGAAGGCCAGCACGGACTCGGGGCCAGTGCGCACGAGGGCCAGTTTCACGCCGTCGCCGAGCCCGAAGGCGGGGGCGCCCGAGGTGTCCGTGACGGTGGTGCCCGGGCCCGCGGCCAGGGGTTCCAGGGTCAGCCGGGTGGGCCCGCGGCCCCGCACGCACACCACCTGGCGCGGCCCCAGCCAGCCCAGCTTCCACTTGTGCCAGGCGAAGAGATCGGGGGCTAGTCCGAACTGGCTGCCCATCAGGTCCCAGTCCCCTACGTACGTGTCCCAGTCCCCCTTGCCGTCCACCGGGCGGTGGTACAGGTCCGGCAGGTCGAAGACGTGCCCGGTCTCGTGCGCCAGCACCAGGCGGTCCGGCGGATGCTGCTCGAAGACGGTGACCACCCGCCTTACGTCCCTACCGTCGACGCGCAGCGGCGTGTTCAGGTTGACCACCTTCGTCGCGTCCGAGTCCACGCCGGGCGCGTCCGGGTCGGCGACGAAGTACACGACGTCGTAGCGCGAGAAGTCCACCGCGGGGTCGGCCACGGTGAACGCGTCGCGCAGGTAGGCGGCCCTGCGTTCCGGGTCCCAGTCCCGCCTTATGGCGTACGACGTCGACGGCTGCGGCATGCGCAGCCAGCGCCGGAGCGGATGCGGGTGCAGGGTGAACCGGCCGTAGGAGGCGCGTTCGTAGAACCGGCTGGTGGCCGGGAAGTGGTCGGCGGTCAGTTCGGCGGGTGTGGTGCCGGGGGTGGAGTCCGGGAAGGACAGGAACACCAGGACCGCCTCGAGCGGACGGGCGGGGCGGGTGTAGGCGGCGTTCCAGGTGTCCACGCCCTCCGAGTGGTGCGCGTCGGTCCGCTTCAGGGCGCACGGCGCCGCGGTGAACGGCTCGGCGACCGAGGGGCCGCCGAGGATCGAGGTCGCGGCGAGCGCCGACATGGTGGTGCACACGGCGGCGGTGCTGCGCAGCCGGGGCCGGGCTCCGGCCCTGCCGAGCCTCGCAACGGCCGCACGGGAAAGCCGCTTGAGGGGCAGCTGACGCGGCACTGGGACCTCCGGGTGCGGTTCACGGGACACCGCACCCAGCTTGTGCATGTTTGTCGCGTTGCGCCCTGTTTGCCTGCACCAGAAGGGTGAGGGCCGGGGAAGTGCCACGAATGGCCGACACCCCGAATCACTCACGGAACGTCACAACCGGTCAGAGGGCCTGAGAACCCGCGCACGGACGGGCAGAAACGATCTGTCGGAGCCGTCGGGCGATCCGGGAGACTGGACAGTGACTGGAAGGCCCCCGGGCCAGCCTCTATGATCGGCACACTTTCCTGCGCGGACAGCGATCGAGTGCACTGCGGGAGCGAGCGGTGAGCGGAACGTCCGAAGGGCCGACGCCCGCGGCAGACCTCGACCGGTCAGCCGTCACAGAGAGTGACAATTTGGCGCCTCCCCGTGCGGGGGCCCGTGCCGGGGCCGGTAGCCGCGCTCCCGACCCCCCGCCGCACTCCTACCGCTCCGTCTTCGCGACCGCTCCGCTCGCGATGGCGGTCGTCGACGGCCAGGGCCTGGTCGCCGACGCCAACGCCGCCTTCTGCGCCCTGCTCGGCACCGATCCGGTCGCGCTGCCCGGGCGGGTCGCCGCCGACCTGGTGGACCTGGACTCCGACGCCCGTATCCGGCACGCCTACCGCGAGGTGCTGCAGGGCCGGCAGACCAGACTGCGCTGCACCCGCCCGCTCAAGCACCCCGACGGCCACTCGCTGTGGGTCCAGGTCACCGTCGCTCCCCTCGCGGACGTCGAGCCGGGCGCCGATCCGGGCATCCTGCTGTCGGTCGCCGACATCAGCGCCCGCCGCGAACTGCAGGCCCGACTCAGGCACTTGCAGATGCATGACCCGGTGACCCGGCTGCCCAACCGCACCCTGTTCTTCGAGCGCCTGTCGGCAGCGCTGGAGGCGGAGTCGTACGAGCAGAGCGGCACCGGGCGGATCGGGCTGTGCTATCTGGACCTGGACGGTTTCAAGGCGGTCAACGACACCCTCGGCCACCGCGTCGGCGACCGTCTGCTGGCCGCCGTCGCCGATCGGCTGACCCGGGTGGCCGACGAAGCCGGCCACGCCCGCTCGGGCACGCCCTTGGTGGCGCGGCTCGGCGGCGACGAGTTCGCGCTCCTCGTGGAGGACTCCACGGGGACGGAACAACTCGCCGAACTCGCCGAGTCGGCGCTGGAGTCCATCCAGGAACCCTTCGATCTCGCGGGCCGGCGGCTGTCGTTGTCCGCCTCGATCGGCGTCGTCGAACGCCACGCGGCCGGCACCACCGCGACCGGCCTGATGCAGGCCGCCGACACGACCCTGTACTGGGCGAAGGCCGACGGAAAGGCCCGCTGGACCCTGTTCGACCCGGAGCGCAACGCGCACCGCATGACCCGGCAAGCCCTGTCGTCCACGCTCCGCCATGCCATCGACCGGGGCGAGTTCGTACTGGAGTACCAGCCGCTGGTGGCGATGGAGGACGGGCGGCTGCGCGGTGTCGAGGCCCTGGTCCGCTGGAACCACCCGCAGTTCGGCACGTTGACGCCGAATCGGTTCATCGGACTGGCCGAGGAGGACGGCTCGATCGTCCCGCTCGGCCGCTGGGCCCTGGCGACCGCGTGCCGCCAGGCCCGCCGCTGGCAGCTGGACCACCCCGACGAGCCGCCGATCTTCGTGAGCGTCAACGTGGCCGTCCGCCAGGTGTGGGACTCCGACCTGGTGGCGGACGTGGCGGAGGTCCTGGCGGAGACGGGCCTCCCCCCGCACCTGCTGCAGCTGGAGCTCACCGAGTCGGCGGTGATGGGCTCGGCCGGCCGCCCGCTGCAGGCCCTGAAGGCCCTCAGCGACATGGGTGTGGGCATCGCCATCGACGACTTCGGCACCGGCTACTCGAACCTGGCCTACCTCAGCCGCCTGCCGGTGTCCGGCCTGAAACTGGACGGCTCCTTCGTGCGCGGCTTCCAGTACGAGGAGTCGGGCGACGCGACCGCCACCCCGCCGAACCCGGCCGACGAGGTCATCGTCGAGGCGATGGTCCAACTGGCCCACCGCCTGGGCCTCACGGTCACCGCCGAATGCGTGGAGACCTCCGCCCAGGCCACCCGTCTACGCCGGATCGGCTGCGACACCGGCCAGGGGTGGCTGTACTCCCGTCCGGTGCCGCCGGATCGTATCTCCGAGCTGCTGGGCGGCACCCAGGCCTACGCGGTGGGCAACCCGTAGGCGTCCGCGATGAGTTCGTAGGACCGCAGCCGCAGCTCACCTCGGTGCGCGTGCGAGGTGAGCATCAACTCGTCGGCCCCGGTGCGCTTGTGCAGCTCGTCGAGCCCGGTCCGCACCTCGTCGGCCGTTCCGTGCACGATGTTGCCGGCCCAGGAGGCGACGAACTCCTCCTCCATCGGGCTGAACTCATGCGCCTCGGCCTCCTCCGGGCTGGGGAAGAGCCCGGGCCGACCGGTGCGCAGACGCACCATGTTCAGCGCGGTGGCGCGCACCTGCCGGCGTGCCTCCTTCTCGTCGTCCGCGGCGAGGGCGGAGACCCCGATGAGGGCGTACGGCTCGTCGAGCACGGCGGACGGCCGGAAGGTCTCCCGGTACAGGTCCAGGGCCGGAATGGTGTTGTGCGCCGAGAAGTGGTGCGCGAAGGCGAACGGCAGTCCGAGCAGACCGGCGAGCCGGGCGCTGAACCCGGACGATCCGAGGAGCCAGACGGGCGGCCGGTGAGGTGACTGGACACCGCCCGGGGAGGTCGATTGCACCGGGCCGGGTACGGCGTGGATCTTCCGGTACGGGTGCCCGTCGGGAAAGTCGTCGTCGAGGAACCGGGTGAGTTCGGCGAGCTGCTGCGGGAAGTCGTCGGCGCCCTCGTTCAGCGTGTCCGTCCGCCGCAGCGCCGCCGCGGTGGCGCCGTCGGTCCCCGGCGCCCGCCCGAGCCCCAGGTCGATCCGCCCCGGTGCCATCGCCTCCAGCGTCCCGAACTGCTCGGCGATCACCAGCGGCGCGTGGTTGGGCAGCATCACCCCGCCCGACCCGAGCCGGATGCGCTGGGTGTGCGCGGCCAGATGCGCCAGGATCACCGCCGGCGAGGAGGAGGCCACCCCCGGCATCGAGTGGTGCTCGGCCACCCAGTACCGGTGGAACCCCCGCGACTCCGCGAGCCGCGACAGCTCGACGCTGGTCCGCAGCGCGTCGGTGGCGGTGCTCCCCGCACCGACGGTCACCAGATCCAGCACGGAGAGGGGAACGGGGGCGGTCCCCTGCACGGTTCCCCGGATCTCGTCTGCCGACACGGTGGGTGCCTCCTGTTACTCGGCGGTGGCCTGCGCGAGGTTAACAGGAGGGGGGCTCCGCTTATTCCCGGGCGGGGAGCACGAGAACGAGCCGCGGGGTGCAGGGGCGAAGCCCCGCCGGGGTGCAGGGGCGAAGCGCCGCCGGGGTCTGGGGCGGAGCCCCAGGGGCGGTACCTTCCAGTTGGCCGTCACGGGCGGGCGGGTGGGTGGGAAAGCCCGGGGTCTGGGGAGCAGCCCCAGGTCGGGCAAGCTGATGTCAGACCTGCACGATCGGCTCCCGGGTGAACAACGCCCCCAGCTCCGGCGCGTTGACCCGGCGGTCGGCCAGCCGCAGCCCCTCCCACACCGTCACCTGGTTGGCCGTGAGCACCGGCTTGCCCAGGGTCTTCTCGAGCAGCGGAACATGAGCCGCGGTGTGCAGCGCGGTGTCCGGCAGCACCACCGCCTCCGCCCCGGGGACGTCCGCCGCCCGGGCCAGCGCAAGCGTCTCCGCCTCGCCCCACCCCGCGACCTCCCGCGCCGTCACGGCCCCGGCGGCCCGCACCCCGGCCACCTCCACGTCCCCGGCCCGCAGAAAGTCCGAGAACAGCCCCGCCACCTCGTCCGGATACGGCGCCGCGACGGCCACCCGCCGCACCCCCAGCTCTCGCACCGCGTGCACGAAGGCGAAGGCCGTCGAGGAGGCCGGCAGGCCCGCCGTCAGAGCCAGAGCGCGCACCTGCTCGTGGGCGCCCTCCCAGCCCAGGACGAAGCTGCCGCTGGTGGACGCCCACACCACCGCCTCCGCCCCCGACAGCCGCAGCCCCTCCACTCCCCGTGCGAGCCGCTCCGACGAGCCCATATCCCGCAGCGCGTCCACCCGGTGGCTGTCCTCCCCGGTCTCGGTGTGGACCAGGTCCACCCGGATGTCGCTGCCGAGGAGCTGCTCGATGCGCGGGTAGTCGTCCTCGGCGAAGTGACCCGGGTAGAGGATTCCGAGTGCGGTCATGTCCTGCCCTCCTGCGGTGGCAAGCGGTACGAGTACCGTTCCTGGAGACTGAGTGGGAGTGAGTCCTGGTGCCAGGGCTCGTACTCAGCCGCGTGCCCCGAACGGTTGTGGGCACGCTGGTCGCCCGCTTTCGCTCCGCGTCCGGCGCCGACGGATCGTGTCCGTGGTCCGGGAACGCGGGGGCGGGTTCCCTCACGCCCCGGGACCCCTGATGCGGCCCGGACGGTCCGATGCCCCTGCTCATCACTCCGGTGAACAGGGGGCGGTGCCGTCCGACGCCGAACCGGGTGCCCCAGGGCGCGCCTTCCGATCGCCACGGCGGCAGCCTCGTGGCGCGTGGTGGTGCGGGTCGTGGTGGTCAGGGGCTCCTGCCAGTACTGGGCGCCCCAGCGGCTGGTGTAGGCGGGGTCGACGGCGATCAGGGGGATGCCGAGTTCGGCGGCCATGGACACCAGCCGGGCACGTAGCCTGGCCGTGGGCATCCCGGAGATCAACCGGCGGAAGCGTTTGCGCCGCCCGTGCTTCTCCCGGGTCTTCTCCGCGGTGAAGTCCAGGTCCTCGATCGCGATGGCCAGGTGGTGTCGTCTGGCCCAGTGCAGGAGACGGATCAGGGCATGCCGGACCTGGGCGTCGCGGTGCGGTGCACTGCCGGTCAGGTCGTAGTCGAACCTGCGCGGTGCACCGACCGGGCTTCCGTGGGCGTCCAGACGCCAGGCAGCCAGGTGATCGGCGTTCATGTCCACGCCGACCAGGCCCTTGGCGCGGGCCGCCTCCAGCGGCACCATCTGCACCTGCGGGTTCCGCCAGGAGGCCGTCAGATACCAGCGGTCACGGCCCACGTCGTAGTGGATGCGGTAGGCCACGGCCCGGTTCGCGCAGACACGGTCGGCCCACTGCTCGCCCCGGTGCCGGAAACCGACCCGGCAGGCCAGCACGTACCGGCCGTGAGACGCGTTCGCCAGGTGGGCCAGCGGTGCGGGGAGCTTGATGCTCACCTCACCGTCAGGGCCGACCCGGATGGTCTCGTTGCCGTACCGCTTCCCCGACTCGCCATCGGCCTGGCAGAACCAGCGCTCGGCCTCCCACCGGCCGCGCCACCCCGACTCTGTCATGTTGGCGGCCTGAAGGTTGTGCCGGGCACGCAGCAGCCTCTTACCGCCCCGCACCACCCGCACACGCCCGGCCTGCCACTGGGCACGTGCCTTTTCCAGCCGGTCTTCGAGCAGGTGCAGGCGCCGGGACTTGGCGAACCACTCCTGCCTGGATCGGTAACCGCCCGGCCGGCCACCGCAGCCCTTGGCCCCGATGGGCAGCGACAGCCGGTATGCGATCGCGTCCACACCTGCCTGGAGGGCCTGCATGTGGGCGAGCTGACCGCGCCGGGC
Source organism: Streptomyces sp. NPDC001843 (assembly GCF_042891955.1). Lineage (NCBI taxonomy): Bacteria > Bacillati > Actinomycetota > Actinomycetes > Kitasatosporales > Streptomycetaceae > Streptomyces > Streptomyces sp. NPDC001843. Next base: position 238,551 of record NZ_JBIATQ010000013.1, on the reverse strand, counting down.
CAGCGCCCACTGATCATGCGTGGCCTTGGTGATGCTGCCCGCCCACCGCGAGGAGGACTGCGCGGTCAGAACACGCTTGCGCCGCGCCCACTGATCACCGTCATGGTCCAGGCCCGCCGCACAGCGGGCCTGCAGATCCCGGGAGGCCAGAGAACCGAGCAGGCCACCGACCAGGCGCAGAACGTTCTCGTCCTGCACGGTCAGCCCCTTGAGGCTGTCCCGGATCGCTACTCCGGACGGGCCCGGCACCACGAACGAAGCCGCCACCACACGCAACCCGCTCATTACCCCACCCCCTGCCCGGAACCCGTCACCCCGCTCAACGAATATTCGGCGCAAAGGTCACGCATTCGATGCAGGAACTTCCGTTCCCCACCCAGGCCTGCCCGCGCGCCGCGATCGAGATACTCACTTAGGGGTGTGCCCCAGATGCGCGCCAAAGGGGCAATGAGTTGATCTTGGAGCCCTGAGCGCCCGGCCCGTCACCCGTTCGGCTGGTTGTGCAGGCGGGCGATGCCGAGCATGGCGTGGTGGACGCCGTCGCCTTTGAGGCGGCAGTCGCGCAGGATCTTCCAGCTCTTCATCCGGGCGAAGGCATGCTCGACGCGGGCCCGGACCTGTTTGTGGGACTTGTTGTGTGCCTGCTTCCAGTCGGGCAGCTCTTCGCCTTTGCGCCGGCGATGTGGCATGACGAGTCCTGTGCCGGGATAGCCGCCGTCCGCGATCGTGGTGGTCCTGCCAACGGCGGTCTTGGCGCCGGATTCCGTCCATGCCTTGCAGTCGGCGCGGTTACCGGGAAGTGGTCGGCCGACCATGACGATCAGGCGGGTGTCGGCGTCGATCACGAACTGGTGGTTGGTGGAGTACCGGTAATTCTTCGACTGCTCGGCGACGGTGTGGTCCCGGGTGGGTACGAGCGTGCCGTCCACGATGAGTACGGCGTTTGCGGAATCGCATGCGTGCCTGGAGCGCGAGCCTGGGGCCGAGGTGGTCGATGACGCGGTCAGCTGCGGACTTTGAGATGCCGAACAGCGGAGCGAGCTGCCGCATCGTCAGGTTCGTGCGCCAGTAGGCCGTCACGAGCAGGACGCGGTCCTCCAGAGGAAGGCTCCACGGCCGGCCTCTACGGGCCGCGTCCGCGCCCTCGCGCCGCAGTGCGCTCACCAACTTGGTGAAGCATCGCAGGCTCAGCCCGGTGAAGGGGGCTATCCAAGACGGCTCCGACGCCGTGATCACACCAGCCATGGAAAGATCATCTCCGCCGCGAGAAGCGATATGAGATGACCGTCAGATGTGCAGAATGCCCACGGTGAGCAGCGTCTGCCAGGTCCAGCCGATCGTGAGTGAGACGCGCTGGATCAGCCCGCCCAGATCCACCCAGCGCTGATGCTGGCTGAACGCGGCACTGGCCAGCGCCATCGTGGCTGCGAAGAGCACGCCGCTGGCGATCGAGTAGAGGGCCCATCCCAGCGAGTTGGACAGGGCGAAGACGAAACAGGCTACGGCAAGGGCGAGGAATCCGATGAGGGAGAACAAGTCATGCAGAACCCCGACGCGGGTGCGGTGCTGAAGCTGATCGGGGGTGCCGACTGGGTAACCGCTCACCGGATCCGTGCGGAAGGCGCCTGCACCCAGCAGACCGACCGCCCATACGCCGATCAGCAGTGCACCCCAGTGGGAAGGCCCAGTACGCCACAGGCCCACGGCGAAGAGCAGCGACAGCAACCCCGTGAAGAGGAAGTTGACGGTCTGCGCCCACCCGGCGGGGCCAAGGGCGAGCGAGCTGACGGGATGGCGGAAGGGCTTGTAGTCCACACGGCTGGCGCCTTCCAGTAGGTACGCAACGGTGAAGAGCGGGCCGGCGGCCATCCCGCAGGCAAGCAGCGTTTGATTACCCATCACGTCAACCTATGTTGACAAGATGGTCGCGTCAACCTTCGTTGACGTGAGGGTGGGTCGGCATCAGTCATCTGCGGAAGATCATTTGCGGGACAGCCCTTAGCTTGATCTTTAACCTGTGCGGCGGGGCCGTGGGGTTGTTGACTTCTTCGTTCGTCGTTTCGCGGTGTCGGGTTTGCGGACTGTGTGGACGTCGTAGCGCGGGGTGGGCCGGGTGTTCTTGCGGCCAGGTGGCCGTCCTGGGCCGGGGCGGGAGGATTTTGGTGCTCTGGCGGGGCAGCCGGCCTGCGGGCGCAGGTGCCGAAAATCGCGGCGGACGCGGGCCGGGGTGAGCCTGTTGGGCGGGCTCGGCTTCTCCCACGGCCGGCGTAGGTCAGCCGCCAAGGGTCGGGCCAGCCGCAGCTGGGTGTAGACGGCGAGGATCAGCCAGGTCCAGCGGTCAGCCGCCTCAGGAGTGCGGATCCTCGGGCAGGTCCAGCCCAGCGTCTGCTTGAACAGGCGGAACGTGTGCTCGATGTCGAAGCGCCGCAGGAAGACCTGCCAGAGCAGGTCGACCTGGGTGTCGGTGGCATCGGTGCCCGACCACCACAGCCACACCGGCTTCGGTGTCGCGCCGCTGGGCAGGTACTCGACCTGCAGACGGATCGCAGTGCCCTCGATGACCGGCAGAGCGCCCAGCTGGGAGACCCACGCAGAACGGTGAGTCAGCCTGGGGTGGAGCCGGTCCCAGGCCCTGGCGGTGGCGGTGCCATACAGACGGGTCTCGGTCACCGTCGCCGCATCGGGAGTGTTCCAGGTGGCCGGGTCGCCGAAGACGAACTCAGCGCCGTGACGCGGCGGACGGCCCCGAGTACCCGGCTCGCGGAGCGGGGCCGCCCGGCGCAGGACCCGGTCCGAGCGCATCCGGCCCAGCACCTGCACCGGCAAGTCCTTGAGCAGGAAGGCCAGGCGGGGCACGTCGTATCCGGCGTCCACCACGATGAGGATGTCCGGATCGCCGTCCGTCCACTGCCCGGCCTCGATCAGCCGCTCGATGAGCTCGCGCATCTGCCGGGCGGTGACGGTGGCGGCGTCGTCCCCAGGCGCGAGACGCAGGGCGTCCAGCGGCGCGGTCCAGGAGCTGCGGCCTGCTTCCAGCGAACAGATCACCGAGTAGGGCCAGCCGGGCACGGGGATGTGCTGGTCCTTGCCGCGTCCGTAGGTGTGACACAGGATCCGCTGGGGTGAGGTGTGGGCATCAGGGCGCAGCCAGCAGGTGATGTCGGCGGCCAGGACCAGCCTGCCGTCCGCCGCCCGTGGCAGCGGCACCGAGGCCAGTGCCCGTCGCAGCCGGACGATGTCCACCCGCCCCGCCGCCAGGGCGTCATACAGCCCGCCGTGTCCGCGGCGATGCTCGCCCACCAGCGACAGCTCCACCAGCGAGCGGACCGGGCCATCCGCACACAGCACCGCATCGGCCAGCTCGAACAGCGCATCCGAACGCCTGGCCAGGCAGGAGTAGAACTCGCCCCGGAAGCGTGACAATTCCGCGAACGGCTCCTGCGGATCGGCTTGGTGCAACAGACTCATCCCACGGCCTTCGTGCTGATCACGTGTATTCCTTGGTCGGAACACATGGTCAGTCGAAGGCCGCCTGCGTGTACGGCAGTTACCGACGCGAGTGATCAAGTACGACACGCCGTTCGAGGCCAGAGGTTAAAGATCAAGTTAGGGCTTACCGGGAAATAACTTGCGGGTTCTGCGACTTGACATCACAGGTCAGCGCACCACGCGCCCGCATGTTGTTCCTCTGCAAGCCCTTAGCTCCGATCTTGATCTTTATGTTCGCGATCGACCGGGCCAAGGGCTCAGGCCGGACAGCGATGTGAGGTCAGGCGATCTCTCTACGATGTCGCCATGACGGTCTCTGGGCAGGAACAACCGCTGATACGCGTCCTCTACGACGTGTCCCGCCATGACCTGCGAGACCGGACTCTTCCGCGTCCGGTCCGTCTCTACCTGTGGGAGCCGGACCATCCGCTAGCCGTACCTGCCCCCTTGGTCGTCGTCTCGCACGGCACCGGGGGCTCGGGCAGCGACATGCAATGGCTGGTACGTCCGCTGCGCGAGGCAGGTTTCCGAGTGATGGCCCTTGACCACCACGGCAACAACTTCGTCGATGGCTACGAACCGGAGGGCTTCCTCCATGTGTGGGAACGGCCCCGGGATGTCTCCTTCGCCCTCGACGCACTCGCTCGGGAACAGTCCCTTGGTCCAGTAGGCGCCGCAGGCTTCTCCCTAGGCGGCTACACGGCGGTGGCGCTTGCCGGAGCCCGTGTAGATCCGGAAAGCCTGTGGGCCGTGCTGACGGGTGCGGTCCCTTTGCCGGAGATCCCCGAGTTCCCCGGCGCACTCGAAGCGCTGCGGAAGATGTACCCAGAGGACGAGTCGTCGCGGCGTGCGCTAGACGCTGCAGCAGCAGACCTCTCGGATCCCCGAGTGCGAGCGGTCTTCCAAGTGGCTCCAGGCGTCGGCGGTCTCGTAACCCCGGAGAGCCTGGCAACCGTGCAAGTTCCGGTGGACATCCGCTGGGCGGAGCGGACACGATCAGCCTGTACGACGTGGACATCAAGCCGTACCTGGAGCACATTCCTACGGTGAGTGGCCGCTCGGCCGGCCCCAACGTTCGCCACGACGACTTCTTCGCGCCGGAACCTGCTGACCCGGCCGTCCGCGTCCGGGTCGGTAGGGAAGCTGCCACCTTCTTCCAGCAGCACCTTGGCTGCCCCTGCGCGGCGCCCACGCCCGGGCCCGGAGTACCTGTCCCTGCCCGTGGGCGCAGGAAAGCGGCAAGGACTAAGGGCGGGTTCTGAGGGCCGCGAGGTAGCCGGCCCAGCTGTCCTGGGCCAGCGCCGCCCATTGAGTGGCGGTGTTCCTGTGGATCCCGAACAGGTCGCACATGATGATCGGCGAAAGTTCACCGGCCATGCCGAACAGGGCCGTGTTGCGGGCCGCGAGAGTGGGCAGACCGTGCTTCGCGAGCTGTGCCGACAGGCCACCAGGGCTTCGTGGGCGGCCGGCGAGACGGCTCGGGAGGAGTAGCTCCTGGTGCTCGCTGTCAGGCAGGGATCCCACAGCCGAGCGTCGTCGGCCTTCAGCGGTCTTTGTCGGCACCAGCAGCACGTCACGTCAAGGCGTCGGGGAAGCGGGCCGTCCAGCGCGCTGTCGCTTTGCTTCCGGCGTCCGGCGTCCTGCCAGGAGTTCAAGATCAACTCATTGCCCCTTTGGCGCGTATCTGGGTCACACCCCACTTACGCTCGCCACAACGCGTTCGCGCACAGTCGTTCAGCAGCAGTTCGCAACCCCCTAGGGGCGGGGTACCGCCGCGGGGCGTGAAAACCGTGGCGCATAAGTGGCTTGCGTCTGGGTAGCCGCGCCGCCATGGCTCCACCACTCGGGTACGACGATCACACAAGCGGATACGAACGCAGACACACCCGCCGTTCGGTGCTCGCGGGCCTCGCGGCGGCCGGTGCGCTGGGCGCGGCGGGCTGCACGCGCGTGGCCACCGCGGCCGGCACCAACGGCGGCGAACTGCTCGACCGGCTCCGGGGCCAGGGCGTCGTACGCCTCGGCATCGCGGGCGAGATCCCCTTCGGGTACATAGACAAGAACGGGCAGCTCACCGGCGAGGCGCCGGAGTTGGCCCGGGTGATCTTCAAGCGGCTCGGAGTGGACCGGGTGCAGCCGGTGCCGACGGAGTTCGGTTCGCTCATCCCCGGCCTGAACTCCCAGCAGTTCGATGTCGTGGCCGCCGGCATGTACGTCAATGCCGAGCGCTGCAAGCAGGTGATCTTCGCGGATCCCGACTACCAGATGCTCGACTCCTTCATCGTGCGCAAGGGCAACCCGAAAGGCCTGCACAACTACAAGGACTGCGTGGAGAAGAAGGCGAAGTTCGCCACCGGGACCGGATACGCCGAGATCCAGTACGCCGTGGACGCGGGGTACAAGCAGAGTGACATCCTGATCGTCCCTGACCAGGTCGCGGGACTGAACGCGGTGGAGGCCGGACGCGTCGACGTGTTCGCCGGTACCGCCCTCACCACCCGCGAGGTGGTGAAGAAATCGGCCAAGGCCGAGGCCACCAAACCCTTCGCGCCGCTCGTCGACGGCAAACCGCACGTGGACGGCGGCGCGTTCGCGTTCCGGCCGACCGAGACCCGGCTCCGGGACGCCTTCAACGTCGAGCTGCGCAAGCTGAAGAAGAGCGGTGAGCTGTTCCGCATCCTGCGGCCCTTCGGCTTCACCAAGGCGGAGATGACCGATCTCACCGCGAAGGAGCTGTGCGGCGAATGACCACAGGGCTCTGGAAACTCGTACTCGAGGGCGTCTGGACCACCGTCCAGCTCCTGGTGTTCAGCGCACTGCTGGCCGCCGTCGTCTCCTTCGTCGCGGGCGTCGCGCGCACCCACCGGCTGTGGATCGTCCGGTTCCTCGCCGGCCTGTACACCGAGGTGTTCCGCGGCACCTCGGCCCTGGTGATGATCTTCTGGGTGTTCTTCGTGCTGCCGATCGCCTTCGGCTGGCAGCTCGTGCCCATGTGGGCCGGCACCCTGGCGCTCGGACTCACCTACGGGGCGTACGGCTCGGAGATCGTGCGCGGTGCGCTGAAAGCCGTCGACCCGGCGCAGTTGGAGGGCGGGATCGCGCTCAGCTTCACGCCGTGGCAGCGGCTGCGGCTGATCCTGCTGCCGCAGGCCGTGCCGGAGACGATCCCGTCCTTCTGCAACCTGCTGATCGAGCTGCTCAAGGGGACCGCGCTGGTCTCCGTCATGGGCATGGGCGATCTGACCTTCAGCGCCAACCTGGTGCGGCTGGCGCTCCAGCAGAGCGCGGAGATCTACACGTACGTCCTGCTCATCTACTTCGCGATCGCCTTCGTGCTCACCCGGCTCATGCGGGCCCTGGAGAAGCGGCTGCGGGCCGGGATCGGCAAGGACGTCGGGACGGAGAAGAAGGCGCGTGAGCTCAAGCGCGCGCAGACGACCGGCGTGGGTGCCGCCAGTGGAGGTGCCGCATGAAGTGGGACTGGAGCGCCGTGAGCGGCTTCATGCCGCAGTTCTGGGAAGGCCTGCAGGTCACTCTGCAGGCGCTGGCCCTCGGCTCGCTGATCTCGTTCGCGCTGGGTCTGGTGTGGGCGCTGCTCATGCGGACGCCGACCCGGTGGGTGCGCTGGCCGGTGGGGGTCGTCACCGAGTTCGTCCGCAACACCCCGCTGCTGGTGCAGCTCTTCTTCCTCTTCTACGTGCTGCCCGAGTGGGGCCTGACCTTCTCGGCGCTGGCCACCGGCGTCTTCGCGATCGGCCTGCACTACTCGACCTACACGATGCAGGTCTACCGGGCCGGCATCGAGGCGGTGCCCGTCGGCCAGTGGGAGGCCGCGACGGCACTGAACCTGCCCCGGCGGCGGACCTGGACCGCGGTGATCCTGCCGCAGGCGATCCGCCGCGTCGTGCCCGCCCTCGGCAACTACGTGATCTCGATGCTCAAGGACACGCCGATGCTGATGGTGATCACCGTGCTGGAGATGCTCGGGCAGGCGCGGCTCTACTCCCAGCAGCACTTCCAGTTCACCGAGCCCCTCACCGTGATCGGTGTGGCCTTCATCCTCGTCTCCTATCTGGCCTCCCTTCTTCTGCGAACCCTGGAGCGACGCCTTGTCCGCTGACACCCCTCTGATGAAAGAACCGGAGTCCGGCACCCGTGCCAACCCGCCCGCCGACGGGGGCGAGCTGATCAGGCTCGAAGGGATCACCAAGCGGTTCGGGACGAACACCGTGCTCGACCAGCTCGACTTCTCCGTCGACGCCGGCAAGCACGTCACCCTGATCGGCCCGTCCGGATCCGGCAAGACCACGATCCTGCGGCTGCTGATGACCCTGGCCGAGCCGGACGAGGGCACGATCACCGTCGACGGGGAGCAGCTCTTCCCGGCGCCCGAGAAGCAGGTGCGGGAGATCCGCAAGAAGATCGGGATGGTGTTCCAGCAGTTCAACCTGTTCCCGAACATGACCGTGCTGCGCAACATCACCGAGGCCCCGGTGACCGTGCTCGGCATGTCCAAGGACGAGGCGGAGGCGCGGGCCAAGGAGCTGCTGGAGCTGGTGGGCCTGGCCGACAAGTGCGACGCCCGGCCGACGCAGCTCTCCGGCGGCCAGCAGCAGCGGGTCGCGATCGCCCGCGCGCTGGCGATGCGGCCCAAGGTGCTGCTCCTGGACGAGGTGACCTCCGCGCTCGACCCGGAGCTGGTCGCGGGTGTGCTCGACGTGCTCAGGGACATCGCGCACTCCACCGACATCACGATGCTCTGCGTGACCCACGAGATGGGCTTCGCGCGGGACATCTCCGACCAGGTGCTGATGTTCGACGGCGGACGGATCATCGAGTCCGGGCCGCCGGAGAGGATCTTCGGCGACCCGGAGCGGGACCGCACCCGGGAATTTCTCAGCGCGGTCCTCTGACTACAAGATGTGAACGCACCATCACCCGAGGTCCCGACGTCGCGACATGACTGTGGCATATGCCAATGAGCCTGCGCCGCAGTTGGGAGGCCACGCGCGGGCCACTTTCTCGACAACAACCGCTCCCCCTGCGGCTCTTGCCGGTTATCGTGAGAGGGATCCGCCGTCCGGATCGCGGCCCACAGAGCGAGCGCAGGGGGAACACCGTGGCGCTGAAGCACGAGCCGACCGCCCCGTACCACTCCGCACAGGACGCCCTGCGCGTCCTGGAGACCGTGGCACGCCACACCACCGGGGTGACCGACACCGAACTGGCCCGCCACACCCGTCTGGGACCCGAACGCCTGACCGCCCTGCTGCGCATGCTGCGCCGCGAGGGGTACGTGGAGCAGGTCGCCGACGGGGCGTACGTCACCGGGGCGGCCCTCACCCGCCTCTCCTCGGCCCACGACCGCGAGGGCGCGCTGCGCGAGAAACTGCAGCACACCCTCGACCGGCTGCGCGACTCGGTCGGCGCGGCCGTCTACATGAGCCGGTACCTGGACGGAGAGGTCAAGGTCACCCAGTACGCGGACAGCCCGGCCACGCCCGCGGTCAACGAGTGGGTCGACTTCCGCTACTCCGCCCACGCCACCGCGGTCGGCAAGAGCCTGCTCACCCAGCTCGACCACAACGGCCGGCGCGACCACCTCTCCCGCCACAAGATGGCCCGCCTCACCTCGCGCACCATCACCAGCGACAAGCTCCTGCTCTCCCGTCTGGAGTCCCAGCCGCCGACGGTGCCCGTCCTGGACCTCCAGGAGTACGCGGTCGGCACAGTCTGCGCGGCGGTCCCGATCACGGCGGGCGCCTCGGTCGGCTGCCTGGCGCTGTCGCTCCCGGTCGAGCACGCCCACCGGCTGCGCCAGGCCGCGGACGCCCTCAACCGGAACGCGGCGCCGGTGCTGCTGTCGCTGGCGATCTAACACGGACCTACCTGGTCACGAGCACCCCTCGGGACCAGGTAGTATTTTCTTCGTCGCCGACCGCGGAAAGCGGAAGGCGGGAGTCATGCGCCGCTAGCTCAGTTGGTTAGAGCAGCTGACTCTTAATCAGCGGGTCCGGGGTTCGAGTCCCTGGCGGCGCACGATGACGATGGCGACCCCGGTCCGCAAAAAGCGCGGACCGGGGTCGCCATCGTCGTTTCTGCGCGGCTTCGCCGCGCGTTGTGGGGGCTCCGCCACCCACACCCCCTCCTTCACGCGGCCGGGGCTCACCGGTTCAGCAGTTCCTCCCGCCCCCGCTCCCGGTACTGCTCGACCAGCCCCGCGACGTCGTCCTCCGTCAGCCTCCGGTACGCGTCCTCCCCGGGTGGCCGCCACCACACCGGATCGCCGCACCGGAAGCCCTCCCGTCTGAGCCCCGCCCGCCGGATCTTGTTGGTGGCGGTCACCGGCATCCGCTCCACCACCCGCACGAACCGGGGCGCCATCTTGGTGCCCAGGTCGGGCTGGGCGAGCAGGAACCCGGCGAAGGCCAGGGGGTCGAAGTGCCCCGCCAGGGTCGCCATCACCTGGTCCCCGGCCACCGGGTCCGGCACCGCGTACACGGCGACGGCACGCGCACCCTCGTACCGGGCGAGGATGTTCTCGATCACCGCGGCCGCCAGGTTCTCGCTGTCGACGCGGAGACGGTCGTCGGCCCGGCCGGCGAAGTAGAGGTAGCCGTCGGTGTCCCGGTAGAAGAGGTCGCCGGTCCAGTAGCAGCCTCCCCCACTCTCGGCTTCTCCCCCACTCTCGGCTTCGCTCGCGCGGGGGGACCCCCATGAGCGGGGGTACCCCCACCTGCGCCGCTCGGCCTCCGCCTCCGGGTTGCGCCAGTAGCCCTCGAAGGGGTTCGGGGCCCGGTTGACCAGCTCCCCTATGGCCGAGGCCCCGTTCAGCAGCCGGCCGGCGTCGTCGAAGACGGCCCGCGGGCACTCCTCGCGGGTGTCCGGGTCGAGGACGACCAGTCCCGGTGCCGCCCGCCCCACCGCCCCGGACGGTGTGCCCGGCGACCACTGGATCGCGGCCCCGCCCTCCGAGGAGCCGTACCCCTCCACCAGCCGCACCCCGAACCGCCGCTCGAAGGCCGCCGCGTCCACCGCCCCGGCCTCCGTGCCGAAGCCGAGCCGCAGCGGATTGTCCCGGTCGTCGGGGCGCGGCTCGGTGGCCAGGAGGTACTGCACCGCCCGGCCGACGTAGGTGAAGTACGTCGCCCGGTACCGGCGCACGTCCGCCAGGAACCCCGACGCCGAGAACCGCCGTCTGAGCGCCACCCCGGCCCCCGCGGCCAGGGCGGGTGCCCAGTCGGCGATCACCGCGTTGCCGTGGAACATCGGCATGCAGATGTAGTGCACGTCGTCCGGGCGCACCGCGAACTGCCCGGCGAGGGACTCCCCGGCGGCGGCCAGCCGGCCCTGGGAGCAGATCGCGGCCTTGGGGGCGCCGGTGGAGCCGGAGGTGAAGTAGAGGAGCAGCCGGTGCGCCGGGGTGGCGCGGGCCGGGTCGGGTACGGCGCCGGCGTACGGGGCGAGCAGGGCGTCGTACTCCGGGGTGCCGGTGACCAGGAGGCGTACCCCGGGCAGGTCGAGCCCGTCGAGGAGCGGAAGGTGGGCGCGCTCGGTGACCAGGACGGGGCACTCGGTGTGGAGGATGTCGCGGGCGAGCTCGGGGCCCCGGCGGGTGGGGTTGATCCCGGCGACGGCCGCACCGGCCAGGGCGGCCGCGCCGAGCCACAGCGGGAACTCCGGGGTGTTGTCGAGCAGCACCCCGACGTGCGGTTCGGCGCGCGGCGGCAGCAGGTCGGCCAGGAGGGCCGCGCGGGCGGCGGCCCCGGCCGCGACGGCGTGGTGGGTCAGCACCTGTTCCTCGAACCACAGCCCCGGCCGGTGGTCACCCCACCGCGCCGCGATCAGCTCGGCGACCGTGCGCTCACCGGAGTTCATGGAAGCGCACGGTAACTGACGATTCATCAGATATGAAGACCTAAGGCATCAGGCCGTCCGACTCCGCGAAGAGGAAGTGGGCGAGGACCATGAAGGCGATGCAGAAGGCGATGAACACACCGAAGAAGGCCAGCATGCAGCCGGTGCCCGCGGCGAGCCTGCCCCGTGCGGGCGCGTGCGCGGTGGCCTGCTCGGGGCGGTCCGACAGGTAGTGGACGGTCACGTAATCACCCTCGAGCGTGGTCGCGGGGCCATTGGCCTCGTCGAACCGGACCGTGCGGCCGTCGTGTGTCGTGAACTCGTAGACGTGGTGCATGGTGGTGGTCACGGACGTGTCCCCGCCACCACCACTGGTCGTGGTGTACGACCGCAGACATCGAGCCTCGGCCGTGAGGCCGCTGTTCCACGCGCTGCTGATCTGCCGGGAGCGGCCGACCAGCCGGACCGCGGCGAACACGACGAACGCGATCATGACAATCGGTATGGCGTAGAACAGAGCTTCCACGAGTTCCCCCTGAGACACGCACGCCGCTCCGGATGATCGGCGTGGCGGGAACCTATCCCGCCCGTCGGCGTGCGCGCCTCAAGGGAAGCTCTGAACCCGGGTGGGTCAGAACGTGACGTCCGAGCAGGCGTAGAACGCGTTGCCCGTGTCGGCGATCGTCCAGACCGCGAGGATGACGTGGTGGCCGCTCAGGCCGCTCGGCAGGGTGCCGCTGTGGCTGAGGGTGGCCGGCGGGCGCTGCCCGTTGTAGGGGACGGTCAGGAACGGAGTGGTGTCGAGGTCCGAGCGGGACAGGGCGTGGTTCTGGTTCCAGCCCTGCTTGGTGACGTAGTACCTGAAGTCGGTGGTGGCGTGCATGGCGGTGAACTGCCAGCGGAAGGTGTAGCTCTTGCCGCCGGTCACCTTCGTGGTCGGCCAGGCCGTGCCGGACGGTGTCTTCGGCGAGCTGAGCTGGGCGAACCGGCTGACGCCGCCGTTGCAGATCTGGCCGTCCGCCGGACCGGACGCGGGGAAGCCCTTGGGACCCTCGACGCTCTGCGGCTCCCACTGGATGTCGCCGCAGTTCGCCACGGTGCCGTTCTGGCAGAGCTTCTGCCTGCTGATGGGGAGGTCGGTGTAGCCGTGACCGCTCGCCCCGCCGATGGAGAGCACGAAGGCTCCGGCGGTGGCGAGGCCCAGCACGGCCGCGGACACCTTGGTCTGTGTGCGCATGCTGCCGCTCCTGGTGAACGTGGGGAGGTTCAGTGAGCCGTGCAGGTCTAGACCAAGTGGGAGATTATTGCCGTTCGTCGAACATGTCCATCCCCGTCACACCGCCGGTTCCCGTCCCGCGCAGAACGCCACCGTCAGGTCCCGCACCAGCACCTTGCGCTCGTAGTCGTCGAGTTCGACCAGCCCGCGCATGGTCAGCCGGGTCACCGTGTCCTCCACCGAGTCCACGACCGACGAGAGCACACTGGAGCGCTGCTGCGCGTCGAGTGCGGCGATCCGGCGGCGCTGCATGGCGGCGGCGATCTCGGGCGCGTACTCCACCCGGACCGGCTGCACCGAGAACACCTCCAGCCCCACCGGCGCGACCTCCGCCGCCACCAGCCGGGTCAGCGCCTCCGCGGCCGCCTGCACCGCCCCCCGCGCCCCGCCCGGCGCCGCCACCGGCACCCGGGCAAGCGCCGCCTCCACGCACTCCCGCAGGTACGTCTCGTGGTCGTCGATCCCGAGCAGCGCCCGCGCGGTGTCCCGCACCCGCCACACCACCAGGACCACCGTCCGCAGCGCGACCCCGCTGCCGTCGGTCGCCGGCATCGGCTCGCTGCGCCAGTGCCGCAGCCGTACGTCCACCCCGCGGCGCGGCACCAGCGGGTTGATCCAGAGCAGGCCGGTACGCCGCACCGTCCCCCGGTAGCGGCCGAACAGGCCGAGCACCAGGGCCCGTCCGGTCCGGCACCGGGCCAGCCCGCCGAAGCCGAGCAGACCGAGCGTCCCGGCCCCGGCGCAGGCCGCCCACTGGGCGGGACCCGGTCCGGTGCCCGCGTACGCGGTGAGACATCCGGCCAGCCCGCTCATCCCGGCGAGCACCCCCGCCGCCCCGGGCAGCACCCGCGCCCGGCGCTCCGTCAGCCCGGTCTCGGTGTCCGGCACCGGGCGCGGCCTGGCCGGGGCCGGACGCCTCAGGCGCGGCTGCTCACCCGTGCCCTGTCTGCGGCCCACGACGGCCGGCCGCAGCGGCACCGGCGCCGGATCGGGGTCGTCACGGAAGAGCAGGTGGACGGGGATCTCGGTGGTGGCTTCGGTGTGGATCAGCCGGGTCTGCCTGGGCGGGTCCCCGGCGGGCCCCTCGGAATCGGACGTGTGCTCGGTCGTCGTGGTCATGCGTGCCTCCAGCCTCCGCGCCAGACGCTTCACGAATAAGTGGTTTTCGGACTGCGGTTCGGACTGCGGTTATGAGAACAGCCGTCGCCAGGTCTCCGGCCCCGGGTAGCCGTCCGCCGCGCCGCCCCGCCAGCCCTGGGCGCGCTGGAAGGCCTCGACGGCCCGCCGGTCGGCCTCGTCCCAGCGGGAGTCCGCCCCGTGGGGGTAGAACCTGCCGAAGCCCTTCTTGATCAGCTGCTGCGCCAGCCGGGTCACGTCCTTGTTGTCCGCGCCCGGGCGGAACAGGTTCCGGCCCGGATACCCGGCGACGCCGTGCGAGGCGGGCGCGCCGGCCGCGCCGGGGGTGATGTCCTTGCCCTTGCCGGTGGTCAGCAGTTGCCAGGTACGCGGCCCGGGCAGCCCGTTCGCGTCCGTGCCCGTCCAGCCCTGGGCGAGCTGGAACGCCTGGGTCGCCCGCCGGTCCGCCTCTGACCAGCGCGGGCCGGGTTCCCGGGTGTAGTACGGCCCGGCGCCGCGGGCGACCAGCATCCGGCCGAGCTGGGTGACGTACTTGTTGTCCGCGCCGGGGCCGAAGTACGCCTTCCCCGGGAAGGGGGTCCGGGTCGTCCTGGCGGACGCCGGGGTCGCGTCCTGCTTCGCTCCGTCCGCGGCGGCGGTCACCCCCTTGTAGCGGTAGGGGACGTACTTGGCGGAGTTGGTCCAGTAGGCGTACGGGGTGGACTGGCGGCGGGCGTGCGGGGGCGTCTGCTCGTAGGCGGTGTAGTAGGTGTGCGTGTAGTCGGTCCAGCCGCCGAAGAGGACGACGTGCGAGCCCTTCTCCGGGTTGTCGGGGTTGTGGAAGAGCAGCATGTCGCCGGGTTGCAGCTCCTCCTTGGAGATCTTCACGCCGTACTGGCCGAGGCTTCCGGTCCATTCGTTGCTGCCCAGGTTCCAGGCCATCGAGACGTAGCCCGAGCAGTCCTGCCGGTACCCGTCCGACCAGTACTCGGTCATGCTGTACGGCACCTGCGCGGCGACCCAGGTCTTGGCCCGGTTGATGATCTCCGTGCGGGTGGTGGGGGGCGGGTTGGCCGGGTCGGCGGGCTTGTCGCCCTTGCCGCCGGGGCCGTGCAGGGGCGTCTTGGCGCCCTGCGGGGTGGGGGGCGTGTCGCCGTCCGTCCTGAGGTGCGGCACGCCGGGCCGGGCCGGGGCGTGCGCCGCGGCGAGTGCGGCGGCCGGGTGACCCGCGCCGACGGCGGCGGATGCCACGGCGGCCACGACGAGGGCGCTCCGGGCCGCCGGGGGACCGCCGAACCTTCCGGGCGGCCAGGAGGGACTCACGCGCCGCCGGTGGGCGCATCCGGGGCAGTCGCAGTCGCTCGCGGGGTCGACGTCCTCGAACACCGGAGCCACCATGCGACCTGCCTCACATCCAGCTTCGATTCTCTGGTTGAAATGTCCGCGTCTGTGCACGTTGATCAGTTTCCCAACTGTGTTCGCAACGCGCATGCTGACGGTCCGAATGATGTACGCACCCCTCACCCACCCGTGGACGCCGCCGCGCTCCGGTGGTCCGGAGCACCCCCCGGGGTCGGGTAGAGTTGTCGACGTCAGCAGGCGCCGCTAGCTCAGTTGGTTAGAGCAGCTGACTCTTAATCAGCGGGTCCGGGGTTCGAGTCCCTGGCGGCGCACCATGATGCTCGACAGTGACAGGCCTCTCGTACGAACGAGGGGCCTTTCGCCATTCGCCCCCCGGCCTGGACCCGGTCCGGTCCACCCGGGTGACCGCCGGGTGGCTGCGTAGGGGCAGGGGAAGCCGCAGGAGGCCGCTTCGGCGACATCCGTGCCCGACTGTCCCCCGTGGCCTTATTTGACCGGTAAACAGCGCGTTTCGCGTCTTGCGATCATGCTGAGCACCGTAGAACCCTGTTGCTTCAACATGCCGCCGCTTTACGGCAGTTGGGGGACAGTGACCGGTTGCGGCGGATACGGGACGAGGGAACCCGTTCAGGAAGGGCTGCCGAGGGGGGCGGCCCGCACCCGGAATGCCACGGTTCCATGCCTCCGGGGTGTGGAAGACATGGTGACTGTGGCTCGCCAGGAACGAACGAACACGCGCTGACCTGCGTGTGGGGGGATGACTCATGACGTCGACGCCGACGGGCGCCCGGCATAATCACGAACCGTCACAGTCCGCGCACGACCGATCACAAACAACACAACAAAGAAGTCCGTCGCACCGGACCGGCGATACGGGGGCGATCCGCCGGATAAGGAAGACCCTGCCGAGATACGACTACGAGCACTACAGCCGGCTCGCCGGCCCCCTCACCCAGCCCGACCCGGGCAAGCCGTACAGGGTGAGGTACCGCTCCCTGCTGTCGCAGGAGCCGCACCGCGTCCGCGCCGCGCTCATGCTGGGCGCGGCACCGCTGCTCTCCCTGGTCCTGCTGGGCTGGCTGCTCCAGCCCGACCACTGGACCGAACGGGACTACCCGGCCTACGACTTCCTGCCGGCGCTGGACGTGGTGATGCTGGTCTCGATCGGACTGATCGAGACCTTCCGCTGTCTGAACGTGCTGTCGAACGCGCACGCCACCCTGGTGGCCCGCGACCCCGTCCCGGTGGTGCCGGAGACCGGCACCCGGGTCGCCTTCCTCACCTCCTTCGTGCCCGGCAAGGAGCCGCTGGAGATGGTGACCAGAACCCTGGAGGCGGCCGTACGCTTGCGCCACCGGGGCCTCCTGCACGTCTGGCTGCTCGACGAGGGCGACGATCCGGAGGTGAAGGCGGTCTGCGCACGCCTGGGCGTGCACCACTTCACCCGCAAGGGCGTGGCACGCTGGAACCGGCCCTCCGGCCCGCACCGCGCGAAGACCAAGCACGGCAACTACAACGCCTGGCTGGAGGCGCACGGCGACGCCTACGACTTCTTCGCCTCCGTCGACACCGACCACGTGCCACTGCCCAACTACCTGGAGCGGATGCTCGGTTACTTCCGCGACCCGGACGTCGGCTTCGTCATCGGCCCGCAGGTCTACGGCAACTACGACACGTTCGTCACCAAGGCCGCCGAGTCGCAGCAGTTTCTGTTCCACGCGCTCATCCAGCGGGCGGGCAACCGGTACGGCGCCCCGATGTTCGTCGGTACGTCGAACGCCGTACGCATCAGGGCGATCCGGCAGATCGGCGGCCTGTACGACTCGATCACCGAGGACATGGCGACCGGCTTCGAGATCCACCGCGCCAAGAACCCGGCGACGGGCCGCAGGTGGCGGTCGGTGTACACCCCGGACGTGCTCGCGGTCGGCGAGGGCCCGAACGCCTGGACGGACTTCTTCACCCAGCAACTGCGCTGGTCGCGGGGGACCTACGAGACGATCCTCAAGCAGTACTGGAAGGGCTTCTTCTCGATGCCCCCGGGCAAGCTCTTCAACTACACGATGATGATCATCTTTTACCCGATGTCCGCCCTCAACTGGATCCTCGCGGCGCTGAGTTGCGCCCTGTTCCTGGGCCTGGGCGCCTCGGGGGTGAACATCGACCCGACCGTGTGGCTGATGCTCTACGGCAACGCCTCCGCGCTGCAGATCGGCCTGTACGTGTGGAACCGGCGGCACAACGTCTCGCCGCACGAGCCGGAGGGGTCCGGCGGTGTCGCGGGCATGATGATGTCGGCACTGTCCGCGCCGGTGTACGCCCGCTCGCTGCTGGACGCCGTGCTGCGCCGCAGGAGCAGGTTCGTGGTCACGCCCAAGGGCGAGTCGGCCAGCCCCGACACCCTGTTCGGGACCTTCCGGATCCACTGGTTCTTCATCCTGCTCTTCGGCGGCTCCCTCGTCGCGGGCTTCGTCTTCGGGCACTCCCACCCGGCGATGGTCATCTGGGCCTCGTTCGCCCTGCTGGTCACCGCCTCGCCCATCGTCGTGTGGCGGTACACGCTGCGGCGGGAACGGAGAACACCCGCCGCCGCACCCGGGCAGGCCGAGCCGGCCGAGCCGGAGGACGCCGTTCCCGCCGGGTACGCACCGCACCCCCGGATGAGGGCGGAAGAACAGACCATGCAGATCGCGCTCGGTGGACCTGGGGGACGCAAGGAATGAACGACAGTGCCGGCCGCCGCCGGGCCCGCCGACTCGCGATCGGCACGGCGGTGGTACTCGCGCTGGCCGGGATGAACGGGCCATGGGTCTACCGCTTCGGGACCGCGCAGTACCACGAGTACGCGATCAACAGACCTGAGTACAAGGCCGAGAACGGCCACTGGGACATCGTCGAGTTCCCCCCGGAGTACCGCCAGGACACCATCCACGCGGCGCTCCTGCACACCGGCAAGGTGCTGCTGGTCGCGGGCTCGGGCAACAACCAGAAGAACTTCGACCGGAAGAAGTTCGACACCCGGATCTGGGACCCGGTCAAGGGCACGATCAAGAAGGTTCCCACGCCCAACGACCTGTTCTGCACCGGCCACACCCAACTGGCCGACGGCAGGCTGCTGATCGCGGGCGGCACGAAGCGGTACGAGAAGCTCAAGGGCGACGTCACCAAGGCCGGCGGCCTGATGATCGTCCACAACGAGAACGCGGACAAGCCGATCACCCTGCCCGCGGGCACCGTCTTCACCGGCAGGGCGAACCACAAGACGTTCGTCTCCAAGGACCCGGTGCTCGTCCCGCGCGCGAAGAAGGTGTTCGACAGGAGGACCGGGAAGTACCTGCGCAACGACCCCGGCCTCGGCCGGATCTACGTCGAGGCGCAAAGGCGCGGCGCCAGGTACGAGACGGGCTCCCAGGACAACTACCGCATCCGGGGCCTCAACGGCCTCGACGCCCGCAACACCTACGGCATCGCGCAGAAGCTCGCCCTCGACAAGAAGGACTTCCAGGGGATCCGGGACGCCTACGAGTTCGATCCCGTCGCCGAGAAGTACATCAAGGTCGACCCGATGAACGAGGCCCGCTGGTACCCGACGCTCACCACCCTGAGCGACGGCAAGGTCCTCAGTGTCTCCGGCCTCGACGACATCGGCCAGCTGGTCCCGGGGAAGAACGAGATCTTCGACCCGAAGACCGGGAAGTGGACGTACACCGGGAAGATCCGCCAGTTCCCCACCTACCCGGCGCTGTTCCTGATGCAGAACGGGAAGATCTTCTACTCGGGGTCCAACGCGGGCTACGGACCGGCCGACGTCGGCCGTGACCCGGGTGTGTGGGACGTGGCCGACAACCGGTTCAGCAAGCTGCCCGGGCTGAGCGACCCCAACATGACGGAGACCTCGGGCACGGTGCTGCTGCCGCCGGCGCAGGACGAGAGGTTCCTGGTGATCGGCGGCGGCGGGGTCGGCGAGTCCAGGCTGTCCAGCAGGAGGACCCGGCTGATCGACCTCAAGGCCGCCCACCCGAGGTTCGTGGACGGACCGTCACTGGAGAAGGGCACCCGGTACCCGCAGTCCTCGATCCTGCCCGACGACACCGTGCTGGTGTCCGGCGGCTCGCAGGACTACCGGGGCCGCGGCGACTCCAACATCCGCCAGGCCCGGCTCTACCACCCGGACGGCAACAGCTTCACCCGGGTCGCCGACCCGCTCGTGGGCCGCAACTACCACTCCGGGTCGATCCTGCTGCCCGACGGCCGCGTCATGTTCTTCGGCTCCGACTCGCTGTACGGGGACAAGGCCGACACCAAGCCGGGCACGTTCGAGCAGCGGATCGAGATCTACACCCCGCCGTACCTCTACCGGAAGTCCCGGCCGACGCTCGGCGGGGGTCCGCAGACCATCGCGCGGGGCGCCTCCGGGACGTTCAGCTCACGGCACGCGTCGAGGATCAGGAAGGTCCGGTTGATCCGGCCCAGCGCGTCGACGCATGTGACGGACGTGGACCAGCGGTCCGTCGCCCTGGACTTCCGGACCGCCGGCGACAAGGTCACCGTGACCGTGCCGAAGAACCGGAACCTGGTGCCGTCGGGGTGGTACATGCTGTTCGTCGACGACGCATGGGGGACGCCCAGCAAGGCGCGGTGGGTCAGGGTCCCGTAGCGACGGTGCGCCTGGGGGCGCCTTCCCTGTCGGAGGGCGCCCCCAGGCCGTGCGGCGGGGGCTACCCGCCGCCCTTCGCCAGCCCCAGCGCGTAACTCGGCCACCAGTCACCGGCCTTCGGGCCGCCCTTGCAGGTGCCGTCCGACTCCCCCGGCCGCTTGACCCAGAGGTACGCGTCCACCAGGGGGTCCGCCGTCCTGGTCGTCGGCGTCTCCCCCAGCGCCCGGCCCGGCGGGTTGCACCACCGTTCGGCCGGGTCGCCGCCCGTGTAGGGGCCGTTGCCGTTGCGGCTGGTGTCGACGACGAAGTGCTTGCCGCCGAGCTTGGCGGAGAGCTGCTTGCCGTAGGCGATGGAGTCCCCGGTGGAGTAGAAGTTGGCGACGTTGACGGCGAAGCCGTCGGCCAGGTCGACGCCGGCCCGCCGCAGGGGCTCGAAGATCTGGTCGGGCCGGCCCCAGCCGGCGTTCCCGGCGTCCAGGTACACCTTCGTGCGCCGCAGGGACTTGAGCCTGGTGACCGCGTCGCGGAGGAGGAAGTAGCGCTCCTCCTGGAACCGGGCCGGGGTGCAGCCGTCCACCAGGTGCAGGACGGCGTCGGGTTCGACGACCACCGTCGCGGCACGGTCGCCGATGCCTCTCGCCACACCGTCGAGCCAGGCCCGGTAGGCGTCACCATCGGCGGCCCCGCCCCCCGAGTACTGGCCGCAGTCGCGGTGCGGGATGTCATAGAGGACGAGCAGGGCCGTGCGGTCGGACTTCTCGGCGGCCTCGGTGAAACCCCGGGCCTCCTGCTCGGGGTTCTCCGGGCCGATCCACTCGCCGGTCGGCTGCTCGGCTATCTTCCTGATCCGCTCGGCGGCGGCCTTGTCACCGCCCCTCTCGTAGGCGGCGACCTGCCGGGCCGCGTTCCCGTCCGGGTTCACCCAGAACGGGTCGGCGTCCTTGGGCTGCTGCGTGATCGCGGACTTCGGATCGTCCGCCGCCTCGTCACCTCCTGCCGGGGATCCCCCGGAGGAACACCCGGCGGCCAGCAGAGCCGCCCCCAGCACGACCGCGGCCGCCCCGGCGCGTAACGGGGACAGGGCCGCCCTCCAACTGTCGTACATCCAACTCCCCCCTGGTTGCACGGTATTTCAGGCGCCAATCCTGACATATCCGCCGTGCCGGTCACGACCGTGTCCGCAGGGTGCCGGGCAACTGTCACAGCCCCGTGCCCGTGCCCGTCAGGTACGCCGACACCACCACGTTCGCCGTGTAGCTGCGGCTCGCCCGGTCGAAGGTGCCGCCGCAGGTGATCAGCCGCAGCTCGGCCCGGCCCGGCTTGCGGGGCCCGTAGGCGAGCCGGGCGTCGAAGTGGTCACGGGAGAGCACCCGGACGTCGTCCACGGTGAACTCGGCGACCCGGCCGTCACCGCGGACCACCCGCACCGTCTCACCGGGCCGCAGCGCGCTGATCCGGTGGAAGACGGCGGGCCTGGTCCCGGTGTCCACGTGCCCCACCATCAGCGCGGGCCCGGCCGCCCCGGGCTTCGCTCCGGCCGCGTACCACCCGACCATACCGGGCTGGTCGAACGGCGGCGGATCGACGGCGCCCTGCCCGTCCAGGCCACGGGCCACCACCGGCGCCTGCACCCCGAGGTCCGGGATGTCGATGCGCTGCGGCACCGCGTCACCGAGCGGCCGGGCGGCGGGCGGCAGCCCCGACCCGGCCGGCCGCCCCACCGCGGCCACGTCACCGGTCTCGGCCCCGGACGCCCCGGCCGGTACGTCGGTCACCTCACGTCCCCACAGCCACAGCCCGAGCAGCAGCAGCGCCCAGGCCACGCCGGCCAGCAGCCGTCCGGTGCCGGAGGAGGACTCACGGTCGTACACCACCGGCTCCCCTCACCGCGTGCCGCGGCTCCGGCGGGCACCGCGCACA
The DNA here is from genome assembly GCF_042891955.1 of Streptomyces sp. NPDC001843. Taxonomy (NCBI): domain Bacteria; kingdom Bacillati; phylum Actinomycetota; class Actinomycetes; order Kitasatosporales; family Streptomycetaceae; genus Streptomyces; species Streptomyces sp. NPDC001843. Next base: position 216,874 of record NZ_JBIATQ010000013.1, on the reverse strand, counting down.
CCGCGCAGCCCGACGGCGACCGCGGCGACCCCGGCGAGGACCAGACCGGTCACCGTCTGCGCGGTACCGGGTCCGGCCACCCGGGCGTCCACCGAGGCGAGGCGGGCGGTGCCGCCGCCGCCCGCTTTGACGGGGGCGACGGGTGACGCGGGGGCGACCGGTGAGGCGGGGGTGGACGGCTGCGCGTACGGCGGTGACGCGGCCCCCGGCCGGCCTGCCTGACCGGCCTTCTCCGTCACGGTGATACGGCCGGCCACGGCATCGCCGGCGCAGCCGACCCGTACGTCGTACGAGCCGGGCCGCAGCGTCGTGCGGATCCTGGTGTCGCCGGTGAGCGTGCCGCCGCTGCCGGTCAGCCGGGCGTCCGCGACGAACGCCTCCGACACGGCGGTGCCGGTCGCCCCCGAGCAGCCGCTCACCCGCAACGCCACGTCGGTGCCGGGGGCGGGGGACGAAGGGATCAACGAGACCCCGGCCCCGCCGTCCACCGCGTCGGCCGCGTCGGCCGCCGGGGCGAACTCGACGAACGCGACGACGGCGAGGAGTCCTGTACAGAGAGTGCGGCGTACTGAGCCCATCGTGAACCTCCAGCGCTATCTGGAGGCTGCCCCGACCGATGCCCCTTCGCATCCTCGAAGGGCGCCGCTTTGCTCCGTACGGGTTAGGCCGGGTCTCAGACCCGGTCCACGAGGTCCGCGATGGAGTCGACCACCTTGGACGGCCGGTACGGGAAGGCCTCGACCTGCTCGGGCCGGGTCAGGCCGGTGAGCACCAGGAACGTCTGCATCCCGGCCTCCATGCCGGCCAGCACGTCGGTGTCCATGCGGTCGCCGATCATCGCGCTGGTCTCGGAGTGGGCGCCGAGGGTGTTCAGACCGGTACGCATCATCAGCGGGTTGGGCTTGCCCGCGAAGTACGGCTTCCTGCCCGTCGCCTTGGTGATCAGCGCGGCGACCGCGCCGGTCGCGGGCAGCGGGCCCTCGGTGGAGGGGCCCGTCTCGTCCGGGTTGGTGCAGATGAAGCGGGCGCCGCCGTTGATCAGGCGTACGGCCTTGGTCATCGCCTCGAAGGAGTAGGTGCGGGTCTCGCCGAGGACCACGTAGTCGGGCTCGTGGTCGGTGAGTATGTAGCCGATGTCGTGCAGCGCGGTGGTCAGCCCCGCCTCGCCGATCACGTACGCCGACCCGCAGGGCCGCTGGTCGTCCAGGAACTTGGCGGTGGCCAGCGCCGACGTCCAGATGTTCTCGATCGGCACGTCCAGCCCCATGCGGGACAGGCGTGCGTGCAGGTCACGCGGGGTGTAGATCGAGTTGTTGGTCAGCACCAGGAAGGGCTTGCCGGACTCGCGCAGCTTCTTGAGGAAGGCGTCGGCGCCGGGGATGGGCACACCCTCATGGATGAGCACACCGTCCATGTCGGTGAGCCAGGACTCGATGGGCTTGCGTTCTGGCATGGGCCGTCTCCCGCCGTACCGGATGCTGCGTGGGCCCCAGCCTAAACACAGGCCCGATCTTGCGGGAACGGCCTGCTCACTGTGTGGTCGCCCGGACCTCAGTGCCTGCGCCCCACAAGCACCAGCGCACCGCCCGCCGCGACCAGCAGGACGGCGGCCGCGAGCACGCCGAGGGCGGTGCCGAGGCCGGTGCGGGCGAGTTCGTCGGCGAGGGTGAGGCCGTCGTCGGGGGAGGCGGAGGGAGCGGATGGGCTTGTGGGAGCCGGCGAGGCCGAGGAGGAAGAGGAGAGCTCGGGCCCGGGGGTGGGGTCGGGGACGGCGGTGGTGGTGGGAGTGGCCGTGAGGGTGGGGGCGGGGGTGAGGGTGGCCGCGGGGGTGTCGGCGTGGGGATCGGGGTCGGGCTCGGTGTCGGGCTCGGTGTCGATGCCGAAGCGGTAGTCCCCGGACTCCCCCAGCCACTCCCCGTCGTCCCCGCGCCGTTCCACGACGGCGGCCTTGGCGGTGACCACGTTGGGTACGGCGTCCGAGGTGACCGTGAGCCTGACCTTCACGGAGACCGTCTTCCGCGGGCCGACGGCGAATCCCGGGAAGCCGTCGTCGAAGGCCCCCACCAGCTCGTTCTCGTCGGTGCTCTCGAAGTGGACGGGGTGGGCGCGCGAACCGTCGTAGAACTCCATCCGGGCCTGCTCCGGCTTCAGGGCCCGCTTGTCGTCGACGAGCACGACGACCGGGTGTACGGCGGTGCAGGCACGGTCGGTGGTGTTGACGAGGTCGAGGTACCAGGTGCCGACCCCCCCGCCGGCCTCGTACGACGTGGGCCCTCCGTGAATACGGGCACTGAGCGGAAAGTCCCGCGCCTCCGCCCCGGCACAGTCGACCCCGGCCTCCCGTCCGTGCGCCACCCCCACGGGCCCGAGAACGACGACGGCTGCGGCAAGGCAGAGGGACAGGGGCGTGCACAGTCGCATGAACACATCCCTTTGCCGACCGACCGCGGCGCCTTACTGCACCTGCCCACTTCCGCCCCGAACGGCGGCCCGGGTCCCCCCATTCAGCAGACCCGCGGCAGCAGAGCCGCCTTAGCTGCGAGCAGCCGCCCCAGCCTGCGGGCAGCCGACGTAGCCGCGGGCAGTCGCGTGCCGAGGTAGCCGCGGGCAGTCGCGTGCCGAGGTAGCCGCGGGCAATCGTGCCGCTGGGGCGGCACGGGTGGGCGGTGGGGGTCCCCCCGCTCGAGCGAAGCCGAGAGTGGGGGAGGCACCCCGCCGGCGCCGGGCTGCGCACCCCCCGCCCCCGGCGACAACCCCGCGCACGGACCAACGCCGACCAGCAAGCCCACCCCACCCCGCCCACCCGCACCCACTCACCCCGCGTGCGAAAGTGGACCGCATGACTGGCACAGGCACCCCCGGCAAAACCCTCCGCGTCGGCCTGGTCGGCTACGGCCTGGCAGGCTCCGTCTTCCACGCCCCGCTGATCGCCGCCACCGACGGCCTCACGCTCGACACGGTGGTCACCGCCAACCCCGAGCGGCAGGAGCAGGCGAGGGCCGAGTTCCCGGACGTCCGCATCGCGAGGGCCCCCGAGGAGCTGTTCGACCGCGCCGGTGAACTGGACCTGGTCGTCATCGCCTCCCCGAACAAGACGCACGTCCCGCTGGCCACCGCCGCCCTCAAGGCGGGCCTGCCGGTCGTGGTGGACAAGCCGGTCGCCGGCACCGCCGCCGAGGCGCGGGAGCTCGCCGCCCTCGCCGAGGAGCGCGGCGTGCTGCTGTCGGTGTTCCAGAACCGCCGCTGGGACAACGACTTCCTGACCCTGCGCAGGCTGTTGGAGGAGGGCGAGCTGGGCGACGCCTGGCGGTTCGAGTCCCGGTTCGAGCGCTGGCGTCCGCAACCCAAGGGCGGCTGGCGGGAGTCCGGCGATCCGGAAGAGATCGGAGGTCTGCTCTACGACCTCGGCAGCCATGTCGTCGACCAGGCCCTGGTCCTGTTCGGCCCGGCCACCCGGGTGTACGCCGAGACGGACGTCCGCCGCCCCGGCGCCGAGGCCGACGACGACACGTTCATCGCGGTGACGCACGCGAGCGGTGTCCGCTCCCACCTCTACGTCTCCGCCACGGCGTCCCAGCTCGGCCCCCGCTTCCGGGTGCTGGGCTCGCGCGCGGGCTACGTGAAGTACGGCCTGGATCCGCAGGAGGCGGCCCTGCGCGAGGGGCTGCGGCCCGGCCCCTCCGACTGGGGCACGGAAGCCGAGTCCCTGTGGGGCCGGATCGGCGCCGGGGAGTCCCCGCTGACGGGCGGCGGACGGCCCGTACCGACCCTGCCGGGCGACTACCCCGCCTACTACGAGGCCGTGGCCGCCGCCCTGACCGGCGCCGGTCCCAACCCGGTGACCGCCCTGGAGGCCGCCGCCGCCCTCGACGTGCTCGAGGCGGCCCGGCGCTCCGCGCGCGACGGTGTGGCGGTGACGCTGTGAGCAACAACCCGCGGATCACCCCGAGGTTCACCCCCGAGATCACCCCGACCGTCGAGGAACTGGAGGCGCAGGAGCGCCGTCTGGTCTTCCGCCGGTTCACGCACGAGGACGCCTGGGCCCTCGGCTCCCTCCTGGTGGAGCTGGCCAGGGAGCGCCAGGCCCCGGTCGCCATCGACATCCACCGCGCCGGCCAGCAGCTCTTCCACGCGGCCTTGCCCGGCTCCACCCCGGACAACGACGCCTGGATCGCCCGCAAGCGCCGGGTCGTGGAGCGCTACGGCTCCGCGTCCTACCTGGTCGGCGCCCGTTTCCGGGCCAAGGGCACGACGTTCGAGGAGTCCTCCCGCCTCGACCCCGACACGTACGCGGCCCACGGCGGCTCCTTCCCGGTCAACGTCGAGGGCGTGGGCGTGATCGGCGCGGTGACCGTCTCAGGGCTGCCGCAGTTGCAGGACCACCGGTTCGTGGTGGAGGCGCTGGAGGAGTTCCTGGGCCACCGCGGCCGGGATTAACTGGATGCACCCTCCGGTTGGCACAGCCGTACGGCGATCACGGCACACCGCCCGACCGGAAGGATCACCACCCATGAGTGACGCGCTGAAGCAGGCCATCGGACGGTACGGCGTCTGGAGCGTCGGCCTGCGCTCGGAGGATCCCGCCCGGCGAGGCGAACTGACCGAGGCGGCCGCTGAGTTGCAGGAGCTCGGTTACGGAGCCGCCTGGCTGGGCGGCAGCAGCGCCGCCCACCACGCCGTACCGCTCCTCGAAGGCACCGACCGGCTCGTCGTCGGCACGAGCATCCAGAGCATCTGGCAGTACGAGGCGGACGCGAGCGCGGCGGCCTTCGCCGAGGTGGAGGCGGCGCACCCGGGCCGCTTCGTCCTCGGCCTGGGCGTCAGCCACGCCAAGCTCGCCGACCAGTACCGCCGCCCGTACTCGGCGCTGGTCGCCTACCTCGACGCCCTCGACGAGGCCGGGGTGCCCGCCGACCGCCGGGTGCTGGCCGCCCTCGGCCCGAAGGTCCTCGAGCTGTCCCGGGACCGCGCGGCGGGCGCGGTGCCGTACCTGGTCACGGCCGAACACACCGCGCAGGCCCGCGAGATCCTCGGCGCGGGCCCCCTGCTCGCCCCCGAGCTCAAGGTCGTACCGGAGACCGACCCGGCCCGCGCCCGCTCCCTGGCCCGCGAAACCCTCGCCATGTACCTCGCGCTCCCCAACTACACCAACAACCTTCTCCGTCTCGGCTTCACCGAGGACGACCTGGCCGACGGCGGCAGCGACCACCTGGTCGACGCGGTGTTCGCCTGGGGCGACGAGAACCGCATCCGCGACCGGATCAACGCCTTCCACGAGGCGGGCGCGGACCACGTGGCCCTCCAGGTGGTGGACGAAAGCCCGAGGGACGGCCTCCAGCGGGAGAGCTGGAGGAGGCTGGCGTACCTGCTGGCGTAACACTCAGCGGAGTGCAGAGGGGCTAGGCATCTTTGAACTCCTGCCGCTGGCGCCCCAGCCCCTCGATCTCCAGCTCGACGACGTCCCCGGCCCGCAGGAACGGCTTGGGCTCGGGCTGCCCGAGTGCGACCCCCGCCGGTGTACCGGTGTTGATCACATCGCCCGGGTACAGGGTCATGAACTGGCTGACGTACCGCACGACCTCCGCGACGGGGAAGATCTGCTCGGCGGTCGTCCCGTCCTGCTTCAGCTCCCCGTTCACCCACAGCCGCAGCGCCAGCGCCTGCGGGTCGGGCACCTCGTCCGCCGTCACCAGCCACGGCCCCAGCGGGTTGAACGTCTCGCAGTTCTTCCCTTTGTCCCAGGTGCCGCCCCGCTCGATCTGGAACTCCCGCTCGGACACGTCGTGCGCCACCGCGTACCCGGCGACGTGCGCGAGGGCCTCCTCGGCGGACTCCAGGTAGCGGGCCGTGCGCCCGATGACGACCGCCAGCTCCACCTCCCAGTCGGTCTTGGTGGACCCGCGCGGAACGAGCACGGTGTCGTACGGCCCGACCACCGTGTCCGCGGCCTTGAAGAAGATCACCGGCTCGGCGGGCGGCTCGGCGCCCGTCTCGCGGGCGTGGTCGTGGTAGTTGAGCCCGATGCACACGATCTTGCCGATCCGCGCCAGCGGCGGCCCGATCCGCAGCCCCGTCGCGTCCAGCACGGGCAGTTCGCCGGCGTCGGCGGCGGCCCGGACCCGGCCCAGCGCGTCGTCGTCGGCGAGCAGCGCCCCGTCGATGTCCGCGACGATCCCCGACAGGTCCCGCAGGACTCCCTCGGCGTCGAGCAGCGCGGGCCGCTCCGCCTCCGCCGTACCGACTCGCAGCAGCTTCATGGTCACAATCTCCCTTGATCGCGGGTGCGCGGGTGCCCGCCGGATGTGCGCAGCCATCGGAGGTCTGGTCGATCCTCCAAGGCATATGTCCGGTCCGCAAGACCTTGTTCACGAACTGGACCGTAACCAGAAGACCCGTAACACCCAGACGCCCAGACGCCCAGACGCCCAGACGCCCAGGACCGCTCAGCGGTACAGCGCCGCCCGCTCGACAGCGCTCCACGCCGTACTGGTCACCACGTACAGGGCGGCGGCCAGTGGCACCACTGCGACCGACACGAGGGTGAAGAAGGACATGAACGGCGTGACCTTGTTGACCGCCGCGAGGCCGGGAACCTGCTCGCCGTCGCCCCCGCCGACGGCGACCGGGTTCTTCGCCATCATCTGCTTCGTACGGCGGTAGTTGAACGTGGCGACGGCGGCGACGATGACGAACAGCCCGAGGTAGACCAGCCCGGCCGCTCCGAAGATCCCGCCGTGTCCCAGCACGTCCGCCCACCGTCCGCCGAGCGGCGCGGCGAACAACTCGTGCGCGAGGAGCCCGTTGCGTTCCCCGCCGACCGTCGAGCTCGAGAACAGGTGGTAGAGGAGGAAGAAGGCGGGCAACTGGAGCAGGCTGGGCAGACAGCCGGACAGCGGCGACACCTTTTCCTCCTTGTGCAGTTCGAGGATCGCCTTCTGCAGTCTTTCCGGGTCCTTCCGGTGCTTCTTGCGCAGCTCGGCGACCTTCGGCTGGAGTTCGGCCCGGGCCCGCTGCCCGCGCGCGGCGGCCCGGGACAGGGGGTGGACGAGGAGTCGTACGAGGGCGGTGAACAGGACGATCGCGGCAGCCGCCGCGGAGGCGTGGAAGAGGGGCTGGAGCAGGTCGGCGAGCTGCTCGACGAGGTGCGCGAAAACGGACATGGGTTAGCCCTCCGTGGGTCACGTCGTGCCGGAGTGAAGACGGGCATGGCGGCATGACGACCCGCGCGGGGTCACGGACGAGGGAGTGTCACCCCTACGCGGTGGTCGTCGCGGAGGCGTGTCCGGGCGCCCGGGGCCGGCGGCGGCCCGGGGCGTCGGGGTCGCGCTGCGGCAGGAACGCCGTACGGCGGGCCCGGTCGCGGATCGCCGTACGTATGCGCGTGGGCGGCACGGCGGGCGCGCAGCGCGCGGCGACGAGGGCGCACGCGGCCAGCGCGGCCCCGGCCGCGGCGGTCGCGGCGAGCGCGACGGTGGCGTACAGGCTGCCGGTGTCGAGCAGGGCGACGGAGAGGAGGAAGAGCAGGAGCCCGACGGCAGGCCGCGTCACAGCCACGTACCGCGTCATCGACCGCTCCCCCCTATCTGCTCGCATCGCTCATGTCCGAGCCGGACTCCACGATAACGTCCCCGACGTCCCCGATCACTACGGAGATCATCGCCCGGGTCAGTGGCCGACCCGGCCGTCGGCGTCATGGGCGTACTTCGTCGCGTGCAGCCGAGGGTCGATGGCGGTGGTGGTGCCCGCCGCGGTCGCCGAGTCGCTGGTGTAGGTGTACGTCCAGGTCGGGCCGGTGGGAGCGCCGCTGTGGGAACCGCTCCCGCACAGCATGCTCGTGACGCGGTTGACGTCGTCGTAGGTGAAGACCGTCACTCGGCCCTTGCCCGTGCTGACCCTGCTGACGCGGCCGGAGGAGTCGTACGAGAAGAGCGTGGTCCTGCCCTCGGCGTCCGTGGTGCGAGCGATGTCGCCGTTGGCGTCCAGGCCGTAACCGACCGTCCGGCCCGCGTTGTCCTTCGCCTGCCACAGTGTGTCATCGACCTTGGTCAGGTCGATCCAGTGGCCCGAGCGGGTGTCGGTCAGTTTGAAGCCGCCGTCGGCGTTCTGGGTGACGGTGATGGTGCCGTGGCCGCGGTCCGTGACCTTGGTCAGCGTTCCGCCCGCGTCGTAGGTCTCCTTCGAGCCCGACGTCCATTTCAGCGTGTAGCTGCCGTCGGGGTTCCTCTTCAGGTTCTGCGAGTAGCCGTGCGGGGCGGTGAAGGAGCCGTCACTGTTCTTGTCGAAGCGGACCGTCGCGCCGGAGGCGTCGTAGAAGATCACCTCGCCGCCGGAGATGGACAGGTAGCGCTCGTACTGCAGCCACCAGCGCTGCGACACCCTGCCGAAGGGGGCCTCCAGCGAGTTGTACGTCCGCGCCAGTCGCAGGTGCTGTCCGTCGCCGGCGACGTCGACGTCCGTCGCCGTCAGCATCAGGTTGCCGGTCGAGTAGTCGATCTTCGCCGTCAGTGCGTCCGTGATCGCGAAGCTGGTGTACCGGTGCCAGGGCACGTCGCCCTGTTCCTCCGGCACGAGTTCCACCACCGACGGGTCCGCCGCAGCGCCGGCCGGCTTCGCGGCCTTGCCGGACGCGGGATGCTTGGCGTGCGCCCGCTGCTCGAGCAACCACGGCATGTACAACTCGTCCGTCGGCTTCCTCGACGGCTGGGACTTCACCGGCCGGTTCGCGCCCGCCTTGACCGGTGGCGTCTTGGAGCCGGAACTGTTCTTGCACCAGGTCGACATCGTTGTGCCGTCGGTGGCGTCGGTGGCGGTGGCGTCCGTGGTCGGCAGGACGGCCGCAGCCAGCGCCAGCGCCGCCGCCGTCGCAACGGCCACCGCCACCGCGGCCACCGGTCCCGGTCTTTTCCGGAAACGTCGAAGAGACGTGCCCAAGGCACGCGTGTGCATGGCTTCCCCCCGCAGGAAGACAGACCCCGGCAACCCCAACGGCCCCCAGACTCGTACACGCTGTCACAGGATTCGCACAGAGATCCGCACCAATCCCGGGAAGTCCCCACGCATGGACCGAAATCCGCCCCTCCACTTCAAGGCGGCGAATACGGGGAAATAGGAAACATCGGTGTTCAGGACCGCATTCAAGACCCTACGGCCGCGTGCAAGGTCCGGCGCGAACGGCCGAAAAGAGAGGGCACTCCGAGGGCGCTCGGCGCTCCTCTACCCCCTCGGCCGCATCGACACCAGCTTCCCCCACACCACCATCCGGTACCGGGACGTGAACTCAGGGGTGCACGTCGTCAGCGTGATGTAGTACCCGGGCTCGCTGTACCCGTACGAGGGCCTGACGATGGACCGGGGTACGGCCCTGACGACCCCCGAGTCACGGGACGAGGTCTGCGGCAGGATCTTGTCGACCGTGTACGTGTAGGTCGCCGTCCGCGTCTCGACCTCCACCGTGTCCGCCCGGCGCAACCGCGGCAGGTACCGGAACGGCTCCCCATGGGTGTTCCGGTGCCCGGCGACCGCGAAGTTCCCGGCCTGGCCCGGCTGTTGGGTGCCGGGGTAGTGCCCCACGTACCCCCGGTTCAGGACGTTCGGCTTGCTCACGCCCTCGGCGACCGGGACGCGCAGGCCCAGGCGCGGGATGGTGAGGATGGCGTAGGCCTGCGAGCGGCGGGGCAGCGCCGTGCCGGCGGTGGTGGCGTACGACCGCCGCCCCGCGCCGGCCCCCGTGCGCGACCGCGAGGACGGCGGGCCGGACGACGTACCGGCACCGGAGGACGGCGACACCCCGGAGGTCCCAGCACCGCCCGCTCCGCCACCCCCGGCCCCCCATTCCCGCTCCAGCGCCTCCACCTTCCGCTCGGCCCCGCGCCGGGCCTCCCGGTTGGTCCACCACACCTGGTGGACGACCAGGAGCGCGAGGACGACCCCCACGGTCACCAGCACCTCGCCCCCGCCCCACAGCACCCGCCGGCGCCGCGCACGCCGCCGCAGGGTGCTGTGCTGCACGAGAGGTACGGGACGTACGGCTCGAACGACGGAAGCCCGCATACGCAGTACGCCTCCTCAGACCCGGGACGGCCCGCCGCCGGGGGCCGCCCGCACGATAAGGCGCAGGCCGCCAAGTCACCAGAGCGCAAGGCGTTCGGGTCGGACGCCCGCCGGACGATCCCTTCCTTCACGGGTTTTAGAAAGGGCTGAGAAAGGTCTGGCACGACTCTCGACAACCTCGCACGCCACACCCGATGCTTCCTTCTGGCATGCGGGGGGACGAGCGAACACCGGCGAGGACGACCGGTGTTCGGGCCGCACCGAAAGGCAGACGACACAAGCCATGATCCGACGCAGAACACTCCTGGCCGCCGCGGGCGGCGGCCTGCTGGGCAGCGCCCTCGCCACGGGCACCGCCCGCGCCGACGCGACGATCGCCGTCAACCCGTCCACGACGTACGGCACCTGGGAGGGCTGGGGCACCTCCCTGGCCTGGTGGGCGAACGTCTTCGGCGCCCGGGACGACTTCGCCGACATCTTCTTCACCACCAAGTCGACGACGTACAACGGCACCACGCTGCCCGGCCTGGGCCTGAACATCGCCCGCTACAACCTGGGCGGGTGCAGTTGGAACAGCGTGGGCGGCACGAGCATGGTGGCCTCCCCCAACATCCCCAAGTTCAAACAGATCGAGGGCTACTGGCAGGACTGGAACAACGAGGACCCCACCTCCTCGGCCTGGAAGTGGACCGCGGACGCCACCCAGCGCGCGATGCTGACGAAGGCGGTGGCCCGCGGCGCGACCACCGAGCTCTTCGCGAACTCCCCGATGTGGTGGATGTGCCTCAACCACAACCCCTCCGGCGCCTCCGACGGCGGCAACAACCTCCAGTCCTGGAACTACCGCCAGCACGCCTCCCACCTGGCGGCCGTGGCCCTCTACGCCAAGAACAACTGGGGCGTGAACTTCGCGACGGTCGAGGCATTCAACGAGCCCAGCTCCAACTGGTGGACGGCGACCGGCACCCAGGAGGGCTGCCACATGGACGCCACCGTCCAGTCGGCCGTACTGCCCTACCTACGCAGCGAGTTGGACAAGCGCGGCCTGACCGGCACCAAGATCTCCGCGTCGGACGAGACGAGTTACGACCTCGCGCGCACCACGTGGAACTCCTTCAGCTCCACCGCGAAGGGCTACGTCAACCGCGTCAACGTCCACGGCTACCAGGGCTCGGGCGGCCGCCGGGACCTTCTCTACACGGACGTGGTGACGACCGCCGGCAAGGCCCTGTGGAACTCGGAGACGGGTGACAAGGACGGCACCGGCTACACGATGGCCTTCAACCTCCTCTACGACTTCCGCTGGCTGCACCCGACGGCCTGGGTCTACTGGCAGGTGATGGACCCGTCGACGGGCTGGGCGATGATCGCGTACGACCAGAACACCCTGCAGCCGACGACGATCCAGACGAAGTACTACGTGATGGCGCAGTTCAGCCGCCACATCCGCCCGGGGATGAAGATCCTGGACACCGGCGCGAGCAACGCGGTGGCGGCCTACGACGCGTCGGCGAAGCGCCTGGTCGTCGTGGCGCTGAACACCTCCACCTCGGCCCAGACCCTGACCTTCGACCTCTCCCGCTTCACCACGGTGACGGGCGGCTCCGGCGGCCTGGTCCCCCGCTGGAACACGGTCACGACCGGAGGCGGCGACCTGTACTCGGCGCACTCGGACATCCACCTCTCCGGCAAGACGCTGAGCGTGCCGTTCGCGGGGCAGGCGGTGCAGACGCTGCAGGTGGACGGCGTGACGCTGTGAGGCGGCGGACGACGACCACACGACCGCCCCGCGGCTGACCGCGCCGGGGACACCGCGACCGGTGACCATGGATGTGTGGGTTGGGAAGTCACCCCTCCCCTTGTCACCGGTCGGCAGTACGGTGTCCCCCATGCGCCCCGACACGCCTGCCGAGAACGCCGACCACACCGCCGAAGCGGCACGCCTGGAGCGGACCGCCGGCCTGTACCCGGAAGACGCCGAGGCCCTGCTCCTGCGGGCCGCCGCCCACCTGGAACTCTCCGGCGACCGCCCCGCCGCCACCGCTCTCTACGACCGCCTGCTCTCCTCCGGCGACAGCCTGGACGACCCCCACCTGGTGCGGGCCCTGAAGGCCTCGAACCTCTGGGAGTACGACCACGAGGCCGAGGCCCGCGCGATCATCGACGGCATCCGCGCGACCGCTCCGCGGGACCCCGCCCCCTGGGTCATCGTGGCCGAGGCCCTCGAGTCCCACGACGAGCTCGAGGCGGCGCACGACACGTTCACGGAGGCCGTGAACCTGCTCCTGGCGGAGGCCGCGGAGCCCCCCTACTCCACCCACCCCCTCCTCTACGGCCGCCACCGCGTCCGCCGCATGCTCGGCCTGCCCCACGACGACTGGGACATGCTGGCCGACACCCTGCACTCCGCCCCGGTGTCCCTGGACGAACTCCACGACCCCAAGCGCGTCTGGTCCCTCGGCTCCGACAACCCGGCCGAACTGCAGGCCGAGATCTCCCGCCTCCAAGCCGAACTCGGCGCCTACCGCGAGGCCCTCTCCCGTCCCTTCCCGGTCGCGGTCCTCCACTGGCCGGCGGCCGAGCTCGCCGAGCTCCTCGCCGCGTACCCGGGTCTCACGGCGGAGTACCCCTCCCACGAGCAGCACCTGGCGACGATAGAGGCCTCACTGAGGGAGCTGGCCTCCTCGGGAACCCCGAACCTGGGCATCGTCTCCGGCACGGTCCCTTCCTACGAGGCCTTCGCGGCGTCGGAGGGGTCCTCACCGGAGGACGTGACGTTGCTGCCGCAGTACGCGACTACGTTGGCGGCGCGGGGGCGGGCTGTGGTGTGGCCGCCTCAGCGGGGGGCGGGGTGCTGGTGTGGGTCGGGGAACTCGTACCTTGGCTGCCACGGCACCCCAAAAGCCTGAAGGCGGGGCGGCAAGCCGGCGCTCGGACGGGGAGTCGGCTTCCGGCCCCGCCCTCCGCACCCTGGTGCGACCGCGCTCCAGCACGTGATGGAATCGAATGCGCAGCCAGAGCCCGACGAGCTCGATGGGCCGCACAGACTCGGCGGCCCATCGAGCCCGAGGCACGATCGTGAGGCACAGCCGCCTTGAGCACGATGAAGCCGTTGTCGCCTGCCGTTTCGGCACGCATGAGCAGGCAAGCCAGTAAGGACACGGCCGCCGAGCTGGCGGTCCGGCGCCTGCTCCACGCGGCCGGGCTGCGCTACCGCGTGGAGTATCCGGTGCCTGGCATGGCTCGACGCCGGATCGACGTGGCCTTCACCTCGGTCAAGGTGGCTGTCCTCATCGACGGATGCTTCTGGCACGGCTGCCCCGAACACGCTACGCGACCGAAGTCGAACGCCGAGTGGTGGCGGCGCAAGCTGGACCGCAACATGGCGCGTGACGCGGAGACCACCGAACACCTCGCGGCCGCAGGGTGGGAGGTGTTGCGGTTCTGGGAGCATGAAGCCCCGGAGGACGTGGCTCTGCGCATCGCTGCGGCGGTCGGCCGCCGGAGGGGCCGACGAGAACGGGGGAGGAATTGTTGAGCGGGCTGACCTTTGTGGACGTGTGCTCGGGTGCCGGTGGGCTCGCCCTGGGACTGGAGCGGGCCGGCTTTGAGCCGACACTGCTGTTGGACGAGGACGCCGACGCCTGCCGGACGCTACAGGCCAACCGGCCGCACTGGGATGTGCTCCAGGCGAACCTTCTGGACTTCGATCCGAGCGACCACCCCCACAGCTACGACGTGGATCTGCTGTCCGCAGGACTGCCACGGGTCAAGTCCCATGCGACGGCCGTTCGAGCCGAGTCCGGCGACGAGGAACGGCTACTGAAGGCCGCGGTCTACCTCGCCCACGCCATCGGCCCCAGAGCGCTGCTCGTGGAGAACGTGCCTACGCTGGTCCACAGCGACAGGTTTCGCGGCTTCCGGGAATTCGCACGCGCAGAACTGAAACATCTGGGCTACGAGTTCAGCTGGTTCGTCCTTAACGCCGCAGACTTCGGAGTGCCGCAGGATCGGCAGCAGGGAGTGCTCGTGGCTATCAAAGAGCAGTGGTTCCCTGCGTTTCACCCGCCGACGCCCACCGTGACCAACCATGTGTCGGTCGGCGAGGCCCTGGAGTCCTCCATGCGCTCGCGTGGCTGGAAGGACGCTGGGCGGTGGGCGACCCAGGCGACCACGGTGGCTCCCACGCTGGTCGGTGGCTCGAAGAACCGCGGGGGGGCGGATTTGGGGCCGGCCGGCAGCAAGCGGAAGTGGCAGACTCTCGGGGTGAACGCCCACTCGCTGGGTGACGAGATCCCGGGACCGGACTTTGCCTGGGCGCCGGACCTGGGCAGGGACGGCCTGGTGCGACTCACTGTGGAGCAGACAGCCCTGCTCCAGGGTTTCCCTCCGGACTGGGAGATCACGGGGAGGAAGACCGCCCGATACCGGCAGATCGGTCACGCCTCGCCTCCGCCGGTGGGCGAGGCGCTGGGCAGGGCGATCGCCGATGCACTGCATTCCTGAACGAGGAACTTTCGAGCCACCCCGGCCGGCTACACTTCCACCTCATGACCCCAGCACCTCACCCGGACGCACACCAGGACAATGCCCCTGTAATCGTGGACCTCTTCGCGGGGCCGGGTGGACTGGACATTGCGGCCGAAGTGCTCGGAGTGCCAGCCATCGGCGTGGAATGGGAGGAATCAACCCGTGCCACACGCAAGGCCGCAGGTCTGCGCACCACCAAGATCCGCGACGTGGCGCAGGTCAACCCGCTCGATCCCGAAGTCGCCTCAGCCCGCGTCCTCACCGGCGGTCCGCCCTGCCAGACGTACTCGGTGGCGGGCAACCGCGAGGGGCACAAGGCCCTCGACGAGGTGATGATCCTTGCCGAGATGGTGGGACGGAGCCAGACTGTCGCAGCTCTGAACAGCGCCTGGGCTGAGGTGAATCGTCGGGCCGAGGAACTGTCATGGACGGACGAGCGGACGGGGCTCGTTCTCCAACCCCTGCGCTGGATCGTGGAGAAGCAGCTCAAGGCCGAGCCGTACGAGGTGGTCGTCCTGGAGCAGGTGCCCACAGTTCTGCCGGTCTGGAAGAGGTACCGCGACATCCTTCGCACCCTCGGATACGACGCGGATTGCCACATCCTGCACACCGAGGAGTACGGGGTCCCGCAGACCCGCCGCCGGGCGGTGCTGATCGCCCGCTACCGAGGGGCCGCGGGTCAGGGAGTGGAGTTCCCTGCCGCGACGCACCAGCGCTACCGCAAAGGTGCCGAGCGCCTTCCCGCCCAGGAGTGCGAGATGCAGAACGGTACGGACGAGCAAAGCTCACTCTTCGAGCCTCCATCCCAGCTCTCGGGTCCGAAGCCATGGGTCTCCATGGGCGACGCCCTCAAGGACACGCGCTCCACGGAATTCGTCGTCCGGTCAAACTACGGATCGGGTGGCGACCCCAAGAAGCGGGGACTTCGCACTTCCCACATGCCGGCTGCCACGGTCACCGGCAAGGTACGACGGAACATGGTGTTCGACCTCAAGGGCATCGACAAGAATGGCGACCCCGAACTCGGCCCGGAGCAAGAACGTTTCACGCTTCCCGAAGCTGGCCTGTTGCAGACCTTTCCGGCCGCATACCCCTGGCAGGGCTCTGACGTTGCGCAGCAGATCGGGAACGCCATCCCGCCGCTCCTGGCCGTCCACGTCCTGTGCACTGCGCTGGGGCTGGACGAAGGCCGAAAGCAACGAGCCATCGAAGCGCTCAAGAGCTGGCGCCCACCACATACACGCGGGTCCGCTGAAATGCGCGAGCCAGCCTAAAAGTCACCTTTCCGCGTGATTTGACAGCGCCCTGAAGTCAAATCAAATTTGACACACGCTCTGCCGCCACCCGCTTGACCTGGGCCTTCACAATTGGAGCAATCTGTTCCGGTGACTCTTACGGCTTGCAATGCAGGTTCTCGAAACTTAGGATCCAAGCTCAGTTGACTCATGGTGCCACTGGATGCCGTGAGAAACAGTGCTCACGCTTCAACAACGAAGGCCCGGTGCGGACGGCCATCCACACCGGGCCCCGTTCGGAGCGTTCTACGTCAGGTGGGTTCGGCCGTCCAAGAACCGGTCGTACTCACTTGGCGAGCACTACGGCCGAGCGCCGGCCCACTAGTGGGCAGCAACCTGACTCACGCATCCTGCGACTGCCGTAATCGTCGACAGGACCGCGAGGAGAATCGGAATCCACCAGTCGGGATCCCGTCTCTGCCTCTTGCGCCCCTTGCGACTACTGCTCATCGCGGCTCAACTCCTTACCCGGGTTGATGCCAACCCACCTGATGGCAGGGCTGACGCCTCGGTACCCAACCGAGACGAGTGGGGCCGGGGGTAGTTGAGTTGCGCTACACCCTACAGCCCTTGATCGAGCTCGCAGAACCCTTTCTCCCCGATACCGGCGAGTAGCTGCGAAGTGAGCCGTGATATAAGCCACTTTGACAACCAGTCAGTTCCTGCAGCTCCCCAAATGCTTTCCAACTGCCCTACGAAGGCACCGCGTTACTGTCTGTCCGCACGGCCGCAGGAGCAGGTCAGCCCGCCTCCTCCTCACTCTCTTCCCTCCCCCGCACCGGCACATCGGCGAACAGCTCCGCGAAGTGATCTGTCAGGCGCTGAATCGAGTCCTCGGGGGCGGGGCCATCCGTCGGCCCCTCGGGAAGAGCGCGATGGTGAACGGATCCACCCTCTTCCGCCTCATCGATCCATCTACGCACGGCTCCTGGGTCCCTCTGGGTGTCTGGCGCTATGACGTCGTACATGAGGGTCGCTGCCGCCGCGTTGACAGCCTTACCCAAGGCGTTCGCGTCACGCCCCGTCCGCACGACCTCACGTCGCAGCAGCCGCACCAGCGCCTGTGCGGTCGGACGGTGGTCAACGACATCCAGCCTCAGCACCGTGTTCAGCATGTCCTGGTTACCACAGGCGGCGACGACCGGTTCGTAGTCGGACCCGTTCCGGAACAGTTCGGCCGACCACCAGAGTCGGGCGAAGGCCTGCTTGTAGTGGGGGCCCTTGAAGTACCGAGCGTTGACGCTCTTCCGTGTCTCCGAGAAATGGCGCCAGACCACGAAGTCAGGAGCGACACCGAGGGCCAGATAGTTCCACAGCCCGGGGTCCGCCGCCTCCGTGCGCGTCAGGCGCAGGATTGCATGGAGGCGGGGAGCCAGCCACGCATCTGCCTGGGTCGGCCTCTCGTCCCGGAACATGTACATCGCGTCTTCGATCAAGTCCCGTACCGCGCGCAGTCGCCACCGAGGGCTTTCGGGCAGAGTCTCGGCAACCTGATTGAGGGCGATCGCCGGGACATTGTCCTTCCCGGACAGGAGTCCGTCCGTGATGAACCGTGCCGCTTCCTCGTCGGCGAGGCGAGCCAGGTACTCGGGCAGGTGGTCGGGACTCTCCGTCATACCTCGTCCTCACGCTTGAGCTTGCCCAGACCGCGTACGGTCTCCGAGAGGGCCCTGGGCACCTCGGCCCTTCGCATCGCCGCGTACTGGATGCGCGGCTGCAGCTCGGTCCATCCTGTCGCGCCCACACGCCGGCGGTGCACCTCACGCAACGCGTCTTCGAGAGTTCGCTCCGGAACGACATCAGGAAGCATTTCTCTGAGCACCTCGCCTTGCCATCCGTGCGGGAACAAGGGGGTGCCGTCGTCCTCGATCTCCAGGTCGCCGATGGCCGAGTGGAATACGGCGATCCATACGTCGGCGGCCATCTGCGACACCATCAGTTCATTGACGAGTCCCTCAGGGCCGCGCCCCTCGGCGCCGAGGATGTCCGTCATCCCCTCGAAGTCGGTGTTGATGTGCACGGTGGGCAATGTCCCCGACGCATTGACGATCCACGGAGCATCCGTGAACTTGCGTAGCCAGCCGGGGCCCTTGGCGAATGCGCCTTCCTTGATGTCGAAGCTCTGCTCCCGTGTGGGGGTGTCGCTCCTGGTATCGACGATCCAGTCGTCGGCTGCTTCCGCGATGATCCGTCCAGGCACTCCGTCGACCGTGGCGACCACCTGAACCGTCAGTGTGGCGCGGTCGAAGAGGTCAGCGCGCAGCACCTGTAGCTCGCCACGCCACTCCCGACCACCTTCCGTCTCGGGGACGAGCCTGGAGGTGACACGGGTGTTGGTCGCCCTGTCCGTCAGCACCGCGACGACCACGACGTCGGACCACGGGCCACCCGGGTCGGTGGCCTTCGTCGGAATCGTTGCCGAGATGTTCAGTGTGGCGGTCTCCCAGTCCTCCGTCTCTGCCAGGCCCAACGCGACGGCCCGCTCGACGACGGACCGAGCACGGGAGTCGAGCTGCTCACGTGGCTGCTCGGGCGCCTTGACCCTTGCCGCGTCCACCCGCAGGGAGACCGTGCCGCGCAGGCGCGGGTACGGGAACACCTTCATGACAGCGATTCCCCTTCACCGGTGCGCAGTTCCACGACGAGACCACTCAGGCTGGTCCTGACCGCGTGCGTCGCGGGGTCAGTCACGCCGCGAAACGTCGCTGAGCGTGCGTCGTCGAAGCGCAGCGTGCCGTCCACCACCTCGCAGTTGTCCACTCCCACGAGTTCGGCCCACGCGATGGTGGGACGTGGACCAGAGCGAACATCGAACTTGGCCACCGGGACGAGCCGCCACATGTGGCCACCGGCGGGAATCCTGATCTCACCGGTCACCTGCCAGGCTCCACCGTCGAGCACCTCGGCGTCCAGTTCCTCGAGTACCGGCAGCGTCGCTGCCGAGAGTCGACGCGTCTTCTTCCCGCCGCCGACGGTCAGCTTCGGGGCCAGGCGCCCTCCCCCGGCCTTGGACTTCTTCTTGGGACGCGCCACCAACTCCTTGATCGCCGCGTTGGTCTCACGGGTGAGGGAGGCGATCCGCCGATACGCCGACGGCGAGTAGGTGAGTGTCAACTCCTCCGTCTGTCCCCACTTGTTGTGCTCAGGCGGCTCGGCGGCGCGCAGGAACTCCTCGGCCTCGTTGGCGAACGGGGCCCGCGGGCCCGCGGCGTCGCCGGCCAGCAGAACGGCCTGGAACGGGTTGACGGACAACGGCAGTCCAGGGACAGGGGCGTCTCTCACCGTCATACGGTTGCCACGCATAGACGCGACACGATTTGGCTTGCCGTCCGCGTCCTCGGCATCCGTCACCAGGAGAACTGCTCGGTGCTCGCCCAGAGAGGCACGTCCGCTTCCCCGAGCAGGCAGGTTGAGCGGCACGGTGACGGCAGCCACCTGTCCCGATTCCGTGAGCTGTTCCACGGTCGTACCGTCGAGAAACGCCTTCAGCGCGCGCGTACGGGACGGCTGGGCGACCGTGGGGTCCACGCGCTCCTCCGGCAGGACCACGTCGCCGTTGCGCAGGGTACGCACGGAGGCCTCCAGCAGCGGCAGTTGGTCACCGCCGCCCGTCATCGCTGCCCAGAAGTTCTTGCCCAGAGCCCTGACGAGCCTGTGGTGCATCCGCTGGATGCTGTCGTCGTCCTCGTTCTCGTCACCCTCGGGTGCGGGGGTGTCGTCCGCGAGACTCGCCACGTCGTGGGCTCCCACGATCAAGAACGACGTCCCGGGTTCACCACTCTCCCGCGTCAGGTGCAGGGACTCGACGGTCTCCTCGTCCGCCCACCAGGAGCGGGCCACGGCGGCTCCCGGCGACTCGGGATCGGGCCGCCCCAACCATGCGGGCCCTGCCCATGGCTTGCCGTGAACCTGACGCCACGGCAGGTCCAGCCGCCCGATGAGGCGACGTTCGGTGCGACCCTCGTGCGATTCGGACAGCGTGGAGTTCATGAGCACGAGGCCCAGTCGGCTGGTCGCCCACAGCGTGGCCTTGCCCAGGCCGTACGAACCACCGGCCGAGTTACCGGACTTGTGGCTGTCCAGCTGACGCCTCACCACCGCTGCGAAGCGACCGTCGTCGTAGTCGTCGCCCGTCAGGCCGGCGGCGTTGTAGTCGTCCACCCGCAGGAGCACGAGACGGTCGTGCTCGTACATGTCGCGCAGGCCCGCGTCGATGACGCGGCCGACCTTCTGCTCCTGCGCGGCAGCCGCCTCGTAGTGCGGGAAGAGGTCGTCCCATTGGATGGCTTCCCGAAATCTCGCGAGCGTCTCACCGGTCAACTCGTGCAGCGTGTAACGCACACGCACAGGCTGCCCGTTGGCGGTGAGCCGCTCGTCAAGACTGTTCTGACACGTCTCCCGGGCCAACACCGACACGTCGGCGTCGAAAGCGAAGGCCGCGGCGTTGCCCAACTCCCGGCCGCCGTCGGCGTGGCCCGGACGGTGGTACCAGCCGACGGGTAGGCCGGCCTGGGTGTCGGTGGTGCGGGTGTGCACCGTGGCCAGGTCGGTGTTCAGGGCCCGAGCGATGCGCTCGATAGTCTCCGGACGTGGGGTGGCCCGTCCGGTGATCCAGGCGGAGACCGCCGCGCGTGTCACCTCAACGGCCTGGGCCAGTTCGGTCTGCGTCATGTCGGCGAGCTTCAACTGCCGCGCCAGCCATGGACCGAAGTCCTCTCCTGCTTCCACGGTCACCTGCTCTCGTGCCTGCTCCACATACGTCGGACGACGAGACCACCATACCCGTGCCTTTGACAACACACCCCGCTGTCAAAGGAGCTTTGACAGGGGATCCGGACTCCACCCCCTCCACCAGGAGGGAATACAACCTATTTGACCCAGATCACCCGTTTCCTCACCCGAGCAAACACTCCTCGAACCCTCTTGCGCATCCCGAACTGAGCCGGATAACGTTTCTCCAGCGGCCCCACCCGCTCTGGAAGAAACAATTCTCTGGCGCCTTGGGGGGAGTGTGCCGCTTCTTATTCTTCCAACACCGGCCCTGCTTGCCGACTCTTGCGCGCTCCACTTTCGCCGATTCGCGCACCGGAAAACCCAGCCGGATTGATGCATGAACCACCCTCTCTTTTCTCGTGGCGGGCACATATCCATCCCAACCCATTGTCATGCTCTGATCGAAGCTGAGCTCCGGCCTTCCAACGGCGATATCGGACTCCCTCGGAACCGTCGCCACCGCATCCGCGTCCGTGCAATCACCACCGTCGGATCTCACTCGGCCATGCGGTCCCCGCAACCACCTTCCCACCAGGTCATCGCCCCAGGATCGGAGTCCCGTGTCTCCCGAACTGACCCCCGTGCTCAGGACCGTGACCGACCAGTCCGCCCGCGTCCTCAAGACGTACGCCGTGGATCCCGGTCTCATTCCTGAGCACGCGAACGGAGAAAGACGGATCACCCAGGGCGGATACGGCGACAGACAGCTCTTCGAACTCGTCCAGAACGCCGCAGATGAAATCGCCGCCGAGCCGGGCGGTACCGTCCACGTCGTTCTCACAGACACCCATCTATACTGTGCGAACGAGGGGTCTCCGGTCACCCCTGAAGGCGCCGAGACGATTCTCCGGATGAGCATGTCGCGGAAACGCGGCGGCCAGATCGGGCGTTTCGGCGTCGGCGTGAAATCCGTGCTCGTCGTCACCGACACTCCGCAGTTCTTCAGCCGCACCGGCTCTTTCGGCTTCGATCGCGAGTGGGCGTACGCGCAGATCCGTTCCGTTCCCGAGGTCACGGCACGGCTCGGCGAGGAGTTCGAGGCGCCGGTGCTGCGCATGGCCCGTGCATTGGACCAGAACGCCGAACGCGCCACCGACCCGGTGCTCGACGAACTCCTCGGCTGGGCCACCACCGTTGTCCGTCTTCCGCTGCTCGACGGCGCGGCCGAGCGGCTCGGCCAGGACATGCACGGTGGATCGGCGGGCGACCGGGAAGAGTTCCCCCTTGGGTTCCAGCTCTTCTCGCCACACGTTGCAAAGGTGATTCTGGAGGACCGACGTCCGCGCCCGGTCGTCCGACGAACCATCACGGTCGAACAGGACCAGGAGCTGCACACCGTACGTGAGGAACGCACCGGCCGGCCCGCCTCCGCGGGTCGCTGGCGGGTGTTCACCCTGACCCACGAGCCGACCGCCGCCGCCCGTTCCAGCGCAGGCGAGTTGCACGACCGGGTCTCTCTCGACATCTCGTGGGCCGTGCGCGAGTACGACAAGGAAGCTTCAGGGCTCCTGTCGTCTCCCAAGGGACGGGGCAGATTCTGGTCGTTCTTCCCGACCAAGTACGAGATGACGTTGAGCGGGATCCTCAACGGAGCGTGGAAAACCAATGAGGACCGGCAGAACCTGCTGGACTCCTCCCCGTTCAACCAGGAGATGATCCGGATCGCCGCGCGGCTGGTGGTGGAGTCCCTCCCCAGCCTGGCGCCCGCCGAGGATCCGGCCGCGTACCTGCCGCTCCTTCCCGGCCGTGCCCGAGAGTCGGAGACGGTCAGTTGGGCTGACCGCTACCTCACGGAACGGATCTGGGAGGCCACCGCCTATCGTCCCTCGCTGCCGGACCAGGACGGCCACCTGCGCGTACCGCGCGACTTGAACATCCACCCGGCGCTCGGCAAGGACAACAAGTCGCTCGTCCGCTGGCTGACCATGTGGAACTCGTACCCCGGCCGGCCCACGAACTGGCTCCACCCGTCCGTGGAGGCGACCGACCTCCGCGCCGGCAAGGTGGAGCACATCCTCAAAGCCGCCAAGCGCGAACGTGCCTCGGTCCGGCAGTGGTTGGAGGCCCTGGTCGCCGACGGCACACCCGAGGCGTCGGCCGCTGCCATCCGTATCGTCGCCGACATGGTCCAGTCTTCCTCGCCGTTCGCGGTCGAGGCACGCGCCGCGCGGGTCGTGTTGACGGAAGAGCACGGCATGGTGGCCCCGGTGGTCGGCAAAGTGTTCCGTCGCACCGACCAGGACGGGCTGCCCGAGTCCCTCGTGTACGTCGACGCAACCCTGTCGGACGACCAGTCGCTCGCGAACGCCCTCTCCATGCTCGGCATCCGTGACGCGGACGTCCGGGGCCGCTTCGTCAGCGTGCTTGAACAGGGCTTCACCTCGTACGGTCCCCAGGAGTGGACTCGGTTCTGGGACCTGTTCCACCAGGCCGGCAGCAGCCATTTGTCGCACGAGGTGATCCGGCGGGTGCCCGAACCGTCGGCGGTGCTGCACGTGCGCACCTCGGACGGGCGCTTCCGACCGATGCGAGATTGTCTGCTGCCCGGAGCGGTCGTGACAGCGGATTCGGACCCCACCATCGCCGTCGACACCCGGTTCCACTCCGACGACATGGCCTTCTTCCGTGAGGTGGGGCTACACGAACGCCCCACGGCGGGACACCGCCCCGAGGAGGAGCCGTGGTTCGAGCAGTACCGCGAGGCCCTGCACGCTGCGTACTGCGCGACCCTGCCGCCCAACCAGACGTCCCGACCGACGCTCGCCAGGATCAAGCTGGAGGGCGCGGCGGTGGGCGGCCCCCTGCACCTGCTGCCCGAGCTTTCGGACGGGGCACGCGCCAACTTCCTGAAGGCCCTGCCCGAGGACGCGCTAGTCGACAATTGGACACTGCAGGTGGGCGCTCAGGTCGGTACGCGACGCGCCGTGCAGTCACCGATGCGCTGGATGCTCAAGCGGCACGGCCGCGTACCGACCTCTCAGGGCATCCGCCCCCTCGACGAGGCGGTCGGCCCTCAACTGGCGACCTACAGCGATGTGCTGCCGGTCGCCGGGATCAGCTCCGAGAAGGCCCGCAAGCTTCGTCTCGCCACGAGTGTCGAGGAAGTGCCCGACTCCTTCTGGAACCAGCTCCTGGACAAGCTCCAGCGCAGCGAGGACGACGCGTTCGTCGGCAACACGTACGTGCTGCTGACACGTCTGGAGGTGTCCTTCCCCGACGACTCGCTCACTCGGTGCCGCATCGGGGACGAGTGGGGCACTCGTCCCGACGGTGAGATCGCGGTCGCCTCATCGCAGGACGAGTACCGTGCCCTGCGTTCGGAAGGCCTGCCCGCCCTGCTGACGGCGTCGGCCGAGGACGCCGCGCTGCTCGTCAAGCAGTGGGGGATGCTGCCGTACGCCGACGTGATCAGCCACGAGACCCGGCACGAGCCCGCCGGCGAGCCGGTCCCGCTCAAGGAGGAGTACCCCACGCTGCGGCAGCTGCGCGGTTCGCAGGTGGACCAGTACACGCTCCAGCGGTGCAAGGTTCTCGAAGAGGTGACGCGCACTCCCAACGGCCTGCGACCCAGGACGCTGAACAGCAGCATCCAGGGATCCACGATCCTCGTACTCGAACCGGCCACCGCACTCGAAGCCCTGATGGCCGTCGACCGAGAACTCCGTTGGCGCATGGGCGAGCCTGGGTGTCGACAGGTTCTGGAAGCGCAGCAGCGCCAGGAGGAGGATCAGAAGGTCAAGAGTGCGCTGAAAGCGGTGCGTGAGGCCGACGACGTGGTGGCCAAGCTCCTGCTGCTGCTGGGTGCCGATGCCCTGCGTGATCGTCTTCCGGCCGGGTTGATGAACGGTGAGCGCGCGGAGAACAGCGGCAACGAGCCCGACGGCTATCGGATCGCGCAGATGGCGTTCAACGCGCATGGAGACAGCATCCTTCAGGTCCATGTCCGTGACCTGCAGAGCCTCTACCCGACGAAGGCTCCTTCGTCGTTCACGGGTGCGTCCACCGCGGTGGCGTTCGTGGCCGATCTCCGCTTCCCCGACGCCTTCGCCGGCTTCCGGGCACCGACGCTGGAGCCGCGAATCGACGTCGACGGACCGCGCCACTTCCCGCGACTGCACGACTACCAGGAACGGCTGGCAGCCAACGTCTTCGCCATGTTGGACCGGATTGTTCCGCAGCGCGGCATGCTGTCCCTACCGACGGGCGCGGGCAAGACGCGTGTCACGGCCGAGGCGGTGATCCGCTGGGTGAAGCAGGTGGGTCGGCTCGACGGGCCGATCCTGTGGATCGCTCAGACCGAGGAGCTGTGCGAGCAGGCCGTCCAGAGCTGGAAGTTCGTCTGGGAGAAGGTCGGCGCCGAGACGCCGCTGGCCATCAACCGACTCTGGTCGACGAACGAGGCGGGTCCCGTGACCGACCGGCCGCAGTTGGTCGTCGCCACGGACGCCAAGCTCCAGCAGCCGAGCTGTCTCGCCGCCGACGCCTACACCTGGCTGCGCAACGCCGCCCTCGTGATCGTCGATGAGGCTCACACCGCCATCACGCCTCGTTACACCGAGATCCTGGCGCACCTGGGCCTCACGGCCTCCCGTACCGAGCGGCATCTTCTGGGCCTCACCGCGACGCCGTATCGCAACACCAATGACGAAGAGACACGCCGCCTCATCAACCGCTTCGGTGGTCGCGGCCGGCGTCTGGACGACGGCGTGTTCAAGAGCGGTGACGCGTACGCCGAGCTGCAGAAGCTCGGCATGCTCGCGCAGGTCGAGCACCGCCTCCTGCAGGGCGGCACGATCACGCTGACCCATGAGGAGAAGCAGCGCGCCGAGCAGTTGAGCCTTCTGTCGAGGGCGGCCGAGCAACGGCTGGCGGACGACCACGACCGCAGTACCCGTATCGTGGCCGAGATCTCGGCGATGCCGAAGGACTGGCCGGTACTGGTGTTCGCGACCTCGGTCGACCATGCCAAGTACCTGGCGGCAAAGCTCCGCGACCTGGACATCACCGCCTCGGCCGTCGACTCCACCACCTCGGCCAGCGACCGTCGCCGGCGCATCGACGACTTCCGAGCCGGCCGGACTCGGGTCCTCACCAACTACGGCGTCCTCACGCAGGGCTTCGACGCACCTGCCACCCGAGCCGTCGTTGTCGCCCGTCCCGTGTACAGCCCCAACGTGTACCAGCAGATGATCGGGCGCGGTCTGCGCGGCCCCCTCAACGGTGGCAAGGAGACCTGTCTGATCCTCAACGTCAGCGACAACATCCAGAACTTCGACACCTCCCTCGCCTTCACCCAGTTCGAGCACCTGTGGAGCAGCAAGTGACCGACCCCTACGGTGACAGCCCTGCGCTCACCGAGGAGCAGCGGGCAGTCGTCGAACTCCCCTGGGACACCCGTCTCCTGGTCACGGCCGGTGCCGGCTCCGGCAAGACCCACACGGTGGTGCGACGCCTGGACGCCCTGGTGGGGCACGAGGATCCCGAAGAGGCGCTGGAGGCCGGCGAGATCCTCGTCCTGAGTTTCTCCCGCGCCGCCGTCCGTGAGCTTCGGGACCGGATCGCCCGACACGGTGACCGTGCCCGCAGGGTGCGGGTGCAGACCTTCGACTCGTGGGCGTACCAGTTGCTGGCCCAGTCCTACCCGGACGAGGAGTGGACGGCCCGCAGCTTCGACGAGCGGATCCGCGCCGCCACGGACGTGATCGAGAAGGGCGCGGTGGAGGCCGGTGAGGTCGGTGCTCCCTCGCATGTGGTCATCGATGAGGCACAGGATCTGGTGGGCGACCGTCGGGACCTCGTGGAGACATTGCTCGATCGCTTCCAGCGTTCGTGCGGATTCACCGTGGTCGGCGACTCCGCCCAGGGCATCTACGGTTTCCAGATCGAGGATCCGACGGAGCGCGCCGGGGAAACAGATCGGTTCTTCGCCTGGCTTCGCACGTCCTACGAGGACCTTGTCGAGCTCAGCCTGACCGAGAACTTCCGGGCGAAGACCCCGGAGGCACGCACAGCCCTCACTCTCGGCACCCGGCTGCAGAACCTCTCGCTCGCCCAGGACGGCCAGGAGGCCGTGGCCTCCGCGCTCTACGCCGACCTGCGCGACCGCCTTCTCGAACTGCCGCACCTCGGTGACCTGTCCGACGGATTCACGCTGGACTCCTTGAGGGAGTACCCCGACACCTGTGCTGTCCTGACCCGGGACAACCGTGAGGCGCTCGCCGTCTCGGAACTCCTGTACCAGCATGGAGTGGATCACGCTCTGAAGCGCTCGCTGCAGGACCGGCCCGTGCCCTCCTGGGTCGCCGAACTGTTGCGCCGCGCGGAGTCCTTGACCCTGACCGAGGAGCGCTTCCTGGAACTGCTGGCGGAGATCCCGTTGGCGCCCGGCGTGGACCCCCAGCGATGCTGGCGGTCTCTGCGTGCCGCGACTCGACGTACGGGCCGTGGACTGGTGGACGTACCCGCCGTGGGGCGTCTGGTGGCCGATGGGCGTTTCCCCGACGAGCTGGGCGACCCTGAGTCGGCTCGGTTGATCGTCTCGACGGTGCACCGAGCCAAGGGACTGGAGTACGACCGGGTCCTGCTGCTGTCGCCTCCCGGCATCGCCGAGCTGCGCAAGGCGCACGAAGATCTCGATGTACCGGCCGAGGCCAGGGCTCTCTATGTGGCCATGACGCGCGCTCGAGAGGATCTGTACCACGTGACGGGCCCGGACACCTCCCGCATACGACGCCACCGCCCGACCGGCCGTTGGTATCTGGGCGGTTGGAAGAAGCACGAACGCTACGGGATCCAGGCCAGGGCCGACGACGTGCACCGCGCAGAGCCTCCTGGGGCGCAGGACGCGAGCACGTCGGTCATCGAGACGCAGGACTACCTGCTGGAGCACACCAGCCCAGGTGACCCGGTGACGCTTCGCATGCGTCACCCGATGCCCGTGGGACCTGATCAGAGCCCGCCGTACGACCTGGTCCACCGTGATCGGGTCGTCGGCGAGGCCTCTGAGCACTTCCGTCGAGACCTGTACGCCTTGGAGATGATCTCGCGCTCGTGGGACGTCTCCTGGCCCACCGAGATCGTCGGTCTCCGGGTGGACACGCTGGAGACGGTCGCCGGTAGCACGGCTGCCGGATCCAATGCGGGACTCGGCGGCAACGGGGTGTGGATCGCTCCTCGGATCACCGGAATCGGAAGGTATCGACGCGGCGAACGCGCCCGGGAGGAACAGGGATGACACACGAGAAGAACATGCACGAAGAGCACTACCGGGTCCGTGAGGAAATGGTGGCCCGGCTCCGTCGTGAGCTGCTCGGGCCGGACGTCTTGGCCGGTGACGATCCGGTCGAGGTGCTCACCCAGGATGCTCCGATCACTCGGTACCCGATCGGCGTGCTGTTCCCTAGGGCTGCCGACCGTGAAGCCCTCCAGCGGCAGAAGGAGGACGTAGCCGAGGTGGAAGGGTTGGACGAGGCTCCGCTTCTCGTCAACGAGGGCCTCGACGAAGCCGGAGGCTCGGCGGAACCGCCGGCCTCCGGTGACCGACGCCCCTCGACCATGGGCCTGACCTTCGCCGTGGCGTCGAAACTGAGCCCCGAGATCGTCGTTTCGGCGCGAGCCGCCGTGTACGACCCTGTGGACGCCGAGGGTCGCTCAGTTTCCGCTCGACGCGCGGAGGCCAGGACCACCGGCGACCAACGCGAGCATTGGCGTCGCCGGGAGCTGGAGCTGCCCGACGCACCTGTCGACGTCACACGCCCGGGGACGCGCGTAACAGATCTCGTGCCCGCCAAGGTCCAGTTGCACGTCCTCGTACGACCGGCCGCCCAGTCGTCCGGCACTGTCACCGTCACGGTCACTCTGATCAATGCGGACGTCGTGAGCGAGCGAGACCTCCAGGACGCGTTCGCCCTGTTCCAGCCCAGTCTCCGGGTCCGAGCGACCAACGGCGCGTCCGCCTTCGTCGAACGCTCTGCCGCTCTGTCCGCCGTCGACTCCGAGCTGGCCATGAGCCGCTTGCTGCACCGCCACGCCCCCACCTTCGCGGTGGGACATGGTTGCTCCGCCCATTGGGACTGGACGCCGCCACAGGTTGGTGTGACCGACATAGAGCCTGCCGCGATCAGTGAGATTCGATCCGAGTTCCTGCCCACGCACGAGGTCCTGTTGACCGACTCCAACCCGGAGATCGACAGCTCGGCGCTCGGGATGCTCGGCCTGGCCGAGCGTGCCGACGACGAGGTGATCGCCGCATTGCGTGGATTGGCCCTCGGCTACGAGCAGTGGATAGAGGCCAAGGCCTCGGAGGCTGCCGCCCTCGCCGGAACTCCCTACGAGGAGCCCGCGAACGTGCAGCTCGACGTCTGCCGCGAGGCCCTCGGTCGGATCCGCGAGGGCATCCGGGTCCTGGTGGACAAGCCGGAGGTCATGGAGGCCTTTCGGCTGGCCAACCGGGCCATGGCGCAGCAGCGTGCGCGCAGCGCATGGGTGAAGAACGGCCGTAAGGGTGTGCCAGACCTGTCGGCCCAGCGCTGGCGACCGTTCCAGATCGCGTTCATGCTCCTGTGTCTGCGCGGCATCGACGATCCGAACCATCCGGACCGCGAGATCTCGGACCTGCTGTGGTTCCCCACGGGTGGTGGCAAGACCGAGGCCTACCTCGGTCTGATCGCCTTCACGACTTTCCTGCGCCGGCTACGTCGCGCGAACGACGGAGGAGGCGTCACCGTGCTCATGAGGTACACGCTGCGTCTCCTCACCCTCCAACAGTTCGAGCGAGCCACCATCCTCATCTGCGCGATGGAGCGGATGCGTCGGGGCGACCCCGGCCGACTGGGCGAGGAAGGCATCTCGATCGGCATGTGGGTCGGCAAGTCGGCCACGCCGAACGACCTCGAGACGGCCGCCGAGAAACTGAACAAGTTGCGTGGTGGGCAGACCCTCCAGACGGAGAACCCGGTGCAGCTCCACGCCTGCCCGTGGTGCGGTACGGCCCTGGACGCCCATAACTACTCGGTGGACCAGCAAAATGTCCGTATGGAGGTGCGCTGTCCCGGCTCAGACTGCGATTTCGCCTCCGGCCTGCCGGTGCACTTGGTGGACGAGACCGTCTACAAGGCCCGTCCGACCCTCGTCATCGCCACGGTCGACAAGTTCGCCTCCATGCCATGGCGCAAGCAGACGGCCGCTCTTTTCAACCGAGACCGCCGAGGAGATGCCACTCCGCCGCCCGAGCTGATCGTCCAGGACGAGCTCCATCTCATCTCCGGCCCCTTGGGAACTCTCACCGGTCTCTACGAGACAGCCGTCGACGCCCTCGCCGACCAGCCGAAAGTGATCGCCTCTACGGCGACCATCCGCCGAGCAGCCGACCAGGGACGCTATCTCTTCGATCGGGACGTACGCCAGTTCCCTCCGGCCGGCCTCGACGCGCGGGACTCCTGGTTCGCCGTTGAAACCGATCGCCGGATCAAGGCCACTCGCCGTTACGTGGGTCTGCTCGCTCCCGGTACCAGCCAGTCGACACTTCTCATCCGCACGTACGCGGCCCTGCTCCACCAGGCCATGTGCGCGGACACCGACGACGAGGTACGGGACGCCTACTGGACGTTGGTGGGCTACTTCAACAGCCTCCGCCTGCTATCTGCCGCCGAGCTCCAGGTGAACGACGACGTCGAGGACTATCTGAGGCTCCTGGCCGACCGCGACGGCACCGCTGTGCGCCCCTCCAACCGCTACTCGGAGCTGACGAGCCGGGTCGACGCGAGCCTGATCCCCGCCCGGCTCAAGGAGATCGAGAAGCGCTACCCGGATCCCGACGTCCGTGATGTCCTCCTGGCCACCAACATGATCGCCGTCGGCGTCGATGTCGACCGCCTGGGCCTCATGGCGGTTATGGGCCAACCCCAGACCACGGCCGAGTACATCCAGGCCACCAGCCGTGTGGGTCGCGCGCATCCCGGGCTGGTCGCCGTGATGCTCAACTCGGTGCGTCCTCGCGACCGCTCGCATTACGAGAACTTCCTGCACTTCCATTCCGCGCTCTATCGCGAGGTGGAGTCGACGTCCGTGACGCCGTTCTCCGCACGGTCGCGTGACCGCGGTCTGCACGCCGTGGTGGTGGCCCTGGCCCGCATCCTCATCCCCGAAGCCGGGGAGAACGATGCCGCCGGTCGGATCGACACGTACGCGGACCGTCTTCGCACCGAGATCAAGCCATTGCTGACCAGCCGTGTCTCCGAGGTCGCCCCGGAGGAAGAGCGAGCCACCTCCGACGCCTTCGATGAATTCATCGGCCGGTGGCAGCGTATGGCGAGCGCGTACGGCGGACTGCTGTACGAGCCCCGTCGTGGCGATCCCACTCCCGCCCTTCTCAAGCCGTTCGACGACGAGTCCGAAGGTGACGGCGCCTGGTCCACTCTGTGGAGCTTGCGCGACGTCGACGCCGAGTCCGCTCTGTTCATGGAGGCTTCCCGATGACCCCGCCCCCCGCGCGACGCCGCCGACGCACCGACGGCACCTCGACCGCGCCCCGGCTCGCACTCCCCCGCCGGGGTTCGGTCCGTCGTTCCCAGATGATCACCACGTACGGTGTCGGATCGCTGATCGCGGTCGACAACGAGTCGTTCATCGTGTCCGGCATCGACGAGGCCCACCGGAGCTGGTCCCTTGACGAGGCCCCGATCATCCACGAGCACCGTCTCGCCCGTGTCCTGGGAGTGAGCCACTTCCGTCTGCCCCCGGCCTCCGAGGACACCAGCAAAGACGGAGTCCGTGTACGGCGTTTCCCGCTGTGGCACTCATGCCCGAAGTGCCAGTCGCTGCAGCATGTACGAGGCTTCAACCCACCGGTCGGCAGGAACGTCTGTACGGACTGCGATGACGAGCCGCTCGTTCCGTCCCGATTCGTCGTGGCCTGCGAGGACGGCCACCTGGACGACTTTCCCTATTGGAAATGGCTGCACCGCAAGAACCGCGACGAGGGCGCGACCGGACACTGCGGCGGGCAGATGAGCATGCGCTTCTCCGGTCAGAGCGCTTCCCTGCGCTCGATCCTCATCTCGTGCACCTGTGGTGTGCCTGAGGTGTCCATGGAAGGTGCTTTCCGCCGTTCGGCCCTGACCGACCTTGGGGTGCGCTGCGAGGGCAGGCGCCCCTGGCTGGAGGGGGCACCCGCCGAGTTCTGCACACAGGCTCCCCGTACGCTCCAACGCGGTTCGTCGGCGGTCTGGCAGCCGGTTCTGAAGTCGGCGCTTTCCATCCCGCCTTGGAGCGACGGTCTGGCCGCCAAGCTGGTGGGCCATTGGGACAATCTGCGCGCGCTGGGGTCTCGCGAGAAGATCGAGATCTACCTCATGGGAGCGTTCCAGGGCGACGACTCGGTATCGCTCGACGCCGTCATGGATCTGCTGGAGGCCGAGCAGGACGAGGACCCCGCGCCGGACGGCGACTCGGGCAGCTCCGGGGTCAGCCGCTACCAGGCGCTGCGCCGCCAGGAGTACGAGCGGCTCTGTTCGGGAAACGAATTGCAGAACAAGGGGCGTGACGAACAGTTCATTTGCGAGCAGCCGATCTCGAACCCCGCGATCCTCGAACCGTTCGGTGTCGCCACCCCGATGTTGGTCAAGCGTCTTCGCGAGGTGCGAGCGCTGAAGGCCTTTACTCGCATAGCTGACCCGGAGTCGAGCTCCGAGGGCCGCGAGGCCGAGCTGGCCCTGACGCCGCCCGACTGGCTCCCGGCGATGGAGGTGCATGGCGAGGGCGTCTTCGTACGCCTCGACGAGAACCGCCTGGACGAGTGGGCCGGGGCAGTTTCGACGGCCGCCCGTGTCGAGCTCATGCGAACCAACCATGACCGCCTGCTGAGGGAGCGGGCGACCGATCCCTCTGAGGCGCCTTCGTCGCCCGCCACCCCTCGCATGGTGCTGTTGCACACCCTGGCGCATGTTCTGATCAACGAGTGGAGTCTGGACGCCGGTTACCCGGCCTCGGCACTGCGCGAGCGCCTGTACGCAGATGCGGGAATGGCCGGCTTCCTCATATACACGGCGACCAGCGACTCCGCCGGTAGTCTCGGCGGTGTGGTGGCCCAGGGAGAGCCCGACCGCCTCGCCGAGGCGCTCCGCTCGGCGCTCAGGCGCGCTTCCTGGTGCTCCGCCGATCCGCTGTGCATCGAGACAGGGTCCTCCGGTGCCGGAGGCACGAACCGGGCCGCATGCCATGCCTGCGTGATGCTCCCGGAGACGAGCTGCGAGTACAACAACATCCTGCTCGACCGGGCTCTGCTCGTCGGTACGCCTGACGATCCTCACGTGGGCTTCTTCGCGAATGTCTTGGAGCACTAGAACCGCTGCCCCGCTGCTGGCCGCAGGACAACGACACAAGGGACACATTGCGCCGCCGATGCATGGACAGGGCGGGGGCGGCACGGGATCTGACGACTCCCCCCCCCCGCCGATCAATGCATCTCTCACCGCGCGCCCACCGCACGGTACCTTTCTTCCACCTCGAAGTGCGTCTGTGCCCGGTCCAGGGCCTCATCCACATCGCGACCGTGCGCTCGGAGCCAGTGAAGGAGGTCGGCGATGGCACCGACCACGATCGTCTCGATCAGAGCATTGCTCACTCGACGTGACCCGGTGGAGGGTGCCGACTCCCTCACCTTGTAGAGGTCCACAACCATCTCAGCTCTTGAGACATGCGGGTCGTTCCGATGCCCGTACGGCGTGGTCAATCCGGTGGCGAGCTCACACCACGTCACCTTGTTGTCGGCCAAGATTTCAACGCCCCAGCGGTCGGCGACGGCATCGACGAGTGCCATGCCGCGTCCCCCTTCCGCATCGGCGGTCGCGCTGACCAGCGTCGGTAGGGTGCGCGTGTCGGGGTCGTGGACTTCGATACGCAGGTACGTACCGTTCATGGAGACGGCCAGGACGCTGGGAGTGCCCGGCCCTACGTGAGTGATCACGTTGGAGACAAGCTCGCTGACGCAGAGTTGAGCGGCGTCGGTCAGTTCCGGCAACCCCCACACACCCAAGTGGACCCGTAGAACCCGCCGCAGCGCCGCCACTCCCTCCGGCTCCGCGAGAAAGGGAAGTTCCCACGGCTTCCTCGGCGTACAAGTGGTGCAGTCCATCGCTCTCAACTCTCCTTCACTCGTCCAGTTCTGCGTGCAACCGCGAGCAGTGGCCTGTCTCCCTGGGCGCAGGCCCGCTCCTCCCAGGGCGGGAGAGAGCAGGCGGGCATGCGCGATGCGCTCCTGCTCGCGGCGGAAAGCGGCGCGATGTTCAAGCTAGAGGGAGTCGAAGGTAAATTTGCCATCCCCTTCGCCAAATTAGCCCGATCGTGGCACAGGCCGAAGACACACGGCAGACTGCCGTCTGAGCTAACACGGAAGGATCGACATGCCCCCGAAGGCGGTCCCCACTCAGCGACAGAGGCGTCTCGGCAGCGAGTTGCGCAGGATGCGGATAGCGGCGGGGGTGTCCGCGGAGCAGGCGGCCGGTCTCCTGGGCGTCGACCGGGGGAAGATCTCCTACATGGAGTCCGGCGTCCGGGCCATCAGCGAGGAACGCCTGCGGGCTCTGGCTCACCACTGCCAATGCGAGGACGCCAAGTACGTCGACGCGTTGGTGGAGATGGCCCAACCCCGCACACCGGGCTGGTGGGAGCAGTACCGCGGGTTGCTTCCGCAGGGGATGCTCGACATCGCCGAGTTGGAGGCACGGGCCACGCGTATGCGGACCGCCTGCGCGGTGCACATCCCAGGGCTGCTGCAGACATCGGACTACGCGCTCGCGGTGTTCCGCGCCGTGCTCCCGCGCCTGCCCGAGCACGAGGTCGCGATGCGGCTGGCTCATCGGACTCGACGGCAAGAGGTGCTGGACGGCGTGAGCCCCCCGCCGTTCGTCGGCATCGTGCATGAAGCCGCCCTTCGCATGCAGTTCGGAGGGCCTCGTGTGGCCCGCGCCCAACTCGAGCACCTGCTCCGGCTGGGCGAGCGGGAGGGGGTGACCGTGCTGGTCGTTCCCTTCACCCATGGTGGGTTTCCCGGGGCGGGGCAGACGGTTCTGTACGCGGAAGGCGCCACGGAGCGGTTGGACACCGTGCAGATCGACAACTCCCACGGTCCGGACTTCCTGCACGGAGAGGCCGAGCTGGCCAAATACCGCGCCCACCTGGACTGGATGGAGGACCTTGCGCTGTCGGCGAGTGATTCCAGGGACTTCATCCATGCAGTCGCACGTGAACTCTGAGGAGATGCCTGATGCCCGAGATCGAGTGGGAAGAGCCGTTCTGCGGAGAAGGGAACTCATGTTTCCGTATAGGAACCGACCAGGCCGGTAACGCGTACGTGGCCGTCCGCGGCCAAGAGGACCGTTTCATCGTCGACAGCCGAGACGCGCTGCGCGTCATGATTCGCGACATCAAGGCAGGCAAGGCCGACCACTTGCTCCAGTGAGGTCATCCGAGCCTCGCGGCATGTGCCGTACGGCAATTGGTAGATATGGGCCAACGGCAGAAGGCGAATCCGCTGGTCGAGCGGCTTGGGCGTCGCCCATATCTGCCAATCGTGCCCGCCGTCACCCGCCCTGGGGTTCTTCCTGCAGGTGCGGCATGACTAAGTCGGCCCCCGCCTATCTCGGCGGTGCGCCATGTTCGTGTCCGTGAGGAACGCCCCCCGGCGGCCCGCCCTGTCGCAGAGCCTCGCCTTGGCAAGCCGAGTTGAGGCCCCACGGAGTTCTGCGTGGTGTTCCGACTCCTCGCATCCGGCTCCGGGCCCCGCCGCAAAAACCCGTTTACGGACCACGGCGGCCACTGCTACGTTCCTGAAGGCCGTGCGAGAGAGCGAGGAGGTGGTACCCGTGAACGTATTCACATGGGTGCTCCCCTCCGGGGTCACGGTCGGGCGATAGGTCGTCGTCCGGGAGCGCCGTCCAAGCGCACTCCCGAAAGGCACGACCATGCATGTCACTTCTGAACGGCGCATCGACGACGGCGTCGTCGAGCGCGAATTCACCCTCGGCGAGATCCCCGGCCTTCTGTGGACGCCCGCTTCCGCGTCTGCCTCCGTACCGGTCCCGCTGATCCTGCTCGGCCACCCCACGCTCGGACTGCACAGGATGTACCCCCGCTTGGTGGCGCGGGCCCGGCACGCCGCGGCGGATGGTTTCGCCGCGGCCACCATCGAGCTCCCCGGATGCGGTGACCGGCCCCGTTGGCCCGCGATCGAGCAGGCCCGCGCCGATCTGCGCCGGGCCATGGAGGCCGGCGAGCCGGTCAGTGACGAGATCGTCGACGCCCTCGTCCTCCCGCTCGTCGCCAAGGCCGTGCCGGAGTGGCAGGCCGCCCTGGACGCCCTGCTGTCGCTGCCCGAGATCGGCGGCCCGGTCGGGTACTCGGGGGGAGTGATCTCCATCGGCATCCGCCTCGCGGTGGTCGAGCCGCGCATCGTGGCCGCCGGCTTCTTCGCCGGGAGTCTCGTACCGCGCGCCATGTTCGAGGAGGCCCGGCAGGTGACCATTCCGCTGCACGTCCTGCTGCAGTGGGACGACGAAGGCAACGACCGGCAGGCGGCCCTGGACCTGTTCGACGCCTTCGGCTCCGAGGAGAAGTCCCTGCACGCCAATATGGGCGGGCACACGGGCGTCCCGCAGTTCGCAGGGGACGCTGCTGCGCAGTTCTTCACCCGGCACCTGAGGCTGAAGTGATGCCGGGCGTCAGGCCACCGGCAGACGGTAAGCCGCGCTGACCAGGACGCGGCTCGTCGAGGGAGGGCCGCGGCACTCCGTGGCCGCTTGTGGCGTGGGCCTTGC
Organism: Streptomyces sp. NPDC001843; assembly: GCF_042891955.1. Taxonomy (NCBI): domain Bacteria; kingdom Bacillati; phylum Actinomycetota; class Actinomycetes; order Kitasatosporales; family Streptomycetaceae; genus Streptomyces; species Streptomyces sp. NPDC001843. The sequence goes on along the minus strand of NZ_JBIATQ010000013.1, from coordinate 180,414 downwards.
CAACTCGGCAGGGCCCACGCCGCACGAAGCCACGAACAGCCGGATCCACACCGTCTCCTCGTAGAGCGGTGATCAGCTTGCGGAAGGTACGCGGGCTCAGTCCGCTGAACGGGGCTGTCCAAGACGGCTCCGACGCCGTGATCACACAAGCCGTTGCCCAGGAGATCGGCGTCAGCCAGCGGTCCGTGGATCGCAAGGCAAGTTCACTTCGCCTTGAACAAGGTGGGCGCCCGCGACTGCAGGTTGTCCCGGCTCAGCTCCAGCGCGGCCATCTTGATCAGGCCGCTCACGGCCCACTTGCTGGCGGTATGGGGGGGGTAAAAGCCCGGTTCGTCCGCGAACTCGTTGCGCAGGTACCAGGCCGTCAGCTCGGGGAAATGCCGCTGCGTCAGGATGACCGACTCGAGGCAGACGCCGACCGCGTCACAGCGGAACTCGGTCGGGGTCGGGCAGGGGATCTTGAAGCAGGGCTTCGTCGCGCCGCTGATGTCGTCGGCCTCGGTGTGAACCCACGTCATCGCGCCGACGTCCAGCGACGGCGTCTTGTGGTAGCGCAGGCCGCCGCGCGCGAGCTGGACCTCCGGGGCGTCCCACAGGAGATCGGGGCACGCGACGTCGACCAGTTCGTACAGGGTCTCTGACGGGGCGCACCAGCCGCCGGAGGCGACGAGGTCCCCCTGTGGCAGGCGCCGGTGATTCGCGGCCGTGATGGCGACCGTCGTGCCCTCGGGGGGCCGACGAGGAGTCGGTGACGATCAGGTCCTTCGAGAACGGGTGCTCGTAGCTGATCACCAGGCCGACGCCGCCGCCGGCCGTCTTCAGGCTGTTCGCCCGCGAGGTGATCCCAGCGGTGATCTCCTCGAAACCGATCTCGGCCCCGGGGGTGTAGCTGGGACGTCGACCGCCGCGGTGATGCGAGTCTTCGGCGCCAGCGCGTCGGGGAGTACCCGCGGCTGACGGCGGCGCACGTTGGCGAGGTTGAGCGCGGGGCGGGTGGCGGTCGCGGTGGCGGGCTCGGCTGGCGCGGCAGGCTGCTCGGTGCCGTCGCCCTCGGCGGCGACGGCCTCGGCCGCGGCGACCCGCTCGGCCTGGATCTCGCGGATCCTCCGACGACGGAGCGGTACTGCCCGTTACGGCACAGGCTCTCCAGGATGGCACCGACGTTCCCGCGCTTCGCGTTGCCGGGGTAGGGGCGCAGCTGCCCGAGGGAGACGTCTTCGGTGCGGACGTAGGTGGCCGGTTCCATGGATTCCCCTGCTGCTCGTCGAGGTAGCGGCGGGGATCGTAGGCGGCTGCCGTGATCAGATTCAGTGCGCACGACGAGGCCAGCGGCAGCGGTGCCGGGTGGGACAGGGAACGGCAGGAGGGGAGCGTCCAGCAGAGGGCGAATTCGCGCCACGCCGGGGTCAGGTTTCGGACGACTTATCGGAGCCGTTCAGTCCGCTTTGTTCAGGACCCCATTTTTCACGCTGAACAACGGGGGGCGATTTCGACCGCTTTGGGCGTTATGCCAACGGTCACCCGGTGAAGGGTTCGCCATTTCCGCAGGTCAGGCCCCTAGGGGGGCGAGACTTTCGGCGTCTTTTGCCTACATTCCCTACGTCGAAAGCGCTTACTAACAAGCCCCTTTCGCTGTGACGTTGGTCGCATTCCATGGACGCCCGAGAGGTGTCGGTGAGGGCCTTATCGTCGGGAATGTCAGAAGGCCGGGAGGCGTCGCCTCCCGGCCCCTAACCCGGCTGAGCTGTGACTTCCTACGGCCTCTAGCTCAGCCCAGTCACAGTGTCCCCCACGCCCCGGCTCGGGCCCAAGCCTGTCCAGCGGCGTAGGGGGCGCAGACAGGAACCGCTCATGCCTGACCCCTCGACGCCGGTCGGGGCCCTGATATACACGCTGCTCGGCGCCGCGGTGCTCCGTGGCCTGAAGTGGCTGTACAGCAAGGTACTCACGATCAACCTGACGACGCCGCTCGGTGTGATCACTGCCGTGCTGATCGGCACCCTCACCGCGGCGGCGATCCTCGCCCTGCTGGTCTGGCTGTGGCTTCACGTGCGCCTCGTCTGAGCTGAGCAGGGCACACGACAAGGGGCCGACAGGGCACATCCCTGTCGGCCCTCGTCGTGTTCGGGGGCTAGCGCCCGGTGTGGCGTGGGAGGGCGTGCTCGGCGAGGGCGGTCAGCTCGGCGCGGGTGCGCTGCCCGGGGATCCTCGCGGTGCGACGCAGGACGGCCGGCGCCTGCTCGGCGGGGACGATGCGGATCGGGTAGCGGTGTGGGCACTCGCCCGGGACGAGGGCGCGGGCCCCGGTGATCCACGGCTGCCCGTGCTCGTCCTCGCCACGGGGGCGACGGCCTTCTCGATCGGGCTCGGCGGGCAGGACCTCGCGCTGGACCGGACGGCCGCGATCCGCTGGGTACCTCGCAGAACGGCGCACGTGCTGCTCGCCGGTGCGGTCGTCGCCGCGGCGCTGCTGACAGTGCAGACCATGGGCGCGTCCACGGCCACCACCGCTTCGTCGTCCGGGTCAGCGCGGGTCTGATGGGACTGGTCGCCCTGGGCGCGGCGCTCACGGGTGGCCAGTACGCATGGACGCTGCCGTTCGCCTGGCTCTCGTTCTCGTTCTTCGCCCCGCCGCCGACGAGTGCGCCGATGGAGGTGGCGATGTGGATGCTGCTGCCTCCCGGCACGGCAGCGGGCACCTGGACGACCCTGGTCCTCGCGGTCGTCGGCAGCGCGGCCTACGCCGTCGCGGGACCGAGGCGGTAGCGGTGGCGATGCCGCGCCAAGTCTTGGTGCAGACCGCCGCGTTTCTCCTCGCCCGGGCAGACCGCGGGACTTCGGCATCGACGCCGGCGTCCGCTCCGGCGCCCTGGACGGCGCCCCGTACGACAAGCGAGCCGATGCGGCACTGAAGCAATCTCCAGGCCGCGCTGAATCTCAGGTTCTCCGCCGCGCAGCTGCCGGAGTTGGGCGGTGTCCTGAAGCCGGCCGATCCGCTCTCCGAGCCGAGCATCGACGGAGCGGTTCCGCAGCAACCGTCGGACCGGCGACTTCCTGACGGGCGTTAAAGAATCACTGGGCAAGCAAACGGCCTGTCTGACCGTCATCGGTTGTCCTGCATCTCCCTTGCGAGGAACGCGCGGAAGGTCCGGGCGGGCCGTCCGGTAAGACGCTGGACGGTGTCGGTGATGCGGTCCTCCGCGCCCTCGGCGATGGCACGGTCCATGCCGGCCAGCAGGGAGGCGAAACGCATGGGGACAACTGCCGCGAGGCGATCGCGCATCTGCTCGTAGGACAGGCGGCCGTGGATCACTGGCCGACTGGTGACCTCGGTGATGATCGCGGCGATGTCGTCGTAGCTGAGCGCCTCCGGTCCTGTGAGGACGAGATCGGTGTCGGGTGCCCGTTCATCGGTCAAGGCGCGGACGGCGACGGATGCGATGTCCTCGGCGTCGACGAAACCCACCCGGCCGCTTCCCGTGGCGGTCCATATAGTGCCGTTCTCACGGATGCTGAGAGCGTGCGCGTGTGTGCCGGTGAAGTTCTGCATGAACCACGAAGGCCGCAGCACCGCCCATTGATCGAACAGATCGGGCAGGGCCTGGTGCACCGCTCCCACTGCCGGGCCGCCCTCGGAAATGGCAGAGGAGCTCAGCAGCACCGCGCGGTGGGTGCCGGCACTGCGGGCCTGACGGAGGAAGGGCAGCATGATCGCCGCTGGGTCGGAGTCGCCCAGGGGTGGTATGAGGTAGACACGGTCGACTCCGACGAGGGCGGCAGCATGGGTGGCGGGGTCGTACCAGTCGAAGGTGACCGGCTCAGCACCCTGGATCGGGGTGGCGTGTCGGCTGGCGGCTTTGACGCGGTGACCGGCGGCCGTCAGCTGCGCGACGGTGCGGCTGCCGGTGGTGCCGGTGGCGCCGATGACCAAAGTGGTGCCAGGGGTGCTCATCGGCTGCTCTCAATGAAGCCGGTGCCGGGCTCGAGGACGGCCAGGGGATTCCAGTAGTCACGGTAGGACGTGATGCGCCCGCCCTGAACGGTGACGACGGCGATGTAGGTCATGTCGAAGGGGGCACCGGTCTCCACAAGGCGGCCGACGCCGCGCATCTCGACCACGATCTTCTCTGGATCGGTGGTCTGATGGATCGTCAGGTCCGGGAAGTCGTGCAGATCGATATGGTCGGGATAGTGGCGCATATAGGCGGCGATGGCCTGCTTGCCCTCAAGACGCCCGGGCCAGCCCTTGGGAGCGAAGGGGAACTCCATGACTCCCTCTTCGGCCCACAGGCCGACCCAGCCGGCGATGTTCTTGTCCAGCAGCAGCCGCAGGCTGTGGCGGTAGAGATCTGCCGGAGCAGCCAGTTCAGACATGGGTATCCTCCACTCCATGGCATACGGACCTGGGGTCCGCATTGAAGATACGGACCGTGGGTCCACTTTGCAACTGGAGGAACCGGATGCCCGAGCGGTCCCGCAGGGACGCCGTCCGTAACCGAGAGGCCGTACTCACGGCTGCCGACGAACTCTTCGCCCGCTGCGACTGTCCCGAAGACGTCACCATGGCCGACATCGCAGCAGCGGCCGGCGTCGGCAAGGGCACCCTGTTCCGAGCCTTTGGTGATCGCGCCGGGCTGCTGCGCGCCCTTTACGAGGCTCGACTCGAGCCGGTCAGAACGGCCGTCGAAGCGGGGCCACCGCCCCTGGGGCCCACCACCCCACCGGAGCAGCGCGTGCCTGCCCTGCTCGACGCGCTCCTGTGCTTCAAACTCGACAACCGGCGCCTCTCCCTGGCTCTGGAGGAAAGCGGGAGCGACAGTCCGTACCAGGCGGAGCACTACGAGCGGTGGCACGGCCTGCTCCAAGCCCTACTGGAGCAGATCCCCGGTCTGACCGACAGCGGCTTCGCCGCTCACGCCCTGCTCGCCGCCACCCGAGCCGACCTCGTAGAGCACCTGACCGGACAAGAGCGCGTGCCACGAGAACAAGCACGGGCCCAATTGGCGAACTGGGTCACCAGAGTCCTCTCCGGCCCACCGCAGGGACCGACCGCCCAGAACTGACCGAGAACCACGCTGAAGGAGGAAGGGCGAGGTCCGCTGGGGTTGACGGGGTGAGTGCCCGGGGTGGGTCCGCGACGCCGTGGTCGCCGCGCTCACGCTTTCGTACAGCAACGACCCCACCGAAGGCGTCAACACCAAGAAAAAGCGCGGAGCCGTCGGACGTCCCGCCCCGGACTGCTTCCGCGAGGCGGGCTGCATAACGGTAGGCAGCGCCTCGCAGGGCTCACTTCTGGCTGCCAAGCCGCGCCCGTGGCCGGTCTCTCATCCACCGATTCCGAAGGGCAGTCCACTTTGATCACGACTCAGTGATCGCCGTATGGCGTTGACCAGCTTCACCTGCGCCTCGGCAGGTGCCTGTCTGGCTTGCTCGAACTCTTCCGGACTCACCGGGTCACGCAACGGGTCACGCTCCCGCGCCACCTGGTCCAGGAAGGAGTCGATGGCACGGCCGAAGTCATCGATCTCGGTGGCTACTCGTGGAGGGGCGACCAGGCTTACGCGCATCAAAGCCGCGTTCCACTCACCCCAGTCGTAATCCCATCCACGTCGGTCACCGTGTGCTCGCCTGAGTTCCATCGTGAACTTGGCGTAGTGACTGAACAGCTCCTGATAGGCGACAAGCTGCTGGTCACGTAGCCACTGACGGTCCTGAGCGCGACGCGTGACGATACCGCCGACCAAAACGCCCACCGTGGCGGAAAGGGCCCCGGCAGCCGTCGTCACCAACGTGTCCAGCACCAGACCCCCAGACCCCAACCTCTACGAGACGAACGTACTGGTCATCAGTCCTCGGCGACAACGATGCCGTCACCTGATGACGATCGACAGTTCCGGGACAGCCCTGGCCAGGAAGCCGTGCCTTTCGCCTTGCGTGACGCCGGCACCAAGCTGGGGCGTCACCTCATGGAGGACGCCGTCATGTACGGCGACGAGCCATGACGTCGTGGTCAACGGGTTCGGGAACCTCCAGTTCTACCGAGACCCCGCTCTCCGCAGCGCGCCCACCGCTCACCCGTCGTGCGGCCGCATCGGTCAACTTACCGTCCTAGGCCGAGGCTTGGCGATCGGCTCTGGCGTAAACCCGCGTGCTGGCTGGTGGGACGCGGTGATAGACAACCGAGGTGGAAAAGACTCTCGAGTTCTCCGATCTGCTGCGGCTGATCGACGAGCGGGCGACCGCCTTCCGGGCCGCGGTCGCCTCCGCGCCCAGTCTCGACGTGCCGGTGCCGACGTGCCCCGGGTGGACGTTGTTCGATCTGGTGCGGCATCTGGGTGAGGGGCGCCGCAAATGGGCCGCCATCGTCGCCGCGGGACCTGCCGACGCTCCCCCGGCCAGGTCCGTATGGGGCGCCCCGGCTGCGCCTCGGGAGCGCGAGGCCCTCCTGGACTGGTGGACCGCATCGGCGCAGCAACTGCTGGACGCCCTGCGGGAGTACGGCCCGGATCGCGGCTGCTGGACCTGGTGGGCGGCGTCGCAGTCGCCGCAGACCGCCGGTGCCGCTGCCCGGCATCAGCTTCAGGAGATCGCCGTGCACACCTACGACGCCCAGCTCACAGCTGGCGCCCCGCAGCCGCTCCCGGACGAGGTGGCGCTCGACGGTGTCGACGAGTTCCTGTCCACCTGCTGCGCGACGACGAGCCCCTGGCCGCACGAGCCCGCTGTCGTCGACTACCACGCCACCGAGGGCCGCTCCTGGCGCCTCTGGCTCTCCGCCGACGGCGCGCGGTTCGCCCGTCTCCCCGCACCCGGCACAACGCCCGGCGAGGCCCCGGACGCTGTCGACGCCTCCGCCCGGGGCACGGCCGGCGAGCTGGTCCTCGTCATGTACGACCGTATTCCGGTGGCCTCTCTCAAAGTCGACGGCGACGGGCGTCTTTTCGACCTGCTTCAGGCCTGGGAGCCGGAGGAGTAGGTGGGGGCGGCGCGCTCCTTTATGCCGAGTTGTGGTCCGTGGAGTGGACGCGTACGAAGCCCTCGGTCCACTCGTCCGTGTCCACGGTGTGCTCGTCGATGACGAAGCACTCCGGTTCGTCGGCGAAGCCCGGTAGGAGGCGGGCCTCGTCGATTCGCTCCTCCGCCTTCTGTCGGGAGGAGTAGAGGCCCAGCAGCTTGGTGTCGTCGCCGTCCTGTTCGTCTACGTAGACGTCGCTGCCGTCGTGGTGCAGGACTGTGCCGCCGTCACCGGCTTCGTTGTGGTGGCTTATGTGCCACAGGAGATGGACTGACATCGTCGAAGGTTAACTTCCAGATCACGGCGGCCTGCCGAGCGGTAGTCCGGGGATGGTGATGTGACGTGACGGCGGTCGCCGCCCAGGCCATCCGTACGGAGCGGCTGGAGTTGGAGCCGCTGCGGATCGAGCATGCCGAGGAGATGGCCGTCGTGCTGGCCGATCCGGCTCTGCACACCTTCATCGGCGGGGCACCGGACAGTCCGCAGGAGCTGCGCGCGCGGTACCAGCGCATGGTCGCGGGATCTGGTGACCCGGCCCTCTGCTGGCTGAACTGGGTGATCCGGCTTCGGGACGAGGGCTGTCTGGCGGGTACGGTCCAGGCGACGGTCAGCCTCTCCGGACAGGACTGCGGCGCCGAGATCGCCTGGGTGGTGGGGACGCCGTGGCAGGGAAGGGGCATCGCCAGTGAAGCGGCCCGTGGGCTTGTCGGCTGGCTCGCGCGGCAGCCGGTGGGGAGCGTCATCGCTCACATCCATCCCGAGCATCGGGCTTCCGCCGGTGTCGCCGTCGCTGCCGGACTCGCTCCCACCGGTGAATGGAACGAGGGCGAGATTCGGTGGCGTCGGGTCTTTTGACCGCGTTGGGCGATCAGCGCCCGCCATGTGGCGTTTCTTGCGGCTGCCAGCCGTTCGGGTGATAAAAGATCAGTCATTCGGGGCATATAACTGTCGGCGACCGGTTGAGTACGCAATGCTGTGAGTGTCGCGTAGCACGCCACAACCGTCTGGGGGGTAGACGATGAGTGTGACGATCGACGAGAAATCGCTCACCGATCACGAGGACGACATCGTGATCGTTGTGTCCGACGCCGACTACCGGGACGCCGCACAGCGAGCCCTCGACGAGCTCGGCCTCACCTACGCCGAGCTTCGGGCTCAGGCCGAAGAGGGCAACTTCACGTCGTCTCAGGCTCACGCCCTTTGGGTGTCTATCGGCGGCACGGTTGACCTCTGACCTGTCCAAGCAGGCCTACAAGTTCGCCAAGGAGTTACAGGAGACCCTCAACGGGACCGTGTGCCAGCATGTGCGCATCGCCGCCGTGCTGCGTCCGCGGTCCGCGGCTGGGCCTGTCTTCACTCTTGGCCATGGCCTGTCTGCCACCAACCCCACCCAGCCGACAGCCTTCCCGCTGCGCATCGACAACAAGAAGCCCCGGGCCTGGATGAACCTGTCGTTTCAGGTTCGTCTGGATGATGAGGTCGATTTCCTGACGGTGCACTCGTCTTACTGTGGGATCTTCACGGATGAGGCCCTGGAGACGTGTCTGCTCCATTGGGACTACGAGCGGGAGAAAGAGAAGTACACGAGCGCGCATGTGCAGGTGTACGGCACATCGCCCGCGCTGGAAGTGCTGAACAGGAACACCGATCAGAAGCGGTCACTGGACAAGCTGCACATCCCTGTCGGAGGCAAACGGTTCCGCCCCTGCATCGAGGACGTGATCGAGTTCCTGATCACCGAGCGGCTGGCTGACGGCCGAGAAGGCTGGGAGAAGCGCGTCGAGGAGGGACGCAACCGCTACCGTCGCGGACAACTTCTGGCGACGATGAGGCGTAACCCGGATGTCGTCAAGGAATTCCTTGACGGCCTGGACAAGGACGAGTGAAGGCGGGTCACTTCATCCCGGTGTTCGCGCGGCGCGCCGGTGCGTTGATTGGCGGGAAGGTGGGCCGCGGGGGGTGCGGCTTCCTCGCGACACTGGCCGGTATGGCGCTCTACGACTCGCTCGGTGCGACGTACGCCCGGACCCGGCGGCCCGATCCGCGGATCGGTGCGCGGATCCACGGGGCGCTCGAGGGCATGGCGAGTGTGATCAACGTGGGGGCCGGTGCCGGGTCGTACGAGCCTGAGCGGACCGTGCTCGCGGTCGAGCCCAGCCGGGTCATGGTGGGCCAGCGGCCGGTGGGAGCGGCGCCTGCCGTGCGGGCGGTGGCGGAACGGCTGCCGGTGCGGGACTGCGCGGCCGATGCCGTCATGGCGGTGCTCACCGTGCACCACTGGAGCGACCTGGCGGCCGGGGTCGGGGAGATGCGGCGGGTCGCCCGTCGGCGGATCGTCGTACTGACGTGGGATCAGGAGGTGTTCCGGGAGCGGTTCTGGCTCGTGCGGGAGTACCTGCCGGAGACGGTGGCCTTCGACGACCGGCGGGCTGTGCCGGTGGAGGAGCTGGCCGAGCTGCTCGGTGGGGCGCGGGTGGAGACCGTACCCGTGCCGCACGACTGTACGGACGGGTTCGGTGCCGCCTTCTGGCGGCGGCCCGAGGCCTATCTCGATCCGGAGGTGCGGGCGGGGATCTCGCTGTGCGCCCAGGCCGGGGAGGACGTCATCGCACCCGGGCTGGAACGGCTCGCGCAGGACCTGGCGAGCGGGCGTTGGCGCAGTCGGCACGCCGAGTTGCTGAGGCTGGAGGAAATCGATGTGGGTTACCGGCTTGTGGTGAGTAGCGTGTGAGGTCTGACCTGATCGGAAGAGGGTGGCCTGCGTGAACGCGGTGGTTACGGCTGTCAGCAGCAACGGCGAGTACTCGTTCAGCAAGCCGAACCGGGAGAGCATCACCCTGCTCGCCGGGCTCGGGGTGGACGGGGATGTGCATGCCGGGGTGACCGTCAAGCACCGGTCGCGGGTCGCGCAGGATCCCACGCAGCCGAATCTGCGGCAGGTGCACCTCATCCACGAGGAGTTGTTCCGTGAAGTCGGCGGCGCCGGGTTCCGGGTGGCGCCCGGGGAGCTCGGGGAGAACATCACCACCCGGGGGATCGATCTGCTCGGGCTGCCCGTGGGAACGCTGCTGCACATCGGTGACGAGGCCGTGGTCGAGGTGACCGGGCTGCGCAATCCCTGCCTGCAGATCGACAACTTCCAGCAGGGGCTGCTCAAGCAGGTGGTCGGGCGGGGTGCGGACGGGAACGTCGTGCGCAAGGCCGGGATCATGGGCATCGTGCGGGAGGGTGGCGTGGTGCGGCCCGGTGACGCGATCAGGGTGACGGTGCCGGACGGGCCGCATCGGCCGCTCGAGCGGGTCTGAGCCGCCTCATGCCCTTGGAAGTCGCGCGGAATGGTCTGGTGGGTGGGGCACAGGTGGTGCTTTGCCGATCGGGCGCTGTGTGCCAACGATGACCTGCTGGCGACGGCTGCGGGTGTCGGCGTCGACTCTCGTCAGTCCGCATTGGACGGTCGGCAGCGTCAGACGGCCGGGTACTTCTCATGCCACCTTGATGACGACCTTGCCCGAGGTGTGACCGTTCTCGACGGTGGCGAGGGCGGCCGGGGCGTCGGAGAGCGGATGGACCGCGGTGATTACGGGTGCGAGGAGTCCGTCGAGGGCCAGCCGGGCCGACCGCTCCAGGTTCTCGCGGTCGACGCGACGCTCGACGAAACGCCCACCGAGATCGGGCACAGACATATCACCCACAGCGATGACGTTGCGGGGATCCTGGGCCAGCGGAGCGACCGTCCGCAGCGAGGTGCCTCCGGCCAGGTCGACGATCCCGTCGAAGCCGTCCGGAACCAGCTCGCGTGCCGTGGCGGCGACGTCCTCGGCGGTGTAGTCGATGAATCGCACCCCGATGGCCTCGGCGTGCTCGCGTTTGGCGGTACTCCCGGTGCCGATCACACGCAGCTCGCGCCCGATGGCCAGCCGGGCAACGGCGAGGCCGACCCCGCCCCCGACTCCGTTGACCAGGACCGTGGCACCGGCCGGGAGGCTGAGCTGGTCGAGCACGTCCACCGCGGTCGTCCCGGCTACTGGCAGCGTTGCCGCCACGGTCGCGGACAGACCCTCCGGGATGCGCGCGGTGTTCGGCGCGGACAGCACCGTCGTCTCGGCGTAGGTGCCGCCACCGGTGAGTGCGAAGCCGAAGACCGCGTCACCCACCTCGAGCCCGTTGACGTCCTCGCCCCGGGCGAGAACGGTTCCGGCTGCCTCCATGCCCAGCACGCGGGGAAACGGACGCCCGCCGTCGAGCCCGTCGACCCGACCCGAGCGCAGAAGGTGGTCGAGGGGATTCACGCCGGCGACGTCGACCTGGATCAGCACCTCGCCGCGACCGGGGACGGGGTCGGGACGATCGAAGAACTCCTGCACCTCGGGCCCGCCATACCTGCCGAAACCCCACGCCTGCCCCATCTTGTGCCGCCTCTCGTATTGACCGGCCCGGTGATTCCGGGCGCAGTCGCCATCCTCACCTCTGACATCGATGTGAGGGGCAAGCGGCTGAGATGCGGATCACAGCATCAGGCCGACTGCGCCACCGGTTCCGGGGCCGTGGACAGCTCCGCCCGGTGTCGGCTGTTGGCCCTGATCAGCACGTCGAGTGCATCTCGGGTCTCGATCAGGTGCGCGATGTCGGCGTCGATCCGGTCGCGCTCGCGCATCATCGCCGTGAACGTCTCCTCGGCGACGCCCAGGTCACCCGGGAGGTCCACACACGGCAGCACAGTCGTGATCACCCTGCTGGACATACCCGCGTCGAACAGCTGACGGATGAGTGACACGCGCTGGACCGCAGCATCGGAGTAGTGACGCTGCCCCGCGTCGGAGCGTGAACTGGTCAGCAGGCCCTGCTCTTCGTAGTACCGCAGTGAGCGCGGACTCACGCCCGTGCGCTTGGACAACTCGCCTATCCGCATCCCTGAGAGCGTACGCCCGCGTGCTCCAGGTTCAGACCGCCGTCGAGTCGTGGACGCTCGCGAACACCCCACGCCGCAGGGTCGTCCTTCCGGTCCCACGACCGAGCACGTTCGTCTGTACACGCCTGGGCACTTTTCTCGGTACGCCGACAGCGGGACCACCACGCGTTCGTCACCCTCGGCTGCGCCGTGTCCTAAGTAGGTGTTTAGATCCTCCGGCTTGGCGAGGGATCGGGTCATCCCGTGAGCGCGGCGAAGTCACCCACGGGACGTACTCACCTGGTGAACCGAGAGGCGAGATGCCGTTACGTGGTCCGGGTGCCGGTCATGTCGTCAGACGCCAGAGGGACGTGGTCTCGGCGCTTCGTGCTGTGTGGAGTGGGTCGGCAGCGTCCTTGGAGCGTGGGTGCCGGGGCTTGGTATCGATCTTGCCCGCGACGCGAAGTCGTGCTGCCTGGATGGCGTCGAGAAGCTGCTGACGTGTCCGGAGGCCGAGGTGCTCTGCCAGGTCGGACAAGATGAGCCAGCCCTCGCCGCCTGGTCGGAGGCGGGCGGACAGTCCGGCGAGGAAGCTGTGGAGCATGGTGCTGTCCGGGTCGTAGACGCCTTGTTCGACAGGGCCGGTCGGGCGGCCGGGGAGCCAGGGCGGGTTGCAAACGACCAGGTCGGCGCGGCCTTCGGGGAACAGGCCGGGGCCGGCCACCTCGATACGGTCGGTCAGCGCGAGCCGGTGAACGTTCTCCCTGGCGCAGGCCAGGGCGCGTGGGCTGATGTCGGTGGCCACGACGCGCTTGATACCGCGGTGGGCCAGGACTGCGGCGAGGACGCCGGTTCCCGTGCCGAGGTCGAATGCTGTACTGGTGGCGGGACTGTGCCGGGTCGCCGGCGGCAGTGGCGTGTGGGCGACCAGGTCGACGTACTCGCCTCTGAGAGGTGCGAACACGCCGTAGTGGGGGTGGATTCGAGCCCCGAGCGCCGGCACGTCGATCCCTCTCGAGCGCCACTGGTGAGCGCCGATCACGCCTAGTAGTTCCCGCAGAGAGACCGCCATGGGTCCCTTCGGGGGGCCGTAGGTTTCCAGACACGCCTGGCGGACGTCGGGTGCCCGGCGCAACCTCAAGGTGTAGCCGTCGTCCAACAGCACCAGAAGCTTTCCCAGGACACGGGCTCGGTGACTGCTGCTGCGTCGGTGCAGGTGGAAGTTCTCGCTCGGGAACGTGCTGGGCCTGGGCGGCTTGCGGTCGATGCGGCGGCTCATCGCCTGCAGGATCTGCCGGGCGTTGTGGAAGTCGCCTTGCCAGAGCAGGGCCGTTCCTTCGCACGCCTGTCGGTAGGCGTCGTCGGCCTTCATCCGGTCGTCGGCGACGACGGTTCGTCGGGGAAGAGGGGCGGCGTTCTCGGAATGCCAGCGGGCGGACTGGTGGGTGTGGTTCTCGGTCCAGTGGATGGTGGACACCACGTACTCCTCGTGGTCGAACGTGCAGGGGCACGAAGAGCACTTCGACGAGGAGCAGACTGAACCCACGCCTGTCCGTTGGACGGGCGTGTGCGTTGAGGCAGGTGGCCGTTACCGCTCTCGCGTCGAAGCGCGAGAGCGGACGTCCCAGACAACCATGCCGAGCATCGGAGCGAGCCCTTTCGGAGGAGTGGCAGCAGACTCGCACAGGTGCTGCTCGGCTGCCAAAGTCACCAGTCCCGCAAGGTCAATGGGCTGACTTCCAAGACCTGACCAGGAAGCGGGCGATCGTCTCGTACAGGGCTTCCGGCTGGTCCAGGTGGACGTCGTGTGCCGCGTCCTGGACGACGGTGGTGGCTGTCGACGGGCGGCGGGTCCGCATCTCCCGCGCCTCCGACTCCCGCATCGTGCCGTTCTCGCCCCGGACGACCAGGGTGGGGCAGGTGATCAGGGACCACTCGGCCCAGTAGTCGTGGGTGGCCAGTTCCGCGACGGCCGCGACCATCGTGTCCCGGTCCAGCGTCGGGTACCAGCCGTCCTCGCGTTCGTCCAGGCCCCGCACCCATGCCTCGTGGCCGAGGAACTCCAGCGCCTCGGTCCTGGTCCTGAACACCGGTGGCCAGCTGTCCAGCCAGGCCCCGATCCGGGACGGCAGCTCCGGGTCGCGGCACGCCGGGCCCGCCTCCACCAGGACCAGGGAGTCGACCGCGGGGGCGTGCCGGGACGCCGCCACCAGCAGGGCCGTCAGGCCGCCCAGGGACTGGCCCACCAGTGTCACGGGGGCCAGGTGGAGGTGGTCGATCAGGGCCGTCGCGTCGCTCACCGCCGCCGCTCGCGTCATGTCGGCCGGCGTGCGGGTGCTGACGCCGTGGCCTCGGGCGTCGTACGTCACCACGCGGTGTCCGTCGGCGAGGAGACGGGCGGTCAGGTCCTCCCACTCGCCCATGTGACCCGCCAGGCCGTGGAGCAGGAGGACCGTGCGCCCCGAACGTCCGTCGGGCGGGGTGTGGTCGCGGTAGGCGATGCGGGTGCCGTCCGGGGTGGTGAGGTGGGCGGTGGGGGGCTTCAACTCGGTTGCTGCTCCTGGCTGGTGGGGTGTGCGGCGGGGCGTCGTAAGGATCGCCCGGTGGGGCCGTCCAGTGCCACCGGTTTGTCTGCGGCGGCGCCGGGAGTTGCGCCTTCAACCTGCGGTTTCCCGAGTTGCGGGCCTCCGTGGGCAGAGAGACGGTGGAGAAGGGGTGTTGACGGCACTGGGGGCGAGGGGACATCGCGCCGGCACCCGGGCAGACCCACCCGTTCGTCGAGCCTGACCGCGCGGCGGCGCGTGTGCACGTGCCGTACCGAGGACGCACAGGAACCGGCGCGGAAGCGCCAGAGGCGGAGACTGCGATGACGATTGGGCCCAATGGAAGGCGACCCGGCGGAGAGCCGCCCGGTCTGGCGGGTGCCGCCGCACAGCGGAGCGCGGAGTACACCGGACGGTATGTGGTCCTGCTGGACCAGTCCGATCCGCAGAGCGGGTTGGAGGCGCTGCGCAGGTCCGCCGGTGTCGCGTCCGCCGAACGGATCAGAGGAGCCGAACCCGAGAGCGCGGCCGAGGCACTCGCCCGCCCCGACACGTCGGTGCTGTTCGACGAACTCGCCGTCGCGGTCGTCGAAGCGCAGCCGGATCAGCGGCACGCGCTGGTGACCACGGCGGAGGCGGAGCCCTCGATCATCGCGGCCGAACCCGAGCGTGTGGTGTACGCCGCGACGATCACCGACGCCGGGCAGTCGCTGACGGGGTTCTTCCCGGCGTACCGCAGCGACGACGCGGAACTCGAGCGGTTCACGCAGGCCGAACTGGCCGCCCATCTGGGCCCGGCCTGGGACGAGTCGAACGCGACCTGGGGCTTGCAGGCGATCCGGGCGAACGCGTCGGGGATGACCGGGCAGGGCGTGAAGATCGCCGTCCTGGACACCGGCGTGGACACCACGCACCCCGATCTCGCGGGCTGCCTGGACGAGACCGCCTCGTTCGTCGCGAGCGAGGAGGTCAAGGACGGCCACGGTCACGGCACGCACTGCATCGGCACGGTGGCCGGCCCGGCCAGGCCCCGGCAGGGCCCCCGCTACGGGGTCGCCGGTGGGGCCAGGGTGCTCGCGGGGAAGGTGCTCGACAACACCGGCCACGGGACGGACGGCAATATCCTGGCGGGCATGGCCTGGGCGGTGTCCCGCGGGGTGCGGGCGATATCCATGTCGCTCGGTGGCGCGGTGGAGCCGGGTGAGCTCTTCCCGCAGACGTACGAGCTGGCGGCACAGCGGGCGCTGAAGCGCGGCACGGTGATCGTCGCCGCGGCGGGCAACGAAAGCCATCGGCCCAGGGTCGTACGGCCTGTGGGACGGCCCGCCAACTGCCCGTCCATCCTGGCCGTGGCGGCGCTCGACAAGGACCTGTCGACCGCCTGGTTCTCCTGCCAGGCCATCAACGGCCAGGGAGGCGAGATCGACATCGCCGCACCCGGTGTGGACGTGTACTCGGCCAAGCCGGGCGGCCAGTACCAGACGCTCAGCGGGACCAGCATGGCCACCCCGCACGTCGCCGGTGTGCTCGCCCTGATCGCCCAGGCGCACCCGGGTGCCTCGGCGGACGAGCTGGCCAAACGGCTGCTGTCCGGGGCGTTCCCGCTGTCCCAGCCGGCCGAGGACATCGGTGCGGGCCTGCTTCAGGCGCCGTGAGCCGTGACCTCGGGTGCGGAACCGGTCGGAGTCGTCCTCGCCGTCGACCCCGACCGGTTCGACGAGGTGGTGGAGGCGGCCCGGCGCATCGGGCTGGCCGTCACCGCGGAGCAGCCGCTGCTCGGTACGCTGTCCGGCTCGATCCCCGAGGACCGGATCGCCCGGCTGCAGGTCCTGGACGGGGTCGACTCCGTCGACCGTGAGCGTACGTACCGTCTCCCGCCGCCGGATTCGCCGGTTCAGTGAGCCGCGGGACTACGGCGCGGACTACGGCGCGGCTGCCAGGTCCGCCCTGCCGAACAGCAGGGCGTAGCCGGGCGGGAGTTGGGTGATGATCCGGGTCACCAGGTCGTCGCCGACCAGTTTCGGCAGCACGCTGAGAACGGAGCTGACGTCCCAGCGGGCCGTCGCGGGGGTCGCGCCCTCGGTGCGGGCCGCGACGGACTCGACGAACTCGGGGGCCGTGCGGGGGCGGGTCGCGGGGATCTGGGCGGCGACCAGCTTCGCCGCCTCCTCGGGGAGGGCTCGGGCGAGGTCCACACGTTCGTCGCCGACCACGTGGGCGCCGAGGGCCGACAGGACGATACGGGTGACGCGCTCCGCCTCGGGGCGGGTGGGGTAGCGGCCGGCTTCTTGGACCTTGTCGATCAGATCGGTCCACGTGCTTCTCGCAGTGCGTGCGCCGGCATCGGTGCCGTACGGCTTGCGGGGTCCGCTCAGTGTCGTGGGCGTGGGCAGTGCAACTCTCGGCACTGTCACGGTCGGCACCGTCGTCGCGGTCATCGTGTGCGAGCTCCCTTTCCGGTCCGTTTCCGGTCCGCCCGCCGCCTGGGCGCGGCGGGCGGACGTGGGTGACCGCGTCCCGCGGGCCGCCGAAGGGGTGGGCGGCCCGCGGGACGCTTCTCTCCTGGTGTGTTCCCTGGTGCGGTCGGCCGTGCGGTCAGCCGCTGATCTGCCTGCGGCCGGTGTCGCCGCCGGTGATCTGGATGCGGCGCGGCTTGGCCTGCTCGGCGACCGGGATGCGCAGGGTCAGGACTCCTGCCTCGTAGGAGGCGTCGATGCGGTCCGTGTCGAGGGTGTCACCGAGGAAGAGCTGGCGGGTGAAGGTGCCCGTGGGCCGCTCGGCGACGAGCAGTTCGGCGCCCTCGGGGGCGGGGGACTTGCGCTCGGCGCGGACGTTCAGGACGTTGCGTTCGACGTCCAGCTCGATCGTCTCCGGGTCGATGCCGGGGAGGTCGAAGTGGACCAGGAAGTCGTCCCCGGACCGGTAGGCGTCCATCGCCATCGCCGACGGGCGGGTGGTGGAGCCGAAGACCTGCTGCGCGAGACGGTCGAAGTCGCGGAACGGGTCGGTACGCATGAGCATCACGGGTCACTCCTCTCCTCAGGGGCTGGGTGCGATGCCCTTCGCCTTCTTATATAACTCCGGGGAGGAAAGTTGACAAGCTTCGACTCAGGTTTCTTCGGCTACTGATCCGGGAGTTAGTTTCGACGCACAACCGAAGGAGGCAGACATGGCGAAGGTTCCCAGCTCGGTGGTGGCCGCGACGGGGCTCGTCGGCGGGTACGGCGTCGCGCGCTGGACCGGGAAGCGGCAGCTCGGCGGGGCCGTGCTGGCCGTCGCGGGGGCGGCCGCCGCGCAGCAGTGGCGCAGGCAGGCCGGCGGGAAGGCGGCAGGTGCGCTGGGCGCCGCGTACGTCGCCGCGTTCGCCGGGTCGCATCCGCTGGCCAAGAAGGTCGGGGCGTGGCCGTCGGTGTTCGGGGTCGCCGGGGCCGTGGCGCTGGCCTCGTGGGCGGTGGCCGACCGGCGGGCGTAGCGGGCCTGTCGCCGCGTGGCAGTAATCCGTTGCCCTGTGGCGATAGCGCCGCTTCCGCAAGATCGGCGCGGCGCCTAACGTCACCGGCGTGAACAAGTTCCTCCTCGCCGTACACGTCCTCGCCGCGATCGTCGCCGTCGGGCCCGTCACCGTGGCCGCCAGCATGTTCCCGCCCGCCGCCCGGCGGGCCCTGTCGGCGCCGGACGACGCCCGGGCGGCCGAGACCGTGCTGCTGCTGCACCGGATATGCAAGGTGTACGCCGTCGCCGGCGTCGTCGTACCGGTCTTCGGGTTCGCCACCGCGAGCAACATGGGCGTGCTCGGCGACACCTGGCTGATCGTGTCGATCGCGTTGACGGCGCTGGCGGCGCTCGTGCTGGCCGCGCTGGTGCTGCCTCGGCAGGGCGCGCTGGTCGAGGGCGGCGGTACACGCGAGGCGACCGTACGGCTGGCGATGTTCACGGGGCTGTTCAACCTGCTGTGGGCCGCCGTGACGGTGCTGATGATCGTGCGGCCCGGGTCGACCACCGGGGCCTGAGGCGGGCACCGCCGGTTTGCGGCGGGCTGCTCCGTCGGCGGCGGGCTGCTCCGTCGGCGGCGGGCTGCTCCTGCTGCGGCGGCGGGACGAAGGAGGCGGGAGCCCTCGTAGGGGACCGCCCGCGCGCCCCGGGTGCCCTCCCCGGACCGGTACGTACGAAGCCCCGCCGCGACGGCGACGGGGCCGGAGGCCGACGGGCCGAGTCCCGTCGCCGCGGCGACGGGACCGGGGGCGGCGCGCGGCTTCGTACGGCGCCGCCCCGAGCCCGCGTCCGCTACACCGTCCGTCCCTGCGCCTTCGACGACTTGGAACGGGCGGAGCCCTTCCGCATCGCCTTCGCCCTGCCCGCCGCGGCCGACAGCGGGCGGGCGACGTCCTCCAGGGAGCGGCGTTCGGCGTTCACCGCGAGGAACGCGGCGACCAGGCCGGCCACGCACATCAGGGCCGCGCCGATCTGGAAGGCGAGCACCGTGTCGCCGACCTTGCCGGTGTTGGTGAGGTCGGCGAACAGGAGGGGGCCGCTGATGCCGCCGGCGGCGGTGCCGAGGGCGTAGAAGAAGGCGATGCACATCGCCCGGGTCTCCATCGGGAAGATCTCGGAGACGGTCAGGTAGGCGCTGGAGGCGCCCGCCGAGGCGAAGAACAGCACCGCGCACCAGCAGGCCGTCAGGGTGCCCGCGCTCAGCGATCCCCGGTCGAACAGCCAGGCCGTGCCGAACAGGAGCAGGCCGGAGAGCAGGTAGGTCGAGGAGATCATGACGCGGCGGCCGACGGTGTCGAAGAGCTTGCCGAGCAGCAGCGGGCCGCAGAAGTTGCCGAGCGCGATGACGGCGAAGTAGTAGCCGGTGTGGTCGGAGGGCACGTCGAAGAACTTGGTGAGGATCGCGCCGAAGCCGAAGGTGATGGCGTTGTACAGGAACGCCTGGCCGATGAAGAGGGCGAAGCCGAGCACGGCCCGCTTGGGGTACTTCGCGAACACGGTGCGGGCGATCTCCACGAAGCCGACGGTTCCGCGCTGGCGGATCTCCAGCTCGCCCTCGGGCTCGGCGAGCGGCTCGCCCTTGTCCGCCGCGACCTGCCGTTCGATCGAGGAGACGATGTCCTCCGCCTCGCGTTCCCGGCCGTGGATCATCAGCCAGCGCGGGCTCTCCGGCACATGACGGCGGACCAGCAGGATCACCAGGGCGAGGACGGTGCCGAGCGCGAAGGTCAGGCGCCAGCCGACGTTCTCGGGCAGCAGGCCCGTGTTCAACGCGACGATCGACAGCAGGGAGCCGCCGACCGCGCCGAGCCAGAAGCTGCCGTTGATGATCAGGTCGACGCGGCCCCGGTACTTCGCCGGGATCAGTTCGTCGATCGCGGAGTTGATCGCCGCGTACTCACCGCCGATGCCGAAGCCGGTCAGGAAGCGGAAGAGGAAGAACCACCAGGCCTCGGTGGAGACGGCGGTCAGGGCCGTCGCCGCGAGATACACCGCCAGGGTGATCATGAAGAGCTTCTTGCGGCCGAAGCGGTCGGTCATCCGGCCCCAGAACAGGGCGCCCGCGCAGGCGCCCGCCACGTACAGCGCGGCCGCGATGCCGGTGACCTGGCCGGAGGAGATCGCCAGGCCGCTGCCCGGCTCGGACAGGCGGCTCGCGATGTTGCCGACGACCGTGACCTCCAGGCCGTCGAGGATCCACACGGTGCCCAGGCCGATGACGATCGTCCAGTGCCAGCGGGACCAGGGCAGGCGGTCGAGTCTGGCGGGGATGCTGGTGGTGATGGTCCGGCCGCTTCCGGCCTCGGCTGTTGACATGGACTCCCTCCTCCTGACCTCCTCTCTCGAGGTCGGGGGTCCGGGTTCCCTGCGCCCCTGCCTCTACGCCCCCAGCACCCGCGACACGGTGAAGATCAGCAGCCCGACCAGCGAGCCCACCACGGTGCCGTTGATACGGATGAACTGCAGGTCACGGCCGATGTGGGCCTCGATCTTGCGGGTGGTGTGCTCGGCGTCCCAGCTCGCGACCGTGTCGGTGATCAGGGAGGTGATCTCCTTGCGGTAGGAGGTCACGACGTGCACCGCCGCGCCCTCCACCCAGCTGTCGACCTTGTTCTGGACCTTGGGCTCGGTGGCCATCCGGGCGCCCAGGGACAGCAGGGAGGCGCGGACCCGCAGACGCAGCTCGCTGCGCTCGTCCTCGGCCGCGGAGACGATCATGGCGCGTACGGCGGTCCAGGCGGACGCGATGAGGTCCTGGACCTCGCCGCGGCCCAGCACCTCCCCCTTGAGGCGCTCCACACGCGCCCGGGTGTCCGTGTCGGACTGCAGGTCGGAGGCGAAGTCGGTGAGGAAGCGGTCCAGGGCGCCGCGCGCGGGGTGGGAAGGCATGTCCCGCATCTCCGTACAGAAGCGGACCAGCTCCTTGTAGACGCGCTCACCGACCCGCTTGTCGACGAAGCGCGGCGTCCAGCCGGGGGCGCCGCCCTGGACGGCGTCCATCACGCTGTCGCGGTGCAGGACGAGCCAGTCGTGGGCCCGGGAGACCACCAGGTCGACGACCCGTTTGTGGCCGCCGTCGAGGACGACCTTCTCCAGCATCTTGCCGATGCCCGGCGCGATCTCCTGGGCGTCGGCGCGGCGGGTGATCGCCTCGCCGACGACCGCCTGTACGTCCTGGTCGCGCAGCACGGTCAGCGCCCCGCGCAGGGCCGTGGCCAGTTCGGCCGTCACCCGGTCCGCGTTCTGCGGTTCCGCCAGCCAGGCGCCCAGCCGGCTGCCGATGCCGACGGAGCGCAGCCGCTGCCGTACGACGTCCCCCGAGAGGAAGTTCTCGCCGACGAACTCGCCCAGGGAGACCCCGAGGGTGTCCTTCTTGGTGGGGATGATCGCGGTGTGCGGGATGGGCAGGCCGAGCGGGTGGCGGAAGAGAGCGGTGACCGCGAACCAGTCGGCCATCGCGCCGACCATGCCCGCCTCCGCCGCGGCGGCGACATACTCCGCCCAGGGGCCCGCGCCCGCGTGGGAGGCCAACTTGGCGAGGACGTACACCACGGCCACGAACAGCAGCATCGCGGTCGCCGTGAGTTTCATCCGCCGCACGCCGCGCTGCCGCTCCTCGTCGGCGGGGGTGAAGGCGGTCATGGTGCGGTAGGACGTGCTGCCGTCCGGCCTCGCCCGTGTTCCCGGCGCGGCCGGCGTTCCGGTTTCCGGTGAGGCCGGTGTTCCCGTTTCCGGCGCGGCCGGTGTTCCGGTTTCCGTTTCCGTAGGTTCCATCTGCTCCACCCGCTCGGTGATCCCGCACACAATTGTCCCTTCCCGGCCTGGTGGCGGAACAGAACGGGAGTCCCCGGCGTCTGAGAGGGCGATCGCATGTCGCATCATGGGATCATCAGATCGGAGCCTGAGGCTCCCATCGCTTGAGGAGAACAACATACGCATGACCAAGCGTCATGGTTATGCCCTGCTCAGTGCCGTCGTCGCACTGGTCGTGGCCCTTTCCGCCGCCATCTACGTCGGGTTCGCGGCCGACAAAGAAAACGCCAACGGCAGCGTCGCCGGAAGCCACGCCCATCACGACACCGCCGTCGCCCCAGCATCCACCGGTACCTGGGTGGGCGCCTGGTCCACCTCCCCGGCTGCAGCCGAACCGGGCACGGAGACCCAGGGCATGGCGGGCCGCTCGATACGCAACGTCGTGCACACGAGCACCGGGGGTACGAGTGCCCGGATCACGCTGTCCAATCTCTACGGCCAGTCCCCGCTGACCATCACGCACGCCACGATCGCGATCGCCGCCGGTGAGAACTCCGCGGCGGCAGCGGCGGAGACGATGCGGCGGCTCACCTTCGGCGGCGGCACCACCGTCGTCATCGCGGCCGGCGGCCAGGCGGTCAGCGACGCGGTCCGCGTCAACGTGCCGCGCGACACCGACGTCCTGGTCACCACGTACTCCCCCACCCCGTCGGGCCCGGTCACCTACCACCCGCGCGCGCGGCAGGTGTCGTACATCGCGGCAGGGGACCACACCGAGGACCCCACGGCCGCCCCATACACGGAACAGACCCCGTACTGGCGGTATCTGACGGCCCTCGACGTCCTCAGCAACGAATCCGCCGGCACCGTCGTCGCGCTCGGCGACTCGATCACCGACGGCATAACCTCCACCATGGGCGCCAACCACCGCTGGACCGACGTCCTTTCCGAGCGGCTGCGCACGGCGCTCGTGAACGGTGCCGACGTGCCCCGCTACAGCGTCGTCAACGAGGGCATCAGCGGCAACCAGGTCCTCGCCGGCGGCCTCGGACGGCCCGCCGACAACCCCAGCGGCCTCGGCCGGTTCGGCCGTGACGTGCTCTCCCGGACGAACGCCAAGGTCGTCGTCATAGACCTCGGCATCAACGACATCCTGCGCAACCCGAGGCTCGCCGACCCCGTGAAGATCACCACCGGTCTGCGCACCCTGGTCCGCCAGGCCCACGCACGCGGCCTGAAGGTCATCGGCGCCACCCTGATGCCGTTCGAGGGCCACCGCGGCTACACGCCGGCCCGTGAGGCGGTCCGCCAGCAGGTCAACGCCGAGATTCGGGCCGGCCGGGTCTACGACGCGGTCGTCGACTTCGACAAGGCCCTGCGCGACCCCTACGACCCGCGCCGGCTGCGCTCCGACTACGACTCGGGCGACCACCTGCACCCGAGCGACAAGGGCTACCGCACGATGGCCGAAACGTTCGACCTGCGGGACCTGAAGGGAGCCGGCCAGGCGGAGCTGTAGGCACCGCCGCGGCTCCCCGCCGGGGAGCGGCCCAACCGCGGGTGGGCGGAGCCCACCGCCGTGGGCGGCCCACCACCAGGAATCGCCCACCCGCCGCGGGGGCCCACCGCCAGAAAGCGGCCCACCGCCAGGGACACCCCACCCGCCGCGGTGGGGGCCCCGCCGCCGTGGGCCGGACCCACCCCCAAGGTGACGACTCGGGGCCCTCACCGTCGGTGCGGCTCGGCGCCGCTGCGACGCGCCCTGTTGCCGGGGCGCGGTCCGGTGGGGGGACGAGGAGACTCCCCGCTGGAAAGCGGCTCAGCGGTCCCCGTACCGGCGGTGCTCCCGCTCGTCGCGCCGGCGCTCGCGGAGGTCGTGGCGGGCCTCGCGCAGTTCCTGGCGCTCCGCCCTGCGGTCCAGCTTTTCCTGGCGGCGCTGCTCCTTCAGCCGCAGCCGCTCCTCCCGGGTGACCTTCCGCTCCACCCCGACCCCGCCCCAGAAGGCGAACCCGCTGACGATCACCCGCGGGGCGCCCGGCTCGCCCGGCACTCCCTCCTCGCGGTGGTCGAAGCCCCCCATGATCCCCAGGCCGCGCACGACGACCTCGACCCCGGGCGGCACCACGACCTGCATCCCGCCCATGATCGAGATGCAGGTGATCTCCACCTCGCGGTCCGCGAAGTACGCCTCGCGCAGGTCTATCTCACCGCCGCCCCAGAAGGCGAAGCAGGTGAACCGCTTCGGCACCGTCCAGCGCCCCTTGCGCTGGAAGCCGGACATGATGGCGAAGGCCCCCGCCGACGAACCCTCGCCGCCGACGATCCGCCCCGCCCAGTCCCCGCCCGCGGCGGGCTCCTTGCGCAGGGACACGGCAGGCGCGGCCCCCGCACCCGCACCCGGCGTCGGCAGGTCGCGCGTGATCGGCGTCAGCTCACCGTACGTGCGCGCCTTGTACGTCGCCTCCAGCCGCTCCTCGAACTCCTCCATGTCGAGCCGCCCTTCGGCCAGGGCGTCCCGCAGGACCTCGGCGACCCGTTCACGATCGGCGTCGGAGGCACGCAGGTCCGGGGCATAGTCGGTCATGACAGCAGACTACGAGGTCCCCCGGCCCACGGCTACGACACCGACTCCCCCCGGCTGCCGCCGAATTCGGCCCGCCCGGCCTGCTCCGCGTACATCGTCGCGATCACCGCCTCGATGTCCGGCTCCCGCACCGACAGGTCCACCAGCGGATACTCCGCCGCGATGCTCGCCACCAGCGGCGCCGCCGACTGCGCCGCCGGGAACGCCAGCCACTGCCGCGGCCCCTCCACCTTCACCACCCGCGCCGACGGCACCTCGATCGGCGGCAGCTCCCGCTCCAGGTCCACCACCAGGGTCCGTTCGCTCTCCCCCACCTCGTGCAGCCCGGCGAGCGGACCGTCGTACATCAGGCGCCCGTGGTCGATGACCATCACCCGCGAGCACAACTGCTCGATGTCCTGCAGGTCGTGCGTGGTCAGCAGGACCGTCGTGCCCCGCTCGGCGTTCAGCTCCCGCAGGAAACCGCGCACCTTCGCCTTGGAGATGACGTCCAGACCGATCGTCGGCTCGTCGAGATACAGCACCTCCGGGTCGTGCAGCAGCGCCGCCGCGATGTCACCGCGCATCCGCTGGCCGAGCGAGAGCTGCCGCACCGGAACGTCCAGCAGATCGCCCAGTTCCAGCAGTTCCACGCAGCGCTCAAGGTTCTCCTCGTAACGCCGGTCCGGGATCCGGTACATGCGGTGCACCAGCCGGTACGAGTCGATCAGCGGCAGGTCCCACCACAGCGTCGTACGCTGCCCGAACACCACACCGATGCGGCGCGCGAGGCGGCTGCGCTCACGGGAGGGGTCGATGCCGGCGACCCGCAGCCGGCCGCCGCTCGGGGTCAGGATCCCCGTCAGCATCTTGATCGTGGTCGACTTGCCGGCGCCGTTCGGGCCGATGTAGCCGACCATCTCACCGCGCGCCACACGGAAGGAGATCGAGTCGACCGCCCGTACCTGCCGGCGCTCCCGTTTCAGGAAACCGGTCTTCTTGCGGACGTCGAAGACCTTCTCGACGCCGTCGAGTTCGATGAGACCTTCGCAGAAACCGTCGTCCATGTCGCGCAACGCCCCTAACTCCCCGTACTCCGATACGAGCGGAGCCCCGCCCGCCACGCCAGCCTCACCAGCGCGCAGCACCCCACCGCCACCAACGGCGGTGCGAACGCCGCCCACTGCGGCAGCCCCAGCGGATACGGCCGCCCCAGCACATAGGCCGCCGGCACCCAGTTCACGAAGGCCAGCGGCAGCACGAACGTCACCCCGCGCACCAGTTCCTTGCCGAACACGGTCGGCGGGTACTGCAACAGCGTCGTACCGCCGTACGTGAACGCGGCCTGCGCCTCGGACGCGTCCTGCGCCAGGAACTGGAACGCGGCGCCCGCCACGAACACCGTGCAGAAGATCACCGCGCCGCTGAGCACCGTCACCGGCAGCAACAGCACCTTCGGCCAGGTCCAGTCGACGTCCATCGCACCCAGCGCGTAACCGAGGATCAGCAGCCCCTGGGTGATCCGGGCGACCCGGCGCAGCGCGAACCGGTCCGCGGCGACCTGCGCCAGCACCGGCGCGGGCCGCACCAGCAGCGTGTCGAGCGTGCCGTCACGCACCCGCCGGCCCAGCCGCTCCACCGAGCCGATCGCCAGGTCCGCGCACCCGAACGACGTGGCCGACAGGCCGTACAGGAAGGCCACCTCGGGCAGTGAGTAACCGCCGAGCGCGTCGACCCGGGAGAACATCAGCAGGATCGCCATGAAGTCCAGGCCGCTCGCCACCAGCCCGCCCAGCACGGTCATCGCGAAGGACAGCCGGTACGTCATCGTCGAGCGGATCCACATCCCGGCGATCAGCCCGTAGGCCCGAAGCCCCTCCAGCACCGCACCGTTCTCACCCACCCTGCACCACCACCCGCCGCGTCGCCGCGGCCTGCACCAGCCGCCCGGCCGCCAGCAGCACCACCGCCCACACCGCCTGGAAGGCGTACGTCCCCCACGCGCCCGCCTTCCCCATCAGCAGGTCCGCGGGCATCTGGAGCAGCGCCGACCATGGCAGCACCCGCACCACGTCCCCGAGCGCCCCCGGGAACGCGTTCAGCGGCAGCACCATGCCCGAGCAGAACATCCCGGTGATCATCAGCATCTGCAGCGCGCCCGTGCCGTCCAGCAGCCAGAACCCGCTCAGCGCCACCAGGAACCGGATCGCGAAACTGACGACCATCGCCAGCACCACCGCGACCAGGAACTGCGCCCAGCGCAGCGGATCGTGCGGAAGCGCCGTCGGGAACACCAGCCACCCGAACGCGAACGGGACCACTCCACGCCCCATCAGCTGGAACAACGACCGCCCCAGGTCGGTGGCCAGCCACCACGCCTGGAGGTCGGCCGGCCGGTACAGGTCGATCGCCACCTCACCCGTACGGATGCGCTCCATCAGTTCGACCTCGAAACCGCCGCCCTGCAGCGCCAGCGTCGCGAACAGCGCCTGCCCCAGCCACACATAGGTGACGGCCTGCGCCTGGTCATAGCCCCCGAGGTGGGGTCTTTCGTCCCACAACGCCAGGTAGGTGTAGACGAGGATCACACCGAAGACGGTGTTGGTGAACACCCCTGCCGCAGTGGCCGCGCGATAAGTCGCGTACCGTCTGAAACCCCCCGCCGCGACGGCCGCGTACAACCGTCCAGCGCCCAAGTCGATCTACCTCCCGGAGTCTTTGACACCGAAGCGCAGGAGCCTAGTGCGCGGCCGCCTCGGCCGACCACGCATTTTCCTGCCGGACGCGCGCCGGAATCCGGGAACGGAACGCTTGGTGCGAGAGTCTTCACTCGGGGGCGCAGAGGACGTACGAGGGCGTACGGCGACACGACGTTACACAGGAGTCCGTGCACGACATGAGCGACGAGCCGCAGCCGCAGCCGCGAAACCAGGGCGGGGTGCCGACGGAACCGTCCGCGGCTGAAGGGCCCGGGGAACAGGTGGACCGGGAGGAGAAGGACGGCAAGGACGGCAAGGCCGCCCGGGCGGCCGGGGCACCCGCGGGTCCCAAGGATGCCCAGGAGCCTACGGGGCCCGAGGAGTCCAAGGCACCCAAGGAGCCCGCGGCGGGGAAGACCTCCGAGAAGACCCAGGTCCTGCGCCGCATCAAGGCTGCCCAGACGCCTCCCACGGCCCCCTCGACCCCCGCGGCCCCGCCGGCATCGGGGGCCAAGAGGACGACGGCCGGGGCGAAGCCGGCGGCCAAGACGCCCGCGGAGCCCGAGGCGGCGGAGAAGACCTCCGAGAAGACCCAGGTCCTGCGCCGCGTCAAGGCGACCCAGACGCCCCCCGCGACCCCGGCGGCATCGGGAACCGGTGCGACTCCCAAAAACCCTGAAACCGCCGCAAACCCCACAACCCCGCGCACCTCCACGGCTCCGGGCGCGAAGGCGAACGCGGCGGAGAAGACCTCCGAGAAGACCCAGGTCCTGCGCCGCGTCAAGGCGACCCAGACGCCTCCCGCGACCCCGGCGACCCCGGCGGCCCCGTCAGCTCCCGCGACGCCGGGGATCCCGGCCCGCGCGGTCCCGTCGGCCAAGGCGAGCGCGACCGTCCCGGCGCCCAAGGTGCCCCAGCAGTCCAAGGCGGGCGGCGCGGCACAGGCGGCCACCGCGGCCACCGCGGCCGAGGCGAACGGGCCCAGAACCGCCGCGACGGCCCAACTGCCCCGGCAGACGGGAACGGCGACGACGGCCACCCCCGAGAGCGCCCCGGGCGGCGGCGACGGCAAGGCCAAGGCCAAGGCCGAGGGCAAGAAGCCCAAGCGCCCCAAGCGCACCGGCTGGCGCCGTCTCTTCCCGACCTGGCGAATGGTGCTCGGCAGCTTCGTCATCGGCGTACTGCTGCTCATCGGCCTGTTCTTCCTCGGCTACTCGCTGGTGAAGATCCCGCCGGCCAACGCGCTCGCCATGAAGCAGAGCAACGTCTTCCTCTACGCGGACGGCTCCCAGCTCGCCCGCGACGGCGACATCAACCGGGAGAACGTCACCCTCGACCAGATCTCCAAGGACGCCCAGCACGCCGTCCTGGCCGCCGAGGACCGCGACTTCTACACCGAGTCGGCCGTCGACCCCAAGGCCATGATCCGCGCCGCCTGGAACACCGCGACCGGCAAGGGCAAGCAGTCCGGCTCGACGATCACCCAGCAGTACGTGAAGAACTACTACCTCGCGCAGGAACAGACCGTCACGCGCAAGGCCAAGGAGTTCTTCATCTCGATCAAGCTGGACCGCAACAACAGCAAGGACCAGATCCTCCAGGGTTACCTCAACACCAGCTACTTCGGTCGCAACGCCTACGGCATCCAGGCCGCCGCCCAGGCCTACTACGGCAAGGACGCCGTCGACCTCGACCCGGCCCGCGCCGCCTACCTCGCCGCCCTGGTCAACGCGCCCAGCGAGTACGACGTCGTCGCCCACCCCGAGAACAAGTCGGCCGCCCTCGCCCGCTGGAACTACGTACTGGACGGCATGGTCAAGAAGGGCTGGCTGAGCCAGTCGGAGCGGACCGGCATGAAGTTCCCGATGCCGAAGGAGCAGACGATCTCCACCGGTCTGTCCGGGCAGCGCGGCTACGTCGTCTACGCGATCAAGGACTACCTCGTCCAGAACAACATCCTCACCAAGGACCAGCTCGAGGCAGGCGGCTACCGCATCACGACCACCCTGCAGAAGAGCAAGCAGAACGCCTTCGTGAAGGCCGTCGACGACAAGCTGATCTCCAAGCTGGACAAGAAGAACAACAAGGTCGACAACTACGTCCGCGCGGGCGGCGCCTCCGTCGACCCCAAGACCGGCAAGGTCGTCGCCATGTACGGCGGCATCGACTTCGTCAAGCAGTACACCAACGGCGCGACCCGGGGCGACTACCAGGTCGGCTCCACCTTCAAGCCGTTCGTGTTCACCTCGGCGGTCCAGAACGGCTCGACCACACAGTCCGGGCAGACCATCACACCGAACACGTACTACGACGGCACCAACCAGCGGCCCGTGCAGGGCTGGCCCGGCGGCGCCTACGCCCCGCACAACGAGGACGAGAAGTCGTACGGCCAGATCACCGTGCGCAAGGCGACCGACCTCTCCGTGAACTCGGTGTACGCGCAGATGGCCGTCGACGTCGGCCCGGCCAAGGTCAAGAAGACCGCGGTCGACCTCGGCATCCCGGCCGGCACCAAGGACCTCCAGCCCTACCCGTCCATCGCGCTCGGCACCGCCACCGCCAGCGTCCTGGACATGGCGGAGGCGTACGCCACCCTCGCCAACCACGGCAAGCACGGCACGTACACGATGATCGACAAGATCACCAAGGACGGCAAGGAAGAGGTGAACCTGCCCGAGCAGACCACCAAGCAGGCCGTCAGCCGCGAGGCCGCCGACACCACGACCTCCATCCTGCAGAGCGTCGTCCAGACCGGCACCGCCACCGCCGCCCAGCAGGCCGGCCGTCCCGCGGCAGGCAAGACGGGCACCGCGGAGGAGGACACGGCGGCCTGGTTCGCGGGCTACACGCCCGACCTCGCCACGGTCGTCTCCGTCATGGGCCAGGACCCGGTGACGGCCCACCACAAGCCGCTGTACGGCGCGCTGGGCCTGCCCCGCATCAACGGCGGCGGGGCGCCCACCGAGATCTGGGCGCAGTACACCAAGGACGCGCTGAAGGGGAAGCCGGCGAACGACTTCGACCTGGAGCTGCAGCAGGGCGCGGACGTCCAGGCACCCGACACCAAGGCGCCCAGCCAGCCGGCCACCGGCAGCCCGACCGACGGCGCCACACCCTCCGACGGCCAGACCGACCAGGGGCAGACCCAGGGCCAGACCGCCGGGCAGGACGGCGGTAACACCCCCGGCACCAACACGCCCAGCAGCCCGACCGACGGCAACACCACCACCGGGAACACCGCCGGGAACACGGCCGGCAACACCGCCGGGAACACGGCAGGAGACACCGCCGGCAACACCACCGCGGGCAACGGCGACGGCGGCGCTACGGCGGGCGACGACGGCGGGCAGAACGACGGCGGAAACGACGCCGGGACCACGGTCGGCCCCCAGGGATTCACCTGGCGGGATTGACCCGACCGGAACGCGAAAGGGGCTGGTGACCACGGTCACCAGCCCCTTTTCGACTACCGCCGGAAGGCTTGCTACAGGTACAGCCCCGTGGAGTCCTCGGACCCCTCGAACCGGTCCGCGGCCACCGCGTGCAGATCGCGCTCGCGCATGAGCACGTACGCGACGCCCCGCACCTCGACCTCGGCACGATCCTCCGGGTCGTACAGGACGCGATCGCCCGGCTCCACCGTGCGTACGTTCTGCCCGACCGCGACGACCTCGGCCCAGGCCAGCCGCCGCCCGACCGCCGCCGTCGCGGGGATCAGGATGCCGCCGCCCGACCGCCGCTCGCCCTCTCCGGTCTCCTGCCGGACCAGAACCCGGTCGTGCAGCATCCGGATGGGCAGCTTGTCGTGCTGGCTGCTCTGCTCGTTTCTGTTGGCGCTCACGCTCTCGAACCTACCTGCCTTTGCCGCGTACGGACGCCGCCGGGTCAGCCCTTGCGACGGCGCGTTCCGAGGGCGAGCAGCCCCACGAGCCCGACGGCCACGAGCGCGACGGGCACGACCCGCTCCAGCCGGGGGGCCCCGTCCTCGTCCACGAACTGGGCCCGTACCTCGCTCACCGCCCGGTTGACCTCGACGTAGGCCCGTCCGAGGGTGTGGTCGATGTTCGATACCACCTTGGCCTTGGCGTCACCGACGATGGTCTTCGGATGCACCCGCACCCCGATCTCGTCCAGCGTCTCGGCCAGCACCTCGCGGCGGCGCTTGATGTCCGCCTCGATCTGCGCCGGGGTTCTGGTGTCCGACGTCTCCGCCACCGTACGGCCTCCGAAGTCTGCTGAGTGCGTTGTGCTGGACAGTCTGTCAGCTCAAGGGCCGACGGGACCGTCAGGACCCCCGGTTAGGCTGGCCCAATGAGCGAGCGACTCCAGCCCGGGGACGTGGCCCCCGCCTTCACCCTGCCCGATGCCGACGGCAACGACGTGTCCCTGGCCGACCACAAGGGCCGCAAGGTCATCGTCTACTTCTACCCCGCCGCCCTCACTCCAGGCTGCACCAAGCAGGCCTGCGACTTCACCGACAACCTCGACCTCCTGGCCGGCGCGGGCTACGACGTCATCGGCATCTCCCCCGACGCCCCCGAGAAACTCGCGAAGTTCCGCGAGAAGGAATCCCTGAGGGTCACCCTCCTCGCCGACCCGGAGAAGCAGGTCACCGAGGCCTACGGCGCCTACGGCGAGAAGAAGAACTACGGCAAGACCTACCTCGGCGTGATCCGCTCCACGATCGTCGTGGACGAGGAGGGCAAGGTGGAACGGGCGCTGTACAACGTCCGGGCTACGGGACACGTGGCCAAGATCATCAAGGACTTGGGGATCTGAGTTCTCGCCCGGTAGTTCATCCAACACGTAGAATAAGCGCCGCCGGTCGAGCATGATGACCGTTTTTGAGCGGCCGTGATGGAATTTGGCAGTCATGCTGGGTTTAGGTCCCAGTGGGTTAACACCCGTGTGGGTTCGAGTCCCACCGGCCGCACACGACAAGAGGGGTCGCCTTTCCAGGCGGCCCCTCCGTCCGGTCTCAGCCCAACAGCTCCCGCACCACCGGCACCAGCGCCCGGAACGCCTTCCCCCGGTGGCTGATCGCGTTCTTCTCCTCCGGGGAGAGTTCCGCGCACGTTCGCGTCTCCCCCTCCGGCTGGAGGATCGGGTCGTAGCCGAAGCCGTTCGAGCCGGCGGGGGCGTGGCGCAGGGTCCCCCTCAGCTGGCCCTCGACGACCCTCTCCGTGCCGTCCGGCAGGGCGAGCGCCGCCGCGCAGGCGAAGTGGGCGCCCCTGTGGCCGTCGGCGATGTCCGAGAGCTGGGCCAGGAGCAGGTCCAGGTTGGCCTTGTCGTCGCCGTGGCGGCCGGACCAGCGGGCGGAGAAGATGCCCGGGGCGCCGTTCAGGACGTCCACGCAGAGGCCGGAGTCGTCGGCGACGGCGGGCAGGCCGGTGGCCTGGGCGAGGGCGTGGGCCTTCAGGAGGGCGTTCTCGGCGAAGGTGACGCCGGTTTCCTTGACGTCGGGGATATCGGGGTAGGCGTCCGCGCCGACGAGTTCGTGGGGCAGGCCTGCGTCGGCGAGGATCGCCCGGAGTTCGGTGATCTTTCCGGCGTTGCGGGTGGCGAGGATCAAGCGGGTCATGCCCCCAGTATCAGGGGGCGTCAGGGCGTGCAGACCTTGGTCAGTTCGCCCGCCGCGTCCGTGACCGGGGTGAGGTCGGGGGTTTCGTCGCCGTTCTTTATCGCGGTGCGGACGTTGTCGACGGCCTTGTTGAGGTGGTCGACGGCCTTGTTGACGTCGGCGTTGTCGGTCTTGTCGCCTATTTTTCTGACGTTCTGCTCGATGGAGTCGAGGGAGGCGTCGGTCTGGGTGGGGTCGTTGGCCGCGTCCTCGACCGCTTGCTGGAGGTCGGTGACGCTGTCGGCGACGGAGTCGGCGGTCTGTACGCAGTCGAGGGCCTTGTCGACGGCCGAGCAGCCGGTGAGCAGGCCGGCCGTGAGTGCGGCGGTGGCCGCGGCTGCGGCGATCGCGGTACGTCTGCGTCGGTGTCGGCTCGCGGCCATGGGTGTTCCTCCCCCTTGCGGCCCCTGCGGGAGGCCCCGTTGATCTACGTGTCGGCACTCGTAGTGACGCGGGGACGGGCGGCCGGGTTCCTTGTTCCGGCCTGCCCGTTTGACGTTTCCTTTGCCTCGGGGGTCGGCGCCGGGTGCTTCGGTTACTTCGCGAGGGGGGTTTCGAGTGCTTTGCGCTGCAGTTCGGCGAGTTCGGTGCAGCCGCTGACCGCGAGGTCGAGGAGGGCGTCGAGTTCGTCGCGGGCGAAGGGTTCGGCCTCGGCGGTGCCCTGGACTTCGACGAAGCGGCCGTCGCCGGTGCAGACGACGTTCATGTCGGTCTCGGCCTTGACGTCCTCTTCGTAGCAGAGGTCGAGGAGGGGGACCGAGCCGACGATGCCGACGGAGACCGCCGACACCGTGCCGGTCAGGGGCTGGCGGCCGGGTTTGATGAGCTTCTTGCCCTGGGCCCAGGCGACGGCGTCGGCGAGGGCGACGAAGGAGCCGGTGATGGCGGCGGTGCGGGTGCCGCCGTCGGCCTGCAGGACGTCGCAGTCGAGGACGATGGTGTTCTCGCCGAGTGCCTTGTAGTCGATGACGGCGCGCAGGGAGCGGCCGATGAGGCGGGAGATCTCGTGGGTGCGGCCGCCGATCCTGCCCTTGACGGATTCGCGGTCGCCGCGGGTGTTGGTGGAGCGGGGCAGCATGGCGTACTCCGCGGTGACCCAGCCTTCGCCGCTGCCTTTGCGC
Organism: Streptomyces sp. NPDC001843; assembly: GCF_042891955.1. NCBI lineage: Bacteria > Bacillati > Actinomycetota > Actinomycetes > Kitasatosporales > Streptomycetaceae > Streptomyces > Streptomyces sp. NPDC001843. The sequence continues at coordinate 146,720 of NZ_JBIATQ010000013.1, read as the reverse complement.
CAGCGGGGGACGCCTTCGGTGACGGAGGCGGTGCAGAGGACCTTGGTGTCGCCGAAGGAGACGAGGACGGAGCCTTCGGCGTGCTTGCTCCAGCCGCGTTCGATGGTGACGGGGCGGAGCTGTTGGGGGGTGCGGCCGTCGATTCGAGACATGGCGATGAGCCTAGCCGCAGTTGGGGAAGGGGCTCGTCCCGTGGTGGGAAGAGCCCCTTGGGGGTGGGCGGGTGACCGCCGGGTGAGCGGGTGGCTCACATCATGTCTTCGATTTCCGCGGCGATGGGGTCGGCGTCGGTGCCGATGACGACCTGGATGGCGGTGCCCATCTTGACGACGCCGTGGGCGCCGGCGGCCTTCAGGGCGGAGTCGTCGACCAGCGAGGGGTCGGCGACCTCGGTGCGCAGCCGGGTGATGCAGCCCTCGATCTCCTCGATGTTGTCGATGCCGCCGAGCCCGGCGACGATCTTCTCAGCCTTGCTGGCCATGTCGTTTCTCCCTGATCTTGACCGCTTTGTCTAAGTCGTCACAGTTGCGTCCGTGTCGCTCGCTTTCGTGGTTTTGTGTACCGGATGATGGCGGCCACGACAACGGATCCGAACCGTACGGGGACTGGTCTACACCAGCCGATCGACGGTCGCCAAGCCCGGCCAGAAGTATCAAGGAATCGCGGGTTCCTTATCTCCCCTTCACCGTGCTACAACATGGTCTACACCACTCAGTGGTGTAGACCATCACCGATGGAGGACGTATGAGCACCGCCACCGCGACAACCCCGGCGGCCCCTGCGAAGAAGCGGGGATCCGGCCTGTTCCAGGGCCTGCAGAAGGTCGGCCGCAGCCTGCAGCTCCCGATCGCCGTCCTCCCGGCGGCGGGCATCCTGCTGCGGCTGGGCCAGCAGGACGTGCACGACAAGCTCCACCTGCCCGACAAGGTCACGGCGGTGTTCGCCACGGCCGGTGGGGCGATCTTCGACAACCTGCCGCTGCTGTTCTGCATCGGTGTGGCCATCGGCTTCGCCAAGAAGTCCGACGGCTCGACGGCCCTGGCCGCTCTGGTCGGCTTCCTGGTCTACAGCAATGTGCTGAAGGCGTTCCCGGTCACCGAGGCGAAGATCCAGAAGGGCGCGGACATAGCCGCGACCTACAACAACCCCGGGGTCCTGGGCGGCATCCTGATGGGTCTGCTGGCCGCCGTGCTGTGGCAGCGCTACCACCGCAAGAAGCTGGTGGACTGGCTCGGCTTCTTCAACGGCCGCCGTCTGGTCCCGATCATCATGGCCTTCGTCGGCACCGCCATGGGCGTCTTCTTCGGCCTGGTCTGGAAGCCGATCGGCGAGGGCATCTCGAACGTCGGCGAGCACATCACGGGTCTCGGAGCCGTCGGTGCCGGTCTGTTCGGTCTGATCAACCGCGCGCTGATCCCGGTCGGCATGCACCAGTTCGTGAACTCCGTCGCCTGGTTCCAGCTCGGCGACTTCAAGAACTCGGCCGGCACGGTCGTCCACGGCGACCTCACCCGCTTCTTCGCCGGTGACCCGACAGCCGGCCAGTTCATGTCCGGCTTCTTCCCGATCATGATGTTCGGCCTCCCGGCCGCCGCGATCGCCATCGCCCACTGCGCCCGCCCCGAGCGCCGCAAGGCCGTGCTGGGCATGATGGTCTCGGTGGCGCTGACCTCCTTCGTGACCGGTGTGACCGAGCCGATCGAGTTCTCGTTCATGTTCATCGCCCCGGTGCTCTACGCGATCCACGCGGTGCTCACCGCCCTGTCCATGGCGATCACCTGGGCGCTCGGTGTGCACGCCGGCTTCACCTTCTCCGCGGGCTTCATCGACTACGCGCTCAACTGGAACCTCGCCACCAAGCCCTGGTTGATCATCCCGATCGGCCTGGTCTTCGCGGCGATCTACTACTCGGTCTTCCGCTTCGCGATCATCAAGTGGAACCTCCCCACCCCGGGCCGCGAGCCCGAGGAGGAGGTCGAGGACCTCACCAAGGCGTGAGTCCCGCCCCGACGCACACGAAGGCCCCGGAACCGCGAAGGTTCCGGGGCCTTCCTGCGTGTGGGGCGTCAGATCTCGTACGACATCCTCGGCACCGCCAGTTCCACCGGCCCGTCGAAGACCGCGCGGGCGTCGTTCAGGTTGGCCTGGGGGTCGGTCCATGGGGGGATGTGGGTGAGGACCAGGCGGCGGGCACCCGCGCGGGCGGCTGTTTCGCCTGCCTCGCGGCCGTTGAGGTGGAGGTCGGGGATGTTCTCCTTGCCGTACGTGAACGCGGCCTCGCACAGGAACAGGTCGGCGTCCCGGGCCAGCGCGTCCAGCGTCTCGGTGACGCCGGTGTCGCCGGAGTAGGTGAGGGACTTCCCGCCGTGCTCGAGGCGGATGGCGAACGCCTCCACCGGGTGGCGCACCTTGTCGGTGTGCACGGTGAAGGGGCCGATCTCGAACGTGGACGGCTTCACCGTGTGGAAGTCGAAGACCTCGCTCATGGAGGACGCGGTGGGGGTGTCGGCGTAGGCGGTGGTCAGCCGGTGTTCGGTGCCCTCGGGTCCGTAGACCGGGAGCGGGTCGCAGCGGCCGCCTTCGTGGCGGTAGTAGCGCGCCACGAAGTACCCGAGCATGTCGATGCAGTGGTCGGGGTGCAGATGGCTGAGGAAGATCGCGTCGAGGTCGTAGAGACCGCAGTGGCGCTGCAGCTCGCCAAGGGCGCCGTTGCCCATGTCGAGGAGCAGCCGGAAGCCGTCGGCCTCGACGAGGTAGCTCGAGCAGGCCGATTCCGCGGACGGGAACGACCCCGAGCAGCCGACGACGGTGAGCTTCATGAAGCAGAAACCTCCGTAGGCGGATAAAGGTAGCAAGGGGGTATCAAGAGGGTGGCTGACGGGGGTCGTGCGGTCCGTCGAGCGTAAGGCGCAAAAGCGCCGGTCGCTCCTCCACCAAGGGCTGTTGTGGGCGAACTCACCTGTGGTGTCACCGGTTCGGCTGGACCCGAGGCGCAAAAGGCTTACGAGAGGGCGCGTGATGGGGATCGCGCGCCGGTAACGTCTTGCGTATGGACAGGTCCTGGTGGCTGGCGCTCGCGGCGGTGGTGCTGCTCGCGCTGGTGGCCACGCTCGTGGACGGCTGGGGGCGGGGGCATCGTCCGCCGCGGCGCCGGACCCGCCCGCCGGGCCGCCCCGGGGAGCTCCGTGGGCGGGCGCCCCGGCCGCATCCCGGGGACATCTGGTGGGCCGTGGTGCCCTACGAGGACGGGCCGGGCGGCAAGGACCGGCCCTGTCTGGTGCTGGCGGTGCGCGGCGACCGGGTGACCGTCGCGAAGATCACCAGCAGGTACCGCGAGGAGCGGGCCGAGGTGATCCCCCTGCCGCCGGGCTCGGTCGGGGACGCGCGGGGTCGGCCCAGTTTCCTGGAGACGGACGAGCTGCGGCAGGTGCCGGTGGGCGACTTCCGGCGGCGGGTGGGCGTGGTGGACCCGGCCCTGTGGGACCGGGTGCGGCACTTGGCGCGCTGAGCGCGCCGCCCGGGAGCACGGCTCTCAGCGGACCTCCACGGTCACCGTCCAGCCCTGGATGCCCTTGCAGGACATCTGGCCGGAGCGGCTCGCGCACAGCGGCCGGGACGAGGTCAGGTGGGCGGTGCCGGGGGCGACCGCCTGGAACGCGGCTACGGCGTCGCCCGGCTGGATGACGAAGCCGGGGTTGGCGGCCTTCAGCGCGTCGCCGTCGGCGGTGACCGGCTTCCAGGGGCGTTCCTTGGTGCCGTCCAGGGTGAGTCGGAGCGTCTGGCCCTTGGTGAGGCAGACGGTGCCGCCGTTGTCGCCGGCGTCGAGCTGCGTGCGGGGGGCGCAGGAGCCGCCGGAGCCGCTCGGGGCCGGTGACCGCGAGGGGGACGGCGACTGCGAGGGGGACGGCGACTGCGGCTGCGAGTGCGTGGAGGACTGTGCGGGCGAGGGGGACACCGAACCGCTGCCGGTCCCGCCTCCCCCGTCCTGCGAGCCGCAGCCGGCGAGGAGCAGCGCTGCTGCCGCGACGGCGGCGGCGGACGTGCGGTGGAGCGTCGTGCGGCGCATGTGGTGCCCGCCTTTCCGCTGGGACCGGACCTGGTGCTGTTGTGACGTGCCGGGCGCGTTTCCGGATCCATGGGAAGGGCCCCGGCCGATGGATCCGTCCCGGCCGGGGCCCTGCTTTCGGCGGTGGTGCGTCAGCTGGTCGTCACGGCGGTGTCGTCGAGGACGAAGCTGGTCTGGAGGGAGGAGTCCTCGGCGCCGCTGAACTTCAGCGTGACCGTGGATCCGGCGTAGGAGGACAGGTCGAAGGACTTCTGGGTGTAGCCGGAGGCCTTGTTGAGGTTGGAGTAGGTGGCCAGGGTGGTCGAGCCGGCGGTGACCGTCAGCTTGTCGTAGGCGGTGCTGGTGCTGGTCTCGGCCGAGTCGACGTGCAGGTAGAAGGTGAAGGTGGCCTTGCAGCCGGAGGGGATGGTGACCGACTGGGACAGGGTGTCGGTGTGGGTGGAGCCGTAGCCGTCGAGCCAGGCGTAGTAGGAGCCGCCGTGGGCGCTCTCACCGCTTTCGTTGGTGATGACGCCGCTGGAGCCGGTCCAGGTGGTGTTGCCGGACTCGAAGCCGGGGTTGCCGAGGAGCTGCGTCGAGGTGCAGGTGCCGCCGCCTCCACTGGAGCTCACGGTCCAGGTGAAGGAGGCCGTGCCCAAGGCGCCGGTGGAGTCCTTCGCGGTGACGGTGACGCTGTAGGTGCCGGCGGTGGACGCCGTGCCGGAGATCAGGCCGGTTGAGCTGTTGATCGACAGGCCGGTGGGCAGGCCGGTGGCGCTGTAGGTGAGGGTGGCGCCGGCGCTGTCGCCGGCCTTGACCTGGAGGCTGACCGAGCTGCCGGTGGTGGTGGACTGGTTGCCGGGGTTGGTGACGGTCACCGTGTTGCCGGTGCTGGTGCCGGAGGTGAAGGCGGCGGTGCCGTTGGGGGTGCCCCAGCCGGTCGGGCCGTCGTAGCCGGTGCCGGCGGTGCAGAAGTACGAGGTGGAGCAGCTTCCGTTGTTGCCGCTGGTGACGTCGTACAGGTTGCCGGTGTGGCTGTAGGGGTACTTCGCCGGGTAGTCGCCGGAGGCCGGGGTGCCGGCGAGGGCGTACACGCCGGCGATGATGGGCGCCGAGGCGCTGGTGCCGCCGTAGACCGCCCAGCCGGAGCCGCCGTAGGTGTCGTAGACCGCGACGCCGGTGGCCGGGTCGGCGACTGCGGAGACGTCGGCCTCCATGCGCTTGGAGCAGCCGGTGTCGGTCTGCCAGCTCGGCTTGGGGTCGTAGGAGGAGCAGCCGGAGCCGGTGCCCTCGGTGCTGGAGGTCTTCCACACGGACTCGGTCCAGCCGCGGGAGTTCGAGGACGTGGACAACGCGGTGCCGCCGACGGCGGTGACGTACTGGGAGGTCGCCGGGTACTCGGCGCCGTAGGCCTCGTCGCCGGAGGAGACGGTGATGGCGACGCCGGGGTGCTTGAAGTACGAGGTGTCCTCGCTGGTCTGCGCGGAGGACTCGCTGCCGCCCCAGCTGTTGGAGACGAACTTGGCGCCGAGGGCGACGGCCTCGTTCTCGGCGGCGCCGAGGTCGGAGTCGGTCGCGGAGTTGGCCTCGACGAGGATGATGTTGCAGTTGGGGCAGACGGCGCTGACCATGTCGAGGTCGAGCGCCTCCTCGCCGGCCCAGCCGGTGTCGTTGGTCGGCAGGGAGGTGGTGGAGCCGGTCTGGCTGACCTGCTTGAAGCAGCCGCTGGCGACCGTGCACGCCGACAGGCCGTAGGTGGAGCGGTAGGTGGCCAGGTCGGAGGCGGCGTTGGGGTCGTTGTAGGCGTCGACGACGGCGACGGTCAGGCCGGAGCCGCCGGTCGAGGGCAGGTTGTAGGCGCTGTGCAGGTTGGCCGGGCTGAGGCCGGAGGGTGCGGCGGCGACGGCCGCGGCGAGCCGCTGCCTGATGTCGGTGCGGCGCTGGGCGAAGCAGGAGGCGTGGCCGGGCTTCGCGGTGGCGCACAGGTGCTTGGTGGGGACCTTCTGGCCGGCCTTGCCGGTGGGGTGGGAGGTCCGGGCGGTTTAGCTCGATCGTGTGGTGGTCGGCTCGCAGGCTTGCGGGGCCCCATGCGGGCTCAGGTACCGTCGTTCTGCGATCTGGGACGCCGAGTGCGGTGCCAGCGTGCGGGGCCCCTGCTCCACCAGCGAGATGGTTCAGGGCCTCCCCGTCGCCTCTGGCCGCGTCCACAGGCCAGGTCGTCAGGGACTCCGCCCACCCGGCTCGGACCACGGACGCGATCCGTGTCGCCACCGGGGACGCGAAAGCGGACGACCAGTGCGCCCAAACCCGTTCGGGGCGTGCCAGTGAGGGGGTCACTTCCGCTCGCTGCCCAGGAACGGTACTGCCTCCATCGGTTCAAGGCAGCGCTTAGCCCCCTCCGAGGAGGGGGTTTATGCGTGAGGGCCTACGCCCAGAGCTGGCCCTGCAGCGTCTCGATGGCCTCCTCGGTGGTGGCCGCCGTGTAGACGCCGGTGGAGAGGTACTTCCAGCCGCCGTCGGCCACGATGAAGACGATGTCGGCGGACTCCCCCGCCTGGACCGCCTTCCTGCCGACGCCGATCGCCGCGTGCAGGGCGGCGCCGGTGGAGACGCCCGCGAAGATGCCCTCCTGCTGGAGGAGTTCCCGGGTGCGGGTGACCGCGTCGGCCGAGCCGACGGAGAAGCGGGTGGTGAGGACGGAGGCGTCGTACAGCTCCGGTACGAAGCCCTCGTCGAGGTTGCGCAGGCCGTAGACCAGGTCGTCGTAGCGCGGTTCGGCGGCGACGATCTTCACGTCCGGCTTGTGCTCGCGCAGATAGCGGCCGACGCCCATCAGGGTGCCGGTGGTGCCCAGGCCGGCGACGAAGTGGGTGACCGAGGGGAGGTCGGCGAGGATCTCCGGGCCGGTCGTGGCGTAGTGGGCGCCCGCGTTGTCCGGGTTGCCGTACTGGTAGAGCATGACCCAGTCCGGGTGCTCGGCGGACAGCTCCTTCGCGACGCGCACGGCGGTGTTGGAGCCGCCGGCCGCTGGGGAGGAGATGATCTCCGCGCCCCACATGGCGAGCAGGTCGCGGCGCTCCTGCGAGGTGTTCTCCGGCATCACGCACACGATGCGGTAGCCCTTGAGCTTGGCCGCCATGGCCAGTGAGATGCCGGTGTTGCCGGAGGTCGGCTCCAGGATCGTGCAGCCGGGGGTCAGCCGGCCGTCCTTCTCCGCCTGCTCGATCATGTGCAGCGCGGGACGGTCCTTGACCGAGCCGGTCGGGTTGCGGTCCTCGAGCTTGGCCCAGATCCGGACCTCGGGGGACGGCGACAGCCGCGGCAGGCACACCAGGGGGGTGTTGCCGACCGCGGCCAGCGGGGAGTCGTACCGCATCCGGATCAGGCCATGCCGCCGGCCACGGCCGGCAGGATCGTGACGTTGTCGCCGTCGGCGACCTTGGTGTTGATCCCGTCGAGGAAGCGGACGTCCTCGTCGTTGAGGTAGACGTTCACGAAGCGGCGCAGCTCGCCGCCGTCCACGATGCGGGCCTGGATGCCCGCGTGCCGGGTCTCGAGGTCGGTGAAGAGCTCGGCGAGGGTGTCCCCGGTGCCCTCCACCGCCTTCTGGCCGCCGGTGTAGGTGCGGAGGATGGTGGGGATGCGGACCTCGATGGCCATGGTTGCGGGCTCCTGTCGGATGGTGTCGGGTCGATGGGCGCGCGGCAGCGCAGACTTTGCGGGTGGTGCGTGAGACGCCGCGGCTCACGGCCGTACGGCGGCAGGGCCTGCGTCAACAGATGGCGCTGGCGAGCCTGCACAGGTCGACGTGCAGCCGCGCCACGAGCAGTGCGCCCGGCGTCTTCTCGCTCACGTCGTTCAGAACCATGGGCTCATCGTATCGATTCCCGGTCCGCCTCCCGGTAGGTGATCCCACATGCCGGACGGAATCGTGCCGGGACGTGAGACCGCCCCCTCAGGCGGACCGTCGGCGTACCAGGCTGGTCGGTATCACCACGGAGGACGCCTCGGACGGGCCCTCGCCCATGAGCAGCCCGGCCATCAGCCGGCCCATCTCCTCGACGTCCTGGCGGACGGTGGTCAGCGGCGGGTCGGTGGCCTCGGCGATGGAGGCGAGGTCGTCGAATCCGACGACGGCGACGTCCTGAGGCACCCGGAGCCCGCGTTCGCGCAGTGTCTGCAGCGCGCCGGAGGCCATCAGGTCGGAGGCGACGAAGACGGCGTCCAGGTCGGGGCGGCGGTCGAGCAGGGCGGCCATCGCCCCCGCACCGCCCCGCAGGGTGTAGTCGGCCCTCTCGACGAGGTCGGGCAGGGAGGCGTCCAGAAGGACGTCGCGGTATCCGGCGAGCCGCTCGGCGGCGGAGTGTTCCTGGTCGTAGGGCCCGGCGACGGTCGCGATGCGCCGGCGGCCGAGCGAGACGAGGTGCCGCACGGCCTGGCGGGCTCCACCGCGGTTGTCGCCGTCGACGTAGGCGTGGCCGCGTACGGAGTCGCCGTCGCGCAGCAGCGGGCGTCCGCCGAAGACGGCGGGCAGGCCGACCTTGTCGATCATCTCGTGCAGCCGGTCGCCGGGACGCAGGGAGAACAGCAGGGCGCCGTCGACATGGCCGCCGGCGAGGTAGTCGGTCACGCGCGCGTAGTCCTCGGGCTCGTCGAGGAACAGGAGCACGGCCTGCGCGCCGTGCCGGGCGAGTTCACGGCGGATGCCGCGCAGGAGGCAGTCGAAGAACGGGTCGAGGAAGAGCCGGTTCTCGGGCTGGGGGGCGACGACGGCGACGGCGCCCGTGCGGTGGGTGACGAGCTGCCGGGCGGCCTGGTTAGGGACGTACCCCAGTTCGGCGATCACGTCCCGGACCCGGTCGGCGACCTCGGCGCTCACCCGGTGCTCGCCGTTGATCACCCGGGAGACCGTGGACTTCGAGACCCCGGACCGGCGGGCGACGTCCTCAAGGGTGGGCCGCCTGCCGTTCGACCGCTGCGTCAACACCATCTCCTGTACGGCGAGTTGAGGGGTGCGTGGGCCGTCAGTATGCCTCGACGACCTTGACCTCCTCCTCCGAGATCTCGCCGTCCACGATGCGGTACGAGCGGAACTGGAAGTCGCCGAGACCGTCGGTGTCGGCGGTGGAGACCAGGACGTAGTGGGCGCCGGGCTCGTTGGCGTAGGAGACGTCGGTGCGGGACGGGAAGGCCTCGGTCGCCGTGTGGGAGTGGTAGATGACCACCGGCTCCTCGTCGCGGTCGTCCATCTCGCGGTAGAGCTTGAGGAGGTCGCCGGAGTCGAACTCGTAGAACGTGGGCGACATGGCCGCGTTCAGCATCGGGATGAAGCGCTCGGGGCGGTCCGATCCCGCCGGGCCCGCGACGACGCCGCACGCCTCGTCGGGGTGGTCCTTGCGCGCGTGCGCGACGATCTGGTCGACGAGGGCCTGGGTGATGGTCAGCATGTCGTCAGGATAGGCAGAGGGGCCGCCCTGTACCGAGGCGCGGTACGGGGCGGCCCACATGCCGGACGTCCTGAGCGGCGGCCGGAGCGGGCGCCACGAGAACCCGCTGCGGCCGGACGTCCGCGGTGGAGGTCCGCGGTGGGGGCCGGCCGTGAAGGTCAGCCCACCTGCTCCAGTTCGGGCTCGCTGCGCTCGGCGACCTGAGGGTTACGGGACTTGAGCACGGCCCAGCCGATGCCCAGGGCGACGGCCCAGCCCGCCATCACGTACAGGCAGACGCGGGAGTCGGCGTCGTACGCGATCAGGCCGGTGACGAAGAGCAGGAACGCGATGGCGATGTACGAGCACACCGCGCCGCCCGGCGCCGGGAAGGAGGAGGCGGGCAGCCGGCCCGCGTCCACCGCGCGGCGGTAGAGGACGTGGCTGACCAGGATCATCAGCCAGGTCCAGATGCCGGCCGCGGTCGCCACCGAGGTGACGTAGCCGAAGGCCTTCTCCGGGACGATGTAGTTGAGGATCACGCCGATGCCCATGAAGGCGACGGAGACGGTGATGCCGAGCGCGGGGGTCTTGGAGGCGGAGAGCCTGCTGAAGACCCGGGGGGCCTCGCCGTTGTCCGCGAGGGTGCGCAGCATGCGGCCCGTGGAGTACATGCCGGAGTTGCAGGAGGACAGGGCGGCGGTGAGCACCACGAAGTTGACGATGCCGGCGCCGGCCGGGATGCCGATCATCGCAAAGGCCTTCACGAAGGGGCTGACGCCCGCCGCGAAGGAGGTCCACTTCACGACGCACAGGATGACGGTGAGGGCGCCGACGTAGAACAGGGCGATGCGCCAGGGCAGGGTGTTGATGGCCTTGGGGAGGGTCTTCTCCGGGTCCTCGGACTCGCCGGCCGTGACGCCGACCAGCTCGACGGCGAGGTAGGCGAACATGACGCCCTGCAGGGTCATCAGGGAGGAGCCGACGCCCTTGGGGAAGAAGCCGTCGAACTGCCAGAGGTTGGCGACGGAGGCGGTGTCCCCGGCGGCGCTGAAGCCGAAGGTGAGCACACCGAGGCCGATGACGATCATGCCGACCAGTGCGGTGACCTTGACCATCGAGAACCAGAACTCGATCTCGCCGAAGAGCTTCACCGAGATCAGGTTGGCCACGAACAGCACGACGAGGAAGACCAGCGCGGTCACCCACTGGGGGATGGCCGGGAACCAGTAGTTGACGTAGATCGCGGCGGCCGTCAGCTCGGCCATGCCGGTGACGACCCACATCAGCCAGTAGGTCCAGCCGGTGAAGTAGCCGAAGAACGGGCCGAGGAACTCGCGGGAGTACTCCGCGAAGGAACCCGAGACCGGACGGTAGAGCAGGAGCTCGCCGAGGGCCCGCATGATGAAGAAGATGATCACGCCCGCGAGGGCGTACATGACGATGAGGCTGGGACCGGCCTTGGCGATGTTCGCCCCGGCTCCCAGGAACAGGCCGACGCCGATGGCGCCGCCGATCGCGATCATCTGGACCTGACGACTGCCGAGCCCGCGCTCGTACCCCTCCTCAGGGGCGTCGGTGACCTTCTCAGAGGTCATGTGTGGTGCGCCTTTCTCCAAGCCGACCCGGGCCTTTTCTCGGCCTCGGATCGGGTTTCGATCCCCCCGGATTGATTGGAGTTGAGCGGACTACGCGCGCCCGCTCGTGCCTGGCCGGCGGTCGCCGGCTCGGTGGCGCACCCGGCCGAACATGGGTGGTGTTCACCGGGCGGTCGTGAAGATTTATCACGGCCCCAACATTGATCACAGAGGTGGAGTGTGGCGCACCCCACGGGGAGAAGCGGACAAAAAGCACCCGAACACGCCAAAGCAGACCGCGACGGTAACGCGATCGTTATCCGGATTTGAGCGTCCGCTGAGCGAACGGCGGATCGGGTGAAAACCGGGAGAATCAGGGCATCAGCGTGGAGACGAGCGTCTCCTGCAGTCCGCCGAGCCACAGGTACGCCATCGCCATCGGCTTGCGCGGGTCCTCGTCCGGGAGCCGGTAGAGCAGGTCGGTGTCGTCCTCGTCGGCGATCTCCAGCCGGGCCCCGATCGCCAGCCGGAGGTCGTTGAGGGCGCCCAGCCACTGCCGGGACTCCTCGGGGCTCAGATTGAGCACGGCCCCGCCCTCGCCGGCGGACGCCAGCGCGTCCAGGGTGCGGATCACCGACAGCGCGTTCTCCCGTTTGCCGGCCCGCAGGTCGTTCTCGGTGAAGCGACGGAACTCGGCGGAGTACGCCCGCTGCTGCTCGGCGTCCTCGGTCGAGGCGGGGGTGTGCTCCGGGTCGCAGTAGGCGTCCGGGAGGAGGCGCCGGAGCACCGGGTCGGTGGGCGGCTCGCTCGGGCCCTCGGCGAACAGCTCGGCGAGCGGGTCGTCGGGGGCGTCCTCGGCGGGGCCGGGGCCGATTATCTCCAGGAGCTGGACGGCCAGCGAGCGGATGATGGAGATCTCGACGTGGTCGAGGGCGACGGCCGCGCCGCCGCCGGGGAGCGGTTCGAATGTTCCGGGCATGGATGAGGTCGTTTACTCCGGTCTGGTTCCGGTTACTTCCGGTCCTGCTGGAGGGTGGCCCACAGACCGTAGCCGTGCATCGCCTGCACGTCGCGTTCCATCTCCTCGCGGCTTCCGCTGGAGACGACCGCCCGGCCCTTGTGGTGGACGTCGAGCATGAGCTTGGTGGCCTTGTCCTTGGAGTACCCGAAGTACGTCTGGAAGACGTACGTCACATAGCTCATGAGGTTGACCGGGTCGTTGTGGACGATCGTGACCCAGGGGACGTCGGGCTCGGGTACGGCGAAGACCTCCTCCGCCGATTCGGTGCGTTCGATCTCTACGGGAGCGGGTGACGTCACATGGCCCATGCTGCCACGCACGCCAGAAATCGTCACACTGACGAAATAGGAGTACCATCCATGGTCATGCCGCTTACACCGGGGGACGACCCCCGGACCCCCGGCCGGGGCTGGGGGCACCCGGAGAGTCGGGAAACAGGAGGACTTTCGTGGCTGTAGCGGACCTTGGGCTGCCGGTGGATGTTCCCTCGACGGCGCTCTTCACCGACCAGTACGAGTTGACGATGCTGCAGGCGGCCCTGAAAGCGGGGACGGCGGAACGGCGCAGCGTGTTCGAGGTCTTCACCCGGCGGCTGCCGGAGGGACGCCGGTACGGCGTCCTGGCGGGCGTCGGCCGGGTGCTGGACGCGGTGGAGAACTTCCGCTTCGACGCGGGCGTCCTGGGTTTCCTGCGCGAGCACGGGATCGTGGACGAGGAAACCCTCCAATGGCTCGCCGGCTACCGCTTCTCGGGTGACGTCTGGGGCTACCCCGAGGGCGAGGTGTACTTCCCGGGCTCGCCGCTGATGCGGGTCGAGGGCTCCTTCGCCGAGTGCGTGCTGCTGGAGACGGTGATCCTGTCGATCCTCAACCACGACTCGGCGATCGCGGCCGCCGCCTCCCGTATGTCCTCGGCCGCCGGCGACCGGCCGCTGATCGAGATGGGCGCCCGCCGCACCCACGAGCTGTCCGCCGTCGCCGCGGCCCGGGCCGCCTACGTCGGCGGTTTCACCTCCACCTCGGACCTCGCCGCGGGCTTCCGGTACCACATCCCGACCGTCGGCACCTCCGCCCACGCCTTCACCCTGCTGCACGACCGCGAGCGGGACGCCTTCCAGGCCCAGGTCGACTCACTGGGCCGGGGCACCACCCTGCTGGTGGACACCTACGACGTCGCCGAGGCGGTCCGCACGGCCGTCGAGATCGCCGGGCCCGAGCTGGGCGCCGTGCGGATCGACTCCGGCGACCTGCTCCTCGTCGCCCACCGGGTGCGCCAGCAGCTCGACGAGCTGGGGGCGCGGAACACGAAGATCATCGTGACCTCCGACCTGGACGAGTACGCCATCGCCTCGCTGGCGGCGGCCCCGGTGGACGCGTACGGCGTCGGCACCCAGCTGGTGACCGGCTCCGGGCACCCGACGGCCTCCATGGTGTACAAGCTGGTCGCCCGCGCCGAGTCCCTGGACCCGAAGGCGCCGCTGGTGCCGGTGGCGAAGAGGTCCACCGGGGGCAAGACCTCCGTCGGCGGCCGCAAGTGGGCCGCGCGGCGGCTCGACGAGTACGGCGTGGCCGAGGCGGAGGTCGTCGGCACCGGCCCGGTCCCCACCGCCCTCGCCGACCGGCAGCTCCTCGTCCAGCTGGTCAAGGGCGGCGAGGTCGTCGGCCGTGAGCCGCTGGACGTCGCCCGTGACCGCCACGCCGCCGCCCGCGCGGGCCTGCCCATGTCGGCGACCCAGCTCTCCCGCGGGGAACCGGTCCTTCCGACGGAGTACGTCCAGACGGGCTCGGGTAGTTAGGCCCTGTCGTCGGGGATGCGCGCACGCCCCGCGATGCGACCCGGTGACGCTGTCGTAGCGGGGGCCGCGTCCGCGCGCGGGGCGTGCCCCCTCCCGCGCCCGGCGTGAAGTCTCTAGGCTCGGAGGTTCACGGCCGGGCCCGCGCCCCTTCACCACTTCAGACCCCACAGCCGAAGGACACCCACCCATGCGCCGCGCCTTGATCGTCGTAGACGTGCAGAACGACTTCTGCGAGGGGGGCAGCCTCGCGGTGGCCGGTGGTGCCGATGTGGCCGCCGCCATCACGGAGCTGATCGGGCAGGCCCCCGCCGGATACCGGCATGTGGTGGCCACCCGCGACCACCACATCGCACCCGGTGGCCACTTCGCCGACGACCCCGACTTCGTCCACTCCTGGCCGGCGCACTGCGTCGCCGGCACCGAGGGCGTGGGCTTCCACCCGAACTTCGCCCCAGCCGTCGCCTCGGGCGCGATCGACGCCGTCTTCGACAAGGGGGCGTACGCGGCGGCGTACAGCGGCTTCGAGGGCGCGGACGAGAATGGTGTGGGCCTCGCCGACTGGCTGCGCGCCCGGCACATCGACGAGGTGGACGTGGTCGGCATAGCCACGGACCACTGTGTGCGCGCCACCGCGCTGGACGCGGCGCGCGAGGGCTTCCGCACGCAGGTGCTGCTCGACCTGACCGCCGGGGTGGCCCCGGAGACCACCGAGCGGGCGCTGGAGGAGCTGCGCGAGGCCGGCGTGGAGCTGACCGGCAAGCCGGTCGTCTCCGCCTGACCGGCCGCCCCTCCCCCGGGCCGGCCGCCCCTCCCCGGCGCCTCAGAGCCGGTCTCCCCTTCTGTTCGGGGCTCTCAGGCCGTCGGCTGTCTCAGCAGGGCGCGGATCGGGCGCCACAGCTCCGTGGCGAGCTCGGCCGAGCTGACACCGTTGTCGGGGGCCGTCCGCCATATCAGGCCGTCCGGGTGGTGCAGTACGGCGGTGATCTCGTCCGGGGTCGGCGGGGCGGCATTGCCCCGCAGGTAGACGGCGCGCAGCCCCAGGTTGCGCAGCCTGGTCAGGGCGCGGGCGCGGTTGTGGGCGTGGACCAGCACCCGTACGGCCCCGGCGGGGGCGCTCCCGGCCGGGCCGCCGAGGTCGGGGCGGGGCAGGTTCAGCGCCACCACCACCGTGCCGTTCGGCAGCTTGCAGAAGCCTCCTGCGGCCATGCGGTCATCCCCCCGTGTCGGTCGGTGTCAATAAGAGAGCCACAGGACGCACCTAAACACGATCGGCGGCAACCCGCCAAGGGGTTGCCGCCGATACGCTTGTGACCTGCGGAAACGTGGACTACTTCACCGCGGGTCCGACTTCCAGCTCGACCGTCGAGCCGTCCTTGCCCTGCTTCAGGACCCTGACCTTGGTGTTGGTGTCAGTGATCTTGACGCCGGCCGTCGGGTTCGAGGCGTCGTAGTAGGCGCTGGTGTGGTCGTTGAAGACCGACACGCCCTTCGACGACTTGATCTTCGTCAGGACGTCCGCGTTGTGCAGCGTGAGGCCGTCGGTGCGCTCCAGGCTGAAGGGCGAGTCGTAGGCCTGGATGCGGTTGCGCATCAGCGTGCCGTCGGACCACTTCATCGCGGTCGGGTGCGAGTCGATCGGCAGGATCAGACCGGTGCCGGGGTGGTCCTTGGTGTTGTTGTCCGGCTGGGAGGTGTCCCACTTCCAGATCAGCAGGCCGTTCTGGTACGGGTAGTGCTCCACCCAGTCCGGACGGACCGGCGCGAAGCCGAAGTTGTACGGGCCGACCTTGAGGGTCTTGTCGTACGACACGTACTGGCGGTTCTCGGCGATGTAGTACTGCTTGTAGTCCTTGGTGAAGGACGCGCCGATGCGGGAGAAGCCGTTCGCGGTCCAAGCGGCGTCCGCGCTCTCGGCGTTGTCGGAGAACAGCGCCGAACCGTCAGCGGTCAGCGTGATCTCGTCCGCCGCGAAGCCCTTCAGGGCCACGCCGCCGTCCGTCTGGTAGCGGAAGCGGAGCTGGACCTTCTTGCCCGCGTAGGCGTCCAGGGAGTACGACAGCTTCTTGTAGCCGTCGACCGTGCCGGTCAGGGCCGGGGTGCCGCTGGCGTCACGCGGGATGGCCTGGCCGTCCACCGTGCCGTCCAGCGCGGTCCAGTTGGCGCCCCCGTCGGTCGACACCTCGGTGTAGAGGTAGTCGTAGCCCGCCTCGATGTCGTAGTAGCCGTCGAGGCTCAGCGCCGCCGAGGACTTGCCGGTGAGGTCCACGGACCGGGTCAGCGTGTTCTTCAGGTCGTTGCCGCTGCCGCTCCACCACTGGGTCGAGCCCTGCGCGGGGGTGACGACCTGGGTCTCGACCGCCTTGTCGGGCAGGTTGACCACCAGCGCCTGCCGGTACTTGGTGTTGTACTCGGCGACGCCCAGCTTGTGCCAGGACTTGATGCCGGCCTTGGCGCTGTCGTAGTTCAGCCAGCCGAGCTGGAGCTTGTCCCAGGCGTTCATGTCGCCGGGCAGGTCGCCGATGGACTCCTTGCCGGTACCCAGCCATGAGCCGGAGGACATCAGCGTCCAGAAGCCGGTGGAGTTGTCGCCGCCGTTGGTGTCGTACTCGTCGGGCAGGCCGAGGTCGTGGCCGTACTCGTGGGCGTAGACGCCGAGGCCGCCGTTCTCCGGCTGGATGGTGTAGTCGCCGACCCAGATGCCGCTGTCGCCGATCTGCGTGCCGCCCAGCTTGTTGTTCGCCGGGCCGGTGGCTCCGGCGTCGGTGCCGAAGGCGTACCAGCGGTGGGCCCAGATCGCGTCGGTGCCCTGGACGCCGCCGCCCGCGGACTCGTCCTCACCGGCGTGAACGATCTGGAAGTGGTCGATGTAGCCGTCGGGCTCGTTGAAGTTGCCGTCGCCGTCGTAGTCGTAGCGGTCCCACTGGTCGTACTTGGCCAGGTCCGCCTTGATGGCGGCGTCGGACTTGCCGGCCGCCTTCTGCTGGGCGACCCAGGCGGTCACGCCGTCGCTGACGACGTTCCACACGGACGGGCAGTTGGTGGAGCCGCAGGCGTTGTTGCCGTAACGGGCCTCGTTGTAGGGGACCTTGACCCAGTCGGAGACCTCGCCGTCGACCGAGTAGCGGCCCGAGGACTGCTTCTCGTAGTACTTCTTCACCGACTCCGTCTTCTTGCCGGTGCCGAAGTAGAGGTTCTGGAAGTGCTTCTGGTTGTAGTCCTTCTGCCAGGCCGTCGAGTTGTCCTTGGCGCGGTCCGGTTCGGCTATCCGGTTGTGCAGGGGGCCCGCCGTGCCGCCGAACTTCGGGTCGGTCTTGTCGCCGAACTCGACCAGGATGGTGAAGATCTTGTCGGTCTTCTCCCGGCCCAGCTCGACGTACTTGCTGTCGCCCTTCTTGCTCTTGAGCTGGACGACCTTCGAGCCGTTACGGTCCTTGGTCTTGGCCTTGCCGGACATGACCTCGTTGAGGGCTTCCTGGCGCTGGGCATCCTGGGTCTTGCTCAGCGGGCCGTCGAGGTCGTGCCCCTGCTGCTTCACCGGCGCCGGGTCGTGCCGGTTCGCGGCAGCCGACTTGGCCGTGGTGGCAGCCTCCGCGACGGCGAAGGTGGAGAACGTGGCGGAGGCCGCCGCGAGCGCGACGCCTATCGCGGCCGCTCTGAACGTCCAGGTTCTGCTGGTCACTTGAGTTCCTCCCCCGCGTCCGCGCACACGGAAGGAGGGTCCTGGTCATGGAAGGGCCCGTGCGCGCCTGATCAACGCGTGTAGTCAAGTGACGACATTTGACTAGAGGTTTAAGAGAAAAGACAGATCTTGACTTGAGCAGGTCAAGTGCACTATGCGGAGCTGAGGTTCGCTTTGCGAACACCTCGCGCCTCGCTCACCCGGCGCGTGAGTCTGTCCACTTACTGGACGCCATGACTCCGTGCGCCCCCTGTGCACCGGTACCGTGGGTTAGGTCACGCTTACCAGTCGTTCCGCTCGGGCATGCAGGCGAATAGAGTCGAACGGTGGAACGCCCCGAAGTCGGCGGAAACACAGGCCGGCGTCCCGTCTCACCCCCACATCTTCCGAGGACACGATTGCCATGCCTCGTCCGACCGCCGCACAGCTCGCCTACGGTTCCTGCACCGTGATCTTCTCGACGCTCGCCATGCTGCTGCTGTCCCAGACGAGTTCGGGCCTCGGGATCGCGGTCATCACCCTCGCCGCCCTCGCGCTGGGGGTCCTGGTCGCCATGACGGTTCCTTTGCCGAAGCCGCGCACGGTCGCCGCACCGGACGGGAGCCGGGTCCGGGAGCCGGTGGCCGACGAGCGTGTGACCGCCCGCCGGGAGCCGGTGGCCGCCGCGGTCGACCCGGTCCGCGAGCCCACGGCTCCCTGACCCCCGCGGCCCCTTCCCCCCTTTCCGCCGGTCAGCCGGTGCTGACCACCACCGTCTTCGCGGCCTTGTCGTGCAGTCCCTGCTTGTAGGGCTTGTCGAAGAAGCTCCAGCCGCCGCAAACGGCCGTCCAGACGCAGGCGCAGCAGAAGGCGAACGGCACCCACAGCACCAGTGCGCGCACCAGGGAGTTCTGCGTGGAGGGCGTGCTGCCGTCCTGGAGGTTGGCCACCCGCATGCGCAGCCACCTCTTGCCGAGGGTCTGCCCGGACCTGGCGATCAGGATCGTGTCGTAGGCGACGTAGAGCACCGCGGTGACGAGTGACTGCGCGAAGGACCTGCCGACCTCGAATTTGTTGCCGCTCATCTCGTCCTGCCACGCCCCCAGGGGCAAGGTGACCAGCCAGACCACGATGCCGACCATGATCATGTCGATGATGCGGGCCAGGGTGCGCCTGCCGCTGTCCGCGAGCGGGGGCATGCCGGCGAGCGGGTCGCTGGGGTAACCGCCGCCTCCGCGCGGCTCACCGCCGTGGGGTGGGACCTGACCGCCGTAGGGCGGGGGCTGATCGCCGTAGGGCGGGGGCTGGCCGCCGCCGGAAGGAGGCTGTTCGCCGCCGTACGGCGCGCCCGCGCCCTGGCCGGGCGGGGGCTGCTTCCTGAACGGGTCGTCCTCCGGGGGCTGCGGTCCGGAGCCGGCGGGCGGTTCGCTGCTCATGGCCCGAGTCGATCGCGAACCCCCCGGCTCCGCATCCGCGGACGGCCGTCCGGAGTACGTGATGTCATCCGGCGGACGGCCGGCCCCGGGTGGGCGGTGTCAGGCCGCCACAAAGGTGTGGGCGGCCTTGTCGTGCCAGCACTGGTGCCACGGCCGGTCGAACAGGCACCACAGCACACCCACCACGCCGACGCCGAGCAGGCCGGGGACGCTGTAGACCAGCCAGCGGCGCAGGGCCCGGCCGAACGACGGCGGCTCGTGCGCCTCGATGTCCCGCACCTCGATGCCGCACAGCCTCTTGCCCAGCGTGCGGCCCCACTTGGCGGTGGGCAGCGCCTCGTACAGGACACCGGCGACCAGCAGCACGGCCAGGACGATGCCGAGGTAGGCGCCGGTCGTGCCGTCCAGCAGCCAGACGGTGACGGTACGGCCGGACAGCTTGGCCGCGTCGATCTTCTCCTGGACGTGGTCGACGGCCTTGGCGCCCAGCGGTACGGCCGCCGTGGCGGTGACCGCACCGAGGACCAGCGTGTCGACGAGGCGGGCGAGCAACCGCTTGCCGACCCCCGCCGGCCGCGCCGCCGCCTGGCGTCGGGCGGCCGCCTGGAACGGGTCGTCCACCGGCGGCTTCCACGGCGTCACGGGCTGCTCGTCCCCGGCCCCCGCGAGCCGATGCACCTGCTGCGCCCAGGACGACTGCCCACCGCCCGACCCGCTGGCCATCGGGGCCGGCACGGGAGCCGCGGCGGGACCGGACAGCGGGGTCGCCTGCGGGGGGACGGAGGCGGTGACCGGGGAGGGGGCGGAGGCCTGGGGGGCGGACCCCATCGCGCTGCCCTGGGCCTGCGCGGGGAGCTGGGCCTGGCCGGGGCCGTGCGCCTGCGCCTGGCCGTGGACCGGGCCCTGCGTCTGGCCGGGGACCTGTGCCTGGCCGTGGACCGGGCCCTGTGCCTGGCCCGGGACCTGCGCCGGGCCCTTCGCCGCTGCCGCCCGGGCGGCGGCCGCCTTCCCCGCGCCGAACCCGGGTTTCGCGGCGCCCCCGGAGGCACCCGCGCCGGCGGCCCCGACGGGCCCCTGCACCCCGAAACCGACGGAGTCGTCGCCCGCCCCGTCCTTCTGCCCGGAGCCCGGCGTACGCGGCGGAACCTGCCGGAACGTCATCGTGCCGTCGTCCGCCTGGCCCGCGGAGCCGCCGACCGGGCGCCGGAAGACGAACGTGCCGCCCTCGTCGGGGCCGTCGTGGGCCGGGTCCGCGGGCGGGATCGTCGCCGTGCCGTCGGTGCTGGCCGCCCGGCCGTCCGGCTGGGCCGGGGAGTCCGCGGGCGTCCGCGGATCGGCGCCCCAGGAGACGCGGCGGTCCTGGTCACCGCCGAAACCGGGCTGTCCGCCCGGGTCGGCACCCCACGCCGACGCCGGTTCCGCCGCGGGGGCGGCGGGCGGGTCCTCGTCGAAGAAGTGCGGGCCGGTCTCCTCGACCGCAGCCGGGGCCTGCGGCTGCTGCTGGGCCGGCCAGGTGCCGGGCGGTGCGGCGAGCGACTCGCCGTCCTGCGGCGCCGGCCGGCTGGTGCCCGGCACCCAGGCGGCCCCGTTCCAGTACCGGACGTAACCGGGGATGGAAGGGTCCGGGTAGTAGCCCTCGCGGGGCCTGTCGTCTCCGGGGGCCGGGGTGGGGGCGCTCATGTCCGCGTCGTCCCGTATCTGCTCGGGGGTCGTATGGGGGCTCCACATCTATCAGACCCGCGCCGCCCCGAGAGCCAGTCCCGCAGGACCCACCCCTTTCCGGGCTACCCCGTGCTAGGGACTTCCCGGGGACTTCACAACTCACCGGGCCCGGATCCGGGAAAAGTCCCCGAACCCGCGTAACGCCCCCGCCCCGGCCGCCTCTCACCGTGCACGGGCCCGCTCCCACGGCCCCGTCGAGAGAGGAACGGAACGTCATGCAGCACACCGTGGTGGAACGCGAACTCGAACTGCAGCTCATCCTTTCCGCCGACCACAGCTTCCCGGTCCCGGCCCGGCTCGGCTACCGCTCCGACGACCCCTACGCCGTCCACATCGCCTTCCACGTCACCTCCGAACAGCCCGTGAACTGGACCTTCTCCCGGGACCTGCTGGTGGAGGGGGTGTTCCGGCCGTGCGGGCAGGGCGACGTCAAGGTGTGGCCCACGAAGGTGGACGGGCGCGGCGTCGTCCTGATGGCACTGAGTTCACCCGACGGTGAAGCCCTGCTCCAGGCGCCGGCCGCCCAGCTCGCCGCCTGGTTGGAGCGCACACTGCGCGCGGTGCCCCCGGGGAGCGAGGCCGAGCTGCTCGGGATGGACGGCGCGCTCGACCAGTTGCTCGCCCGGTGACCCCCGGGGGATGGGGCGTCAGAACAGCTTGCCGGGGTTCAGGATCCCCAGCGGGTCGAACACCTGCTTGACGGCGCGCTGCATCTCCAGGCCTACCGGACCGACCTCGCGGGCGAGCCACTCCTTCTTCAGGACACCGACACCGTGCTCGCCCGTGATGGTGCCGCCGAGTTCCAGACCGAGGGCCATGATCTCGTCGAAGGACTCGCGGGCGCGGCGGGTCTCGTCGGGGTCCTGGGCGTCGAAACACACGGTCGGGTGGGTGTTGCCGTCACCCGCATGGGCGCACACCCCGATCGTCAGACGGTGCTTCTCCGCGATCCGTTCGACGCCCTCGATCATCTCGGCGAGCCGTGACCGGGGCACGCACACGTCGTCGATCATCGTCGTGCCCTTGACGGCCTCCAGGGCGACGAGGGCCGTCCGGCGGGCCTGGAGGAGGAGCTCGGACTCGGCGGTGTCCTCGGCCGGGACCACCTGGGTGGCGCCCGCGGCCTCGCACAGCGCGCCGAGGGCGGCGAGGTCCGCGGCGGGGTCGGGGGTGTCGAAGGCGGCCAGCAGCAGGGCCTCGGTGGTCTCGGGCAGGCCCATCCGGGCGAGGTCGTTGACCGCCTTGACGGTCGTACGGTCCATCAGTTCGAGGAGGGACGGCACATGGCCGCCCGCCATGATCCGGCACACGGCGTCGCAGGCGTCGGCCGCGGAGGCGAACTCGGCGGCCAGCACCAGCTGCCGCGGCGGCTTCGGCTTGAGCGCGAGCACGGCCCGCACGACGATGCCGAGGGAGCCCTCGGAGCCGACGAACAGGCGGGTCAGGTCGTAGCCCGCCACGCCCTTGGCGGTGCGGCGGCCGGTGGACATCAGGCGGCCGTCGGCGAGGACGACGTCCAGGCCGAGGACGTACTCGGCCGTGACCCCGTACTTCACACAGCACAGCCCGCCGGAGCCGGTGCCGATGTTGCCGCCGATGGTGCACATCTCCCAGCTGGAAGGGTCCGGCGGGTAGTACAGGCCGTGCTCCTCGACCGCGCGGGAGAGGACGGCGTTGACCACGCCCGGTTCGACGACCGCGACGCGGTCGACCGGGTTGATCTCCAGGATGCGGTCCATCCGGGTCAGGGACAGCACGACGCAGCCGTCGGAGGCGTTGGCCGCGCCGGACAGACCGCTGCGGGCGCCCTGCGGAACGACCGGTACGCGCAGCTCGGTGGCGGTGCGCATGACGTGCTGGACCTCCTCGACCGTGCGCGGCAGCACCACCACGGCCGGGGTGCCGGCCGGGCAGAAGCTCGCCATGTCGTTGGCGTAGGAGGCGGTGACGTCGGGGTCGGTGAGGACCGCCTCGGCCGGCAGGCCCACGAGCAGCCGGTCGGTGAGACTGCCCTGGGCTTCGTCACGCGGCGCTTCGATACGGCTCATGATCACAGCCTTGCACCCGGGGCCATCGGTGTGAACCCCGAACACGGCACCCTTGGGCCACCCGGATGTGCTCGTCATATTGACGCACAGTAAGCCGCATGGAGAAGCGACAGTCCGGTCCGGGTACGTCCCTGGTCGCCGAGCGGCCCCGGCGGCGTCTGCGCATGCTGCGGCGGGTGCTGATGGCCTCGGTGACGGGCACCGCGGCGGTCGGCGGGGCGCTGATGCTGCTGCCGAAGGAGCCGTCCGTCACCGGCCCGCCCGCACCCGCGCCCGGTCCGCGGGCCCCGGCCGCGGTGACCTCCGGGGTGCCGGCCGCGCTGCCCGAGCTGACCCGGCTGATCGGGGACCGGGAGAACCATCTGCGGACGCATCCCCGGGACGCGCGGGCGTGGGCGGTACTGGGCACCGCCTACCTGCAGCGGGGGCGGCAGACCGCCGACGCCGCGAACTACCCGCAGGCCGAGCACGCGCTGCAGACCTCCCTCGAGGTCGCGGGCGGCGCGAACGTCGAGGCGCTGGAGGGGCTCGCGGCGCTGGCGAACACGCGCCGGGACTTCGCAGCGGCCAGGGAGTGGGGCGAGCAGGCGAACAAGCTCGCGCCGAAGCGGTGGACGACGTACGCGGTGCTGATCGACTCCTACACCGGGCTCGGCGACTACAAGGCGAGCCGGAGCACGCTGGACAAGCTGATGGCGCTGCGCACCGGCGCCGCCGCCCGCCCGGCGGTGATGGCGCGGGCGTCCGCGGTGTACCGCGACCGGGGCTGGCGCGAGGACGCGGCGGCCCAGCTCTCCGACGCGGCGGCGGCCGCCCGCAGCCCCGCCGAGCGGGCCGACTACCTCACCCGTGCCGGCCAGCTCGCCTGGGAGCGCGGCGACCGCCAGGACGCGCTGCGGCACTTCGACGCGGCGCTGCGCGCGGACCCCGGGCAGCGGGCCGCGACGGCCGGCCGGGGCCGCGTACTGGCCGCGCTGGGCCGGACCTCCGAGGCGCTGACCGCCTACCGGTCGGCGCTCAGCGGGCAGCCCTGCCCCGAGTACGCCCTGGAGCTGGGCGAGCTGTACGAGTCGCTGGGCAGACAGGAGGAGGCGCAGGCCCAGTACGACCTGGTGCGGACCCGGGCGGAGCGGGACCAGGCCGGCGGGGTGGACGAGGAGCTGCTCCTCGGGCGGTTCGAGGAGGACCACGGGAACCGGGAGGACGCCGTGGTGCTGCTGGAGGACGAGTGGGAGCGGCAGCCCGGCATCGAGGTGGCGGACGCCCTGGGCTGGGCACTGCACCGGGTGGGTGACGACGAGGAGGCGCTGCACTACGCCCGGGTCGCCACGGACAAGGACAAGGGCGGCGGGGTGCGCAGCGCGCTGTACTCGTTCCACCTGGGCATGATCGAGGGGGAGCTGGACCAGACCGGGCCCGCGCGCCGCCATCTGCAGGAGGCGCTGCGGATCAACCCGTACTTCTCGCCGTTGCGGGTGCCGGTCGCACGGGAGGCGCTGGCCCGGTTGGGTGAACCCCCCGACGACGAACCGCCGCCGGAGGGCTGACCCGGGACCCGGAGCGTCACAGGTTGCCGCGCCGCTCCTGTTCCCGCTCGATCGCCTCGAACAGGGCCTTGAAGTTGCCCTTGCCGAAGCCCATGGAGCCGTGCCGTTCGATGATCTCGAAGAAGACGGTCGGACGGTCCTGGACCGGCTTGGTGAAGATCTGCAGGAGGTAGCCGTCCTCGTCGCGGTCGGCGAGGATCTTCAGCTCGCGCAGGGTCTCCACGGGGACGCGGGTGTCGCCGACCCACTCGCCGAGGGTGTCGTAGTAGGTGTCGGGGGTGTCCAGGAACTCCACACCGGCCGCGCGCATGGTGCGTACCGTCTGCACGATGTCGTTCGTGTTCAGCGCGATGTGCTGGACACCGGCGCCGCCGTAGAACTCCAGGTACTCGTCGATCTGGGACTTCTTCTTGGCGATCGCGGGCTCGTTGATCGGGAACTTCACCTTGAGCGTGCCGTCGGCGACGACCTTCGACATCAGGGCGCTGTACTCGGTGGCGATGTCGTCGCCCACGAACTCCTTCATGTTCGTGAAGCCCATGACCTTGTTGTAGAACTCCACCCACTCGTTCATCCGGCCGAGTTCGACGTTGCCGACGCAGTGGTCGACGGCCTGGAAGGTGCGCTGGGCGGGCGGTTCGACCATCGGCTTCGCGGCCACGTAGCCGGGCAGGTACGGCCCGTCGTAGCCGGAGCGTTCGACGAGGGTGTGGCGGGTCTCGCCGTAGGTGGCGATGGCGGCGAGGACGACGGTGCCGTGCTCGTCCTTCACCTCGTAGGGCTCGGCGACGGAGCGGGCGCCGTGCTCGATCGCGTAGGTGTACGCGGCGCGGGCGTCCGGGACCTCGATCGCCAGGTCGATGACGCCGTCGCCGTGCTCGGCCACGTGCTGTGCGAGGAAGTGACCCCAGGTCGTGGCGGGCTTGATCACGGAGGTGAACACGAAGCGGGCGGAGCCGTTCTCCAGGACGTAAGCAGCGGTCTCCCGGCTGCCGTTCTCCGGTCCGGAGTAGGCGACCAGCCGCATGCCGAAGGCGGTGGAGTAGTAGTGCGCCGCCTGCTTGGCGTTGCCCACGGCGAAGACGACCGCGTCCATTCCCTTGACCGGGAAGGGGTCGGCCTGCCGGGCGGTCGTGACGGGAGTGTGCTCTGTGGTCTGCGTCATAGCGGAAGCGTGACCCTGGTCGGCAAGGTGCGCAACAGTTCACGTATTCGCTGGGCAATCTGCTCAGCGACGTGGCGCCGTCGACGGTATTTCTGTACAGGATGACCATCTCAGGAGGCGGATATGGCGATCGATCGGCTGGACGGGCGCATCATCGTGCTGCTGGCCCGGGAGCCGCGGATCGGGGTCCTCGAGATGTCCCGGCGGCTGGGGGTGGCACGGGGCACGGTGCAGGCCCGGCTGGACCGGCTCCAGTCGAACGGGGTCATCCGCGGGTTCGGCCCGCAGGTGGACCCGGCGGCCATCGGCTATCCGGTCACGGCGTTCGCCACACTGGAGATCCGACAGGGCCAGGGACCCGACGTACGCGCCCATCTGGCGACCGTGCCGGAGGTGCTGGAGCTGCACACCACGACCGGCAGCGGGGACATGCTCTGCCGGCTGGTGGCCCGCTCCAACGCCGACCTCCAGCGGGTGATCGACCGGGTCGTCGGTTTCGACGGCATCGTCCGGGCCGCCACGGCGATCGTGATGGAGAACCCGGTTCCGCTGCGGATCATCCCGCTCGTGGAGCAGGCGGCGGAACAGGCGGAGGGGGCGGGGTGAGGTGGGGCCGGGCGGGCATGCAAAGGAGTTGATGCAAAAGAATCGTTGCAAAGAGTTTTTTGCAACGCTATCTTTGTACGCATGACGGAGCAGCCCCAGAAACTCCGGCGCCTCGACGCCCGCGCACTGCGTGGCCTGGCCCACCCCCTGCGGATGCAGTTGCTGAACGCCCTACGACAGCGCGGCCCGGCAACCGCGTCCCAACTGGCCACGCGGCTCGGTGAGTCGAGCGGCGCGACCAGCTACCACCTGCGCCAGCTCGCCGCACACGGCTTCGTGGAGGACGCCCCGGAGCACGGCAAGGGACGGGAGCGCTGGTGGCGTGCGGTGGACGAGGGGGTGGTCTTCGACAACACCGAGTTCGACAGCGCCGGCCCCGAGGTGCGGGGGGCCGCCGAGCTGTTCCTGCAGGAGATCGCCAACACCCACGCCCGTGAGACGTCCACCTGGCTCGGCACCCGTGACCACTGGTCCGAGGCGTGGACACGCGCCTCCCACATGAGCGACATGAGTCTGCGACTCACGCCCGAGCTCGCCGGTGAACTCGGCGACAAGATGCTCGAACTGATCGACAGCTACCGCGACCGCGTCGCCCACGAGGACACGCCCGCCTCGGAGCGCGTACGCATCCACATGCACCTCTTCCCCGTCGAAACCGACTGAGCCGGACCGAGAGGCCCCCATGTACACCGAGACCCAGCTCGCCCAGCACCGCATCGCCGACCTGCGCGCCCAGGCCGACGCCCACCGGCTCGCCTTGGCGGCCCGGGGGCCCGGCGAGCTTCGTACGCGCCTCGGCTGGACCCTCGTCGAGGTCGGCCTGCGGCTCGCCGCGGCCCCGAGGCCGGCGGTCGCCTAGCAGCTCGGTACGGAGCCCTGCCCCTTCTCGAGGGCCACCAGGGAGTTCACCGCGCCCTTGAGGGTGGTCACCGGAACCAGCCGGAGCCCCTTCGGCAGCTCCGCCTTCGCGTCGGCGCACTCGGCCTTCGGGACCAGGAAGACGGTCGCGCCGTCCCGCCGCGCGGCCTGCGTCTTCAGTGCCACGCCGCCGACCGCGCCCACCTTGCCGTCGGCGCTGATCGTCCCCGTGCCCGCGATGGTGCGGCCGCCCGTCAGGTCACCGCCGCCACCGTCGCCGTGCAGTTTGTCGATGATCCCGAGGGAGAACAGCAGACCCGCGCTGGGCCCGCCGACGTCGGCGAGCCTGAGGGTGACCTTGACGTCCTTGCTGCTCAGCTTCAGGTACTTCAGCGCCGCCGCGGTCGCCGCGTCCTGGGACTGCTGCATCTGCTCGACGTTGTGCTTCTCGATCTCCTTGACGGTGTTCCCTTGGTAGACGGCGTCGTGCGGCATGACCGCGCGGTCCGTGCGGAACCAGTTGTCGAGCACGTCGCCCAGCGACACGCGCGTGTCCGGGCCGGTCGCCACGATCGTCACCATCCGCAGCTGTCCGTTCGTCGCGCGGGTCGGCTCGCCGGAGACGGTGATCACCTGGGTGCCCTTGTTCTTGCCCAGCACGTTCGCCGTCGGCCCGGGCTGCGCCACCGAGAACGGCAGCGGGGCGAGGACCGCCGTGGCGATCAGGGCCGCGACGGGCAGGGCACAGACGGCGGCAGCCTGGGGACGTGAGAGACGAGAGAGCACAGGTTCAATCTACGGGACGCCCAGTTCCGGCCCCGCCCGGTCAGCCGCGTACAGATCCCGTCGCTGCGGCCAGTCGTGCCGCTGGGGCGGCACGGGGGGGGCGCAGCGACACCCCGCCAGCGCGGGCAAGCGAAACCGTCCCCCGCACCGGACCCTGGCCGGCAGCTCACCCGGGCCCAGATCACCGAGCCCAGCTCACCCCGCCCAGCCAGACGCAGCGTCACCGCCGCGTCACCGCAACGCCTCCGCCACCTCCCGTGCCGCGTCGACGACGCGCGGCCCCACCCGCTCCGGCACGGCGTCGGCCAGCATGACCACGCCGACGCTGCCCTCCACGCCCGTGACCCCGAGCAGGGGCGCCGCCGCCCCGCTGGCCCCGGCCTCGAGCTCGCCGTGCGTCAGGGTGTACCCGGGGTCCGCCGACGGCGAGTGCCGCGCGGAGAGGATCGCCCTGCCCGCGGCCCCGCGGTCCAGCGGATGCCGGAAACCGGCCCGGTAGGCCACGTGGTAGTCCGTCCACGTCGGCTCGACCACGGCGACGGCCAGCGCCTCGCTCCCGTCCACCAGCGTGAGGTGGGCGGTCGCCCCGATGTCCTCCGCCAGCGACCTGAGCGCGGGCAGCGCGGCCTCCCGTACCAACGGGTGCACCTGCCGGCCCAGTCGCAGCACACCCAGTCCGACGCGGGCTCGCCCGCCGAGATCACGCCGTACGAGCGCATGTTGTTCGAGGGTGGCGAGCAACCGGTACACCACGGTCCGGTTCACGCCCAGTTTGGTGGACAGCTCGGTGACGGTCAGCCCGTGGTCGGTGTCGGCGAGCAGTTTGAGGACGCGCAGTCCCCGGTCGAGCGTCTGAGAGGTCTCCGCGGTCACGACGCCCACTCCTTCGGTGGTGAGGTCGGCGACCCCTGGGTGAGGGATGCGTCACCGAGTCCCGTCAGCGACGCTTCAGAGGCCGCCGATCGGCAGACGGTCCCGGCGGCTCCGGGACCGGTCGCTTCACGGCTGCGCTCCGCGGCGGCGCTGCCACGGGGCGTGTGCGTAGCGGGACAGTAGCGAAGCGGGTTCGCTGAGCGGAAGCCTCCGTCCAGAATCCGGGCATGACCCGGCATGGCCTGCGACCTTCGTCCTGATACGTGCGGCGCGCTTCCCGTGCCGTACGCCCCTGGGTCCGCGCGGGCGGGTCACCTCATGCGCGTCGCCCACTCCTGCACCTTGGCGATCCGCTGGCGGAGCTGCCCGGCCGTGGCCTCGGCGCTCGGCGGGCCGCCGCACACGCGCCGCAGTTCGGTGTGGATCACCCCGTGCGGCTTGCCGCTCTGGTGGACGTACGCGCCGACCATGGTGTTGAGCTGCTTGCGCAGCTCCATCATCTCCTTGTGGGAGACGACGGGCCGCCGCTCGGCGGGCAGCTCCAGCAGGTCGGCCTCCTCGTCCGGCTTCTTGCGGCTGTGCGCGATCTGCCGGGCCTGCCGCTTCTGCAGCAGCAGTTGGACCTGGTCGGGTTCGAGGAGCCCGGGGATGCCGAGGTAGTCCTGCTCCTCCTCGCTGCCCGGGTGGGCCTGCATGCCGAACTCGGCGCCGTCGTACAGGACCCGGTCGAAGACGGCGTCGGACTCCAGCGCCTCGAAGGGCAGCATGTCCTGCTCACCGGTGTCCTCGTCCTGCTCCTTGTTCGCCTCCTCCATCTCCTTCTCGGACTCGGCGTACGGGTCCTCCTCGCCCTCCTTCTTCGGCTTGTCGAGGGCGTGGTCGCGCTCGACCTCCATCTCGTTGGCGAAGGTGAGCAGGTCGGGAACGGTCGGCAGGAAGACGGACGCGGTCTCACCGCGCCGCCGGGACCGTACGAAACGGCCGACGGCCTGCGCGAAGAACAGCGGGGTGGAGATGGTGGTGGCGTACACGCCGACCGCGAGCCGGGGCACGTCGACGCCCTCGGACACCATGCGGACGGCGACCATCCAGCGGTCGTTGTTCC
Source organism: Streptomyces sp. NPDC001843 (assembly GCF_042891955.1). Classification (NCBI taxonomy): domain Bacteria; kingdom Bacillati; phylum Actinomycetota; class Actinomycetes; order Kitasatosporales; family Streptomycetaceae; genus Streptomyces; species Streptomyces sp. NPDC001843. The sequence goes on along the minus strand of NZ_JBIATQ010000013.1, from coordinate 117,052 downwards.
CGCTGAACTCGTCGATCCGGCTCGAGGCGCCGGCGTCGTCGGACAGCACGAGGGTGGCCTTGCTGCCGGTGATCTCACGGATCAGCTTGGCGTACGCGCGCGCCGAGTCCTGGTCGGAGGCGATGACGAGGGCGCCCGCGTCCGGGATGGCCTTCCTGACCTCGGTCAGCCGCTGGTCGGCGGCGCGCAGCACGGCGGGCATCCATTCGCCGCGCGGGTCCAGCGCGGTGCGCCAGGCCTGGCTGACGGCGTCCTTCGTCATCGGCTCGCCGAGCCGGGCGGCGACCTCGTCACCGGCCTTCGTGCGCCAGCGCATGTTGCCGCTGTAGGAGAGGAAGATGACGGGCCGGACGACGTGGTCGGCGAGCGCGTTGCCGTACCCGTACGTGTAGTCGGCGGCGGACCGCCGGATCCCGTCCTGACCCTCCTCGTACGTGACGAAGGGGATGGGGTTGGTGTCGGAGCGGAACGGTGTGCCGGTGAGCGCGAGCCGCCGGGTGGCCGGCTCGAACGCCTCCAGGCACGCCTCGCCCCAGGACTTGGAGTCACCGGCGTGGTGGATCTCGTCGAGGATGACGAGGGTCTTGCGCTGCTCGACCCGGTTGCGGTGCAGCATGGGACGCACGCCGACACCGGCGTACGTCACCGCGACGCCCTGGTAGTCCTTCCCCAGGGGTCCCGCGCTGTACTCGGGGTCGAGCTTGATGCCTATCCGCGCGGCCGCCTCCGCCCACTGCTTCTTCAGGTGCTCGGTCGGCGCGACCACGGTCACCTGCTGCACGACGTGGTGGTGCAGCAGCCAGGAGGCGAGCGTCAGCGCGAAGGTCGTCTTGCCGGCGCCCGGCGTGGCGACGGCGAGGAAGTCACGCGGCTGCTCCTGGATGTACTTCTCCATCGCCCCCTGCTGCCAGGCACGCAGCTTGCTGGCGGTGCCCCAGGGGGCACGGCCCGGGAAGGCGGGCGAGAGGTGGTGGTTGTGCGTGGAGGAAGCGGCGGTGGTAGTCACGGTCTCCGTGGATCTGGACGTCGGGCTGCTCGTCTGCGTATGACAACCGGGCCACCCTACCGGCGGCCCGCCGGTACCGACGCGCGGACGAGGCCGGGTCAACGGCGGGTGGGACTCACGTCACATCGGCTACTCGGCCAGCCCCCTGAGCGCCTCGCCGATGACCTTGACCTCCTCCAGGCTTCCGGTCGCTACGGCGATGACAAGACGCTCGGCCGCGTCGATGTCCGGACGCAACTGCACCTCGTTCATCGCCAGAAAGACGACACAGGACACCCAGGCCGTGCGCTTGTTCCCGTCGACGAAGGGACGGTTGATCGCCAGTGACTGCAGCAGGGCCGCGGCCTTGCCGAAGAGGTCGGTGTACGCCTCCTGCCCGAACATCGAAGCCGAGGGGCGGTGCACGGCCGACTCCAGCAGACCCGCGTCACGCACGACGGCGACCTGGTCATCGACCGCGTGTTCGGCGATGGCCAGGACATTCTCGGCCGACAGATAGACACAGGTCACTTGAGCCGCTCCAGCAGCTCGGCCCATTTGGCGGTCTGCTCCTTAGCGGCCTTACGGACCAAGGCCTCATGAGCCGTCCGGGCCAAATAGTCGTCCACCGCCCGCAGCACTATGGCGTGCATACTGACGCCCTCCTCCTCGGCTCGCACCTTCAGGGCTTCCGTCTGGTCGTCGCGGAGACGCAGGTTCATGGCCATACCAGAATGGTACTACCCCATGGGGTCATATTGGTACCGCTCACCGTTGCCTCAACCGTGTCGTCACCCAGGCCCCGATCAGCGCCACCCCGGCCATCGGCAGGAACACCGCGGCGAATGCGCCCGCAGGTGCGCCGGTGTGGCCGTCTGCCGTGACCGCCGGACTGCCGCCACCCAGGGCGGCGAAGGCCGCTCCGGTCGCCGCGAGGAGGACGACGTTGGCGAGGGCGTCAGAGATCTGCAGTGCGGCCGAGTTGGTGCCGGCCTCCTCCGGGGCGGACAACTGGAACAGGAGCACGCCGGCGGAGGAGATCACCAGTCCCATGCCGAAGCAGCCGAAAGCCCAGGCGACGGCGACGGTCCACACCGGCACGGCGGGGATCAGCACACTGGGCGCGGTGGTGATGGCGGCCGCCACCAGCAGCATTCCGGCGGTCATCAGTCGTTCCCGGTGCGGTGCGAACCGTGTCCGTGACTGCACCCACGAGCCCAGTGCCCAGGTCGCCCCGCCCGCCGCGAGCGAGAAGCCCGCCAGTGTCGGCGACAGCCCCCGCTGGGTGACCAGCATCAGCGGCACGAAGGACTCGGAGGCGATGAAGGACCCCGCGGCGACCCCGCGCAGCAGCACGACCGACGGCAGCCCGCGGGCCGCCCGGTAGGTGCCGCGCGGCAGGAGGCCGAGCACGGCCGGCACGAGCAGCGCGGCGCCCGCGGCACCGGGCAGCAGGGAGACCCACCGCAGGTCCTGCGCGGCGTACTGCAGCAGTCCCGCGCCGAGGGAGATCCCGAGCGCGAGCCGGATGCGCCGCCGGTCGAACGTGGCCACCGTCTCCTCGTCGACGGGTCCCGCGGCCCGCCGCCGTATCTGCGGCAGCGCGAGGGCCAGCGGGAGGACGACCAGCACCGGTATGCCGAGGAACACCCAGCGCCAGCCGAGGTGCTCGGTCACCGCTCCCGCCGCCAGCGGGCCGACGACCGACGGCACGACCCAGCCGGCGGCGAAGGCCGCCATGATGGCGGCCCGCAGCCGCTCGGGATAGGCCCGGCCCACGACGACGTACAAGGCGACGATCACCAGCCCGCCGCCGAAGCCCTGCACGGCCCGCCCCACGATGAACACCCACATCGCCCCGGCGGTCCCGGCCACCACCAGCCCGGCCGCGAAGGCCCCGATCCCGGTGGTGAGCGGCCCGAGCGGCCCCCGCCGGTCGGACCACTGTCCGGCGAGCACCATCCCGAACAGGCTCGTCGTGAAATACCCGGAGAACGCGAACGCGTACAGCGACACCCCGTCCAGCTCCCGCGCGGCGACCGGCATCGCCGTCCCCACCGCGGTCGCCTCGAAGGCGATCAGCACCACGACGGACACGATCCCGACGGTCAGCGCCCGGTAGGCCCGCCCGAGGACCGTGTCCTCTGCTGCTCCGTCGACAGGGGCGGCGACTTCGGCATCGCGTCGTTCAAGGGCGTCCATGACCGCCAGCGTAAGGCGCACGGCCTGGTTTGACCCCTGTCCGAGGTCGCCCACGACCTGCGACCTTGGTCGTACGCCCCGTCTGTCCCGCCCCTCGTTCATGAACGCCGTATGGCAGTCCCGTTGCAGCCCCGGCGCTTCCCTTGAGCCCCTCCCCCGCCCCGCCCTACGGTCGTCTCGTCAACACGGCCGTGTGCCCGAGTGGTTCAGGGACTCGCCTGCAAAGCGAGTTACGCGGGTTCGATTCCCGCCACGGCCTCCAGTACCTGACCAGGCAAAATAGAAGGGCGGCACCCCTTGGGGTGCCGCCCTTCTATTGGTCCGTCTCAATTCGCGTCTCAATCGGCACAACTACGTCGCTAGTGCTCTGACCGCATAGGTGCGCCGGGTTGGCGGCGTCGGTGCTCGGACCGGCTGGACTCGGCGAGGGAACAATCTGCGCGGTCGCGGGGCCAATCAAACTAGGCTCCCAGCATGTCTGGTCCGACGTTGGTGATCGAGTTGGCGGAGCCGCTCTCCCCCGCTGTGCTGCAGGAGTTCCGCGCGTTGATGGTGGGGCTCTGCTCCCACTTCGACGAGAAGCGGCCCGGGTTCTTCGACGTCAACGTGGCCGCAGAGCGACTGGGCGTCGAGGACAGGCGAGAGAAGGACTGGCGAAAGCCGTTCCCGCTTCCGCTCCTCGGCAACACCATCGCGGACGAGGAGCTCACAGCCCTGGTGGGATTCAATCCGCAGCGCGAGGACTGGCGTCGGCCCTTCCTGGTCTACTTGATGGGGCCGAGCGTCGGCGACGAGAGCACCTTCGAGGCTGAGCACGCGGACGAGCCCGAGGTGGAAGCCATCCTCGGCTTCAGACCGACCCATGCCGTCAATGTCAGCGCCGGCTGCAATCGCGAGATCGACCACGCGACCACGGCCCTGCTGACCGCCGCTGTCATGGACGTCATCGGAGGCGTGGCCAAAGCCGAACTGCTGGACGGGCAGGCATCGGTCGTCGCTGGCCTTCCGGGGGTGTTGGGCATCGCGGACGACGACTGGATGGCGCTGGGAACGGCGGAGTTCCTGCGGGCCTGGGTTGGGCACCCCGCCTTTCGGTTGGTCAAGTAGCCCAGACAGATCCGCGGCGGATGTCGTGCTGTGACCTGGAACCTTCGCCAGGTTGCCTGATCATGCGGCGAGAGCGGGCCGGCCGCCCCAGCGGATGCCTTTCTCGCTGCGGACACGGGCGCGTTCCTTGTCAATATCGACGCCCTGAGCCGCTGCACTCTTTGCAGCGGATCCGTTTAGAATTTGTACCAAATTGGCTCACGCTTTGACCGTCCCAAAACATGTTTGGGCTCTCGTAGTTGTAACCACCGGTCCCGGAGCAAGCAAGGCACATGTTGCGACGCCTCGCTTCTGCAGCTTCCTCGGCCCGCTTTTTCATCCAGCGCCGCAAGCCCACGGCTTCTCCTAATCGATCTTTGGATTCCTTCGGGACTCACTCACTCACTCAGGGTCGTTCCCATTCACAGTGCATTCTATGCCGCACTGTTCGTGATCTGACCCTGATTGCAGCGAATCATTTTTTGGGATGTGGGATACTCTGATCTGCTTGCGCGCCACTGATACAGATGTTGCTAGTGCCGTCAATGAGATGAATAGGGCGAGCAGGCTGAACAATCATGGATGCACTCATGTAGTGAGCCTTTTCCAACCTGCTGCAAAGTGCGCACTGCGGTCGCCGAGAGCATGGTGCTCGCCTGTTCATGCGCCTTCGCTGTCCAGCCGCTCCGCGGACTGGAGCAGGTACTCGGGCAGTTTTGAACTGGCGGCCAGCACCTCGATCCCGATGAGGCGGCCTTGCTCGTCGAAGTCGAGGTTGATCATGGCGTCAACGTCCACCGGATCGCAGGGATACATGCGCGCGGACTTCACGCGGGCCTGCGGTTCGGTGAGGTACACGTACGCTGCGTCCACAGTCTTGTCGTAGGTGACTCTGAAGTCTGCCACGGTGGGCGGGCTCCCTTGCTGTCGTTGATGGCGGCGCTGCCCTTGTCCATGTCACAGGCCGCACCGGCCTCAGGCTGGCGTGGCGAGGTGCAACGCCAGGACGGCCTTGACGATGTCGGTGATGCGGACAGTGCTGCAACGGAGTTTGCGCAGGAGCCGCCAACTCTTCAGGGTGGCGTTGGCCTGCTCGCCGACTGCTCGGATCCTGGCGTGGGAGGAGTTCACCGCCCGCTTCCCGGCTGGGAGCGCGCTCCAGCGGCCCCGGTAAGGCAGCAGGATCGTCCCCCTGGCTCCCTGATATCCCTTGTCTGCCCACGTCCGGATGCCGGCATGGGTGAGTGCTTCGATGATGCCGTGGGTGCGTGCGGCCTTGATGTCGTGGACGGCACCCGGCAGGGTAGGTGAGGCCCAGAGCAGGCGTCCGAACGTATCGGCGATGACCTGGACGTTCATGCCGTGGCGCTTGTGCTTGCCAGAGTAGAAGGGGCGGTCAGCGGCGATGCGGTCGATGAAAAGCAGGGTGCCGTCCAAGATCACGAACGCCTTGTTGGCGGCGACGGTCATGGCCTGCTGAAGGGTGGGGGCGAGGGCGGCCAGGACCTCAACCGCCTCGGCGATGTACCGGTAGACGGTGGCCAGCCCGATCCCGAAGCCGAACGCGAGTTGGGCTTACGTGTGCCCGCAGCGCAGGTGGGCCAGGACGAGTAGGGCCTGTCGGTCTGCGGTCAGGCGGCGCCAGCGCGTGCCCGTCGTATCGCGCCGCCTGGTCACAGAGGACCCGCCTCGGCAGCCGTGAGTTGGAAAACGCTCGCTGGGTCTGACTACCGCCAAGGTCAAAGTCCCTGACTGGGCATCAGGGCTATGTCAGGGTGACCTTGGGGCTGTCACCGATGGTGGGGTGTTGCTCGTGGTCGGCAGGCTGGTGGGCATGTCGAACGCCACTGCTGATCGTCCCCGCGCTTCCCTCGTCCGTCGCGCCGCCGTGTCCGTCTTGGGTGCCGCTGCCCTGGCCGGTGTCATGGGGGTGTACGCACCCGGTGTCGCCTCGGCCCAGTCCCAGGCGGCCGCTGATTTCAGTGACTGCCCGGCCCTGCCCGCCGGTGTCGATCCGGGAAAGTGGCGGTGCGAGGTGCACACCGCGGCGCCGAAGCTGACGATCGGCAAGGTCAGCGTGGCGCTCGCGCCGATCACCATGACGCATGCCGAAGGACCCCTCGCGGACGGTACCTCCGGGCAGGTGTGGGGCGCGATGCACAGTGCGCCTACCGCGCTGGGGGACGGGTTGCCGGCGATACGGACGGAGTACGGCGGTCGGTTCGACGCCTACACCGGGCGGTCCAGTCTGCGCTTCCGCCTGCTGAGCCCATGGCTGCCGCACAGCTGCGTCATCGGGGCGGGCGCGCCGGTCGACTTCCAGTTCAAGCGGTCGGGGCCCTCCGTGTGGGTGTCGCAGGATCCGCCGGTCATCAAGTTCTCGGCGTACGACGACACCTTCACCGCGCCGGCCGCCGAGCACTGCGGGCCGCTGACCGGACCGCTCAACCGGCGGCTCGGCCTGCCGGCCACGAGCGGCAACCTGATGACCTACGACGCCACCTACACCTTCAAGACCTACGACCAGTTGCCCGAGCGCTGACCGGCCGCTCAGAGCACGCCGCCCGCCTCGTCCTGGAAGAGGTCCGTCCAGTAGTGCCAGGACGCGTGCGTCGTGGTGGTGGTCGGGTCGAGGGACGCCAGGGTCTGGATCATCGCCGCGGCCAGTTGGTCGTAGGCCTCGGTGGTCAGTTCGTGGCCCAGGTGGGCGTCGATCCTGCGTTCGTGGTGGAGGAGCCAGAGGGTGAAGGCGAGGGTGGAGACGTCCGTGTTCAGGGGGTGCAGGGTCGCCTCGGGCTCGCTGAAGTTCAGGACCTCGCCCGTCCTGCCGTCGATCACCAGGCTGTTCTCCTCCACCAGGTGGCCGAGGCGTATCAGGTGGTCGGCGTGGGCGGGGAGAGCCTCGAGGGGGTAGTCGTCGGCGCGTTCCGAGGCGAAGTACTCCGTGAGCGTGGGGAGGGGGACGTCCGTCTCCAGGTGGAAGAGGACCGCGTTCTCCGGCAGGCCGGTCTCGCGCAGGAAGCGGCGGGTCGGCTCGTGGGTGAGCGCGGCCGGGAAGTCGACCTCCTCGAAGCGGGCCACCCGGCCCTGACCGAACTCCTGGTCCAGCAGACGGGCGGGGAGGTCCAGGCTGAGGCCGGAGTCCGTGCCGGGGCCGGCGACCAGTGCGAGGGGGCGGATGAGTGCGGCCGCCTTCCAGTACGGCGGGACCTCGCCGCCCGTGCCCTCCTCGAAGAGGGCCAGGAGGCGGCGGGACGCCTCCGTGGCCGCCTTGGTGCCGTGACGGCCCGCGTATGCGGCGAACTCGCCCCGGAGTGCGGCGAGTTCCTCCGTGACCGAGGCGAACCGGACCAGCGCCTCCAGCGAGGGCGCGAAGGGCCGGCTGTCCATCGCCTCGAAGAGGTACGTGGTCGTGATCTCGCCCGTGTCGCCGTCGAGAAGGAGCGATTCCGTCTCCATCCCGGCCGGGTACAGCAGTTCGCCTATGACCAGCCGGTCCCGCAGATGCTCGGCCGGGTCGTCCGCGGCGTCCGCGAGCGTGCGCAGGCCTGTCGTGCGGAGCGGGTCGAACGTCAACAGGCCGCTGTCGCCGGGCAGTCCGGGGCCGGTCAGCCAATGGCGGGTCGGCGCGTGCGTGACGTACGGACCGAGGTCGTCCTCGGTCAGGGTGATCACCGCTACACCGGCGTCGGTCGTGCTCATCGCTCCCCCGCGATTCAGTCGTACGTGGTGCGTCGTACGTGGTGCCGCACTGCGTGGTGCGCACTGCGTAGTGCGTGAGCGGGACACGAGCTGTCCCTCACTGATCGGAACACTACGCCGACCCACTGACAACGCCCCTCAGGAGAGGACGTCAGGCGACCCGGGCCCGTTCCGCCCCCGCGAGAATCGCGTCCACCGTCTCGGTCACCGTCAGCTCGGAGGTGTCCAGCCAGAGTCCCGTGCGGGGCGTTTCCGTCCGCAGCGCCGCGTCCAACCGCGCCACCGTCCACGCGCCGTACCCGGTCTTCGGCCGCACGGCCTCCCGTGCCGCGACCACTTCGGGCGCCGGGACGAGCACGACCGCGTACAGCGGGCGGGTGCGGACCAGTGCGAGGTACGCGGTCAGGTCCCCGCCGAGCAGTACGTCCTGCACGACCGCTGTGAACCCGGCCGCCGCGTACGCGTCCGCGGTCGCCGCCGAGAGGCTGCGGCGCAGGCGGAGTTGGGTCTCGGCCTCGCTGCCGGGGGCGGAGCCCGGGACGTACTCCTCGCGGCCCGAGACGATCATCCGGCGGAAGACGTCCCCGCGCACGTGCGCCGCGCGCGGGAGCCTCTCCGCCAGGGCCTGGGCCACGGTCGACTTTCCGGACGCCATCACCCCGGTGACGACCACGACCCCGTGCATCAGCGGACCCCGTACCTCAGGTGAAGTAGATCCCGCCCAGCACGACCACGACCGCCGCCACCACGAACAGCAGGATCCACAGCAGCAGCTTGCCGACCGCCGGCGGCGGCTCGTAGCGCGGCTCCGGCGACTCCTGCGGCACCTGAGGCTCCTGGCCGGTCACTGGGCCGTCACCACCGCTGCCTGCGGGCGGATCGGGAGGCGGTTGACCGGACGGCCGGTCGCCGCGCGGACGGCGGAGGCGATGGCCGCCGGGGAGGTGACCACCGGCACCGCGCTGGCCGCCTTCGCGCCGAAGGGGGCGACCACGTCGCGTTCCTCGACGAGTTTGACGATCCGGATGTCGGGGGCGTCCAGGGCCGTGGGCAGCGCGTACCCGGTGAGGTCGGGGTGGCGGATCAGGCCGCGCGGGGTGCGCAGGTTCTCGGTGAGCGCGATGCCGACGCCCTGGGTGACGCCCGCCTCGATACGGGCCTCGAGCTGGGCCGGGTTGAGCACGCGGCCCACGTCCTGGGCGACGGCCAGTTCCACGACCCGTACGGAGCCGAGTTCGATGTCGACGTCCACCACCGCGCGGACCGCGCAGAAGGCCAGCCCCACGAAGGCGTCGCCCTGGCCGGAGGCGTCCAGTGGTTCGGTGGGGTGGGGGCGGCACTGGGCCGTGGCCCAGAGCTCCTTGCCCTCCAGCGCCTCGGTGACCGTGGTGGACAGCACACCGTCGTACGACGTGATCTTGCCGTCGGTGATCTGGAGCAGCTCGGTGGACATGCCGAACTTGTGCGCCAGGGGCTGCAGGAGCTGAGTGCGGACCATCTTGGCCGCCCGTTCCACCGCGCCGCCCGACACCCAGGTGTGGCGGCCGTGGCAGCTCGGGCCGGCCGGGGGCTGGTCGGTGTCCACGGGTGCCACGTGCACCTCGTCGATGCCGAGCGTCTCCTGGACGATCTGCCGGGCCAGCGTGGTGAAGCCCTGGCCGGTCTCCACCGCCGCGCAGAGCACGGTGGCGATGCCGTCGTGGACCTTCACCGTCGCCGTCGAGACCTCGTCCGCGCCCTCCGCGCCGAGCATGTGCACCATGCCGACGCCGTAGCCGACGCCCCGGCGTACCGCGCCCGGCTCGCCCGCGCCCTCGGGGCCGCCGGGCAGCAGCCACTCGTCCTCGGGCGTGTCCTTGGGCAGCGGCGGGAGCGGGAAGTCCCGTACCGCCTGGAGGAGTTCGGCGACCGGCGCCGGGCAGGTGACCGTCTGGCCGATCGGGAGGACGTCGCCGGTCGCGAGGGCGTTGCGCAGGCGCACCTCCGCCGGGTCCAGGCCGAGTCTCTTGGCGAGCTTGTCCATCTGCGCCTCGTAGGCGGCGCACACCTGCATGGCGCCCTCGCCGCGCACATGGCCGGAGGGCGGGTTGTTGGTGCGCACGGCCCAGCCCTCGATGAAGGCGTTCGGGACGACGTACGGGCCGCAGGCGAAGGAGACGGCGGCGGCCAGGGCCTCGGCGGACGTGTCGGCGTACGCGCCCGCGTCGAGGAGGATCTGCGCCTCCACCTTGACCAGCATGCCGTCGGCGTCGGCGTGGTGGCGGTAACGCAGCAGTGTGGGATGGCGGTGGGCGTGGCCGAGGAAGGACTCCTCGCGGCTCGCGGTCAGTTTCACCGGGCAGCCGGTCTTCAGGGCCAGCAGTCCGAGCGGGAGCTGGAAGCCCTGGTCCTCGCGGTCGGCGGTGGCGCCGGGGACGCCGGTGACGACGACCTTCACGCGTTCGGGGGCCAGGCCGAAGACGGCGGCGGCGGTGTTCCGGTCGGTGTGCGGGTCGGTGGAGGCCAGGTAGAGCTCCACGCCGCCGTCGGGGCGGGGCACGGCGAGGCCCGCCTCCGCGCCGATGGGGGCCGGGTCCTGGCGGCCGATGCGGTACAGGCCCTCGACGACGATCTCGCCGTGCGCGTCCGGGTCGCCGTGGTGCAGCGGGATGTGCCGGATCAGGTTGCCGTCGGGGTGCAGCGGCTCGGCCTCGAAGGCCTGTTCGGGGTCGGTGACCGGGTCGAGCACCTCGTACTCGACGATGACGGCGGCCGCGGCCATCCGCGCGGTGTCGGGGTGGTCGGCGGCGACGGCGGCGATGGGCTCGCCGTGGTGGCGTACGACGTCGGAGGCGAACACCGGGCGGTCGGGGGTGCCCCGGCCGTGGCGCGGGGTGCCGGGGACGTCCTCGTGGGTGACGACGGCCCGTACGCCGGGCATCTCGCGCGCGTGGGAGGTGTCGATGGACAGGATGCGCGCGTGCGCGTGCGGGGAGCGCAGTACCGCCGCCCAGAGCAGTCCCTCGGCCCACAGGTCGGCGGCGTACGGGAAGGTGCCCTCGGTCTTGGCGCGGGCGTCGGCGGGGGGCAGGGAGGCGCCGAGGCCGTGCGGCACCGGGTCGGCGGCGGGGGCGGCCTCCGCGGCGGTGGTCGCGGTGGCGGTCTCGTTGCTCACGCCTGGCCTCCGTCCTGGCCGTAGTGCTGGTCGTGCGGTCCGGAACCGCCGAAGGCGCCTCCGGCCCCACCGAAGGTCCCTCCGGAACCACCGAAGACCCCTCCGGCACCGCCGAAGGTCCCCGGTGAGTCGAACGCCGACGTGTTGACGCCGCCGGCTCCCGGGCCCGCCTGGTGGGGAATACGTACGCCGTCCGTGTCCGTCTCGGTCTCGGCCGCGGTGTGTGCCTCGCGTTCGGCGACGACCTCCTGGACGGCGTCCAGGACACCGCGGTAGCCGGAGCAGCGGCACAGGTTGCCGCACAGCGCCTGACGCGCCTCCAGGTCGGTCGGTGCCGGGTTGCCCTCGAGCAGGTCGTGCACGGTCATCGCCATGCCGGGGACGCAGAAACCGCATTGCACCGCACCGCACCTGGCGAGCGCCCGCTGTACGTCGGAGGGCCGGCCGTCCACCGCGAGGCCCTCGACGGTGCGCACCTCGCTACCGGCGGCGGTGACGGCGGGGACCAGGCAGGAGGCGACGAGCCGCCCGTCGACCTGGACGTTGCAGGCCCCGCACTCGCCCTGCGAGCAGCCGTCCTTGGCCCCGGCGAGCCCGAGCCGCTCGCGCAGCACGTAAAGCAGCGACTCGCCGATCCAGGCGTCGGTGACGGGCCGCTCGGTGTCGTTCACGCGCAAGACGTAGGAGGCGAGCGGGTGTTCGTCGTGCGGGGGCGGCGGGGTCGCCTCGTCCGCCGCGGCGGGCCCCGGGGCGGGCGTCTCGTCCGGCGGCGCGGCCTCGTCGGCCGTGGCGGCCTCCTGCGCGACCTCCGGCTCGTCGGCGGGCCCCTCGTCCGTCTCCGGATCCGCGGGCGACCCAGCGAGCCCGTCAGGTGCCTGTGCGGCCTCCTGGGTGTCCGGGGCCGCCTCGGGGCCGTCCGCCTGCGCGGGCTCCGGCGTCTGCTCGGCCGGGTGCTCGGGGTAGGTCGCGGCGGGCCGGAACTCCTCGTGGGCGGAGTGCTCGGGCACCGGGTGGCCCGGATGTCCGGTGGGCACCTCCCCCGTCTGCTGCCCCCAGGGCTGCCCCGGCCCCTCCGTCGCCCAGGGCGCGGGCGCGCCACCCGGGAGGGTGGCCGGAGGGTTGCCGCCGGCGCCCCACTGCTCGACCAGCGAGGAGGTGGTGAACTCGCCCGATTCGTCCGGGAGGTCGCCCCCGGCCACTGGGATGGACCACTCACCGGTCACGTCGTGCCCGGGGGCCGGCGGGGCCACGGGCTCGTCGTAGGTCCAGTGCTGCGTGGCGGCGGGGTTGTACGTGAACCGGTCGTCCGGCTCCGCGCCCGTCCCCCGGGGCACGGCGTTCGGGTCAGGCCACTGGGCGCCGGCGTCCTGCACCGCCCAGGTGCCGCCCGCCGCCGGGTCGGCGCCCGGGTCGACTCCGGGGGCCACCGTTATCTGCGGCGGCACGTAGCCGTGACCCGGCGCGGCCAGGAGGGCGTCGATGCCGCCCTCGGGGAGCTTGACGAAGGCGGTGGCGCCGTCGTCGTAGTCGCCCTGGGGCAGCGGGTCCCAGCGCCCGCCTCCCTGGGGCGTGCCCTCTCCGTGCTGGTCGTCGGTCACGACAGCGCCCTCCCCAGTGCTCGTCGGGCCAGTGCGGCGACGGTGCGCCGCAGGTGCAGTACGGCGGGCGGAAGCTGCGGTACGGAGCCGTCCTGCTCCGGGGCCGGGTCGGGGATGCAGGCCGCGGCGACGTACTCACCGAAGGCGCTCAGCGCCTCCGGCACGATCACGCGGTCCCCGTCCCAGTCGATGAGCCGGGCGACCCACTGCTCGGCCTCCAGGGGCCGCAGGGGCATCGGCGCTATGGCACCCACCGCGCACCGCACTCCGCGCCGGGCCGGGTCGAGGACCAGCGCCACGGAGGCGACCGCCCGACCGGGACCGGTCCGTCCGGTGGCCTTCAGGAAGACCTGCGGGGCGTGCAGCAGCGGCACGCGCACGTAGCCGATGAGCTCGCCGCCGCGCAGCATGTCGACCCCGGCCAGCAGGTGCGAGACCGGGAGTTCCCGGCGGGCCCCGCCCGGGCCCGCGATGATCAGCGTCGCCTCCAGGGCGGCCAGGACCGGCAGCGCGTCACCGGTCGGCGCGGCCGAGGCGATGTTGCCGCCCAGGGTGCCCGCGTTGCGGATGTGCGGCGGACCGGCGGCGCGCGCGGCGGCGGCGAGCGCCGGGATGAGGGCCGCGAAGTCGGGGCGGCCCATGCGCGCGTGCGTGAGGCCGGCGCCGAGCAGCGCGTGGCCGTCCTGGTACTGCCAGCCGCGGATCTCGCTGATCCGGCCGAGGCCCACCAGGGCGGCCGGCCTGAGCTGCCCGGCGTTGACGGCGGCCATCAGGTCGGTGCCGCCGGCCACGGGCACGGCCGTGGGCATGGCGGCGAGCGCCGCCACGGCCTCGTCCAGTGTCGTGGGCAGCGTCACGGCCTGCGCCGCCTGCGGTGCGTGCGTGGTCAAACCGGCTGCCCCTTCCCGCTGCCCCACCTGGTCCTACCTGTGCTGCCGTACGGTACGTGCTGACAGGGCGGACGTGGCAACTCTGGCACATCTTCGCAGGGCCCGGACGCGGGGGTCCGCTAGGAGTGATTCACACCCGTCGCTGCGGAGATGGTCCGTTTTCATACGACATCATCGACGTACGGAGATTGACGCATTTCGCAGGTCTTTACGGGGTTCTTCCGTTGCGTTCGCCCTACCCGTTCGGGGGCGGGCCGTCGACCGGGCGTCCGAGCACCCCGGGCCGCCGCTGCCAGGGCCGGGGGCCGGCGGGCGGGCGGTAGGCGACACCCAGGGCGTCGAGCCGCCGGTAGTGGGCGGCCATCCGGCGCTCGAAGCCGGTGAAGTCCCGTTCCGCCGGGGCGGGCAGCGCGCTCCACGCCACCTCGGCGAAGGCGGCGAGCCGCGGGAAGGTCTGGTAGTCCACGCGCGCGGAGTCGTCCATCACCTCCGTCCACACGTTCGCCTGGGCGCCCAGCACATGCCGGGTCTGTTCTTCGTCCAGTTCCGGTGGAACCGGCTCGAACCGGTAGACGTCCTCCAGGGTGCGCACGTAGCCGATCGGTACGGGCTCGTCCTCGCCGGGCGCCTGGCGGTGGTCGAGGTACACGTGCTGCGAGGGGCACATGACGACGTCGTGGCCGGCCCGCGCGGCGGCGATCCCGCCCGCGTAACCGCGCCAGGAGGACACGGCCGCGCCCTCGGCGAGCCCGCCCTCGAGGATCTCGTCCCAGCCGATGAGCCGGCGGCCGCGCACGGAGAGCCACTTCGCGAAGTGGCCGATGAACCAGGACTGCAGTTCGTCCTCGTCCGCGAGACCGAGTTCCTTGATCCGGGACTGGGCGGCCGGCGATCGTCTCCACTGCTCCTTGGGGCATTCGTCGCCGCCGATGTGGATGAATTCCGAGGGGAAGAGAGCGAGAACTTCCTCGAACACCCCTTCGTAGAAGCGGAGGGTGCTGTCGGTGGGGGCGAGTACGTTGGGATTGATTCCCCAGGTGTCCCAGACGGAAAGGGCGGTGGTGTCGATGACGTCGGTGTTGCCGAGCTCCGGATACGCGGCGATGGCGGCCTGCGAGTGGCCCGGTACGTCGATTTCCGGAACCACGGTGATATGCCGTTCGGCGGCGTGGGCGACGATCTCCCGGATGTCGTCCTGGGTGTAGTAGCCGCCGTGCGGTTTTTCGTCCCACAGCGGTGAGGCCCCGTGCCCGATTTTCGTCCGCGCCCGCCAGGATCCGACCTCGGTCAGTCCCGGATATCGCTCGATCTCGATCCGCCAGCCCTGGTCGTCCGTCAGATGGAGATGGAGGACGTTGAGTTTGTGCGCGGCCAGGAGGTCCAGGTAGCGCAGCACGCCGTCCTTGGGCATGAAGTGCCGTGCGACGTCGAGCAGGAGGCCACGCCAGGCGAAGCGCGGTGCGTCCTCGACGATCTGGTGCGGGATCACATGGACGGCTCCCGGGCGCACGGGAGCCCGCCGGAAGGCGTCGGGGCCGAGCAGCTGACGCAGGGTCTGGGCGCCCCAGAAGACCCCGGCCGCGTCACCACCACGGATTTCGACCCCCCGGCCGGATACGACACCGAGCCGGTACGCCTCCGGCCCGAGCGTGTCGTCCAGGTGCAGGCGGACGGAGTTGCGCGCGTCCTGCGGCCCCGACGGCAGGGGCAGGCCGAGGGCCGCGCCGAGCGTGGCGCGCA
The DNA here is from genome assembly GCF_042891955.1 of Streptomyces sp. NPDC001843. NCBI lineage: Bacteria > Bacillati > Actinomycetota > Actinomycetes > Kitasatosporales > Streptomycetaceae > Streptomyces > Streptomyces sp. NPDC001843. The sequence continues at coordinate 101,695 of NZ_JBIATQ010000013.1, read as the reverse complement.
GCCAGCGCTCCGTGGTGCCGGTACCCGGGCCGGCCCACAGGGTGGTGTCCCGGTCGAGCGTGACGGCGCAGCGCATCGGGCCCTCGATGGCGCGCGGTGCCGGAATCAGTTCGCTCACGTCAGTCCTCGTCCCCAGCCGGTACCCGAAGCTGTTGCACCATGCGCAACGAGCGTTCCGCAGATCACAACAGCACGAGGCTAGGGGCGCGCCGACCCGCCTACAAGAGGTCTCGACCACTCGCCCGCCCGAGCGCGCGAAGGCCCCCGGGCGTGCCGGACACCCCGGGGGCCTCGTCGGCGGCTGGGGACTGAACCCCAGCGGCCACTACTTGTCCTTGCCGCCCTCGTCGCCGCCGCTGTCCATGGACTCGTAGATCTCCTTGCACATGGGACACACGGGGTACTTCTTCGGGTCGCGGCCCGGCACCCACACCTTGCCGCAGAGCGCCACGACGGGGGTGCCGTCGAGGGCGCTCGCCATGATCTTGTCCTTCTGGACGTAGTGGGCGAAGCGCTCGTGGTCGCCGTCGCCGTGGGACACCTGCGGCGTCGGCTCTACGAGGGTCCCCGTACCAGTCCCGCGCTCGGGCTCGAGAGTGCTCATAAGCCCCAGAGTACTGAAGCTCGCGCCCTTCAGTTCAGCGAAGGGTCGTCCGGATAGGTGGCCACCATCGCCAGCTCGTTGCGCTGGCGGCGCAGGACCTCGCGCCAGAGTCTCTCGGGGGACGGCGAGGAGACGTCCCCGGGCTCAGACTCGACCACGTACCAGGCGCCCTCCGCCAGCTCGTCCTCCAGCTGGCCGGGGCCCCAGCCGGCGTATCCCGCGAAGATCCGCAGCGAGCCGAGGGCCGAGGCCAGCAGCTCGGGCGGGGCCTCCAGGTCGACGAGCCCGATCGCGCCGTGCACCCGGCGCCAGCCGAGCGGGGTGCGGTCGCCGCCCGCGCCACCGGGGATGACCGCGACGCCGAGTGCCGAGTCCAGCGACACCGGGCCGCCCTGGAAGACCACGCCGGGTTCGCCGGTGAGATCGGCCCAGCCCTCCAGGATGTCGCCCACGTCCACCGGGGTGGGACGGTTGAGGACGACACCGAGCGAGCCCTCCTCGTCGTGGTCGAGGAGCAGCACCACCGCACGGTCGAAGTTCGGGTCCGCCAGGGCGGGGGTAGCCACGAGCAGCCGCCCTGTGAGCGAGGACACCTCGGTCATGCCAGACATGATCCCGCATCTTCCCGTGGTGTGGGGAGCCAATCGGGGCCGGGGAGTGAATGCAGCTATGAATCGAAAGGTCTGGCCCGGTAGGGCCTCGTTTGAGGGCGGTGGTGGGAGACGGGAGGGTGCATTGGTGCACCCGGGCGCGCGCCCGGCCGGTGGTGACGCGATGTGGCCGGTGGTGAACGGTTCGTGTTGTGACACAGCTATGACCTAGCTGGGCGGTACTTGGGCTTACGGGAGGGGGGTAATCGGCGATTACCCTGTCTTCTCCGGCCCTGCGCAAAGTGATCGGCCGAACCCTGCCCGACTCCATGGAACGCGAGATTCATGACCGTCAACGACGATGTCCTGCTTGTCCACGGCGGCACCCCGCTGGAGGGCGAGATCCGTGTCCGCGGCGCGAAGAACCTCGTGCCCAAGGCCATGGTCGCCGCCCTGCTGGGGAGTGCGCCGAGCCGACTGCGCAACGTTCCGGACATCCGTGACGTGCGCGTCGTGCGCGGCCTGCTGCAGCTGCACGGGGTGACGGTCCGTCCGGGCGAGGAGCCCGGCGAACTGGTGCTCGACCCGACGTACGTGGAGAGCGCGAACGTCGCCGACATCGATGCCCACGCGGGTTCCAGCCGCATCCCGATCCTGTTCTGCGGTCCCCTGCTGCACCGTCTCGGCCACGCCTTCATCCCGGGCCTGGGAGGCTGCGACATCGGGGGCCGGCCCATCGACTTCCACTTCGACGTGCTGCGGCAGTTCGGCGCGACGATCGAGAAGCGCGCGGACGGCCAGTACCTGGAGGCTCCGCAGCGGCTGCGCGGTACGAAGATCCAGCTGCCGTACCCGTCCGTCGGGGCGACCGAGCAGGTGCTGCTGACGGCCGTACTCGCCGAGGGCGTCACCGAGTTGTCCAACGCGGCCGTCGAGCCGGAGATCGAGGACCTGATCTGCGTTCTGCAGAAGATGGGCGCGATCATCGCGATGGACACCGACCGCACGATCCGCATCACCGGTGTGGACAAGCTCGGCGGCTACACCCACCGCGCCCTCCCGGACCGCCTGGAGGCCGCGTCCTGGGCGTCGGCGGCGCTGGCGACCGAGGGTGACATCTACGTCCGGGGCGCCCAGCAGCGCTCGATGATGACGTTCCTGAACACCTACCGGAAGGTGGGCGGCGCCTTCGAGATCGACGACGAGGGCATCCGCTTCTGGCACCCCGGCGGGCAGTTGAAGTCGATCGCTCTGGAGACGGACGTGCACCCCGGCTTCCAGACGGACTGGCAGCAGCCGCTGGTGGTGGCCCTGACGCAGGCCACGGGCCTGTCGATCATCCACGAGACGGTCTACGAGTCCCGTCTGGGCTTCACCTCCGCCCTGAACCAGATGGGCGCGCACATCCAGCTCTACCGCGAGTGCCTGGGCGGCTCCGACTGCCGCTTCGGCCAGCGGAACTTCCTCCACTCCGCGGTCGTGTCGGGCCCCACCAAGCTCCAGGGCGCCGACCTGGTCATCCCCGACCTGCGCGGCGGCTTCTCGTACCTGATCGCCGCGCTGGCCGCCCAGGGCACGTCCCGGGTCCACGGCATCGAACTCATCAACCGGGGCTACGAGAACTTCATGGAGAAGCTGGTGGAGCTGGGCGCGAAGGTCGAGCTCCCCGGCAAAGCCCTCGGCTGAACCCGGCACGCCACCCACCCCGCCCGGAGCAGCCCGCTCCCGGCCGGGGGTCCGGGGGGCGTCCCCCGGGCAGGCACAGCATGGAGAAGCCGGTGGAGCTGGGCGCGAAGGTCGAGCTCCCCGGCAAAGCCCTCGGCTGAACCCGGCACGCCACCCACCCCCGCCCGGAGCAGCCCGCTCCCGGCCGGGGGGTAGGTCCGGGGGGCGTCCCCCGGGCAGCCCAGCCCGGCTGAGGGGCGGCCTGTAAGGGGTTCGAGGCCCTAATCACGATGGGGCGGCGCCCGGAGATCCGGGTGCCGCCCCATCGGGGTTCTACAGGCCGTACACCGTCCCGTGGCATACGGACGGCAAGGTCACTGGCCCTTGGCCGCTTCCTTGAGCTTGCTGCCCGCGGAGACCTTCACGCTGTAGCCGGCCGGGATGTTGATGGGCTCACCGGTCTGCGGGTTACGAGCGGTACGAGCGGCACGGTGGGTGCGCTCGAAGGTCAGGAAGCCAGGGATGGTGACCTTCTCGTCGCCCTTGGCGACGACCTCGCCGACGGTCTCGGCGAACGCGGCCAGCACGGCGTCGGCGTCCTTGCGGGTCACCTCGGCACGGTCGGCCAGCGCGGCCACCAGCTCACTGCGGTTCATTTTCTTACTCCCGTGTTCTTCTTGCCGTTGAGGCGTGCCACGCGGCTGAGCCGCATGTCGGGCACGGCCATGCCGATGCTGCCAGGGTCCTCGGTGAGTCCCCGGACCCGGGTCCCTCGTCAGACCCCGCGCCCAGGGACGCATCCTGCCCCTACCTGCGGCGGGAAAGCCAATCCGGCACCCGTAGGAGTCGTGAGAACACCCTAGGGAGTCACACGAAAAGAGCGCCGGAACGTGGCCGACACCCTAGACGCCTGCCCTGGGTACCGGGTTCCACGACGCGCCGGTACGACGCCCCGCCGTGGGGATGCTCACAGGCTATGCACACCCCTCACGACGGCGCATACCCGCTCTACGACGCCGCACCCACCGCCTTGGCGGCCTCCCGCACCGCACCGGCGACCGCGCCCGCGACCTTGTCGTTGAACACGCTGGGGATGATGTAGTTCGGGTTCAGCTCGTCCTCGGTCACCACGTCGGCCAGCGCCTGCGCGGCGGCGAGCATCATCTCGGTGTTCACCGTGCGGGACTGCGCGTCCAGCAGACCGCGGAAGACGCCCGGGAAGACCAGCACGTTGTTGATCTGGTTGGGGAAGTCGGAGCGGCCGGTGGCCACAACCGCCGCCGTCTGCCGGGCGATTGCGGGGTCCACCTCGGGGTCCGGGTTCGCGAGCGCGAACACGATCGCGCCGTCGGCCATGGCCGCCACGTCGTCGCCGTCGAGGACGTTCGGGGCGGAGACGCCGATGAAGACGTCGGCGCCGCGCACGGCCTCCTTCAGCGTGCCGCTGAGGTTCTCGGGGTTGGTGTTGTCCGCGATCCAGCGCAGCGCCGAGCCGGCCGGGGCGTCCACCAGGTCCTCGCGGTCGGCGTGCACGACACCGGCGATGTCGGCCACGACGGCGTTCTTCACACCCGCGGCGATCAGCAGCTTGAGGATGGCCGTACCGGCCGCGCCGGCGCCGGACATGACGACGCGGATGTTCTCAATCGCCTTGCCTGTGCAGCGAAGTGCGTTCGTCAGGGCGGCGAGGACCACGATCGCCGTGCCGTGCTGGTCGTCGTGGAAGACGGGGATGTCGAGGGCCTCGCGCAGTCGCGCCTCGATCTCGAAGCAGCGGGGCGCGGAGATGTCCTCGAGGTTGATGCCGGCGAACCCGGGGGCGATCGCCTTGACGATCTCGACGATCGCGTCGGAGTCCTGGGTGTCGAGGCAGATCGGCCAGGCGTCGATGCCGGCGAAGCGCTTGAAGAGGGCCGCCTTGCCCTCCATGACCGGCAGCGCGGCCTTCGGGCCGATGTTGCCGAGGCCCAGCACGGCCGAGCCGTCCGTCACGACCGCAACGGAGTTGCGCTTGATGGTGAGGCGGCGGGCGTCCTCGGGGTTCTCGGCGATCGCCATGCAGACGCGGGCCACACCCGGCGTGTAGACCATGGAGAGGTCGTCACGGTTGCGGATGGGGTGCTTCGACGCCATCTCGATCTTGCCGCCGAGGTGCATGAGGAAGGTACGGTCGGAGACCTTGCCCAGCGTGACACCGTCGATGCCGCGGAGTTCCTCGACGATCTCGTCGGCGTGCGCGGTCGACGTGGCCGCGATGGTGACGTCGATACGGAGCTTCTCGTGCCCGGACGCGGTGACGTCGAGGCCGGTGACCGAGCCTCCGGAGGACTCCACGGCGGTGGTGAGCTGGGAGACCGCGGTTCCGCTCGCGGGCACCTCCAGCCGGATGGTCATCGAGTAGGAGACGCTGGGCGCCGTTGCCATGGCCGACTTCCTCTGCTTTCACCGGTGTCGCGGGTAATGCCGTCCGATCGTCGCACCTACCGCCGAGTAGGCGTTAGCCGGGCTGTATTGAGAACGTTTTGTTCTCAACGAAAGAGGCCCACGTCACATCTGACGTGGGCCTCTGGGAGGTTCAGTGACACCGACCCGCCATGCTCGCCTCGCGGCAAGTGGTCGCTCGCAGCGACTAAGGTTGGGCCCGGGGGCTTGGATCGGGCCGGTGCCACACCCAGGCTAACAAACGGATCCCGTAAGGCCATTCCCCTACGGGCGGTTCACAGGAAACCGGGACGCCGGAACCACCGAAACCCCAGCGACGCTCAGTCCCTGAGCAGATCGGGCACCCCGGCCGCGTCCGGCTGGTCCCGCTCCCCGGAGACGACCGTCAGCTGCTGGGTGGCCCGGGTCAGCGCGACGTACAGCACCCGCAGCCCGGCCGGCGACTCGTCGGCGATCTCCGCGGGTGAGACGACCACCGTCGCGTCGTACTCCAGCCCCTTGGCCTCCAGGCTGCCCAGCGCCACCACCCGGTCGCCGAGCCCGGCGAGCCAGCGGGCGGCCTCCGCGCGCCGGTGCATGGCGACGACCACGCCGACCGTGCCGTCGACCAGGTCGAGCAGCCGCTGGGCCTCGGCGCGCACGGTCTGCTCCAGTGTGTCCTGTACGACGCCGAAGCGGGGCTCGATCCCGGTGGACCGTACGGCCGACGGGGCCTTCGAGCCGGGCATGGCGAGCGCGAGGACCTTCGCGGCGAGCTCGGCGATCTCCGCCGGGTTGCGGTAGTTCACGGTGAGCTCGAAGCGGCGGCGCGGCCGGGTGCCCAGGGCCTCGTCGCGGGCCTCGGCCGCCTCGTCCGGGTCGGACCAGGAGGACTGGGCGGGGTCGCCGACGACCGTCCAGGTGGCGTGCCTGCCCCGGCGGCCGACCATGCGCCACTGCATCGGCGTGAGGTCCTGCGCCTCGTCGACGATGACGTGCGCGTACTCGGTGCGCTCCTGCGCCAGCCGCTCGGCCCGCTCGCGCTGCGACTCCTCGCGGACCGGCATCAGCTCCTCGAGGCCGGTGAGCTGGTCCAGCGGGTCGGCCTCGCGCTTCTTCTTCGGGCGGGCGGGGGCGCCGAGGATCGCCTGGAGCTCGTCGAGCATCGCGATGTCGTGCACGGAGTGGCCGTCCCGCTTGAGCGAGCGGGCGACCCTGCGGACCTCGCCGGGGTTGAGGATCCTGCGGGCCCAGCGGCCGAGCCGGCGCTCGTCCGCCATGGCCGTGAGGACGGCCTTCGGGGTCAGCTCGGGCCACCACGCGTCGAGGAACGCCAGGAAGCTGTCCTCCGAGCTCACGTCCTCGTCGAACGACGACCGCAGCTCGGCGGCCAGCTCCGGGTCCGTGTGCCGGCTGCCCGCTCCGGACCGGTCCCACAGGGCGTCGAGCAGCAGCTTGCGGGCGCGGGGACGCAGCAGGTTCACGGGCGCGGTTCCGCCCAGGGCGGTGCGGCGGACGTGCTCCAGCTCGTCGGCCTCCAGCTCCAGGCGCCGCCCGAAGGCGACGACGCGGAGCCGGGTGGGCGGGCCGGTGTGCGTCTGCGCCGGTACGTCGGTGTCGTCGTCGCCGAAGGCGAGCTGACCGGTACCGGCCCGGCCGGCACCGGCGGGAGGCGCGGCACCGCCGCCCGGCCCCAACTCCAGCGCCCCGCGCGCCGCCTTCCGCAGCACCTTCAGCATCCGGTACGACCCCTTGGCGCGGGCCACGGACGGGGAGTCGTACAGCGTGGCCTCGGCGCCCTCGACCAGCGAGCCGATCGCGCGGATGGCGACCTGCCCCTCCTCGCCGAGGGAGGGCAGCACGCCCTCGGTGTACGCCACCAGCAGCGGGGTCGGGGAGACGATCAGGATGCCGCCCGCGTACCGGCGCCGGTCCTGGTAGAGGAGGTAGGCGGCCCGGTGCAGGGCGACGGCCGTCTTGCCCGTGCCCGGTCCGCCCTCGACGTACGTCACGGATGCGGCGGGGGCGCGGATCACCAGGTCCTGCTCGGCCTGGATGGAGGCGACGATGTCCCGCATGGTGTGGGTGCGGGCCTGGCCGAGGGCGGCCATCAGGGCGCCGTCGCCGATCGCCGGCAGCTCGTCGCCCTGCAGGTAGGCCTTCAGTTCGGGGCGCATCAGGTCGTCCTCGACGCCGAGGACTCTGCGCCCCTTGGAGCGGATGACGCGTCTGCGGACGACCCGTCCGGGGTCGACGGGGGTGGAGCGGTAGAACGGGGCCGCGGCGGGTGCCCGCCAGTCGATGACGAGGGGGGTGTAGTCCTGGTCGAGGACGCCGATGCGGCCGATGTGCAGGGTCTCGGCGATGTCGGCCGTGCCGTCCTCGCGTACGGCTCCCTCCGCGGGTTCGACCGCGGTGTACGCGCCGTCGGGTCCCTTCTTGCCGTCCTTGCCGAGGAGCAGGTCGATCCGGCCGAACAGGAAGTCCTCGAACTCGTTGTTCAGCCGGTTCAGGTGGACACCCGCCCTGAAGACCTGAGCGTCCCGCTCGGCGAGCGCGCCGGGGGTGCCGACCTGGCCGCGTTTGGCCGCGTCGTGCATGAGGAACTCGGCCTCGTGGATCTTCTCCTCGAGGCGCCGGTACACCCGGTCCAGGTGTTCCTGTTCCACGCTGATCTCTCGGTCGCGCAGGGAGTCCTGCGCCAGGTCGTGAACCGAGCCGACCGCGGTTTCCTGTTGAGCCTGAGCGGCCACCGGGCCCCCTTCTGACGTGCTGGGCAGCCGTCAACCGTACGCGAAGGAAGCCCATCGAGGCGAGGGGCCCGCCCGGCCGATTTCCCCGCAAAACACGCAGGCCCGGCACGTACACCCGCGACGAGGTCGCGGATGTGCGCACCAGGCCCTGTCCGCCTGTGCCGTCAGGCGTTGACCGACACCAGCTTCTTGCCGTCGAAGGTCATGATCTCGAAGTGGTCGATCTCGTTCGGCTTGAAGGCGGCGCCGCCCTGGGCGTAGAGCGGTTCCTTCGCCATCTCGGACTTGGCGTTCGGGATGCCGTAGCCCTCGTTCGGGACCGACCAGGAGGTCATCGTCTCGCGTTCGCCGTTCTTGCCGACGGCGATGAGGGAGCACTTCAGGGGGCCCTTGACGTTGCTGATCTTCACCGCGCCGGCGGTGCCCCAGGCCTTCTGCGCCATCGCCACGGTCGCGGTGACCTTGGTGCTCGCGTCGGTCGCCGTGACCCTGTCGGACATCGTGTTGAACGTGTCCTTGGCGGTGGCCGCCAGCGGCGTGGCGGTCTGGCCGCCGGAGTCGTTGCCCCCGTTCACCGCCATCACGGCCACCGGGCCGGTGATGATCAGCGCGACGGCGGCCGCCAGCATGAAGATGTTGCGGCGGCGCTTCTTGGCATGGGTCACCGCGACCTCGTCGACGAGCTTGTCCATCAGCCGCGGTGCGGGCTTGGCGGACAGGGACTCGCCGATCGAGGGTGTTCCGGGGCCCTGCATGTCCGCGAGCGCGGCCAGCATCGGCTCCATCCCGGCGAGCTCGTCGAGCTGCTGGGCGCACCACTCGCAGGAGGCGAGGTGCGCTTCGAAAGCGGTCGCTTCGGCGTCGTCGAGGATGCCGAGGGCGTAGGCGCCCACGGTCTCGTGCTCGTTGGGCACCGGAGGTCCCTGCCTGGGGGTCATGGGTCCAGACATACCCGGACCACCCGCTCCGAATCCACCGTAGACACTCATCACGCCGTCACCCCCCGCTCTTCCAGTGCGAGCTTCATCGACCGCAGGGCGTAGAACACCCGAGAGCGGACCGTGCCGCTGGGTATGCCCAGCGTCTCGGCCGCCTCGTTGACGGTACGCCCCTTGAAGTACGTCTCGACGAGGACCTCTCTATGGGCAGGGGTCAGGTCGTCGAGCGCGTCCGACAGCGTCATCAGCCACAGCGCCTTGTCGATCTCGTCCTCCGCGGGGATGACCTCCAGCGGCGACGGATCGACCTCCTGCGGCCGGGCCTGCCGGCTGCGGTGGCCGTCGATGACGATGCGGCGTGCGACCGTCACCAGCCAGGGGCGTACCGATCCGGTCGCTCGATTGAGCTGACCGGCGTTCTTCCAGGCACGGATGAGCGTCTCCTGCACGACGTCCTCGGCACGCTGCCGGTCTCCGGCAACCAGGCGCAGGACATACGCAAGCAGGGGTCCGGCGTGCTCCCTGTACAGGGCACGCATCAGCTCCTCATCAGGCTCCGAGGGCTGGGACATGCGATGTCGGGCCCTCGATCCACGTTCATTGGCCACGGCCGCATCCTTGCGCACGCCCACCTCCGGTGTCCGGGGGTTCCCCCAGTCGGTCGCTCCCCCAGACGTACGGATGTGGTCCGCGGCGTGTTCAAACCCGGGTGACAAATTTCTCGGGGGTGGTGTGACGAGCTGGACATGGGCGCACATTCCCACCGCGTGATCTTTACATTTCCGACACATCGCCAAGGGGTGCGGAGTTGCCCGCGCGGCGGCGGAGGCAAACGCGGTGTTATCGAAATCACTTCGACGCCAGACTGGCACTTACCGCACAGAAAGCCCCTAACGGACACTCAGGCCCGAGTGAGAGCCGCCCGTCGGCGGTGCCGTGCCACCCGTTCCCGGTTCCCGCAGATCTCACTCGAACACCAGCGCCGACGACGTCCGCGGGACGTGTCCAGATACATGATCGTGCAATTGCCCCCCTCGCACTCCCGCACGGCCGCCCGGACCACCGGATCGGTCAGCAGCTCCACGGCGTCCCGGGCGACGGCCGCGAGCAGCGCCGCGCAGTGCGGCGGGCGGTCCAACTCCCGTACGAACCGGCCGTCCTCGCCGGGGACCGCGCGCGGGGCCGGGGGCGCGGGCCGGGCGATCTCGTTCAGGCGGGCGAGCGCGAGGTCGTGCGGCCGTCTCTCGTAGCCGGGCCCCGGCGCCTGCGCCTTCGCCACGGCCCGGACCAACACGCCGACACAGTCCCGCAGTTCCCTGAAGCCCCCGAGCCAGGAGCCGTCGGCGTGCGCCAGCGGGGTGCCGGGCGGGACGAGCCCCGAGCCGGTGATCCAGGCGCGCAACGGCTCGACGGAGTCCAGCCGTTCACCGGGGTGGGAGGTGGAGAGAAGATCCAGGCAGATCCGCCCCGCGTCGAACCGCAGCTCGTACCCGTCCGTGGCCGTACCCAGTGCCATGCGCCACCGCCTTGGGCTGGGGAACCGTTCCCCCTCCCACAGTGCCCGCCCACACGCGGGGCCGGAACCCCTCGCACCGGCTCCTGTCGGTACCCGTCAGGCGTCGGCGTACTTCGCGTCGGCCGCCGGGTCCAGGGCGAGCCGGTAGCCCCGCTTCACCACCGTCTGGATCAGCTTCGGTGCCCCGAGCGCCGTACGCAGCCGGGCCATCGCCGTCTCCACCGCGTGCTCGTCCCGCCCGGCCCCCGGCAGCGCCCGCAGCAGGTCCGCCCGCGCCACCACCCAGCCCGGCCGCCGGGACAACGCCCGCAGCAGGGACATCCCGGCCGGCGGTACGGGCTTCAGGTCGCCGTCCACCAGCACCGCGTGCCCGCGGATCTCCACCCGGTGCCCGGCGATCGGCAACACGCGCGCCCGGCCGGGCAGTTCCTGGCAGAGCAGTTGGACGAGGGGCCCGAGACGGAAGCGCTCCGGCTGGATCGTGTCGATGCCGCGTGCCTGGAGGGGCACCGCGGTGACCGGGCCGACGCACGCGGGCAGCACGTCGTGGCTGAGGGCGGTGAGCAGTTCCGACAGCAGCCCGCGCTCCTCGGCCCGGGACAGCAGTGAGGCGGCGGCCGGCGCGCTGGTGAAGGTCAGCGCGTCCAGTCCGCGCGAGACGGCCGCGTCCAGCAGCCGGTCGAGGGGACCGCTGTCCTCCGGCGGCATCCACCGGTACACCGGCACCGGCACCACCTCCGCTCCCCCCTCCCGCAGCGCCTCCACGAACCCGGGCAGCGGCTCACCGTGGAGCTGTACGGCGATCCGGCGTCCCTCGACGCCCTCCTCCAGCAGCCGGTCCAGCACCTCGGCCATCGACTCGCTCGACGGGGACCACTTCTCGGTCAGCCCGGCGGCCCGTATCGCACCCTTGACCTTGGGTCCGCGCGCCAGCAGTTCCACCCCGCGCAGCCGGCCCAGCAGATGCTCGCCCAGCCCCCAGCCGTCGGCGGCCTCGATCCAGCCCCGGAAGCCGATCGCGGTGGTGGCGACCACCACGTCCGGCACCTGGTCGATGAGCTCCTTGGTGGCGGCGAGCAGTTCGCCGTCGTCGGCGAGCGGCACGATGCGCAGGGCGGGTGCGTGCAGCACGACCGCGCCCCGCCGCTGGAGCAGCGCCCCGAGCTCCTCGGCCCGGCGCGCGGCCGTCACGCCCACGGTGAACCCGGCGAGGGGTCCGTGCGGGCCGGGGTCCGGTCGCTGCGTTTCGTCGTACATGGCTCTCCTAGCTGGCCTGCATGCCGAACGAGCCTGTCAACAGCGCGTGACAGGCTCGGTTCGGGCTGATGTCGCCGGTGTTACGTCACACCTCGGCGTAGCTGAGCTTCGGCTTCGTCTCGGCGGCGGTCGCCGCCCTGCTCTGGCCGACGGGGCGGCGAAGGTATACGGCCCAGGTCACCGCGAAGCAGACACCGTAGTAGGCCAGGAAGGCGACGAACGCACCGGTGCCGGACCCGTAGGAGAGGAAGGACTGCCGGAACGCCAGGTTGATGCCCACGCCGCCGAGCGCGCCGACCGCGCCGATGAGGCCCATCGAAGCGCCGGAGAGCCGGCGTCCGTACTTGACGGCTGCCTCACCTTCGAGGCCCTTGGCGAGTGCCTTGGTCTGGAAGATGCCGGGGATCATCTTGAAGGTGGAGCCGTTGCCGATCCCGGTGAGCGAGAACAGGATGGCGAACACGACGACGAACAGCGGCAGCGACTTCTGCATGCTGGCGACGACGAGCACGGCCGTGGCGGCAGCCATCGCGACGTAGTTCCAGAGGGTGATCTTCGCGCCGCCGTACCTGTCGGCCAGCCAGCCGCCCACCGGACGGATCAGGGAGCCGAGCAGCGGCCCCATGAAGGTGAGGTACGTGGCCTGCAGCGGGGTACGCCCGAACTGGTTGGTGAGCACCTGACCGAAGGCGAAGCTGTAGCCGATGAACGAGCCGAAGGTCCCGACGTAGAGGAAGGACATGATCCAGGTGTGCGCGTCCTTCGCGGCGTCCTTGGCGGCGCCGGTGTCGTTCTTGACATTCTCGATGTTGTTCATGAAGAGCGCGGCGAGGACGGCGGCGACGACGATGAGCGGGATGTAGATCCCGAGCAGCACCCGCGGCCCGCCGTTCGCGCCGATGACGGCGAGGGCCACCAGTTGGATCGCCGCCACCCCGATGTTGCCGCCACCGGCGTTGAGCCCGAGGGCCCATCCCTTCTTACGGAGCGGGAAGAAGGCGTTGATGTTGGTCATGGACGAGGCGAAGTTGCCGCCGCCCACACCGGCGAGGAGTCCGATCAGCAGGAAGGTGTCGAACGACGTCCCCGGCTTCATCACGGCGAAGGCCGCGATGCTCGGGATCAGCAGCAGGCTCGCGGAGATGACCGTCCAGTTCCGCCCGCCGAAGAGGGCGACGGCGAACGTGTAGGGGACACGGACGACGGCTCCGACCAGGGTCACCATCGAGGTGAGCAGGAACTTGTCCGCCGGGGTCAGCCCGTACTCGGGCCCCATGAAGAGGACCAGCACGGACCACAGGGTCCAGATCGAGAACCCGATGTGCTCGGACAGAACGGAGAACAGCAGGTTCCGCTTGGCGATCTTCTCGCCGGTCGCGTTCCAGAAGGTCTCGTCCTCCGGATCCCAGTGCTGGATCCAGCGGCCGCCCCTGCTCGGGGGTGCGGGGGCTGTACTAGGGGCTGTCATGAGGCCTCCACGGTGCTCCGGGGCTCGGTGCTGCCTGCGGATGATGAGCGGTGATGAGTCCCGAAGGTAGGGAGGCCTCGTTTCCTGCCTGTGGCCACGGGTGACCGCAAGGGAACGTTGCTCTCACCCCGCCCGGAGGTGGGGTGAGAGGTCGCGCGGCAGCGGCGTTCGGCGCTGCGGATCAGGGCCTTCGGCGGGTGCCCGCGCGCTGTGCCCCGTTCGGCCACAGCCTGGGGCTGCGTCGGGCCGCGAGGTCCTCGATCCAGCCCAGGGCGAGGATCGTGAGGGCGATCAGGGGCCAGACCAGGAGGAACATCCAGAGCATGTAGGTGGCGTCCAGTGCGGCCACCGCGCGGTCGCCCTGCATGAACGGGAGGTCGTACGCCCGGTCGATGATCGGGACCGTGGCCATGATCAGCATGTTGTGCCACAGGTAGATGGTGACGGCGCGGTTGTTGGACAGGGTGACGAGCTTGTCCCAGCGGTGCAGACGGGCCGGGAGTTCCTGCCACGACGGGGAGTACTGGAGGAGGATCACGACGAAACCGAAGGACCAGGTCGCCTGTGCCAGCGGGATGTCGTTCAGGTCCCAGCCGTCCGGCCCGAGGTGGCCCGAGGCCCACCACAGGGCGAAGGACATCAGCAGGGCCGAGGCGGAGACGGCCAGGTAGCGGGGGACGCGGTGCAGCAGGCCCTCGTGATGGGCGAGGCCGAGCACCCAGCAGCCCCCGTACACCGCGAAGTCCGTGACGGCGTTGCCCGTTTCACCGGGGATGGTGACCAGGCCCGTACCCACGAGCGCCGTCAGGCCCAGCGGGGCAAGCAGGGTCGGCCACGGCGCCCTGCGCAGTGCCCACAGCAGCAGCGGGGACGCCGCCACGAACCACAGGTACGCGCGCAGGTACCACAGCGGGCCCACCGCCTGCACCGCCCAACTGTCCTCCAGGAGGCCCGACTCGGAGCCCAGGTGCCAGGGGTAGGGAGGGGCACCGACCGGGATCACATAGTCCAGCAGTTTCACCAGGCCCCAGGTGCCGCCGTTGTCCGGGTCCTTCACCGGGTTCCAGCCGCCCATGAACATCAGCGCCAACGCCACCGCGCTGAACGCCCACAGCGGCGGGAGCAGCCTGCGCACCCGGTCCCGGATCACCTTCGCCGCCGGGCGGTTCAGGGAGCGGGCCATCAGGGAGCCGGCCAGTGCGAACATCACGCCCATGGAGGGGAAGAGGACCGTGAGCCACGCCCAGCCGAAGAGGTGGTAGACCACCACGCGGACCAGGGCGATCGAGCGGAGCAGGTCCAGGTAGCGGTCCCGGCCGGCCGGTGGTTTGCGGACCGCGGACGAGGGGGCCACGGCTTCCGTACCGGTCATGACACCGGCCTCCGTTCACTGCTGTCGGGCGTTCGCGGGCCCGGCACCCGGCCGCCGCCCGGCGCCTCGACGACTCCCGTGCGCCGCAGCTTCTGCCAGCGCAGCCGGCCCCCGGTGAGTGCCGTGATCCAGGACTGCAGCAGGACGACGTACATGAGTTGGCGGTAGAGGATCTGCTGCAGCGGCAGCGAGATCAGGTGGGTCATGCGTTCGCGGTCGAGCCGGAACGCGTACGCGGCGCACACGGCCTGGACCGTCAGGACGCCCAGCCAGGCCGCGATGGTCCTCCGGGTCGGGCCGAAGACGATCCCGTAGAGGAGGAAGACGTCGATCAGGGGGGCCAGGAGGGGGGCGAGCACCATGAACAGGGAGACCAGCGGGAGGCCCACCCGGCCGAAGCGGCCCGACGGGCCGCGGTCCAGCAGCGCCCGGCGGTGTTTCCAGATGGCCTGCATGGTGCCGTACGACCAGCGGTACCGCTGGGACCAGAGCTGCTGGACGGATTCCGGGGCCTCGGTCCAGGCGCGGGCCTTCTCCGCGTACACCACCCGCCAGCCGTCCCGGTGGAGGGCCATCGTGATGTCGGTGTCCTCGGCGAGCGTGTCGTCGCTCATGCCGCCGACCCGTTCCAGGGCTGACCGCCGGAAGGCTCCGACTGCGCCGGGGATCGTCGGCATGCAGCGCAGGACGTCGTACATCCGACGGTCGAGGTTGAAGCCCATCACGTACTCGATGTGCTGCCAGGCGCCGATGAGGGAGTCCCGGTTGCCGACCTTCGCGTTGCCGGCCACGGCGCCGACCCTGCGGTCCGCGAAGGGCTGCACCAGCTCCCCGACCGTGGACGGCTCGAAGACGGTGTCGCCGTCCATCATCACGATCAGGTCGTGACTGGCGTTCGCCAGGCCCCGGTTGAGCGCGGCGGGCTTGCCCGCGTTGACCTGGCGCACCACCCGGACCCCGGGCAGGCCCATCGCCTCGACGATCCCGGCCGTGCCGTCCGTCGAGCCGTCGTCGACGACGATGATCTCGACGGGGTGTTCGCTCGCGGTCAGGGAACGGACGGTGTTCTCGATGCACTTGGCCTCGTTGTACGCCGGGACCAGTACCGTCGCGGGTTCGGTGACCGGCTCTCCCCAGCGGAAGCCAGGGCGGCGGACCCGGCGGGCGTGGGCGCCGGAGAGCAGGAGCATGAGGGCGAAGCGGCCGATGACCAGGGAGCCGATCAGCGCGAGTCCGGCCACCATGACGTCGGTGACGTCGTCCGATGCCTGGACCAGGAAGATCCATGCCCTGCCCTTCCACAGGCCGGGGCCGGTCACCGGGGTGTGGGCGCTGGGGGCGTTCAGGGCCTCGGTGAGGTTGTCGAAGGTGTAGCCCTGTTGCTGCATCAGGGGCAGGAACCTGTCGAGCGCCTGCACCGTCTGGTGCCGGTCGCCGCCCGAGTCGTGCATGAGGACGATCGCGCCCTTGCCGTGGTGCGGGGTGGCCCGGCGGACGATCTCGGCGACACCGGGCTTGCGCCAGTCCTCGCTGTCGGTGTCGTTGACGACCGTGATGTAGCCGCGGGTTCCGATGTACCGGGTCACCGGCCAGGACCTGTCGTCCATGGCGTCGGCGAAGGACGAGTACGGGGGACGGAAGAGGGAGGTGCGGATGCCGGCCGCGCCCGTGATCGCCAACTGGTTCTGGGACAGCTCCCAGTCGATGCGCTTCCTGGACTGGTAGGAGAGGTCGGGGTGGCTGAAGGTGTGCAGGCCCACCTCGTGGCCCTCGGCCACCATCCGCCTGACCAGCTCGGGGTGACGGGAGGTCATGGTGCCGGTGACGAAGAAGACCGCGTGCGCGTGGTGCTTGCGCAGCACGTCCAGGACCTTCGGGGTCCAGGTGGGGTCGGGGCCGTCGTCGAAGGTGAGGACCAGGCGGTGGTCGGGGACGCGCAGGCTGGTGGTGCGGCCCTCGCGGGTGTCGATGACCGGGCCGCCGGTCAGGATCTTCTCCGGCACCTTGCCGGTGGAGGCCTCGGGGCGGATGCGGTGGTCGGCGAGGATCTCACTGTGCACGTAGCCGCGCAGCATCAGCATGGCGACCATGACCAGGAGGACGAGGAGGGGGAGCAGCAGGCGCAGGGGGAGGCGGCGGCGCCGGGGACGGGGGCGGGGGCGGTCCTGGGTCGGGGGTGCGATTCCGGAGCCCCGTCCGGATCCGGGGTCACGTCCGGTTCTGGGTCCGTGCCCGGCTTCGGGCCCACGTCCCGCTCCGGCTCCCTGGATGCGTGTGCGGCGGGCCATCAGATGTGTGTGCCGGTGCCGGTGCCGGAGCCCGTGCCCGTGTCCGGGCCCGAGGACAGGGATGGCGACGGGCTGCCGGAACCGACGGCGGGGCCGGTCGGGGGCGGCGGGGTGACCGAGGGCGTCGGGGCCGAGGGCTCGGGGTCCGGGGAGGAGCCGCCGGTGGCCGGGCCGGAGGGGGCCGTCGGCGTGGGTCGCGGGTCGGCGGAGGTGTCCGGCTGTTTGACGGTGCCGCGGGTGGTGCCGGGTACGGCCGCGCTGCCGCCCGGTGCCGGGGCGGCGGGCGGCGTCGGCCTCGTGCCGGGCGCGGCGCCGACGCGGCCGGAGGGCCGGGCGGGGTCGGCGGGCACCGGGGAGATGTCGACCTGGCCGGCCGGCTTGTTCTCCTTCTGGCCCGGCACCGGCAGCCAGGGAGCGTCCGAGCTGCCGGACAGGAGGGTGGCGGCGATGACGACGGCGTAGGCCGCGCAGGCGATGCCGACGAACATGCCGAGGCGGCGGAAGGTGCGGCTGCGGCGGCCCGACGCGTCGACGAACACCGGTCCGTCGGGGGCGTCCCGGCGACCGGCGTGCGGCGGCCGCCCGCGCTCGGCCGGGCGTCTCCGGCCGGCGTCGCCCACGGCCTTCGCACCCGACAGGCGTAGCTCCGCGATCCGGTCGGTGTCGAGCCGGACCGTCAGCTCGTGCGGGTCGTCGTCGGCCGGCCCGGCGGAGCCGGGGGCCTGCGCGGCGGGCAGTACCTCGGTGGGAGCGGCGTCGGGCACGGCTCCGTCCGACAGGACGTCCGTCGTCACGGTCTCCGGGAAGCTCTGGGCCTCCGCACCTGTCACCGGCAGACCGCGGCCCCCTGGTTCGGGATCGGGCCACTCCGTCCGGGCGTCTTCCGCCCATTTCTTCACGCGCACCTGCGTTCCCTCCACGGGAATGTTTCCGGGTGCGCATACGACTCCGAGCCCCCGCCGCCGGACCCGGCCCCCACCGGTCCGAGCGCCCCCCACGTCTCACTGTGCTCGGCTGTCACGAACGTAGCGCCGGTCCGGGCGTCGGGCTTGCAGAGTTTCAATGGTGAACGGAACTGTCCGATTTACTGATCGTTTCATCGATGGCTGGAACCCATGCGCTTTCGGGTCGTCTCAACCAGCCTCGCTCGGCCGCCAGTTGAACCGCCGCGCGTCGAACCGCGTCGAACGCGGGATGTGCCAGCCCTTTACGCCACACGAGCGACACGGGCGACAACGGTACGGGGTCGACGAGCGGCCGCACCACCGTCCTCGGCAGGGCCGAGAAGTCGGTCACCGCGAGGACCGGGTGCCCGGTCTTGGCCATGAGCCGGTGGAACTCCTCCACGCCCACGGCCAGCGGGGCCGGCGGCGCGACCTCGATGCGGCGTCCGGCGAAGAGCCGGTGCGCGAGGTCGGTCCACTCCGGCGTGCGGGGGTTCCCCGCACCGGCGTACACGGTCTCGCCCGCCAGCGCGTGCAGCGGTACCGCCTCCAGTGGGGCCAGCCGGTGTGCCTCGGGAAGGACGACCGCCATCGGCTCGTACCGTACGAGCTGGTGGTCCAGCCCGGCCCGCAGCGCCGGGTCGAGGCCCGCGAACCTGCCGAACGAGGCGTCCAGGCGCCCGGCGAGCAGTTCGGCGGCGGCCCCCGTGAGGCCGCTCTCGTACCGGGCCATCAGCTCGTGCTCGGGGGCGAGTTCGCGCGCCCGGTGCAGTACGCGGCGGCCGGTGTCCAGGTCCGGGGAGTTGAGGTCGACCAGTAGGGCGCGGGCCTGTCCGAAGGCGGCGAGCAGGTCCTCGTGAGCGGCGAGGACGCGGCGGGCGTGCGGCAGGAGGCGCTCGCCGTCGGCGGTCAGCGCGACCTGCCGGGTGGTGCGGACGAACAGTTCGGCGCGCAGCTCCCGCTCCAGGCGCCGTACGTCCCTGCTGAGCGCCTGCTGGGCGACGTACAGGCGGGCCGCGGCGCGGGTGAAGTGCAGCTCCTCGGCGACGGCGACGAAGGCGCGCAGGAGGCGGGGGTCGAGGTGGGCGGGAGCGGTCACCGCGTGAACTTACAACAGGGGTGCGTGAATCGGTACGGATCAGGTGTTGGACCCCGTGATCCGCCTCGGGCGACGGTGAGGTCATGCCTCCCCTCTCCCCCGGCACGTACCGCCGTCTGTTCGGCCACCCCGGCACCCGTGCCTTTACCGCCGGCAACCTGGTCGCCCGTCTGCCGATGGGCATGTTCGGGGTGAGCGCGGTCGTCATGATCGCGGGGTCGCGGGGCTCGTACGCGCTCGCCGGTGCCGTGACCGCGACCGGTCTCGCGGCGACGGCGGTGGCGGGTCCCTGGATCGCCCGGCTCGTCGACCGGCACGGTCAGGCCCGGGTCGCCGTGCCGGCCACGGTCACCGCCGTACTGGGCGCTCTCGCCCTGCTGCTGTGCGTGCGCCTGGGCGCCCCGGACTGGACCCTGTTCGCCGCGTACACCGCCACCGCCACCGTCCCGAACATCGGCGGCATGTCCCGGGCCCGCTGGGCCCACCTGCTGCGGGACGACCCCGAGGCCCTGCACACCGCGAACTCCTTCGAGCAGGCCGCCGACGAGCTGTGCTTCATGCTGGGCCCGGTCCTGGCGTCCTTCCTGACCGGCACGTTCTTCCCGGAGGCGGGCACGCTCGTGGGCGGGGTGCTGCTGCTGGCCGGGGTGCTGCTGTTCGCCGCGCAGCGGTCCACCGAGCCGCCGCCCCGGGGACGTACCCGGGCCGCGTCACCGCTGCGCACCCCCGGCATACCGCCGCTGCTGGCGTGCTTCGTCGCGACCGGCGCGGTGTTCGGGTCGATGGAGGTCGTCACCATCGCGTACGCCGACGCGCAGGGGCACCGCTCGGCGGCCGGGATCGTCCTCGCGCTGCAGGCGGCGGGCTCCTGCACGGCGGGCCTGCTGTACGGGGCGCGGAAGCCGGCCGGGCCCGCGGAGCGCAGGCTGCCGTGGTGTCTGGTGGCCATGGCCGCGCTGATGGCCCTGCCGCTGCTCGCCGCCCGCACCGCGGGCACGCTTCCCGCGCTGGCCGTGGCCCTGCTCGGGGCGGGCATGGCGACCGCACCGACGATGGTGACCGCGATGACGCTGGTCCAGGACCGTACCCCCGCGGACCGCCTGAACGAGGGGATGAGCCTGGTCGTCACCGCCCTGCTCATGGGCATCGCCTGCGGCTCGGCGGCCGGGGGCTGGGCGGCGGAGCACACCGCACCGGCGGCCGGCTTCGCGGTGCCGGTCGCGGCGGCCCTGACGGCCCTGCTGAGCAACACGGCGGGGAACGCCCTGCGTTCGCTCCGTCGAACCGCTTGCAGCAATTCTGACCGGAGTCATTGACGCTCTCCCACCCGCAACATACCTTCCTCCGTCGAAGCGCTTCGACGCCACGTATCGAATCGCGTCGACGAGCGCTGCGTGGCACCCCGAGAACCATCCGACTCCGACTCCCCTGGAGGCACTGGATGTTGACGGCACGAAGGCGATGGGCGGTCGCGGCGGTGATCCTGTCCGGATCGCTGCTCCTGGCCTCCTGCGGCGACTCGGACAGCGGTGGGTCCGACAGCAAGACCCTCCGGCTGTGGCACTACGAGTCGCCCGACAGCGCGATGGGCGCGGCCTGGAACGAGGCCATCAAGGAGTTCGAGGCCAAGCACCCGGGCGTGAAGGTGAAGTTCGAGGAGAAGGGCTTCGAGCAGATCCAGAAGACGGCGCCCATGGTCCTGAACTCCTCGGACGCGCCGGACATCATGGAGTACAACAAGGGCAACGCGACCGCGGGCCAGTTGTCCAAGCAGGGCCTGCTGACCGACCTGACCGCCGAGGCCTCGAAGCGCGGCTGGGACAAGAAGCTCAGCGCCGGTGTGCGCACGACCAGCATGTACGACTCGGACGGCGTGATGGGCTCCGGCAAGTGGTACGGGGTGCCCAACTACGCCGAGTACACGATGGTCTACTACAACAAGGATCTCTTCAAGAAGTACGGGATCACCGAGCCGAAGACCTTCGACCAGCTCACCGCCGCCATGGCCGCCTTCGCCGAGAAGGGCGTCACCCCGCTCGCCAACGGCGGCGCCGAGTACATCGCCCAGCAGTACCTCTACCAGCTCGCCCTGTCCAAGGCCGACCGCTCGTGGGTCGACAAGTACGAGCTGTACAAGGGGAAGACCGACTTCCACGACGCGGCCTGGACCTACGCCGCGCAGACCTTCGCCGACTGGGTGAAGAAGGGGTACATCAGCGAGAAGTCCACCAGCACCAAGGCCGAGGACGCGGGCGTGTCCTGGATCCAGGGCAAGGCGCCGATCCTGTTCTCCGGCAGCTGGTGGTACGGCCGTTTCCAGTCGGAGGCCAAGTTCGACTGGGACACCACGCTGTGGCCCGGCTCGAACCTGACCCTGGGCTCCGGCGGCAACCTCTGGGTGGTCCCCAAGAACGCGGGGAACAAGGACCTCGCCTACGACTTCATCGACATCACCATGTCGAAGAAGATCCAGAACCTGCTCGGCAACAAGGGCGGTATCCCGGTTTCGGCCGACGCCTCCGCCATCACGGACCCGAAGTCGAAGCAGCTCATCACCGACTTCAACACGCTGAGCCGGCGGGACGGCCTGGCTTTCTACCCGGACTGGCCGGTGAACGGCTTCTACGACGTCCTCGTCTCCGAGACGCAGAAGCTGATGACGGGCAACGAGAAGCCGGACGGCTACCTCAGCGCCCTACAGCAGGCGTACGACAAGGGCGCCCCGAAGCAATGACGGTCACCGTCGAACGGGACACGCGGGCCGTCGGCAAGCACGTCCACGCCGGCTCGCGCCGCCCCCGTACCCGCGACTCGTACGCCCTCTTCCTGCTCCCCGGGATCCTCGCCTTCCTGGCGGTCGTCGTCGTCCCGTTCCTGATGAACACGGGCGTGAGCTTCACCGAATGGCAGGGCGTCGGCAGCCCGAAGTGGTCCGGGCTCGCCAACTACCGGGAGCTGATGGACGACTCGGAGTTCTGGGCGTCCTTCCGGCACAGCCTGTTCATGGTCGTGGCCATGGCGGCCGTACCGACGGCGATCGGCCTGGTCCTGGCCGCCGCGCTGTTCGACTACATCGGCAAGCACTTCGGCAGCAAGGTGGTCGCGGTCCTGCGCGCCTGCTTCTACCTCCCGCAGGTGCTGCCGATCGCGGTCGCCGGGATCGTCTGGAGCTGGATCCTCGCCCCCGACAACGGCTCCCTCAACGAACTGCTGAAGGCCGTGGGGCTCGGCAGTTGGCGGCAGGACTGGCTCGGCGATCCGGACATCGCGCTGTACAGCGTGATGGGCGTGATGGTGTGGGTGCAGCTCGGGTTCCCGCTGGTCGTCTTCATGGCGGGCCTGCAGCGCGTCGACCCGCAGTTGCACGAGGCGGCCGAACTGGACGGGGCCGGCTGGTGGCGCCGCTTCCGGCACATCACGCTGCCGCAGATCCGCCCGGAGATCTACGTGGTGCTGACCTGGTGCACGATCGCCGCGCTCAAGGTGTTCGGCGCGGTGTACGTGCTGACCAAAGGCGGCCCGGGCGGGGCGACGGACGTGCCGTCGTACTTCTCCTTCTCCACCTTCTTCGAGAAGACCCAGGTCGGCTACGGCGCCGCGATCTCCACGATCCTCACCGTGATCATCCTGGCGCTCTCCCTGATCGGCCTGAAACTCCAGACCCGCGCCGAGGACGCCGAGGAGGGGGTTCGCTTATGACCGCCGAGGAAGGGGCCCGCGCATGACCGCCGCCCTGCGCCGCTACCCGGTACTGGTGGCCCTGAGCATCGCCGCCCTGTTCATGGTGGTGCCGTTCGTGATCGTGGCCGTCAACGCGGTCAAGTCGCCGGCCGAGTACTCCGCGCACGGCCCGCTCAGCCTGCCCGACGGCCTCTATCTGGACGGCCTGAAGGACTTCTGGCAGCGGGTCGACTACGGCCAGAAACTGGTCAACTCGGTGCTGATCAGCGGCTCGGTGGCGGTGCTCGCCGCGGTGCTGTCGGTGCTGAACGCGTACGCGATCGGCATCGGCCGGATCCGGGGCCGCGCCTGGGTGCTGGCCTTCTTCGTGCTGGCCAACATGCTGCCGCAGGAGGCGCTGGTCTACCCGGTGTACTACCTGAGCAAGCAGGTGGGCCTGTACGACACCCGGCTCAGCGTGATCATCGTGTTCACGGTGATACAGGCGGCCTTCGGCACGTATCTGCTCTCGTCGGTCCTCGGGCAGTTCCCGCGCGAGATCATCGAGGCCGCCCGGATCGACGGTGCGAACAAGTGGCAGGTGCTGTGGCGGATCGTGGTCCCGGTCAGCCGCCCCACCCTCGGGGTGCTGCTGGTCTTCTTCTTCATCTGGACCTGGAACGAGTTCCTGTTGCCCCTGGTGATGCTGATCTCCAACGACAACCAGACCGTGTCGGTGGCGCTCGGAGTCCTGCAGGGCCAGCGTCTGATGGACGCCACGATGACCAATGCCGCCGCCCTGCTGGGCGTGCTGCCCGCGATCGTCTTCTTCCTCGTCTTCCAGCGGACGCTCACCCGCGGCATCGCCGTGGGCGCGGTCAAGTAAAGGGGTGCGCGTGTGAAGTTCACCGACGGCTACTGGCTGCTGCGCGAGGGCGTCACCGCGGCCCACCCGGTCCAGGTCCTCGACGTCACCGCTCCGGACGGCGCGCTGGAGATCCACGCGCCGACCCAGCCCATCCGCCACCGCGGCGACCTGCTGAAAGGACCGGTCGTGACGATCACCGCGCACACCCCGATGCCCAACGTCATCGGGGTGACCCTCACCCACTTCCAGGGGGAGCAGCCGCGCGGGCCCGAGTTCGAGCTCACCGGGGCGGAGACCGCCGCCCACACCGAGTACGACGACGAGCACGCCACCCTCACCTCCGGCGCGCTGTCGGTCCGGGTGGCCCGGACCGGCCCGTGGCACGTCGACTTCCTCGCCCACGGCCGCCTGCTGACCTCCAGTGGCCCCAAGGGCATGGGCATCATGCGGGACGCGTCCGGCGCCCACTACCTGCGGGAGCAGCTCGGCCTCGGCGTCGGGACCAGCGTGTACGGCCTCGGGGAGCGGTTCGGGCCGCTGGTGAAGAACGGGCAGGTCGTCGACATCTGGAACGCCGACGGGGGCACGGCCACCGAACAGGCCTACAAGAACGTCCCGTTCTACCTCACGGACGCCGGCTACGGAGTCTTCGTCGACCACCCCGGCAAGGTGTCCTTCGAGGTCGGCTCGGAGGCGGTGTCCCGGGTCCAGTTCAGCGTCGAGTCACAGCAGTTGACGTACTACGTGATCCACGGCCCCACCCCGAAGGACATCCTGCGCAAGTACACCGCCCTCACGGGCCGCCCGGCCCTCCCGCCCGCGTGGTCGTTCGGCCTGTGGCTGTCGACGTCCTTCACGACGTCGTACGACGAGGAGACGGTCACCTCGTTCATCGACGGCATGCGGGAGCGCGAACTCCCCTTGTCCGTCTTCCACTTCGACTGCTTCTGGATGCGCGAGTTCAACTGGTGCGACTTCCAGTGGGACCCGCGCGTGTTCCCCGACCCCGTGGGGATGCTGGCCCGCCTGAAGGACAAGGGACTGCGGGTCTCCGTCTGGATCAACCCCTACATCGCCCAGCGCTCCCCGCTGTTCGCCGAGGGCAAGGCGCTCGGGCACCTGCTGCGGCGGCCGGACGGCAGCGTGTGGCAGTGGGACCTGTGGCAGCCGGGCATGGCGCTGGTCGACTTCACCAGCCCGGCCGCCCGCGACTGGTACGCGGCGAAGCTGGAGGCGGTGCTCGCGCAGGGCGTCGACTGCTTCAAGACCGACTTCGGCGAGCGCGTCCCCGTCGACGTGGCCTGGTCGGACGGTTCCGATCCGGAGCGGATGCACAACTACTACTCGTATTTGTACAACCGCACGGTTTTCGAGGTGCTGCGCAAACACCGGGGCGAGGGCGAGGCGGTCGTCTTCGCCCGCTCGGCGACGGCCGGCAGCCAGCGGTTCCCCGTGCACTGGGGCGGGGACTGCGAGGCCACGTACGAGTCGATGGCCGAGTCGCTGCGCGGCGGGCTGTCCCTCGGCCTGTCCGGGTTCGGCTACTGGAGCCACGACATCGGCGGCTTCGAGGGCACCCCGACGCCCGCCCTCTTCAAACGCTGGCTGGCGTTCGGACTCCTCTCCTCGCACAGCCGCCTGCACGGCTCCTCCTCGTACCGGGTGCCGTGGCTGTTCGACGAGGAGTCCGTCGACGTGCTGCGCCTCTTCACCCGGCTGAAGCTGAGCCTGATGCCCTACCTGTACGAGGCCGCCCGCGCCGCGCATGCCGAGGGCGTGCCGCTGATGCGGGCGATGGTGCTGGAGTTCCCGGACGACCCCGGGTGCGCGCATCTGGAACGGCAGTACATGCTCGGGCCGGACCTGTTGGTCGCGCCGGTGTTCAGCGACGAGGGGGACGTCACCTACTACGTGCCCGAGGGCACCTGGACGCACTACCTGAGCGGGCGGACGGTGACCGGGCCGCGCTGGGTGCGCGAACGGCACGGGTTCTCCAGCGTGCCGCTGCTGGTCCGGCCGGGGGCGGTGATCCCGGTGGGGGCGGTGGACGACCGGCCCGACTATCCCTACCCGGACGGGGTGACCCTGCGGGCGTTCGGGCTGCGGCGGGGCGCGCAGGTGACGGTGCCGGTGGGGGGCGTCACCTTCACCGTCGTACGGGAGGGGGACACGCTGCGGGCCTCGTCCAGTGACCCGTCGGCACCCTGGGCGCTTCGCTGCGGGGAGCGGACGGCACGGGCGGCGGCGGGCACCGGCTTTCTCACCCTGGAGCTGGACTGATGGTCAAGATCACCGATGTGGCGCGGCACGCCGGGGTCTCCCCGAGCACCGTCTCCTACGCGCTGAGCGGCAAGCGCCCGATCTCGGAGGAGACCCGGCTGCGTATCGAGGCCTCCATCCGGGAACTCGGCTACCGGCCGCACGCGGGTGCCCGGGCCCTGGCCAGCAGCCGGTCGAACGTGCTGGCGCTGGTCGTCCCCTTACGGACCGGCATCCACGTCCCGGTCGCCATGCAGTTCGCGGTGTCCGTGGTCACCACCGCGCGCAGACACGACCACGACGTCCTCCTCCTCACCCAGGAGGAGGGCGAGGACGGACTGCGCAGGGTCGCGGACACGGCCCTGGTCGACGCGCTGATCGTGATGGACGTCGGGCTGCACGACCCCCGGCTGTCGCTGCTGCGGTCGCTGGACCTGCCGTCCGTGCTGATCGGGTTCCCGCAGGACGCGGACGGGCTGACGTGCGTCGACCTGGACTTCAAGGCGGCCGGGGAACTGTGCGTGGAGCGGCTCGCGGGGCTCGGCCACCGCGTGGTGGCGCTGATCGGCTCACCGCCGGAGGTGTACGTACGTCGGACGGCGTTCGCCCAGCGGGTCGTCCAGGGCTTCACGGCCGCCGCCGCCCGGGGCGGGCTCGCCTCCTCCGTCCACCCCTGCGACGCCCAGCCCGACGCCGCCCGCCGGGTCGCCGAGCAACTGCTGCGCGAACACCCCGCGCTGACCGGGGTCGTCGTCCACAACGAGGCCGTCCTCGAACCGCTGATCGACGCCTTCGAACAACTCGGCCTGCGCGTCCCCGCCGACCTGTCGATCACCGCCATCTGCCCCGACGAACTCGCCGCCTCCCTCCGCGTCCCCGTCACCTCGGTGACCCTGCCGTCCACCGAACTGGGTGAACGTGCGGTGGAGTTGCTGATGGCCAAGCTGGGCGGCACGGAAGTACCCGGGGCGACGCTGCTGCCGCCCCGGATGACGGAACGGGCGAGCACGGCGCCGCGGGCGCTGGCGTGAGGAGTCGCCGGTGCGTACTGCCAGCGGGGCGCCCGGTGTGCTGTACTGGGACGCAAGGAGGGCCCCCGCATCGGACCGGTTCCACGCGGAGGCCCAAGCTCAGCCGGAGCTGGTCGGATGCCCCCACCCTGTATGGGGACATCCGACTACCTGCTGAGCCACCAGAGCAGCCACCTCCTCACGTGCTGCTCCTAGCGGACTGTCATGGCTTCCCCGACCGGGATACGCGCGTACTCGGTACCGCCCTTGTAGTCCAACCAGTCGTCAAAGTACTGCTGTCCCAGGTCATTAAGCGTGGCGTCGTGGATCGGGAACGCCCTCTTCGGCCGCACCGCCCGCACGAAGTCCAGCGCCTCGGCGAGCTTGAGCCAGGGCGCGGCGGCCGGCACGAGCAGCGTCTCCACCGGCGACGACGGGACGAACAGCGAGTCGCCCGGGTGGTAGACCGTGCCGTCGACGACGAAGCCGACGTTGGCGCAGCCGGGCAGGCCGTCGTAGATCTCGGCGTGTTCCCCGCCCACGACGTCGACGGCGAACCCGGCTGCCGTGAACCGCTGCCCCGTCTCGACGGCGACCGCCGCGCCGCCCAGCTCGGGGGCCGATTCGATCGCTGCCGACGGCAGGTGCACCCGGAACGCGGAGTTGCGCTGACTTGCCGCGACGAGCTTGCCGACGTCGAGGTGGTCAGGGTGCTCGTGCGTCACCAGCACCTCGTCGACCCCGTCGAGGGCTTCGGCCTCGGAGAACGTCCCCGGGTCAATCACCAGCACCCGGTCGTCATCCTCCAGACGCACACAGGCATGGCCATATTTGATCAAGCGCATACGCTCACTATGGCAGGTGGTCGAGGGTGAGGCCCCAGCTCGATCAGGACGTTCCAGAATCAGCCTGGGCCACAGTGCGACTCCTCAGCCAACGGTGGTGAGGCGGCGTCCGCCCCAGCGGATGCAGACGGCGACTTCAGACCGGCTGCGGCGCACTGATGGAGGCCCGCACTTGGGCTGCCCGAGCACGTACGTCCACGGGCTCCGTCCGGGGTGGTCCCAGGGGCGCACCCCCGTCCCCGACATGGCAGGGTCGACAGAGGCCCCCTGGCAGGGCTTCCGGACGGCCAGGCACGCCGCAGCCGGTGCACTCCATGAGAGAGCGAGGCGCGCGGGATTCGGTGGTGGGGACTTCAGGAGGCATCTTGTCGACGAGCCTGCGCCGGACGATTCCCCCCGGCGAATGAATCTGTCCGGGAAGGCCGGCGACGAGAGTCTGCGTCAGGTGCTCGGGGGTCACCCCGCGAGCGAACCAGTCGACGACCAACTGTTCCAACGCGGCGCAGTCGGCGGAGGAGAGGGCCAGGCGCGGATCGCGCAGGCCAAGCCGCGCAAGGGTGGTGTAGGCGATGGACGTGTGGGCCTCACCTGACGGGGTCGGCTGTTCGGCCTGCGATGCCGCACCGGTGCGGGTGGTGTCGGCTCCGGAGGCGCATGACGATTGGGCGGGCGCCACCTCGGGCGTCCCACCGCTCGCGTCACCGTCGAGGAACCGGGACCACCACTCGTTGGCACGTGCGGTACGGGACCAGTACGTGCTGAAGACCCACCGGGTACCGGTGGCGGACTCCTGGCTCGGTACGACCCGTCGCCGTACACGACGCAGATGTCCGGCCCGGCTGAGCTCCTTGAGCGCGGAGCGAACGGCCTGCTGTCCGTACAGGGCCTGTGCCTTGGCGATGGTCTTGGCATCCATCGCCGCGTTCTCGCAGAGCTGGTCGATGAAGCTCGCCAGGTACGCCTCGCGGGCGGGGAGGTGGGCGAAGTCATCGGGCCGGGGCGGCGACTGGTCCGGGGCGGAGCGCTTGCCGTAGCCGGGATTGGCCATGGGATGCACTGCGAGCGCGGGCGCGGCGGCGCTAGAGTTTTGGTAAGCCACGAGACCGTCCTGAGCGGATCTTGGGGTGAGACCCCGGCGGGTGTTGGTAGCACCCGGCCGGGGTTGTTTGTTGCCGCGAACGCTAGAGGGTCGCGACGTTGCGTCGCAACCCGATCACGAAATGTCATCATGGCGGGTGGGTGGGGAGATACCCACCTACCCGTTCCTTGGAAAAGGCGCTCGGACCTCGCGGCCCGAAGCCCGGGGCTCAGGTTTCGTGGAAGGCTGCGCACGGAATACAACTTCGGCGTCAGCGGGCATCCCGAAGCGGGGACTTCGAGCTCCGAGCTTCAAGTCGGGGCGTCAACGGTTGGCGCAGACGATGGCCCCAACGCAGCGTCCGAAACCCAGGGGCGCTCACGCAGCCTTGAGGGTGGCGACGTGCCGGGCGCGTTCCTCCAGCTCCTGTACCGCCCGTACACCCCGGTAGGTGGGCACGGCCTTGAGCAGCGTTTTCAGGTGTTCGTCTCCTCGGGCGGAACTGATGGTCATGTGCTCGTCGAGGAAGGCGCCCCATGTCTCGCAGGATGCCTCGACGTGCCGCATGCGGAACTGTCGTTCGGCGATCACACCGAGGCAGTGCAGACGGCCCTGCCGCTCCTGGGGGGAGCGCGCCCGGTTGGACTGGCGCAGGGCCCGGATGGAGCCTTCCTGGTCGCCAAGGTGCCAGCGCACCCCCGCCACGTGGAAGTGGAAGGCGGCTTCGTCGTATCCGCCCACCGCATCCCGGCGGCTGTCCGCCTGAGCCAGCGCCGTTTCCGTTTCCCGGAGCCGGGTGAGCGCGGTGTGCCGGTCACCGGTCAGGGCCGCCGATGCCGCCTGTTGCCCTCGCAGGAACGCCACCAGACGCGGGCCCGCGGAAGGGGCTGCCTCCGCTGCCGCGTCCGCCAGTTCCAGCGCCTTCTTCCCGTGCCCGAGGTGGGACGCCTGAAGGCTCATACCGCGCAGGGTGCGGCAGTAGGTGACGTGGTCCTCCGCCGCCCCGGCCAGGTCCAGTGCCTTCAGGTAGTAGCGCTGCCCGAGACCCTGCTTCTCCTCGTACATTGCCATCCACCCGGTCAGGTAGACGAGGTCTGCCACGGCGGCCCGCATGTCCATCTGGACCCGTTCACGCCCGGATGCCCGCAGGTAGGGGCCTGCGGTGTTGACCAGGAACGCCGCCGCCATGGGCCGTGCGTGCCCGGCGCCGACGGTGTCCAGGATGTCGGCGATCTTGTCCGTCATGGTGCGGACCGTCTCCACGTCCGACGCCCCGATGTGCAGGGTGCGGCCCGCGTCCGTCCTCTGCCTCGGCGCACCGGTCAGATCATTGAAGTCGGGCACCAGCAGCGCCAAGGAGTACAACCCGCCCGCCAGGACACTCCGCCTCGACGGGTCCATGTCCGCACGGCCCAGGTCGATCACTCCTTCCACCATGTCGTCCGGCTCCTCGGCAGCCACCGCCGACCACCCGAGTTCCACCGACGTCACGGGGCGCTTGAGGAGCCGGGAGAGAGCTTCTGTGATCGCTGGGCGCGCCTCCGGCTTCGGTGTGCTCCCCGCAAGCCAGTGCGAGACCGATGACTTGTCATAGCGCAGGGGGACGCCCAGCTCCCTGCCCACCGCATTCACCTTGCGCGCGAGCTGTGCGTTTCCCACCCCGGCCTCGGCCATCAGCCGCGCCAGGGGTTCGTTCGGTGTGCGTGAGCGTGCTGCTGCCATCCGAGTCAGCCCCTAAGCGTTCAACCAGTTCAACCCTTGGCCCAGTGTGCTCCCTACTCTTCGGGCCCTTACCCGAGTTGGCTATGTGTCAGCCGTTCGGGTCCGGCCAAGCTCGCCCTCGCCCACACGGCTCATGTGCCCCTGCTGTCCGCGTCTGTCTGCCGACGGGTGTGGGCAGCGTCCCTGCCGACGAGGTGAACGACGAGATGACGGCGACGACCAGGACGAGAACAGCACCACCGCTCACCCCATCCACCCGCGGCGTCCCCGCATATACCCAGACGCTCCCGTGCACCGCGGAGTCGGTGGCGTCGGCCCGACTCAGCATCCGCAACACTCTGACGTGCTGGGGTCTGGACGCCCTCGTCGGTGATGCCGAACTGATCGCTTCGGAGTTGGCCACCAACGCCGTCAGACACACGCGCCGCTCCAGTCCCGAGGGCCCCGGCCACTACCGGCTGACCATCGAACGCCTCTGCCCCCACACGGTCCGCCTGTGGGTGTTCGGCGGCTCCCGTGACAAGCCCCACCCGGGCAAGGCTGCCGACGGTGCGGAATCGGGGCGCGGCCTGACCGTGGTGGCCTTCCTCGCCGACCGCTGGGGCATCGAGCTCCGCCGCTCCGGGAAAGGCATCTGGGCCGAACTCGACGTACACGCCGTGCCGTGATCTGCGGCTGAGGCGAGACGCCAACCCTGGCCACCTGCCTCGGCAAGCCCCTGCCCGTCGGCGAAGCGCTGGGTCCCCGGTGCGTCTCCTCGCGGCTACGGCAAGTAGTAAGCCCAGAGCAGCAAGGACCACACGCAAGGAATCGACTGCGTCGCGCGGAGGCAGGACTCCGGGTGTCCGCCCTGCAGAGCCCGGCAGGGAAGCGCGGCATCCCCCACCGGTGCATCAGTGCGTGAGTCCCATAGCCAGTCCCACCGGCAGGGCACTCCAAACAGCACGCGGAGCTGTACGGCGACTGCGAGCGAGGGCCGACCGACCTGTCGATCCCCGTGATCTGCCCCGACGACTTGCCGCCCCCCCTCCTTGCCCCGTCGCCTCGGCGGCCCTGCCGTCCACCGAACTGGGTGAAAAGGCGGTGGAGTTGCTCATCGCCAAGCTGGGCGGGTCGGACGTACCCGGGGCGACGCTGCTGCCGCCCCGGATGACGGAACGGGCCAGCACGGCGCCGCGGGCGCTCGCGTGATGAGCCGTCGGTGTGTGCTGCCATCGGGGCGCCCGGTGTGCTGTACTGGGACGCAAGGAGGGCCCCCGCACCGGACCGGTTATCCGCGCGGAGGCCCAAGCTCAGCCGGAGCTGGTCGGATGCCCCCACCCTGTATGGGGACATCCGACTACCTGCTGAGCCACCAGAGCAGCCACCTCCTCACGTGCCTTGCCGCCCGCTCCGGCAGGCGCCGGACCAGCCGCATGACGAGAGTCGGCTCTTGCTCACGGTGACACCCCATCTGGAGGCGTCCTCCCTTCGACGTGAGGCGGCCTCACAGGGTCCCGGGACCGCTCTCGTCGGGCCGGGCCCCGAGGGGACGGGACCCGGTGTGAAGGGAGGACGCACCCGTCGGGTGCGTCACGGGGCAAGGTTAGCGGCATATGCACGCGCGCCGTGACCGTATGCGTTCACCGCACTCCGTTCGGTCAGGCCCGTACGGCGGTGCGTGTGCCGCGGGGTCACTCGTCCTGGGCGAGGTACTCGATCGTGTAGGGCACGTGATCCTCGCCGTAGCCGAAGCGTTCACCGAGGGCCAGACAGCGGGTGTACTGCCGCTTGGTGAGTTCCCCCCACACCGCCTGCAGGATTCTCAGCAGCAGCCGGAATCCGAGGTCGGGGTCGACCTTGACGACGACCTGCTCCAACGCGGTCGCGTGCTCGGGTTTCAGCTGGGGTGCGGCTTCCCGGACTTCGTGCAGGACAGCGTCCGCGAGGTCGGCCCGCACCGGGGGCAGCACGGGGGTGTGCTCGGGGGCGACCTCGGTGAGCCGATGCCGGCACGCCTCGGCGATCCGGCGCAGCCAGCCCGGTCCGTCGGTTCCGAAGCTCTCGGGGTGCGTGTCCGACGCGGCGGTCCAGAGCATGGTGAGAGTGTCGCCGGACAACGGGGACTCGAGCAGCCGGACGGCGTCCTCCCACAGTACGAGCGCCTGGACGCCGGGGATGTGATAGCCGTCGGCGACGACGGCCCGGTGGAGGAGTTCAGGCGCAGGAACATACAGCTCCCACCCCGGGTTGCACTCCCTGGCCAGTTCGGACAACCCGAAGTCCTCGTCGAAGCAACGCCGAGCGACCTCCAGGGGCCGCCATACGACGGTGAGACCCTCGTAGACGACACTGAAGGGATATCCGAACGGTGCACTGAGGTCGCCGAACTGGATGCAGCGCTCCTCCGGGACCGGCACCGCCGCCGTCTTGAGCGCCCTGAGGTAGAGCCGGAAGCCGAGATCGAGGTCGACCCGGGCGGCGATCTCCTCGAGCGCCGGCGCCAGGCCGGGTAGTTCTCCGGTGGACGCCCGGATCTCCGCCAGGATCCCGTCCCGGACGGTGTCGACGGCCGGCGGGCGCCAGTACGACCACGACGGGTCCGGTCGACGGCCCACCACTCGCCGGGGCGGCCGGGCCGCGCAGGAACGCGGGGCACGACAAAGGCCCCGCCGCTCGCGAGCGACAGGGCCTCGGCCACATGGGATGAGTGGAGATGGCGGGAATCGAACCCGCGTCCAACGGTGCGGAATCAGGGCTTCTCCGTGTGCAGTCCGCTTCGATTTTCTCGGCCCCGGAGATCACGCGGACAAGTCTCCGACGGGCTCAGTCACTGTTTGGTTTCCCTCTTCACCCCGTGACCGGGATCAAGGTTTAGTCCCCTAGCTGATGCCAGGATCCGGGTCGGGAACAGCCCCGGGCTGACACTCCTATGAGAGTTCGCTAGCTGCTAATTAGGCAGCGAGGGCGAACGAGGAGGAATCGCGCTTGGTGTTGGCGATTATTTTTTGCGACATATGGTTTACGAGATCATTGCCGCTTCCTCGACACGCTTCCCCTGCTTCGACAGCCGCTGTCGAAACCGATCATCCCCATGTTGTTTTTTCAACCCTCCCCGCCGGAGCGGAGAGGCTCACGCACCTGCTGTGCGGTGCAGATGCCATCGTACGTGACCAACGCGGGTCGGTGCCAGCGTATTCCCCCGGCCGGGCGACCGGGCGGTACTAGCCGCGCTGCTTGCGCCTCGCCGCCGCGATCGCCCGGTCCGACTCCCGCCGGTCCTGCTTCTCGCGCAGGGTCTGCCGCTTGTCGTACTCCTTCTTGCCTCGCGCGAGGGCGATCTCCGCCTTCGCGCGGCCGTCCTTGAAGTACAGGGCGAGGGGCACGATCGTGTGACCCGTCTCCTGGGACTTCGACTCCAGCTTGTCGATCTCCTCGCGGTGCAGGAGCAGCTTGCGCTTGCGGCGCACGGAGTGGTTGGTCCAGGTGCCCTGGCTGTACTCGGGGATGTGGGCATTGTGCAGCCACGCCTCGTTCCCGTCGATCTGGACGAAGCCGTCGGTCAGCGAGGCGCGCCCCTGGCGCAGCGACTTCACCTCGGTGCCGGTGAGGACGAGCCCGGCCTCGTAGGTGTCGATGATCGCGTAGTCGTGCCGTGCCTTCTTGTTCTGCGCCACGATCTTGCGCTTGCCGTCCTTGGCCGCCTTCGCGGCCCCTCCGCCCTGCTTGGGCTGGGACTCCTTCGGTACGTACATTCCCTTGCTCATAGTGCCGTCCATTTTCGCACTACGGAGGGGGGCCCGGGAAAGCCGTTTACGACGGGTCGCCCAGGCCGCTGAGCACCGTCTCCGCCCGCTGCAGCGCGTCCTGCCCGGCCTCCAGGTCGGGCGTGATGCCCCGGCCGTCGACGGCGCGGCCGGCAGGGGTGCGGTAGTGGCCGACGGTCAGCTCGGCGACGGAGCCGTCGGGCAGCTTGCTCGGCATCTGCACGGAGCCCTTGCCGAAGGTGCGGGAGCCGATGACGACCGCGCGCCCCCGGTCCTGGAGGGCGCCGGTGAGCATCTCGGCCGCGCTCATCGTGCCGCCGTCCACCAGCGTGACCAGGGGCCGGGCGGTGTCGCCGCCGGACTCGGCGTGCAGGGCGCGCTGCTTGCCGTCGACGTCGTAGGTGGCGACCAGGCCGCCGTCGAGGAAGGCGGAGGCGGCGGTGGTGGCCTCGCTGACCAGGCCGCCGGAGTTGCCGCGCAGGTCGAGGACGATGCCGCCGTCGGCCGGGACCTGCCGCACGGCGGCGCGGACGTCGTCGCCGGAGCCCTTGGTGAAGGCGGCGATCCTGATGACGGTCACCCCGTCGGGGAGCCTGCGGACGGTGACGGAGTCGGTGGACAGGCGGGCCCGGCGCAGTGTCTCGCTCCACGCGCGCGTGCCGCGCTCTAGGCCGAGGCGGACAGTGGTGCCGGCCGGGGCGTCCTGGGCGTCACCGCGCAGTAAGGCGACCACCTCGGTGATGGGGCGCCCGTCGACCCTGTGGCCGTCGACGCTGCGCAGCCGGTCGCCCTTGCGGATCCCAGCGGCGGCCGCGGGCGACCGGGACTGCACCCGGGTCACCTCGATCCGCCCGTTCCGCTCGCGCCGCGCCCACAGGCCGACGCCGGTGTACTCGCCGTCGAGTGCCTCCTGGAACTCCTGGTACTCGCCCTCGGAGTACACCGCGCCCCAGCGGTCGCCGCTGCGGCTGACGGCCCGCTCGGCGGCCTCCATGGGGGACTTGCCGTCGGCCATGGCGTCGGCGGCGGCCTTCTCGACGTCGTCGTGCCGGGTGCCGGTGCGGGCGGCCGCCTGCGCGGCCTTGCGGCCGGAGGTGTCCGGGTGGTCGCCGTCCGGGAGGGAGCCGGTGGCGGCTCCGGCGACCAGCACGCCCGCGAAGACCAATGTCAGGGCGGCCCCGCGGCCGAAACGGCGGGGCTGGCAGAACAGGTCGCGGCCCGACATGCGGGTGAGTCTAGGACAACGTGAAGGGCCGTACGCTCGGTTGAACGTACGGCCCTCTTGACGTGCGTCACACCTTCAGATACTTGCGCAGCGCGAAGAACGCGGCCAGCGACGGCATCAGCAGGCTCGTGGCCAGGATGAGCGGAAGCTTCGTCAACACGGCGTCCCAGCCGATGAAGTTGATCAGGTTCAGCTTCTGCGACAGGGCCAGGCCGTGGTCGATGATGAAGTACCGCGCGCCGACCATGAACGCGCAGGCCACCGTGCCGCCGATCAGGCCGGCGACCGCGGCCTCGGCGATGAACGGCGCCTGGATGTAGAAGCCGGAGGCACCGACCAGCCGCATGATGCCGGTCTCCCGCCGACGGCTGAACGCCGAGACGCGCACGGTGTTGACGATCAGCATCAGCGCGACCACCAGCATCAGCGCCATCACCATCCGGGCGGCCCAGTTCATACCGTTCAGCAACCCGAACAGGTTGTCCAGGATGCCCTTTTGGTCCTGTACCGACTGCACGCCGTCACGCCCGTCGAAGGCGGTCGCGACGACCTGGTACTTCTGCGGGTCCTTGAGCTTGATCCGGTACGACTCCTGCATCTGGTCCGGGGTGAGCGAACTGGCCAGCGGGGAGTCGCCGAACTGCTCCTTGTAGTGCTTGTAGGCCTCGTCCTGCGACTCGTACGTCACCTTCTCGACGACCGCCATCTTCTTCAGGTCGGCGAGGATCTGCTTCTTCTGGTCGTCGGTGACCGCGCCCTTGGCACATTTGGGATCGGACTCGGCGTCGCTCTTGTTGCAGAGGAAGATCGAGACGTTGACCTTGTCGTACCAGTAGCCCTTCATCGTGCTGACCTGGTCGCTCATCAGCAGCGAAGCACCGAACAGGGCCAGGGACAGGGCGACGGAGACGATGACCGCGAAGGTCATGGTGAGGTTGCGGCGGAGACCCACACCGATCTCCGAGAGTACGAACTGGGCGCGCATGGCGTCTTGTCAAGCCTTTCCGTGATCCAGGACCCCCTGGGGGTTCGTCAGTGCTGGTAGCCGTAGACGCCGCGTGCCTGGTCGCGGACGAGGCGGCCCTTCTCCAGCTCGATGACGCGCTTGCGCATCTGGTCCACGATGTTCTGGTCGTGCGTGGCCATCACGACGGTCGTACCCGTGCGGTTGATCCGGTCGAGCAGCTTCATGATGCCGACGGAGGTCTGCGGGTCGAGGTTGCCGGTGGGCTCGTCGGCGATCAGCAGTTTGGGGCGGTTGACGAAGGCCCGGGCGATGGCCACGCGCTGCTGCTCACCACCGGACAGCTCGCCCGGCATGCGGTCCTCCTTGCCGCCGAGCCCGACCAGGTCGAGCACCTGCGGCACGGACTTGCGGATCTCGCCGCGGGACTTGCCGATGACCTCCTGCGCGAAGGCCACGTTCTCGGCGACCGTCTTGTTGGGCAGGAGCCGGAAGTCCTGGAAGACCGTCCCCAGCTGGCGCCGCATCTGCGGCACCTTCCAGTTGGAGAGGCGTGCGAGGTCCTTGCCCAGTACGTGCACCTGGCCCTGGCTGCACCGCTCCTCGCGGAGGACCAGCCGCAGGAAGGTGGACTTTCCGGAGCCGGAGGACCCCACCAGGAACACGAACTCGCCCTTCTCCACTTCCAGGGATACATCCCTGAGTGCGGGGCGGGTCTGCTTGGGGTAGACCTTGGAGACGTTGTCGAATCGGATCACGGATGCACCACGGGTCGCCGGGGGTAGATGTGCGTGACCATACGCGAATCGGGTATGGAAGCGCAGTCGCCGGTCGCGTTTGTGGGGGCCTTGTGCGCTTTTGTACCGGGTGACGTCTCCCCGGGTCACGCACCGCATCTTCGCACCGGCCCCGCGGGAATCGCCGGAACCTGGCAAAGTGGAGGGGGAACGTTCTCGGTTCCGGAAGCGTTGAACGAGTGATGGCCGGTGCAAGGAGGGCGAGCGCATGACGTACGACCGGTTGGTGTGCGCGAACTGCGCGGCGCCCGTGAACGAAGGCCGGTGCCCCGTGTGCCGCGCCAACCGTGAGCGACTGCAGCAGGAGAACTTCTTCGCGGGGCTGAACCCGATGGCGCTGATCGCGCTGCTGGCGATGCTGATCGCCGCGGTCGCGCTGCTGGCGCACCAGACCGCGTAAAGACACTGCGAGTACGCCCGAAGGGCCCGGAGCGCCAAGCTCCGGGCCCTTCGCGGTAAGCGGTGGGCACGCATGGTACCCGAATGACTACCGTCAGGCAGCCGCACCGCCACGGCCGCCCACGAGACGCGGGAGGACGCGGAAGCCGATGCCGCCGGCGATCATGGTGGCGGCGCCGATGACCAGGAACGCGGTCTGACCGGCACCGGTCTCGGCGAGCTGGTCACCGCCGCCCTGGGCCTGGGTACCGGCGGGGGTGGCGTCCGAGCCCGTGTCGGTGAGGGCGGAGGTGCCCTCGTCCTGGGCGGAGGTGTTGGAGCCGCCGTCGGGGTTGGTCTTGTTGCCGCCGCCGCTGCTGCCGTGCCCGTTCCCGTTGCCGCCGCCGTTGCCGTGGTGACCGGGGCCCTGCGTGGGCGCGGAGGTGGCGGGGGGCGGGGTCGTCGCCGGGTCCTCGGTGGGCTCGGTCGGGATCTCCGTCGGGTCCGTGGGGTCCGTGGGGTCGGCGGGCGGCGTCGGGTCGCCCGGGATCGTGGTCGGCGCCGGGGGCGTCGGGTCGCCCGGGTCGCCCGGGTCGGTCGGGGGCGTCGGG
This sequence comes from Streptomyces sp. NPDC001843, assembly GCF_042891955.1. Lineage (NCBI taxonomy): Bacteria > Bacillati > Actinomycetota > Actinomycetes > Kitasatosporales > Streptomycetaceae > Streptomyces > Streptomyces sp. NPDC001843. The sequence continues at coordinate 63,617 of NZ_JBIATQ010000013.1, read as the reverse complement.
TCGCCCGGGGCCGGGGCCGGTCCGTCGGCGCACAGGATGCCGAGCGTGCAGTCCGATTCCGTGGCGGAGGCGACACCCGCGGCGGTCAGCGAGGCACCCGCGGCGATCACGGCGCCGGCGGCTATCCGCGCGATCCGGATCCGCGTCTTCTTCGTCATATGGTTGCTACCCCCAGTAGCTGTCGGTCAATGGGGCGGCGCGCGGGGTCTGCCGTGATCGACGGGGGGCGGCTGGAGAAGTTCAACTCTCCGTGTGGGTCCCCCGGTTCACATGCGCCCCTGAGATACGCATGCCACGCTCACCTTTTCCATTTTTCAAAGCAACGTCAAGGCCGTTGCGTGCGCAATGTCCGACCGTGGTGCGTATGCCGGGAGTTGCAGCGTGTGAGTGTGATGTAAAACCCAGACAAAACAGCAACTGCCGCCCGGAAGGCGGCAGTTGCCAAGTCGACAAAGTTACTTCTCTTGCTGCTTGCGCCAGCGAATACCAGCCTCGAGGAACCCGTCGATCTCGCCGTTGAACACGGCCTCCGGGTTGCCGACCTCGTGCTCCGTACGCAAATCCTTGACCATCTGGTACGGGTGCAGCACGTACGACCGCATCTGGTTGCCCCAGGAGTTGCCGCCGTCGCCCTTGAGGGCGTCCATCTTGGCCTGCTCCTCCTGCCGGCGCCGCTCGAGCAGCTTGGCCTGGAGGACGTTCATGGCGGTGGCCTTGTTCTGGATCTGCGACCGCTCGTTCTGGCATGAGACGACGATGCCGGTGGGCAGGTGCGTGATGCGGACGGCGGAGTCGGTGGTGTTCACGCCCTGACCGCCGGGACCGGAGGACCGGTAGACGTCGATGCGCAGCTCGGACTCGTCGATCTCGACGTGGTCGGACTGCTCGACGACGGGCAGGACCTCGACGCCCGCGAAGGAGGTCTGGCGGCGCCCCTGGTTGTCGTAGGGCGAGATGCGCACCAGCCGGTGCGTGCCCTGCTCGACGGAGAGGGTGCCGTAGGCGTAGGGGACCTGTACGGCGAAGGTGGTGGACTTGATGCCCGCCTCCTCCGCGTACGAGGTCTCGTAGACCTCGGTCTTGTAGCCGTGCTGCTCGGCCCACCGCAGGTACATGCGTTGGAGCTTCTCCGCGAAGTCGGCGGCGTCGACGCCACCGGCCTCGGCGCGGATGTTCACCAGCGCCTCCCGGGCGTCGTACTCGCCGGACAGCAGCGTGCGGACCTCCATCTCGTCGAGCGCCTTGCGGACGGCGGCGAGCTCGGACTCGGCCTCGGCACGGGTGTCCGGGTCGTCCTCCTCGTCGGCCATCTCGAAGAGCACGGCGAGATCGTCGATCCGTCCGCGCAGCGCCTCCGCCTTCCTGACCTCGGCCTGGAGGTGGGAGAGCTTGCTGGTGATCTTCTGCGCCTCGTCCGGGTTGTCCCACAGGGACGGCGCGGCCGCCTGCTCCTCGAGCACGGCGACGTCTGCCCTCAGCTTGTCGAGGTCCAGAACGGCCTCGATCGACTCCATGGTCGAGGAGAGGGACTTGAGCTCTTCGGATACATCGACGACTGCCACGTCATCCAGACTAACGGTTCCTTCAGGCGTCCCCGGCCGAAAGGGGGCGCCCGGGCCGGTGCGGGCGGGCTCCGGGGGCTGCCGCCTCCGGGCCCCCGCCTCGGCTCGTTCGTCTCATGGCGTCGAAGAGGTGTGCGTGTTCTGCGGGGACGTCTCCGGGTCGTCGCCCGACGTCGCCAGCCACGCGCCGACCCCGAGCGCCGCCGCGAGCGCCGCCGCGGCCACCCCGAGAGTGATCCTGCGCCGCCGCGCCGCCGCCCGGTGCCGTGCCGAGCCGGGGCGGGGCGCTCCGGAGGCCCGGGGGGCACGTGCGGTGCCTCGCGCGCCTCCGGCCAGCTCGTCCGGCCCCGGCACGCGCATCGAGGTGTGCGTGTCCCGGTTGGAGTCCGGCTTGGCCCCCGGCACCAGGGACACCGCCCCGCGCCGCCGCACCGGCTCGCCTCCGGGCGACGCCGGGGACGCCGGCTCCTCGGCCGTGGTCTCCTCGGAGGTCTCCGCGTCCGGTTCGTCCACCTCCAGCGGCGGCATTCCGGCCAGCACCGGCAGTTGCTCCCGCAGCCGGGCCGCCAGCTCCGACGCCCGCAGGCGCGAGGCCGGCGCCTTGGCCAGGCACTGGACGAGGAGCTGCCAGAGCTCCTCGGGGATCCCGGGCAGCGGTACGACCGTCTCGGTCACGTGCCGCCGCAGCACGGCCCCGGGGTGCCCGCCCCCGAAGGGGGTGAAGCCGGCCAGCAGCTCGTACAGCACCGTGGCCAGGGCGTAGATGTCGACCGAGGCGCGCGGCGGCAGGCCCTCCACGAGCTCCGGTGCCAGATAGTCCGGGGTGCCGATGATCTTCGTGGCCCGGGTCCGCCTGGGCGAGTCGATCAGCTTGGCCACGCCGAAGTCCGTCAGCAGCGCCGGGTGCGCGCCGCCGGGGCCGAGCGGGCCCTGCATGTCCAGCAGCACGTTCTCCGGCTTCACGTCCCGGTGCACGACCCCGGCCGCGTGCGCCGCCGCCAGCCCGTCGGCGACGTCCGCGACGATCGCCACTGCCGCCTCGGGCGCGAGGCGCCGCTCACGCTCGAGGCGGGTGCGCAGGTCCGTGCCGCGGACCAGGTCCATGACGAGCGCGAGGTCGTTGCCGTCGACCACCAGGTCGCGCACCGACACGACGTGCGGGTGCTCCAGGCCGAGCAGCGCGGTGCGCTCCTGGACGAAGCGTCCGACGAGTTCCTGGTCGGACGCGAGGTCCTCGCGCAGCAGCTTGATGGCGACGGGGCCGTCCGGCCCCTCGCCCAGCCACACCGTGCCGGCGCTGCCCCGCCCCAGGATCTGGTGGGCGGTGTACCGGCTGCCGATCTTCCGTGCCAAGGCTGCTCCTACAGACGCGTGTTGTCGTTAAAACTACGCGTCCGACGAGCCAACCTTCACGGCGGAGGCGGAAATCACCCGTCAGATGTCGACAAATCCCCAACCCCGTGATCAGTCGCCGCGCTCACTTGCCGGTGGCGTTCCCGAGGTCCTTGACCCACTTCGTCGCCGTGCCGATCAGGTTGCTCAGCTCCTGCCAGTAGCTCCGGCCGGTCCCGATCCAGTCCTGCAGGGGGCTCAGCTCCCAGATCAGCCAGCCCGCGACGAACAGGATGACGATCGTGAACAGGCATCCCTTCAGGCAGCCGAGGCCGGGGATCTTCATCGGGTTGGCGCTGCGCTGCCGCGGTTCCCGGGGCTCCCGGGCCGGCCGCCGGGGCTCCGCCGGGGCGGGCGGGGCGTACCGCTGCGGCTGCTGCTGCGGTGCGTACTGCTGGGGCTGCTGCTGGGCGTACCCGGGCGGCGGCCCCTGCTGCCGGCGCTGCCGGGCCTGGCGCGGCTGCGGCTGCTGCGGGCGGCCCTGCTGCGGCTGGCGCGGCTGCTGCTGCGGCCTGGCCACCTGGCGCTGCGGGCGGCGGCGCAGCGGGTCCTCGTCCGGGTCGAGGTACTGGACCTGCGTCTGCTCGTTGCGGTCGCGGGCGGCGCGCATCTGGTTCTGCCAGGGGTGCGGCTGATCCGGCGGCTGCTGCCCCTGCTGCCCGGCGCCGGGCTGGTTGGGCGGCACCGGCGGCATGACGGCGGTCGGGTCCGCGGCGCCGGTGTTCGGCAGTACGGCGGTGGGGTCGGCCGCGCCGGTGTTCGGCAGTACGGCGGTGGGGTCGGCCGCGCCCGGCGGACCTCCGGTGTGGGGCAGGTAGCTGGTCGCCGCGTTCGGGTCGTACGCACCCTGCGCCGAGCCCGTTGGCAGCACCTGGGTGGGGTCGGCGGCCCCGGGCACGCCCGGGACGGCGGTCGGCGCCGGGTCGGGGGCGAGCAGGGCCCCGACGCCCTCGGCGGCGGCGATCTGCGCGCTGTTCGCGTGGACGCCGATGCCCTCGGCGACGACGCGCAGACCGCGCGCGAGGTTCTCGGCGCTGGGTCGTTCCTCGGGGTTCTTGCGCAGGCAGCGCTCTATGACCGTCCAGAGGGGGTCGGGGACCGTGGACGGGCGGCGCGGTTCGGCGCTCAGATGCTGGTGCAGGACCTCCAGGGCGGAGCCGCCGGAGAACGGCGGACGGCCGGTGACCAGCTCGTACAGCAGGATGCCCGCGCCGTAGATGTCCACGGCGGAGGTCTGGGGGCGGCCCTCGGCGCTCTCCGGGGCGACGTACGCGGGCGTGCCCACGAACTCGTGGGTGCGGGTCAGCCCCGGGGAGTCCGCCAGACGTGCGATGCCGAAGTCGGTCAGCAGGGGGTGCAGCTGGCCGTCGTACTGCTGGAGCAGCACATTGGCGGGTTTCAGGTCCCGGTGGACGACCCCGTCGGCGTGGCTGGCGGCGAGCGCGTCGGCGATCTGCGCGGTCATCAGCGCGGCGGCGACGGGTGTGAAGGGGCCGTTCTCGCGCAGGTAGCGGTGCAGGTCGGGGCCCTCGACGAGGTCCATGACGAGGGCGAGCAGATCGCCCTCGACGACCAGGTCGCGCACCCGGACGATGTTCGGGTGGGTGAGCCGGAGCAGGACGGACCGCTCCCTGAGGAACCGCATGACGACGTCGGGGTCGCTCGCCAGCTCCTCCTTGAGGACCTTGATGGCGACGGTCTCGCCGGGCTGGCCGGGCACGGCCGCCTCGGCGCCCGCGGTCTCGCGCTGGCGGGCTCGCCAGACGGTGCCCGTGGCGCCGCGTCCGAGCGGCTCCTCGAGCAGGTACTTGCTGCCTACCGGCCGCACGTCATGCGCTCCCTGCTGCTTGCTTACCTGTTCCGACCCACTGTAGTGCCGCCCCCCAAGGCACTACGTAAGCCTTCCGGTGCACGTTCGAAGGAAAGACGCTCGCCTCGGTCTCCAGGTTGCCGGGCTCGGACGTGACCGATCTCAAGTGATCGCCGGTGCATTACCGGTCAGGCACTTTTCAGGGCAGAGCTGACCAATCAAGATCACTTGACGCCGGGCGAGGGGTGCGTTGTCAGTGGCAGGTGCGAGGATGCTGGCGTACTGGCCGACGTGCTCGTGTGTGGTGGGGGGTTCTCCGCGCCCGCGCAGAAGGGACCGCTGACGGCGATGCAGATCCGGCTGACCGTCGTAGACCCGCTGGCCCCGTCCCCGCAGCGGGGCCGCGCGGCGAGCCGCGACGTGCTGGTCACAGCGCCCGCCGGCACGGCCCTGGCCGTGGTGGCGTCGGGGCTGGCCGCGGCGGTCGCCGGTGAGGGTGGCCGGGAGACCGGAAGCGCCCCGGTCGTGCTGTACGCCGGCGCGGAGCGGCTGGACGCCGGCCGGGCCACCGTCGGCGAGCCCCCGCTGGTCGACGGCGCCGTGCTGTCCCTCGGGGCTCCCGCCGAGCCGGAACCGCACCCCGAGCTCGACGACGCCCCGACCCAGCTGCACGTGGTCGCGGGCCCGGACGCGGGCGGCGTCCATCTGCTGCACGGCGGCCAGGTCACCATCGGCCGCTCCGCCGACGCCGACGTCCCGCTGGACGACCCCGACGTCTCCCGGCTGCACTGCGCGGTCACGGTCGCCGCCGACGGCCGCGTCTCCGTCGCCGATCTGGGCTCCACCAACGGCACGGCGCTGGACGGCGCGCGCGTGGGCGACCAGCCGGTGCGGTTCTCCGCCGGGGCGCTGCTGCGGATCGGCGAGTCGGCGCTGCGGCTGACTCCGTCCGGGGGACCCGGGGCACGGCTGGAGACGACGCCGGACGGAGAGGGGTGCGTCCGGGTCGCCCCCGGGGCCGGGACGGCGCACACGCGCGTGGGCGACACGCTGCTGGAGCGCACGCACCACGCCTACGGCTCGGCGGGCTGGGGCGCCCCCGGCGCCGCACCGGACGCCCGGGGCCACGGGCCCGGGGAGCCGGTCGTGCCGGGACAGGGCGCGGCGCACCGGATCGAGAGCCGGGACGGCGGGGACACGCACGCCGGTCCCTTCGGCGTCGGCGGAGTGGCCGGAGCCTTCGCGGCACGGGTCCCGGCGGACGATCCCACCGCCCAGGACCTCCAGGACCCAGCCGCGGGCGGCCGCAAGGCCACGCCCCTGCGCGGCACCGACATCCCGCAGGGCGTACGCAGACGCGGCGGGCTCGGCGCGTGGGCGCGGCGCCTGACCGGCGGCCGGAGCGAGCCGCCGGCGGCCGGCCCGCTGTGGGCGCGGCGCCTGACCGGCGGCCGGAGCGAGCCGCCGGCGGCCGGCCCGCGGACGTACGAGGAGGAGGGCCCCGAGGGAGCCGTCCCACCGCCGGCCGTTGTCCCCGCGCAGCAGCCGGACACCTGGCCGGACCCGGCGGCACTGCTGCTCACGGCGCTCGGCCCCGGGCCCCGGCTGTGGGAGCGCCGGCCGGGCCACCCGGAGACGCTCACGGTGCGGCTCGGCACCGCCGACCGGGCCGTGCCGGACGGCTCGGGCCTGCTGCCCGCCGTACCGGTGACCGCCGATCTGCGCGAGGCCGGGGCGCTGGGTCTGGCGGGACCCCGCGCGCGGCTGTCCGGGCTGGCGCGGGCGGTGCTGGCCCAGCTGGCCGCGCTGCACTCCCCCGACGTGCTGGAGATCGTGCTGATCAGCCCGGACCGCGGCCGTTCCCTGGAGGAGCGCACCGCCGAGTGGTCCTGGCTCGGCTGGCTGCCCCATGTACGGCCCGGGCACGGCCAGGACTGCCGCCTCCTGCTGGCCTACGACCGGGAGCAGGCGGCGGCCCGCACCGAGGAACTCCTGCGCCGCGTGGACGACCCGGTGACCCGGACGGCGTTCGACCGGCCGCCTCCCGCGAGGCCCACCGAGCCGGACGACCGCCCCCGCCCCTCCTGGGCGCGCGGCGACACCGGCGCGGACGAGAAGGACCCCGGCGTCCCGGGGCCGTACACGGTGGTGGTCGTGGACGGCGACCCCGGGGGCGCCGGCCTGCGCGAGTCGGTGGCGCGGCTGGCCCTGGAGGGACCGCGGGCCGGGGTCCACGTGGTGTGCCTGGCCGAGACGGCACCGGCCTCGCCCGCCTCGCCGGTGACGGAGACGTACGAGGCGGCGTGCGCGGCGGCGCCGACGTTCCGCGCGTGCGGGGCCGTCGCGCTGCTGAGCGGCGATGTCGCCACCGCCCTGCGGCTGGTGCGCGTCGCCCGGACCGACACCCCCACCGCCCCCGCCGGACCGGTGGGGCACGGTACGGTCGCCGCCGTCGACGCGGTCTCCCCGGCCTGGGCGGAGCGGTTCGCGCGGGCGCTGGCGCCGCTCAGGACGGACGGCACCCTCGGTGAGGGGCAGGCGCGCGTGGCGGCACCGCTGCCGCTGTCGGCGCGGCTCCTGGACGAGCTGGGTCTCGCCCGGGCGACCCCGGCCTCACTGATGGCGCGCTGGGCCGACGCCGCCGACGACACGGAGGCGCTCGGCGGGCGGGCCTGGGCGGTGCTCGGCGCCGGGCCGCGCGGGCCGCTCAGCGTCGACCTCGTCGCCGAGGGACCGCATCTGCTGGTCGAGGGACCACCCGGCAGCGGCCGTACGGAGCTGCTTCGCGCGGTGGTCGCCTCGCTGGCCGCGGCGGAGCGCCCCGACCGCCTCGGCGTCGTCCTGATCGACGGCCGGGACGGCGTCGGCACCGGCCCGGCGCACGGCGAGGGCCTGCGGGCGTGCACGGACATACCGCACGTCACCACCCATCTCACGGCCAACGACCCGGTCCGCATGCGGGAGTTCGCCCAGTCCCTGAGCGCCGAGCTGAAGCGGCGGGCCGAGCTGCTCGGGCGGGTCGACTTCACCGAGTGGCACACGCACCGCGAGGTGTCCGGCCGCATCGTCGCGCAGCGCACGCCCGCCGGACGATCCGGCGGCTCCGGGACAGGTGCGTCCGGGACAGCTGCGTCCGGCTCCGGCGGGGCCGGGGACCTCGACTCACCGCCGAGTTCGACCATGCGGCTGCGGCCGGGAGCGGCCTCCCGGCGCCGGACCGAGGCGGCACCGCCGCTGCCCCGGCTGGTGGTGGTCGTGGACGACCTGGACGCGCTGGTCTCCCCCGCGCTCGGCTCACCGGGCCGGCCCGCCGCGGGCTCGGTGATACGCGCGCTGGAGGCGGTGGCCAAGGAAGGCGAGCGGCTCGGCGTCCACCTGGTGGCCGCGACCGGCCCCGGCGGCCGCACGGCGGAGACGGAACCGGCCCGCCGGGCCAGCCTCCGCGTCACGCTCGACGCACCGTCCTCCGGCCCGGACGAGCCGGCGCCGGGGCGCGGGCGCCTGACGCGCGCCGACGGGCAGATAACCCCCTTCCAGGGGGGCCGCGTGACCGGCCGTATACCGCGCACCGCCACCCAGCGCCCCACGGTCGTCCCCCTGGACTGGCACCGCATGGGCGACCCGCCGACCCGCCGACCGGTCCGCGAGCTGGGCAACGGCCCGACGGACCTGGCCCTGCTCGCCAGCGCGGTGGAGCGGGCGGCACGGGAAGTGGCGGCGGCGGAAGTGCCGTCCCTCCTGTAGGCCTCAGGGCGTAGTCGCGGGCGTAATCACGAGCCGGTCACGATCTCCCGGTCGACACGGCAGGCGCTCTTGCAGGCGTCAAGTCACCCGGCGTAGACCGGACGTCACGGGACAGTGCTCATGCGTTCAACGAAGAACGAAGAACGGGGCAGTGATGCGTAGCAAAAGCAACACCATCCGGACAAACAGGGCCGTCGCGACCATCGCCACGCTGCTCGCGGGAGCCCTGGCGCTCACCGCCTGCAGCGGCAGCGACGACAAGAAGGGCGACGGCGGCAGCAGCACCGGTGCCACCGGAAACGGCGCCACCGTCTCCCTCCCGAAGCTGAACGGCGCGAAGCTGGAGATCGCCGCCGTCTGGACGGGTACCGAGCAGAAGAACTTCAAGAAGGTCCTCGCGGAGTTCGAGAAGCGCACGGGCGCCAAGGTCACGTTCGTACCCGCCCAGGACCCGATCATCAACTTCCTCGGTTCCAAGATCGCCGGTGGTCAGCCGCCGGACGTCGCGCTGCTGCCGCAGCCCGGCGCCATCAAGCAGGCCGTGGACAAGAAGTGGGCGAAGCCGCTCGGCGCGGAAGCGGTCAAGGAGCTGCAGAAGAACTACTCGCAGGGCTGGCAGGACATCGGCAAGGTCGACGGCAAGCAGTACGGCGCCTACTACAAGGCCGCCAACAAGTCGCTGGTCTGGTACAACGTCAAGGCGTTCGAGAACGCGGGCGCCAAGGAGCCGAAGACCTGGCAGGACCTGCTGAAGACGGCGCAGGCGGTGTACGACTCCGGTGTCACCCCGTTCTCCGTCGGCGGCGCCGACGGCTGGACCCTCACCGACTGGTTCGAGAACGTGTACCTGTCCCAGGCGGGCCCGGAGAAGTACGACCAGCTCGCCCAGCACAAGATCAAGTGGACCGATCCCTCGGTGAAGCAGGCGCTCACCACGCTCGCGCAGATCTGGGGCAAGAAGGACTACGTCGCGGGCGGCGCGAAGGGCGCCCTGCAGACCGAGTTCCCGGAGTCCGTCACCCAGACGTTCACCGGTGGCGACCAGCCGAAGGCCGCCATGGTCTACGAGGGCGACTTCGCTCAGGTCAACATCGGCGACACCAAGGCCAAGGTGGGCACGGACGCGAAGGTGTTCCCCTTCCCCGCGGTGGGCTCCTCGGCGCCGGTGGTCTCCGGCGGTGACGCGGCCGTCGTCCTGAAGGACTCCAAGGCGGCCCAGGCGCTGGTCACCTTCCTGGCCTCGCCGGACGCGGCGACGATCCAGGCGAAGCTCGGCGGCTATCTGTCCCCGAACAAGAACGTGCCGAACTCGGCGTACCCGAACACGGTGCAGCAGACCATCGCCAAGGCGCTGATCGCCGCCGGTGACGACTTCCGGTTCGACATGTCCGACCAGGCCCCGCAGGCCTTCGGCGGCACCCCCGGCAAGGGCGAGTGGAAGGACCTGCAGGACTTCCTGACGAACCCGAAGGACGTCGCGGGAACCCAGGCGAAGCTGGAGAAGGACGCGGCGGCCGCGTACGGGAACGGGAGCTGATCCGGCCATGGCGTCGGCAGCGGCGGCGGGCGCCCCACCGGGCCCCGCCGCACCGAAGAACCGCAAGAGCGTGACCGGCACCCGCAAAGCCGTGGCAGCCCTCTTCCTGCTGCCCGCCCTGGTGCTGCTCGGCGCGCTCGTGGTCTACCCGATCGGGTACTCGCTCGTCCGCAGCTTCTACAACGCGAACGGTGACGGCTTCGCCGGAATCGACAACTACAAGGCCCTGTTCACCGACGACGGCATCCGCACCGCCCTGAAGAACAACATCATCTGGGTGGTGTTCGCGCCGACGGTCTCCACCGCGCTCGGTCTGATCTTCGCGGTGCTCACCGAACGGGTGCGCTGGGGCACGGCGTTCAAGCTGGTCGTCTTCATGCCGATGGCGATCTCGATGCTGGCGGCGGGGATCATCTTCCGGCTGGTGTACGACCAGGACCCGGACAAGGGCGTCGCCAACGCGGTGTGGGTCGGCGTCCACGACACCTTCGCCCAGTCGTCGGCGTTCCCGAGGGCGCACCCGGGCCGCGAGTCGCCGCTCAAGCCCGACGGCGGCGGTTTCATCACCTCGGCGCCCGTGCACACCGGCCAGGTCGTCACCCTGCCGCTGGTCGGTGTGGCCCCCGACCAGATGCCGGACAGCGCGAAGAAGGCGGTGGCGGCGAAGTCCGAGCCGGGGAAGGTCACCGGCACGACCTGGCAGGACTTCACCCGTGGCAAGGGCGTCGGCAAGCTGGGCGCCCCCGACCCGTCCGAGCTGGGCTATGCGGGCATGCGGATCGAGGCGGTCAAGGAGGGCAAGGTGGTGGCCTCCACGAAGGCCGCCGACGACGGCACGTTCTCCCTGCCCGGGAAGGCGGACGGGGCGCAACTGCGGCTGCCCGCGAGCAACTTCAAGGAGCCGTACAACGGCGTCGACTGGCTCGGCCCGTCACTGGTCACCCCGGCCATCATCGGGTCGTACGTCTGGATGTGGGCGGGCTTCGCGATGGTGCTGATCGCGGCCGGGCTCGCGGGCGTCCCCCGGGAGCTGCTGGAGGCCGCCCGGGTGGACGGGGCCAACGAGTGGCAGGTGTTCCGCAAGGTCACCGTGCCGCTGCTCGCGCCCGTCCTCGCGGTCGTCGTCGTCACCCTCATGATCAACGTGCTGAAGGTGTTCGACCTGGTCTTCATCATCGCGCCGGGCTCCTCCCAGGACGACGCGAACGTGCTGGCCCTGGAGCTGTACCGCAAGGGCTTCGCGGAGAGCCAGCCGGGCATCGCCAGCGCCATCGCGGTGTTCCTGCTGCTGCTGGTGATCCCGGTGATGCTGTTCAACATCCGTCGGTTGCGGCGGGAGGTGCGGCGATGACGACACGCCGGCCGCGCAACTGCCGGGGGTCCGGGGGGCGCCCCCCGGGAAGACACAGCAACATTCGTCGGCTGCGGCGGGAGGTGCGGCGATGACCACGCACGCCGGGAGCATCGGCAAGGTGGCGCCCGCGGAGGGGGTGAAGGCCAGGCAGTCGCCGGGGTCCAGGCTCGTGGAGAAGCTCGGCGGCGGACTGGTCCGGGTCTTCCTCATCGTGGTCGGCCTCTTCTGGCTGGTCCCCACCATCGGTCTGCTCGTCTCCTCGCTGCGCGCACCGGAGGACATGAGCGCCACGGGCTGGTGGCACGTCTTCAGCAAGCCGTCGCAACTCACCTTCGACAGCTACCAGAAGCTGCTGGAGAACAGCGACATCACCAGCTCCCTGTGGAACACCGTCCTGATCACCGTCCCGGCGACCGTCCTGGTCGTGGTCATCGGCTCCCTCGCCGGATACGCCTTCGCGTGGATGGAGTTCCCGGGCCGCGACTGGTGGTTCCTGGGCGTCGTCGGCCTGCTGGTCGTGCCGGTACAGGTGGCGCTGATCCCGATCGCCGAACTGTTCGGCAAGATCGGCCTGTTCGGGACCATCCTCGGGGTGGTGCTGTTCCACGTCGGCTTCGGGCTGCCCTTCGCGGTGTTCCTGCTGCGGAACTTCTTCGCGGAGATCCCCCGCGAGCTGCTGGAGGCGGCCCGCCTGGACGGCGCCGGTGAACTGCGCCTGTTCGCCCGGGTCGTGATGCCGCTCGGCGGGCCGGCCATCGCCAGCCTGGGCATCTTCCAGTTCCTGTGGGTGTGGAACGACATGCTGGTCGCGCTGGTGTTCACGAAGTCGGGCAGCCAGCCGATCACGGTCGCGCTGCAGACACAGGTACGCCAGTTCGGCAACAACATCGACGTCCTGGCACCCGGCGCGTTCATCTCCATGGTGATCCCGCTGGCCGTGTTCTTCGCCTTCCAGCGGCAGTTCGTGACGGGCGTGATGGCGGGCGCGGTGAAGTAGACGCGGCCGCAGCGCTGTTCGCAAGGGGTGGGCCGACACGTGGGCCCACCCCTTCGCATTCGCCCGGATGTCCCCCACATGCCGTACGAACCGTAACCAAATCACTCCATCGGCCGTTCCCGGCCACAACGTCCGCGCCGACCGACCGATGGATGCCCCTTGCCCAGGTTCAGTGTCATTGTCCCCGCGTACAAGGTCCAGGCGTACCTGCCCGAGTGCCTGGACTCGGTGCTCTCGCAGTCGTACCCCGACCTCGAACTGATCGCCGTGGACGACTGCTCACCGGACGCCTGCGGGGAGATCATCGACGAGTACGCGGCCCGGGATCCCCGTGTGCGGGCGGTGCACCTGCCGGAGAACCAGGGCCTCGGCCGCGCCCGCAACGCGGGCATCGCGCAGGCCGGGGGCGACTACCTGGTCTTCCTGGACAGCGACGACACCCTCACCCCGGGCGCGCTGCGGGCGATCGCCGACCGGATCAAGGAGACCGGCGAGCCGGACGTCCTGGTCTACGACTACGCGCGTACGTTCTGGACGGGTGAGGCGGTCCGCAACAACGTCGCGTCCGAGCTGGCCGAGCAGGGCCCGGCGCCCTTCCGCCTGGAGGACCGGCCCGGTCTGCTGAAGGTGCTGATGGTGGCCTGGAACAAGGCGTGCCGACGGGAGTTCGTGGAACGCGCGGGCTTCCGCTTCCCGCCGGGCTACTACGAGGACACCCCCTGGACGTTCCCGGTACTGATGACGGCCGAGTCGATCGCCACGCTCGACCGGGTGTGCGTGCACTACCGGCAACGCCGGCAGGGCAGCATCCTGCGCACCACCAGCCGCAGGCACTTCGACGTCTTCGACCAGTACGACCGGGTGTTCGCCTACGTCGAGGAGCGGCCGGAGCTCGCCCGGTGGCGGCCGGCGCTGTTCCGCCGCATGGCCGACCACTTCGCTGCGGTGTTCACCCGCCGTGACCGGCTGCCGCGCGGCACCCGCGCCGAGTTCCTGCGGCTGGCCCGCGACCGGCTCCGCCGCCACCACGCCCCCGGCGCTCCCGCCCCCCTGCGTGCCCGCCTCGGCCACGCCCTGCTCCGCCTGGGCCTGCACCGCACCTACCGCGCCCTCCGGCTCACGGGGGCCGGGTGCCGTCGCACGGGCAGGCTCGCCGCCAAGCCGGCCCGCATCGTGCGGTCCGCCGCGCTCCGGCTGCACTACCGGATCCAGCTACGCCTCCCGCTGCGCGCCGACCGGGCGGTGTTCGCCGCCCACCACGGCCGTCACGGCGGCGACCCGGGCGCGCTGGAGGCCGCGTTCCGCACGCACGCCCCGCACATCCGCACCGTCTGGATCGCCCGTCCCGAGCAGCACCACACCATCCCGCCGGGCACGCGCCGGGTGCGTCCCGGCAGCGCCGCCCACTGGACGGCGCTGGCCCGCTCCAAGTACCTGGTCAACGACGCCGGTTTCGACCGGCGCATGGTCAAGCGCCGGGGCCAGGTGTTCGTGCAGACCCTGCAGGGCACCCCGCTGGGGCACATGGGCCTCGACCTCCAGGAACGCCCGGCGGCCGCCCGGGACACCGACTTCGCGGAACTCCTCGACGAGGTCGACAAGTGGGACTACGTCCTGTCCGCCAACCGCCACACCACCCTCACCTGGGAGCGTGTCCTCCCCGGCCGCTACACCACCCTGGAGTACGGCCGGCCGCGCAACGACGTCTTCCAACGGGCCACCACCGCGGACGTGACCCGGCTGCGCGAGTCGCTCGGCGTTCCGCACGGGGCGGTGGCGATCCTGTACGTCCCCGCCCACCGCGACTACCGCCGCACCCAGCAGCCCGCCCTCGACCTGGAACGGATCCTGCGCCGGCTGGGCCCGCGCCATGTGATCCTGGCCCGCACCCACCACCGGGACGCCGGCCGGCCGGGTGAGGGCGGCCGGATCATCGACGTCGGTGACCACCCGAGCGTCGAACAGCTCTGCCTCGCCTCGGACGCGCTGCTCACCGACTACGCGTCCATCATGTTCGACTACGCCAACCTGGACCGCCCGATCGTCGTGCACACCGAGGACTGGGAGGCGTACGACGCGGCCCGCGGCACCTACTTCGACCTGCGTGCCTTCCCGCCCGGCGCGGTCGCGCGCAGCGAGGACGAACTGATCGACATCTTCGCCACCGGCCACTGGCGCGGCTCCCGCTCCACCCAGCTGCGCACCGCGTTCCGGGAGCGTTTCTGCCCGCACGACGACGGACGCGCCGCGGAGCGGGTCGTACGGCACGTCGTGCTGGGCGAGTCGGCGGGGCTGCCAGGAGTCGTGCCGCTGGAGGCCCGGCACCCGGTGCCGTCGGCGGCGTCGGGGCTCGCGCGCTCCCCGCTCGCCACCGTGCCGCAACCTTCCGGCTCCCTCCCCGTCACCGATAGCCGCTGAACACCGTTTGCCCTTCCGGGAGTTCCCATGCCCCGCAGCACCTCGCGGCCCACTCCGTCCCGGCCGTCCACCTGGCGGCCGGCCGGGCGGCCCGGCCGCGCCCGTACGGCCTGAGCACCAGGGCGGACCGAGTCGGCCCCAGGGGATCAGGACAACAACAGAAAGAACAGAATGCCCCGCTTCAGCATCATCGTCCCGTCCCATGGGGCCGCCGGCCGGCTGTCCCAGGCGCTGGACTCGGTTCTCGCCCAGTCCTTCGGCGACTTCGAGCTGCTTCCGGTCTGCGACGCGCCTGACGCACCGGCGAGCGGTGTCGCCTCCGGGTACGCCGAGCGGGATCCCCGGGTGGCCCCGGTGCACTCGCCGCCGTCGGACGGGCTGGCGGGGGCGCGCAACGCCGGGATGCGGGCGGCGACCGGTGACTGGCTGCTGTTCCTCGACGGCGACGACATGCTCGTCCCGGGCGCGCTCGCCGAACTCGACGCCCGGCTGCGGGAGACCGGCGACGTCGACGTGCTGTACTTCGAGCACGAGCGGGCGCCCTGGTGGACGGGCGAGCCGGCCAACACGGCCGCCCCGCTGCTGGAGCGGGCCCCGGACGGCGCCTTCTCCCCCGACCAGGCCCCCCGGTTGACCGGCGTGCGGCTTCCCGCCTGGAGCGCGGCCTACCGCGCGGCGTTCGTCGCCGACCACGGACTCACCTTCCCGGCCGGGCATTTCACGGACCTCGGTTTCGGGGGGCTGAGCGCGATCCGGGCGGAGCGTGTGGCGGTGCTGCGCCGGGTGGTCGTACGGCACCGGCTGCGCCGGCAGGGCAACCGGCTCAACGCGCCGGGAGAGCACCAGCTCGACCTGCTCGACCAGGCGGAGCTGGTGCTCGCCCTCGCCGCGGAGGCGGGGCTGTCGCCGGAGCGGTCGGCGGCGCTGTTCGAGCAGGTCGTCGCCACGGTCCTCAAGGCGGTCGCCTATCCGCGGCGGCTGCCCCCGCGGCTGCGCCGCACCTTCTTCCGAAAGGCAGGCCGGCTCTACCGGCGGCACCGCCCCGCCGGCTTCCGGGCGCCGGGCGGCAGCCTGGGGGTGCAGCACCGGCTGCTGGCGGCCGGCGCGTACACGGCGTTCCGCGCGCTGCGCGCCGGCAACCAGCTCGCGGCGCGGGCCGCCCAGCTCGGCCCGCGCCCGCGCATGCTGCGCACCCGGCTGTTCTACCGGCGCCGGCTGCGCCGCCCGATCGACCCGAACCTCGCCGTGTACTGCGCGTACTGGGGCCGCGGATACGCCTGCAGCCCGGCGGCGATCCACGCCAAGGCCCGTCAACTCGCCCCGCACGTCCGTTCGGTGTTCCTGGTGGAGCCGGACGCGGTGGACAGCATGCCGGCGGACGTCGAGCACGCGATCATCGGCAGCCGGAAGTACTGGGACGTGCTCGCCCGCGCCAAGTACCTGATCAACAACGCCAACTTCGCGGACGCCGTCGTCAAACGCCCCGGCAGCGTGCACCTGCAGACCCAGCACGGCACCCCGCTGAAGAAGATGGGCGTCGACCAGTCGACGTATCCCGTGGTGGCGGCCGCGACCGGCAGCTTCGCCAAGCTGCTGGCCCGGGTGGACCGCTGGGACTACAACCTGTCCTCCAACAGCCATTCCACCCAGATGTGGGAACGGGCGTTCCCCAGCTCGTACGAGGCCCTCGAATACGGCTATCCGCGCAATGACGTCTACTACACGGCGACCGCCGACGACGTCGTCCGCGTCCGCCGCGAACTGGGCGTCCCGGAAGGCAAGACGGCGATCCTGTACGCCCCCACGCACCGCGACCACGCCTCCGGTTTCGACGCCCGCCTGGACCTGGAGGCGTTCTGCGAGGCGATCGGTGACGACTACGTCGTGCTGCTGCGCGCCCACTACTTCTACGACCGGGGAGCGGCCCGCGCCGACGGCAGGATCATCGACGTCACGGGCCACCGCTCCTCCGAGGACGTGTGTCTGGCCGCCGACGCCCTGATCACGGACTACTCGTCGATCATGTTCGACTACGCCAACCTGGACCGGCCGATCGTCGTGTACGCGGACGACTGGGACGTCTACCGGGAGGTCCGGGGCGTCTACTTCGACCTCATGGAGGCCCCTCCGGGCCGGGTGGCCGCGACACCCGAGGCACTGGCAGCCCTCTTCCGTGACGGCTCCTACGCGGACGAGCGCGCCGCCGCCCTGCGCGCCGCCTTCCGGGAGCGTTTCTGCCAGTTCGACGACGGACGCGCGGCCGAGCGTGTGGTGCGCCGGGTGCTGCTGGGCGAACCGCCCGAGTCGATCCCGCCCGTGATCCCGCTGGCCGAGCGGATTCCGGCCCCGACGCCCGTCCTCGAGAGGAGCTGACCGAAGTGCCTCGCTTCAGCATCATCGTCCCCGTCTTCAAGGTGCAGGGCTTCCTGCACGAGTGCCTGGACTCGGTGCTCGGCCAGTCCTTCGCGGACTTCGAGGTGATCGCGGTCGACGACCGGTCTCCCGACCGCTGCGGCGCGATCCTCGACGAGTACGCCGACCGCGACTCCCGGGTGCGGGTGCTGCACCTGCCCGAGAACGTCGGCCTCGGCCGGGCCCGGAACGCGGGCCTGGAACAGGCGAGCGGCGACTACGTCCTCTTCCTCGACAGCGACGACCACTACACGCCGGGACTGCTGGAAGCCGTCGCGGCACGTCTCGGGGCGGCCGGGGACCCGGACATCCTGGTCTTCGACCATGTGCGCACCCACTGGTGGGGCCGGGGCGGCCCCAGCGCGACGGCCGAGCTGCTGGCCGCCGCGGGCACGGACGCCTTCAGCATCCGGCAGAGCCCGCAGTATCTGCATCTGTTCCTGGTCGCCTGGAACAAGGCCTTCCGGCGGTCCTTCTTCCTGGAGCACGGTCTGCGGTACGCGCCCGGTCTGTACGAGGACGCGCCGGTCACGTACCGGGCGATGGTGCTGGCGGACCGGATCGTCTGCCTGGACCGCGTGGGGGTGGAGTACCGGCAACGCCGGCAGGGCGCGATCACGAAGACCCCGGGGCGCCGGCACTTCGACATCTTCCAGCAGTACGAGGGCCTGTTCGCGTTCCTGGCGGAGCGTCCGGACCTCGCCTGGGCGCGCCCGCTGCTGTTCGAACGGGCCCTGAACCACATGCTGTTCGTGCTGGCCCAGGAGGACCGCGTCACCCCGGCGGACCGACCGGACTTCTACCGCGCCATCCGCTCCTTCCACCGCCGTCACCTGCCCCCGGGGTTCACCGCGCCGGACGGCGACTCCGGCCTGAAGATGCGGTTGCTGGCGACGGCGCCCTACGTGTCGTACGCGGCGCTGACCGGTCTGGGCAGGCTGGGCAGGGCCGCCGCGAACCAGGGCCGGCGTGCGGCGGGGACGGTCGCGCGGCCCGCCCGGAAGGCGTGGTACGCGGCCCAGTCGAGGCGCCCGCTCGACCCGCACCTGGCCGTCTATTCGGCGCTCCACCACGGGGGAGTGTCCGGAGACCCGGCCGCGATCCACGCCAAGGCCCTTGAGATCGCGCCGCACATCCACGGCGTGTGGGTGGTCAGGGAGGACGCGGTCGCCTCGCTGCCCCCCGGCATCGACCATGTGCCGCCGGGTTCCCGCCGCTACCACCAGGTCATGGCACGGGCGACGTACTGGGTGAACAACGTCAACTGGCCCGGCACGGTCGTCAAGCGGCCCGGCAGCGTCCACATCCACACCCATCTGGGCACGCCGCTGAAGTACATGGCGGCCGATCTGCTGACGAAGCCGGGTGCCCGGCACGGGTTCAACGTGCCGCAGATGCTGCGCCGCGCCGACCGCTGGGACTACAGCCTGGTCGCCAACCGCCACTCCGAACTGGTGTGGGACCGGGCGTATCCGTGCCACTTCACCTCGCTGCGGACCGGGAGCCCGCGCAACGACGTCCTCGTGGCCGCGCCCGACGGGGCGGGGGCGGAATTCCGGTCCCGGCACGGCATCCCGGAGGACCACACGGTAGTGCTCTACGCCCCCACCCGCCGCGACTACCGCCGGGGCGGCCACGTCGACCGGATCGACCTGGCCCGGTTCGCCGCGGACCTCGGGGAGGGGCACACCCTCGTCGTCCGTCTGCATCCGTCGCTGGCGACCGGCCCGGCACGCCGTTTCGGGCTCGCCGAGCTGCACCGGCGCGGGGCGCTGGTCGACGCGACGGACGAACCGCACGTGGAGGAGGTCATGCTCGCCTCCGACGTCCTGGTCACCGACTACTCGTCCCTGATGTTCGACTACGCCAACCTCGACCGGCCGATCGTGGTCCACGCCGACGACTGGGGTGCGTTCGCGGCCTCCCGCGGCGCCTACTTCGACATCACGGCCCAGGCGCCGGGCCATGTCTCCCGCTCCCACCGGGAGCTGGTGTGGCTGTTCGCCTCCGGAGGCTGGCGGGACGAGGAGTCGGCGCGGCTGCGGGCGGAGTTCCGGGCACGTTTCTGCGAGTTCGACGACGGGCGGGCCGCGGAACGGGTGGTGCGGACCCTGCTGCTGGGTGAGTCGATGCCGGAGCCGGCCGCCGCGGTCCGGGTGCCGGAGCCGACCGCCGGTCACGACCAGCTCGCCTCGACATGAGGGCACGCACCTGGGCCGCGGTCCTGGCCGCCGTCTTCGCGCTGCTGCAGTCGGCCAACGTGGACGGCCGCGGAACCCCCGACTCCGAGAACTACGTGTCGTACGCGCTGAGTCTGAGCGGCGAGGACACACGGTCGGCGACCCGCGCCACCATCGACTGGTCGTGTGCGGGCCAGGCTTCCCTCGCGCGCCGCGGTCAGAGTGTGGACGTGGTGCACTTCCACCGGCCGGACCCCGCCCCGCGGGTGCTGGCCGAGTGCCGGGCCGACGAGTGGCGGCGGGTGGAGCGGCGGCTGCGGGCCGGGGAGTCCGTGGGACATGTGGCGCCGTTCATGTCGGCCCGGATGCGGCCGATCTTCGAGGTGCGGCCCGGCTACCCGCTGTTCCTGCTGCCGTTCGTGGTGGTCTTCGGTGTGACCTGGGGTGTGTGGCTGGCGAGTGTGGTCGTCGCGGCGGCAGGCGGGGTCCTCGCGTTCCTGGTGCTGCGCGCCCTGTCCGTGTCCGTGCGGTGGGCGCTGGCCGGCCAGGCCCTGTTCTACGTCCTGCCGTGCGGGGCGACGGCGATGCGCCCGATGACGGAGGGTCTCCTGCTGGCGCTGTCCCTGGCGGCGGTGTGGGGCTGCGCGCTCGCCCTGACCGGCCGGGCGCGGGCCGGGACGGCGTTGACCGCCTGCTCGCTGGTCTCGCTGTTCGCGGTCAAGCACTCACAGGCGCTGTTCCTCGGGCTGTGCCTGGCCGGTGCGGGTGCGGTGGTGGCCGTACGGCGCCGGTGCCGCGGCGGGCCCCCGGGGCGCGGGGTAGTGGCGGTCACGGCGGTGGGCTGTTGTGCCGCGCTGGGGACGGTGCTGCTGGCGCGGTTGCTCGGTTACCCGTCCGAGTCGATGAGCGTGCAGGATCTGCTGACCGGCCACTTCGCCCGTCCGGACCGCGTCCACCCGTGGGCTGAGCTGCTGCAGCTGGAGGGGAACTTCTGGCTGGAGTGGACGCGTCGGCAGTTGAGGGAGCCGCTGTTCGCGGCGGCGCTCGCGGCCGGGGCGTGGGGTGCGGTGCGCCGGCCCGCGTTCGGCTGCTTCCTGCTGGGGGCGGCGTTCACGGGCGTCCTCACCCAGGCCGCGCACCCCGACATCTCCATCGGGGGCGACCGGCTGATCGTGCTGGCCTGGCTGCTTCCGGTGGTCGGCGTGCCGCTTCTGCTGGAACGCCCCGGCCGGCGTCCGCTGCCGGTGCCCGCGCAGGGACACGCCGGCCGGGAGGTTCACTCGGCGAAGTGAGGAAGGCCGAGGGAAACGTCGGTCACTCGATGACGAGGTCGACCTCGATGTTGCCGCGGGTGGCGTTGGAGTAGGGGCACACCTGGTGGGCGGTCTCGACCAGCTTGCGGCCGGTCGCCTCGTCCACGGTGTCGGGCAGTTCCACCCGCAGCGTCACCTTCAGGCCGAAGCCCTCGCCCTGCTTGCCTATGCCGACCTCGGCGGTCACCGCGGCGTCGCTGACGTCCACCTTCGCCTGGCGGCCGACGAGGCCCAGGGCGCTGCCGAAGCAGGCGGCGTAGCCGGCGGCGAAGAGCTGCTCCGGGTTGGTGCCCTGGCCGTCGCCGCCCAGCTCCACCGGCGGCGCCAGCTTCACGTCGATCTTGCCGTCGTTGGTGAAGGCACGGCCGTCACGGCCGTGGGTGGCGGTGGCGACGGCGGTGTAGAGCGCGTCCATGGATGACCATCCCTCTCGAAACGTCATGTCCCGGCGGTCCTTCGGTGGCCGCCGCACGACCACAAGTAGAGCACACAATTCAGTTGTGCACAACTAAATCATTCGCCAGCGCTATCCTGGAACCATGACCGCCACTTCGTCCCCCTCCCCGATCGCCGAGGCCGACTGGCTCCGCCTGGACCGCCAGATCTGCTTCTCCCTGCACGCCGCGTCCCGCGCCTTCAACGGCGTCTACCGCCTGATCCTCAAGGACCTCGGCCTCACCTACCCGCAGTACCTGGTGATGCTGGTCCTGTGGGAGCACGGGGACCAGCCGGTCAAGAAGCTGGGCGAACACCTGCGTCTGGACTCCGGCACGCTCTCGCCGCTGGTCAAGCGCCTGGAGGGGGCCGGGCTGGTCCGCCGGGAGCGCAGCGCGCGCGACGAGCGCTCGGTGGAGGTGCGGCTGACCGAGGAGGGCACCGCGCTGCGTGAGCGGGCCCTTCAGGTGCCGCGCCGTATCGTCGAGGTGACCGGCCTGGACCTCGACGAGATCGGTGAGCTGCGCGCCCGCCTCGACCGGCTCACGAGCGCACTGGACGCTGCCGCACTGGACATGCCCGAGCGCCTGTAGCGAGGGAGCCGCGGACATAGAGCCGCATGATCACCCCGTCGCGTGCGGACTCCTCCCGCAGCACGAAACGGTCCTGTACGACGGTCAGTTTGGCCCGGTCGGTGGGGTCGGGGGGATAGCGGGTTCCGCCGGCGGTGCGCCGGTCGGCGATGACCCAGACCCGGTCGAGGCCGGCCAGTCTGCGACGCAGCAGCCCCGGGCCCACCTCGCGCCCGTACAGGGTGCCGGACGCGGGCGCGCCGGCCGCCAGGGCCACGTCCCGGGTGCCGCGGAACCCGGCCGGGTACGCCAGCGCCGCGCTCCGCGCCTGCGACGGGAGGAACAGCACCGGGTCGCCGGGGCGCAGTGCGCGGGCGGCGTCCGAGGACATCGCGGCGAGGTTGTCGGGGCGGTGCTCCGGCAAGCGGTCCTGGCGGAGCACCGGGAGCTGGTGGACGAAGGCGAGGGCCACGGCCAGGGCACCGGTGAGGGCGAGGAGGGGAAGGCGGGCCCGCAGGAGCTCCGGCCCGCCGGCTCGGGTCAGCAGGCAGGCCACCCGGTCGGCCCCGGCCGCCACCAGCAGCGGCGCCCCCGCGAGCGCGTACAGCACGTACCGGGGGACGTACAGCGGGGTGAGGAGCGAGGCCAGCATGAGGACCCCGGGCGGCACCACCGCCAGCGGCAGCGCGACGCCCGCGCACGTCAGCTCCCCGCGTCCGCCCACGAGCCGGGTCAGCCCGAGGGCGGCCAGCACCAGGCAGGTCCAGTACACGCCGTCGGTCGGTCCCGCGAACTGCCGCAGCAGCTCCCACGCGGTGTCCGCCGTCGGCTCCCGCACCCAGGCGACCTGCGCCGACTGGGCGTGCGAGACCACCACCATCGGTAGCAGCGCGACCACCACGGCCGCGGCCGCGCAGCCCCATCCGCGCCACACCCTCCTCGGCACCCGGGCCAGGGCGAGCGTCGAGGCGTGGGCGAGCAGGAGCAGGACCGCGAGTTCGTGCAGCCAGCAGGTGATGCCGAGGACCGTGCCGTACGCCCACCAGGACCGGCCGCCGGCCGGCACCGCGCGCACGAGGAGCAGGGTGGCCCCGGCCGCTCCGGCCGCGACCATGGCGTAGGAGCGGCCCTCCTGCGCGTAGTGGCCGACCATCGGCGTGACCGCGTAGAGCAGCCCGGCCCACAGCCCGGCGCGGGGCCCGGCCAGCCGGCTGCCGAGTGCGGCGACGAGCCCCGTGGCCAGCACCGCCGCGCACACCGACGGCAGCCGGAGCAGGACCTCGCCGGGGTGGGGGGCGAGGACGGCGTGCATGAAGAGGTAGTAGAGGCCGTGCACCGCGTCGACCCCGTGCAGCAGGCGCCAGATCTGCGGCACCGTGCGCCGCGCCACCTGGAAGGTGACCGCCTCGTCGCGCCACATGCCGCCGCGGTCGATCCCCCACAGCCCGACCACGAGCATCACGGTCGCGGGGACGGCCACCGCCGCGCCACGGCGGACACGACTCGACTCCGGGTCGACCAGGGAACGGATGCTCACCACAGCCCGATCTTTTGCGATTAGCAAACGTTTGGTGTGTATTGACGGCGTATCAGCATGAATACACCATCCGCGCGGCTTACCCTCCCTGGGATGAACCGCCGTGTGCTCTCCCTCGCCGTCGCCTGGCCGGTGACCCGCGCCACCATGCTGTGGCTGCTCGTCCACGACTCCGTCCCCCTGTTGGGCCGGGGCTCCGTCGCGCGTGAGGTGTGGCGGCTGTACTTCCACTGGTTCGGCGTCCTGTCGCGCGGCGCCTTCCCGGCGCACGACACGCTGTGGCAGTACCCGCCGGGCGCCGGCGCGGTGCTGCTGGCGCCGGGGCTGCTGCCCGGGCTGACGTACTTCCAGGCGTTCGTCGTGCTCACGCTCGCCGCCGACGCGCTGATCGCGCTGGCGCTGGTCCGCGCGGGCACCCGGCCGGGCCGCAGCCTGCGAGGGGCCGCGCTGTGGGTCGGCGCCCTGCCGCTGCTGCTGCACCTCCCACTCGCCCGCTACGACGTGCAGGTCACGGCGTTCGCCGTCATCGCCCTGTTGACGTTGCCGCGCTCCCCGCGCGCGGGCGGGGTGTTCGCGGTGCTGGGCGGGCTGGTGAAGGTGTGGCCGGCGCTGGTGCTGCTCGGGGTGGAGAGGGGGCGTGCGACCCGGTCGGCGTGGACATGGGCGGCGGGAGCGGGGGTGCTCGCCTTCGGGATCCTCGCCGGACTGTTCGACAACCCCCTGGCGTTTCTGCGTCAGCAGGGGGGCCGCGGGATCCAGATCGAGTCCCTCGGCGGTACGGCGCTCAGCCTGGCCACCCACGCGGGCTGGAGCGGCAGGTCCCGCTACCGGTACGGCGCGGTCGAGCTCGTCGGCCCGCACGTCTCCGCCGTCGCCACCGCCTGCCTCGCGCTCACCGCGATCGCCTTCGGGCTCCTGGTGCTGTGGCGCGTACGGGCCCGGCGCTGGACCGAGTCGACGCCGTACGACACCGCGCTGTGCGCCGTGCTGCTGTTCACCGTCACCAGCCGGGTCATCAGTCCGCAGTACATGGTCTGGCTGCTCGGCCTGGCCGCCGTCTGCCTGACCTCCCGGCACACCGTGCAGCGTCCGGTGGCCGCGCTGGTGGTGGCGGCGAGCGCGGTCAGCGCCGTGGCCTATCCCGCGCTCTACCGGGAGGTCGTGGGCTGCACCTGGACGGGATGCGCGCTGATGCTCCTGCGCAACGGACTCCTCGCGGCCGCCGCCGCACTGTCCCTCGTCCGGCTGTGGCGCTCCACACGGCTCCCGGCGGCGGACGCCGCGCCCGTGA
This sequence comes from Streptomyces sp. NPDC001843, assembly GCF_042891955.1. Taxonomy (NCBI): domain Bacteria; kingdom Bacillati; phylum Actinomycetota; class Actinomycetes; order Kitasatosporales; family Streptomycetaceae; genus Streptomyces; species Streptomyces sp. NPDC001843. Next base: position 39,063 of record NZ_JBIATQ010000013.1, on the reverse strand, counting down.
CCGGACCCCGCCCCGCCTCCGCCCGCCTTCCCCATCGAGCACCGGTCCCCCATTAGCGAATGACCGGTCATCATTCGTACGATTCCGTTATATGACCGCTATGCACGGTATGCGCGCTATGCACCAGGGTGCCCCTCAGTCTCCGCACGTCGGTGTGGTCGTCATCGGGTACAACGACGCCGCCCATGTGAGGGACGCGGTGCGTTCCGCGCTGGCTCAGGGGCCGGCCGTCCAGCAGGTCCTGGCCGTCGACGACTGCTCGACGGACGGCAGCGTGGCGGCCCTTGACCGGCTGGCCGCCGAGGAGCCGCGGCTGAAGGTGCTGCGCCGCCCGGTCAACAGCGGCGGGTGCGGCAGCCCGCGCAACATGGGGCTGGACGCGGTGACGGCGCCGTACGTGATGTTCCTCGACAGCGACGACGTGCTGCCGCCCGGCGCGGTGGACGCACTGCTCACGGCGGCGACGGCAGCCCGCGCGGAGGTCGCGTCCGGACTGTGCGTGCGCCGGGAGCTGCCCTCGGGGCTCGAACAGCCGTGGCAGGCGCCGCTGTACCAGGCGCACGCCGTCCTTGCGCACCCCGCCCGGCTCCCCCGCCTGGTCCACGACACCCTCTGCGTCAACAAGCTCTACCGCACCGGTTTCCTGCGGGAGCAGGGCATCCGTTTCCCCGAGGGGCGCTTCCTCTACGAGGACTTCGTCTTCACCGCGCGCGTGCTCGCCGCCGGACCGCGCATCGCCCTGGTGCCGGATCCGGTGTACGTCTGGCACGTGCGCCGCTCGGCCGGCCGGCTGTCGCTCTCCCTCGACCGGGCCGGCATCGACAACTGGCGGGCACGGACGCGGGCGTGCGCCCTGGTGTACGACATCCTGCTGGAAGCGGGGCAGAAGGCGCTGGCCCGGGCGGCCCGCGCCAAGTTCCTCGACCACGAGCTGCGCATGTACGTACGCGAGCTTCCGGACCGGGACGCGCAGTACCGGCGGGCGTGGTGGGCGCACACGCGCGCGTACCTCGCCGCGTACGACGCAGCCGACTGGGAGCTCAACCCGACGGCACCCGGTCGGCTGATCGCACGAGTCGTCTTGGAGTCCCCAGAACCCCGTGACCTGCCCCGCCTCAGGGAGCTCGCCGCCCGCCCGGCCCGGCTGCTCCCGCCCTACGCCCGCACCCCGGACGGCACCCCGGTCTGGGCCGGCGACATCCCGCAGGTCACCCTCACCCCCTTCCTCACCCGCCCGCTCCCGTCGCTGCCGCTCGCCGTCGACGCGGAACTGCGCCCCCGCGCGGGGGCCACGAGCCTGCGGCTGCGGCTGCACGACCTGTACGGCCGGGTGGCGCGCGCCGGGCCGCAGGCGGTGGACGTGGAGTGGCGGCGACGGGAGGGCGGGCACCCGGACCGGCACCGTACGTCCGTGCTCACGCCGGCCGGTGACGGCGTCTCCTGGACCGCGGAGGCGTCCGTCGATCCGGGCGCGCTCGGCGCGGGCACGTGGGACCTGCGGCTGCGCGTGCGCTTCGCCGACGGCGCGCAGCGCGAGGTGACGGCGCACGCTGTCGCGGGCGCCGGTCTGCTGCGCCCACGCGCCCTCCCAAGCGTCCGGCACGGCGTGCTGCTGGTACGGCCGTACGCCACACGCTCCGGCGCGCTGGCACTGCGCGTGGCCACGGGGGCACGAGGAGTCGGCAAGCTTGTCCGCGGACGACTGCACCGCCTGCTTCACTGAGAGCCGGCGCCGGCAGCCGACCGACGCACCACCGCGGCCACGGAACGAGGAGACGACCTCACATGACCTGGTTGATCACCGGCGGCGCCGGCTACATCGGGGCGCACGTCGTGCGGGCGATGGCCGAGGCGGGGGAACGGGCCGTCGTGTACGACGACCTGTCCACCGGCATCGCCGACCGCGTCCCGCACGGGGTGCCGCTGGTGGTGGGCTCCACGCTGGACGCCGGCCTGCTGGCGCGCACGCTCGCCGAGCACTCCGTCACCGGGGTCGTCCATCTCGCGGCCAAGAAGCAGGTGGGCGAGTCGGTGGACCGCCCGCTGCACTACTACCGGGAGAACGTGGAGGGCCTGCGCGTCCTGCTGGAGGCGGTGACGGCGGCGGGTGTCCTGTCCTTCGTGTTCTCCTCCTCGGCGGCCGTCTACGGCGCGCCGGACACCTCGGGCCCCGGGGACCTGGTGACGGAGGAGACGCCGTGCGCGCCCATGTCCCCGTACGGCGAGACCAAGCTGGCCGGCGAGTGGCTGGTGCGGGCGACCGGCCGGGCCACGGGGCTGTCCACGGCGTCGCTGCGCTACTTCAACGTGGCGGGCGCGGCCGCCCCCGAGCTGGCGGACACGGGCGCCTTCAACCTCATCCCCATGGTCTTCGAGAAGCTCACGGAGAACACCTCGCCGCGGATCTTCGGCGACGACTACCCGACCCCGGACGGCACCTGCGTCCGCGACTACATCCACGTGGTGGACCTGGCCGAGGCGCACGTGGCCACCGCCCGTGCCCTGCAGTCCTCCCCGGGCGCCCACCTGACCTTCAACATCGGCCGCGGGGAGGGCGTCTCGGTGCGCGAGATGATCGACCGCATCAACGCGATCACCGGCTACGACCACCCCCCGACGATCGCCCCGCGCCGCCCCGGCGACCCCGCCCGCGTGGTCGCCTCCGCCGACCGCATCGCCGCGGAACTCGGCTGGCAGGCCAAGCACGACGTCGAGGACATGATCACCTCGGCCTGGGAGGGCTGGGTACACCTGCATCCGCGGGCGGCGCGTTCCTGATCCGCAGGTCGGCACGTTCCTGAGCCCGGGGCGGCCGGGCGCCCTTACGCTGCCCGGGTGACCGATCCACACCGCGTCGAGCGCGCCGTCGGCTCCGTCGTCGGCTCCGCCGTCGGCGACGCCCTGGGCGCACCCTTCGAGTTCGGACCCGAGGGCGCCTTCTCGGCACGCTTCCCGCGGTCCGGGCAGGGCGGCGAGATGTGCGGGGGCGGCGGCTGGGATCCCGGCGAGGCGACCGACGACACGCAGATGGCCGTGCTGACCGCCGAGTCGCTGCTGGAGCGGGGCGGACTGGATCCGCCGGACGTGTTCCGGCGGTTCCGGCGGTGGGCCGCCGCCGACCCAAAGGACATCGGACTGCAGACCGAGGCGGTGCTCGGCAGCGGCGATCCGTGGGATCTCGCGGCGGCGCTGCATTTCCAGAGCAGTCAGCGGGCCGCCGGGAACGGGGCGTTGATGCGGGCGGCGCCCTCCGCCGTGCGCTTCGCCACCCTGGGGCGGCAGGCGACGATGGACGCCGCCCGCCGTCTGTCCGCGCTCACCCACGGGGATCGCGCGGCCTGGGAGGGCACGGCCGTCTTCCACGATCTGGTGCGGGCCGCCGTGGACGGGGGCGACCCCCTCGCCGCCGTGCCGGAGACGTTGCGGGCGGTCCATCCCGACCACCGGGAGCGGTACGCGGTCGTCCTCGCGCCCGACTGGCACCCGGATCTCGCCACCGAGTTCAACGGGGCGGTCTGGCCCTGTCTGGGCTCCGCCGTCTGGGCGCTGCGTACGACCTCCTCGTACGAGGAGGCGGTACGCGCGGCCGTCGACCTGGGCGGCGACACGGACACCGTCGCGGCGGTCACCGGTGGGCTGGCCGGGGCCGTGTACGGCATCAGGGCGGTGCCGGCGCGGTGGACCGAGGCGCTGCACGTGCCGCTGCCCGGGTTCGGGCGGGTGCTGCGTGCGGCGGAGCTGGCCCGGCTGGCCGGCGGACTGCTCGAGGCCGCCGATGCGGAGGCGGGCGGGTGAGCCCCGGGGGCCGGGCACGGCAGCGGTGCCGTACCCGAACGACTCAGAGCGCCTTGAGGGCCGCGGTGGTCGCCTTGGCCAGGGCGGACAGGTAGTCCTTGGGCAGCTTCGGGCTGCGGATCACCACCGAGCGCCAGTACAGGGGGCCGGAGATCAGGTCGAGGGCCAGTTCGTCGTCGGCGGCCACGCGGAGTTCGCCGCGCTGTCCGGCCGCCGCGATGATCTTGCTGGCGACGCCCTCCTGGCCGTCCCGCAGGGCCTTCTGCATGGCCTCGGCGATCTCGGGGTTGCGGGCCGCCTCGGCCTGGAGGTCGGGGATGATCTGCGAGGCGACCGGGTGGCGCAGCGCGCGGGAGGTCAGCTCGTACAGCAGTCGCAGGTCGCCCTCCAGGGAGCCGGTGTCCGGCACGGGCAGGCCCATCACGGCGAGCGCCGAGACGACGTCGAGGACGAGGTGCAGCTTGGAGCGCCAGCGCCGGTAGACGGCGGTCTTGCCGACCCCGGCGCGGCGCGCGATGCCCTCGATGGACATGCGCGCGTAGCCGCTCGCCGCGAGTTCCTCGAAGACAGCCGCCCGGATCGCCTCGGTCACGTCCTCCCGCAGTACGGCCGCCCCGGCAGGGGTCCTGCGGCGCGGACGCGTCTGGGGCTCGTCGGCGTTCGTCGTCATGCGTCCAGCATAGGCCGTTGCGACGAAACGGTTGCGTTGCGACGTCGATTGGCCCTACTCTCACGTTGCGACGATACGGTCCCGTCCCGACGTAAGAAAACGTGAAGAGAAGCGTAAGGAAACGCCGGGCGACGCGGCCCCGGCGGCAGCCCGCACGCACCCCCCTCTCCCCCCGAGTGAAAGCAGCGGATGTGAGCCAGGTTCTCCACACACCGCCCCCGACCGAGGTCCCGGCCGACGACGACCTCGCGGCCCTGGCCGCACGGCACGGCCTCACGGTCAGCGGCGCCCGCCCCTCCCTGCCCGAGTACGTCCGCCAGCTCTGGGCACGGCGGCACTTCATCAGTGCCTTCGCCACCGCCAAGCTCACCGCCCAGTACAGCCAGGCGAAGCTCGGCCAGGTCTGGCAGGTCATGACCCCGCTGCTCAACGCGGCGGTCTACTACTTCATCTTCGGTGTACTGCTGGGCACCAAGCACGGCGTTCCGGACTACATCCCGTTCCTGGTCACGGGCGTGTTCATCTGGACGTTCACCCAGAGCTCGATCATGGCGGGCACCCGGGCCATCTCCGGCAACCTCGGCCTCGTCCGGGCGCTGCACTTCCCGCGGGCCGCGCTGCCGATCTCCTTCTGCCTCCAGCAGCTCCAGCAGCTGCTGTTCTCGATGGCCGCACTGGTCGTCATCCTGCTCTGCTTCGGCGTCCCGGTCTCCGCCTCCTGGCTGCTCGCGGTCCCGGCACTGGTCCTGCAGTTCACGTTCAACGCGGGCATGTCGATGATCATGGCCCGGATGGGTGCGAAGACCCCGGACATCGCACAGCTGATGCCGTTCGTGCTGCGCACCTGGATGTACGTCTCCGGCGTGATGTGGAGCATCGACAAGCTCACCAAGAAGGACCACCTGCCGCACATCGTGACGGTCGCCCTGGAGACCAACCCGGCCGCCGTCTACATCGACCTGATGCGCTACGCGCTGATCGACAGCTTCCACTCCAGCCAGCTCCCCCCGCACGTGTGGCCGGCTGCGGCCGGCTGGGCCCTGCTCGCCGGGGTCGGCGGCTTCATCTACTTCTGGAAGGCTGAGGAGACGTACGGCCGTGGCTGACACCATGAACGACACCCCCATCCCCACCGTCGTCGCCGACGGCGTCGACATCGTCTACCGGGTCAACGGCACCGGCGCCGGACGCGGCACCGCCACCGCCGCCCTCAACCGCATGCTGCGCCGCAAGCAGGCCGAGAAGGCGGCGGGCGTGCGCACGGTGCACGCGGTCAAGAAGGTCTCGTTCGTCGCCTACAAGGGTGAGGCGATCGGGCTCATCGGCACCAACGGCTCCGGCAAGTCGACCCTGCTGAAGGCGGTGGCCGGTCTGCTTCCGGTGGAGAACGGCCAGATCTACACCAACGGCCAGCCGTCCCTGCTCGGCGTCAACGCGGCCCTGATGAGCGACCTGACCGGAGAGCGCAACGTCTACCTCGGCGGCCTCGCCATGGGCATGTCCCGTGAGGAGATCAAGGAGCGCTACGAGGACATCGTCGAGTTCTCCGGCATCAACGAGAAGGGCGACTTCATCACCCTCCCGATGCGCACCTACTCCTCCGGCATGGCCGCCCGCCTGCGCTTCTCCATCGCCGCCGCCAAGGATCACGACGTCCTGCTGATCGACGAGGCACTGGCCACCGGCGACCGCTCCTTCCAGAAGCGTTCCGAGGAACGCATCCGTGAGCTGCGCCAGCACGCGGGCACGGTGTTCCTGGTCAGCCACAACAACAAGTCGATCCGCGACACCTGCGAGCGGGTGCTGTGGCTGGAGCGCGGCGAACTGCGCATGGACGGGCCGACGGAGGAGGTCATGGCGGAGTACGAGGCCTTCACCGGCGACAAGGGGCCGAAGGCCGCGCCGAAGAAGCCGGAGCCGACGGCCCTGCAGACCGCCTGACCCGACTCCCCCGGTCGGCGCAACAGGCCCCGCGCCTTTCATCCCGTTGGTGGCACTATGAGCTGATAGATGCGACCCGGTGACGAGGTGAAGGAGTTGCCCGCGATGCCCGAGCTCAGCGTCATCGTCTACGGGCCGAACACCCAGGGACACCTGACCGGACTCCTCGACTCCCTCGACGCCCACCCGCTCCCGGACGCCGAGGTGATCGTGGCCGCGGTCGGCGACTGGGCCCGGGAGACCGCCGAGGCGCACTCCCCGGAGACGGTGGTGCTGCCCCTGCCGGCCGGAACGGGTGACGCGGTGGCCCGGACGGCGGGCGCCGCACGGGCCACCGGGCGCTGGCTGCACTTCGTCCACGCCAAGGACGGCCTGCCGGCCGGCGCCCCCCGCATGGTCGCCGAGCGGGCCGCCGAACTGCCCGACGAGGTCGACGTCCTGCTGTTCGACCACGTCACCAGCACCTGGGAGACCTCCGGCAGGCCCTCCGGCGGAGGCCGCCTGCTGGCCCGGGCGGGCCGCGCCGAACTCCCCCTGGACGAAGCCCCCCACCTGCTGCGCCTGCCCCCGCTGCTCGGCAACCGAGCGCTGCGCGCCGGTTTCTGGCAGGCCCACCAGGAACGGCTCGCCACCGACGACGAACCCCACGCGGCGTACACGGCACTGCTGCACGCCGGCCGGGTCGCCTGCCTGAACCAGGTGGCGTACGAGGACCGCCTGCTGCGCCCCGAGAGCCTCCCGCCCGTCGCCCCCGAGGACCGCTACGGCCTCGTCGACCGCTACGAGAGGCTGCTCCCCCTGGTCAAGGACCGCCCCGCCACTCGCGCGGTCCTCTACGACCTCATGGTCCGCGACCTGCTGCGCACCTTCGCCCGGGAGGACCTGCCGGAGCCGGTGGCCCGGGAGTTCTTCCGCCGGGCCTCCCTGGCGGCCGTCCGCTGGCGCCCTGCGGACCACCGCCGCCCGGCCGGCCTGGAGGGCGTGCGCCGCGCCCTGCTCGAGGAGGGCGCCTACACCCGTTACCGCGCCTTCCAGGCCGCCAACCGCACCCGCCGCGCGGCGAAGGCGACCCTGGGAACCCGCAAACGGCAGCTCGGCACCAAGCTGCGCGAGCAGCAGTACCGCCGCGCGCTCGGCCGGCCGGTCGACCCCGGTCTGGCGGTCTTCGCCGCCTACTGGGACCGGGGGGTCGCCTGCAACCCGGCCGCGATCGCCGCCAAGCTCGGCGAACTCGCCCCGCACATACACCCGGTGTGGGTGGTGGCCAAGGAGAACGTGCCGCTCCTGCCGCCCGGCACCGACCACGTCGTCCCCGGCACCCGCCGCTACTGGGAGGTGCTGGCCACCGCCAAGTACCTCACCAACAACGTCAACTTCCCGAACGCGGTGGTCAAGCGCCCCGACGCCGTCCACCTCCAGACGCACCACGGCACCCCGCTCAAGCGCATGGGCCTGGACCAGATGCGGCACCCGGCCGCCGCCCAGGGCATGGACTTCGCCGCGCTGCTGGCCCGCGTCGACAAGTGGGACTACAGCGTCTCCGCCAACAGCCACTCCACCCGCATGTGGGAGCGGGCCTACCCGTCCCGCTACACGTCCCTCGACTACGGCTATCCGCGCAACGACGTCTACTACCGCTGCGACGCCCGGGGAGTGCGCGCCGTCCGCGAGCGCCTCGGCATCGCCCCCGGCCGGCGGGCCGTCCTGTACGCCCCCACGCACCGCGACTACGAGGCGGGCTGGACCCCCCGGCTCGACCTCGCGGCCCTGGCCGACCGCCTCGGCGAGGACACCGTCCTGCTGGTGCGCGCCCACTACTTCTACGGTGGCGCGGCCTCCCCCCTGGCCGGACTGCGCCGCGCGGGAAGGGTCGTGGACGTCTCGGCGTACGACCCGGTCGAGGAGCTGTGCCTGGCGGCGGACGTCCTGGTCACCGACTACTCGTCGATCATGTTCGACTACGCCAACCTCGACCGCCCGATCGTTGTCTACGCCGACGACTGGGAGACGTACGCGACGACCCGCGGCGTCTACTTCGACCTGATGGCCGAACCGCCGGGCCAGGTGGCCCGCACCCAGGAGGAACTGGCGGAGATCCTCACCACGGGCGCCTGGCGGGACGAGGGCGCCGCGAAGGCACGGGCCGCCTTCCGGCGGCGTTTCTGCGAGTACGACGACGGGCGCGCCTCCGAGCGGGTCGTACGGCGGGTCTTCCTCGGCGAGAGCGAGGAGTCGCTCCCCCCGGTGGTCCCGCTCGAGGAACGCACACCGGCGCCCCGTCCGGAGGAGGCCGACGCATGACCCCCGACGTCACCGTCACCGTGATCGTCCACAACGACGCGGCGCGCCTGCCCCGGGCGGTCGCCTCGCTGCGGCGGCAGACCCACCCCGGCATCGAGATCATCATCAGCGACGACCACTCGACGGACGACACCCCGGCCGTGGCACGGAGGCTGGCGGCCGGCGACCGCCGTATCCGCTGCCTGAGGCTGCCGGAGAACAGCGGTGGCTGCAGCGCCCCGCGCAACCGGGCCCTGGAGATCGCCCGGGCGCCGTACCTGATGTTCCTGGACAGCGACGACGAACTGCCCGAGAACGCCGTCGAGCTCCTGCTGTCCGCCCACCGGGAGCGGGAGATCGACTTCGCGATGGGCGCGGTACGGCGGATACGGGTGGACAACGGCCACCGCTCGACCTGGATGCCGCACCTGGTGGCCGAGCGCCGCACGGTGAACGGCATAGAGTCGGAACCGCGGCTGCTGTTCGAGCACCTGTCGACCAGCAAGATGTACGCCCGCTCCTTTCTCGACCGCCACGACCTGCGGTTCCCCGAGGGCATCCACTACGAGGACCAGCTCTTCACCGCGCAGGCGTACTGCCTGGCGAAGTCGTTCACGGTCATCCCCGAGCCGGTCTACCACTGGTACATAGAGCCGCACGCGGCCGCCGATTCGGCCTCGATCTCCAACCAGCGCCACAGACTCGGCAACGTCCGCGACCGGATCCACGTCCAGCGCCTGATCGACGGGTTCCTGAGGGAGAGCGGGCACGAGTCGCTGCGGGAGGACAAGGACTACAAGTTCCTCAAGCACGACTTCCGCATGTACGCCGGAGACCTGCCCTATCGCGACGACGCGTGGCTGGCGTCCTTCGCCGACATCGTCACCCCGTACCTCGGCACGCTCGCGCCCGGCGCCTACGCCCGGCTGCCCCGCCCGGAACGGGTCGTCCTGCAGCTCGTCCGGGATCGCCGCCTGCCCGAGGCACGGGAGGCGGCAAGGGGTCTGGGGCACGCGGTCGCGCCGAGACAGGTGACCCCCTCGCCCGAGGGTGACGCCACGTACTGGGGCGACCGGATCCCCGGGACCGTCCGGGCCCGCTGCGAACTGGACGTCACCGACCTCGAACTGGACGCGCGCCCCTTCCACAGCGCCCTGTTCCGCCACGAGATCACGGAGCTCACCCCCGGCCCCGGCGCCTCGATCGACCTGGGCATCCGCACCTACGACCCGGGCCTGCGGCTCCCCGTCGGCCCCCAGCGCGCCGCCCTCCTCCTCACCCCGGGCCGCCGCCGCGTCACGGTCCCCTTCCGGCTGACCCCCGTCCGCCCCGGTGTCTACGAGGGCCGGGTCCACCTGGACCTGACCGCGGCGTCGCTCCCCCCGCACGGCTTCGAAGGCATACGGCATCCGGTCCTGCGCATCACCCAGCAGGACCTCGCCCACACGGGCATGCTCCTCGCCCCCATCGCCTTCCCGTCCCTCTCCTACCGGGTCGGCCGGCACCGGCTGACGGTGGAACCCGAACCCCATAACCCGGGGCGTCTCCAGGTGCGGTGGGAGCCGACGGGCGTGACGGCGAGAGTCGTGCGGCCGGTCGTACGACGGATGGCGCGACCCCGGATCCGGAGGGCCGCGCGGCTGGTGGCGAGCGTCCTGCGGTGACTCAAGCCCTGCGGTGACTCAAGAGCCGGCCACCCGGTACAGCACCTGCCCGTCCGGCCCCCGGGCCACCACCCGCAGCCCCGGGCCGGTCCCCGCGTCGCTCCCCCGGTCCACCACCCACCGCACCCCGTACGCCCGCAGGATCCCGCGCCGCACGTCCCCCGCAGTGCCCGCCGCGAAGTACCGCCGCACCGCCGTCTCCCTGCGCCCCGCGTCCGTCAGGAACACATCGGGATACCCCGGCGCCACGGTGTACGCCCCGTACGCCGGGATCTGCCGCGCCGGCCTCGTCCGGGCCATCACCACGTCCCCGTACCTCACCCACGGGGTGATCCACCGGTATCCCGCCCACGGCGCCCGGTACCGTGCCGCCACCACCTCGGGCAGGGCACTCGGCCGCACGACATATCCGACCGTCCCCGCTTGCGTCCACACCCCGAGGGCCAGCGCGGCGCCCAGCGCACACGCCCACACCGTCCTCCGCCGCCCGCCCCGTACCGCGTTCACCGCGTCCACCGCCTCCAGCGCGGCCGCGAGCTGCGCCGGAATCAGCGCGGCCGGCAGCACCCGTCCCCACGAGTAGTGGCCGCTCACCCCGCCCGCGGCGAACACGAGCACCCCCAGCGCGAAGAAGATCACCAGCGGATCCCACCGGTCACGCCTGAACCGCAGTCCCAGTGCCACCACGCCGAGCAGCACCAGCCCGAACCGGCCGAGCAGATGCCCGTACAGCGGTCGGTGGATCGCCTCGAGACCGGCTCCGGCGGAGAACAGCGAGAAGAAGTCGTAGTAGGGCCACAGCCAGAGCACCAACAGGCCGAGCAGCACCGCCACCGCCGACCGCACGAGGACCGCCCGCCCGGGCCGTGCCGCGATCAGCGTGGCCAGCGCGCCCAGTGACGCGACGACACCGGTGAACTGGTGGCACAGCAGGATCAGCGCCCACAGCGCTCCGAGCCCCGGCCACACCGCCCGCCCGGTCCCGGCACCGCCGCGCAGCGCCCTCGTGAGCCAGGCCCAGAAGTGGAAGGCGAGACCGAGCGCGAAGACGCTCGGGTACGACACCGTCAGCGCCAGCGAGTTCAGCCCGAGGAACCCGCTCCACTCGAACAGGCTCGGCCCCCACAGCAGGAGCAGGCACAGCAGCGCCACCGCCGGCGCGGCCCGCGCGGCGCTGAGCGTCCGGACGTACCGCCACACCCCGCTGACCAGCAGCCCGAGTCCGATGACCGCGGCGAAGCGCAGCACCACGAACACCGACAGCCCGGTGACCCGGGCGAGGCAGCCGAGCAGCAGCATCCACGGGGAGTAGTACGGGCTGGGCGTGTCCGCGTCGACCAGCGGGTTGCCGGGGTGCAGCAGGCTGTGCCGCAGGCGTTGGATCGTCGCCGCGTGCATCCCGAGGTCGCCCACCCAGGGAAGGCGGACGATCACCAGGAGCATCAGGAGCAGGACGAGCGCGGCGGCGGCCTGCGGAAGGGCTCTGCCGGGCAGTGCGACGCTCGTCCGACGAAAACTCACATTCCGGACTCTATCCAAGTGAGGCACCCCCCGAGCCGTGCGGCTCGGGGGGTGCCTGCGTCGCCCGGTGAGGGGGGCGACCTATGAATGCGTGCGCAGCAGGGTGCGCATCGTCCGCATCGCCACCGACAGGTTGGCGAGGTCGAAGGTCTCCGAGCTGCGGATCTCCTCGAGGGTGGTGCGCGCCCGGCCCAGGATCGCCGCGTTCTTCGCCTCCCAGGCGTTGAAGCGCTGCTCGGGGGTCGAGGTGCCGTTGCCGACGGCCAGGACGTCCGCGGTGAGGGCCGAATGGGCCGCGTACAGGTCCTCGCGGATGGACGCGCGGGCCATCGACTGCCAGCGGTCGTGGCGGGGCAGTTCGATGATGCGGTCCATGAGCTGGGTGATGTGCAGCCGGTCGGCGAGGTCGTAGTAGACCTCGGCGACGTCCAGCGGCTCCTTGCCCATGCGGTCGGCCACCGAGACGATGTCGAGCGTCGGGAAGGCCGAGGAGAACCCGGCGACCCGCGTGGCCAGCTCGTCCGGGACACCGGCGCCGGCCAGCTCGTCGTACACGTGCTGGTACCACTCGAGGTCGGCGCCGCGCAGCAGCTTGGGCAGCTGCTGCCAGACCTGCTCCACCCGCTCGGCGAAGAACTCGACGGTCTCCGCGAGCTGCAGCGGCTGCGGCCGGTTGTTCAGCAGCCAGCGCGTGCCACGCTCGACCAAGCGGCGCGAGTGCAGCCGGATGCGGGTCTGGACGTCGGCGTCGACCTTGTTGTCGAGCGCCTCGACCGCGTCCCACACCGGCGCGGAGCAGAAGATCGTACGGGCCGCGGTCTGCGCCCGGACGATCTCCTCCAGGGAGGCGCCGGTCTCCTCGCGCAGACGGTGCAGGTAGGTCGTACCGCCGGTGTTGACCGTGTCGTTGACCAGGACCGTCGTGGTGATCTCGCGGCGCAGCGGGTGGCTGTCGATCCGGTCGGCGAACTGCTCGCGCAGCTCGGTCGGGAAGTAGGCGTGCAGCAGGACCCGCAGGTACGGGTCGTCCGGCAGCGAGGTGTGCAGCAGCTCCTCGGCGACGGTGATCTTCGTGTAGGCCAGCAGGACGGCAGTCTCCGGGCTGGTCAGGCCCTGGCCCTGGGCGAGCCGCTCGCGGATCTGGCGGTCGGTGGGCAGGAACTCCAGCGCCCGGTCGAGGTGGCCCTCGCGCACCAGGTGGCGGATGAAGCGCTGCTGGGCGTGGAGCATGTCCTTGGACTGGGCCAGCGCGTTGGCGATCGCCGTGTTCTGCGCGTAGTTGTTGCGCAGGACGAGACGGCCGACCTCGTCGGTCATCTCGGCGAGCAGCTTGTTGCGCTGCTTGACGGTCATGTCGCCGTCGGTGACCAGGCCGTTGAGCAGGATCTTGATGTTCACCTCGTGGTCGGAGGTGTCCACGCCCGCGCTGTTGTCGATCGCGTCCGTGTTGATCTTGCCGCCGTGCATCGCGAACTCGATGCGCCCGAGCTGGGTCAGGCCCAGGTTGCCGCCCTCGCCGACGACCTTGACGCGCAGGTCGGCGCCGTCGACGCGGATGGCGTCGTTGGCCTTGTCACCGACGTCCGTGTTGGACTCGGTGGACGCCTTGACGTACGTGCCGATGCCGCCGTTCCACAGCAGGTCCACCGGGGCCTTGAGGATCGCCTTCATCAGGTCGGCCGGGGTCAGCTTGGTGACCTTGCCCTCGATACCGAGGGCCTCGCGGATGTGTGCGTTGACCGGGATGGCCTTGGCACTGCGCGGGAACACGCCGCCGCCCGCCGACAGCAGGTCGGTGTCGTAGTCGGCCCAGCTGGAGCGGGGCAGTTCGAACACACGGCGCCGCTCGGCGTAGGACACGGCCGCGTCGGGGTTCGGGTCGATGAAGATGTGCCGGTGGTCGAAGGCGGCGACCAGCCGGATGTGCTCGCTCAGCAGCATGCCGTTGCCGAACACGTCACCGGACATGTCACCGATGCCGACGACCGTGAAGTCCTGGCTCTGGGTGTCCACACCCAGCTCCCGGAAGTGCCGCTTGACGGACTCCCAGGCGCCGCGGGCGGTGATGCCCATGCCCTTGTGGTCGTAGCCCGCGCTGCCGCCGGAGGCGAAGGCGTCACCGAGCCAGAAGTTGTAGGACTGCGCGACCTCGTTGGCGATGTCGGAGAACGTCGCGGTGCCCTTGTCGGCCGCGACCACCAGGTAGGTGTCGTCCCCGTCGTGCCGTACCACGTCCTGCGGCGGCACGACCTCGCCGGCCACCATGTTGTCGGTGATGTCCAGCAGCGCCGAGATGAACGTCTTGTAGCTGGCGATGCCCTCCGCCAGCCAGGCGTCCCGGTCCACGCTCGGGTCCGGCAACTGCTTGGCGACGAAGCCGCCCTTGGCGCCGACCGGCACGATGACGGTGTTCTTCACCATCTGCGCCTTGACCAGGCCGAGGATCTCGGTACGGAAGTCCTCACGGCGGTCCGACCAGCGCAGGCCGCCCCGGGCGACCTTGCCGAAGCGCAGGTGCACGCCCTCGACGCGCGGTGAGTACACCCAGATCTCGTACGCCGGGCGCGGCGCCGGCAGGTCGGGGATGGCCTGCGGGTCGAACTTCATGGAGACGTATTCGTGCGGCTTGCCGCCGAGCGTCTCCTGGAAGAAGTTGGTGCGCAGCGTCGCCTTGATGACGGTGAGGAAGGACCGCAGGATGCGGTCCTCGTCGAGGCTCGCCACCTGGTCCAGGGCCGCGTCGAGCTCCTCCAGCAGGGCCTCGACGATCTCCAGGCCGGCGCGCTGCCGCTCCGGCGACATCCGCGCCTCGAACAGGGAGACGAGCAGCCGGGTGGTGTGGACGTTGTTGCGGAGGGTGTCCTCCATGTAGTCCTGGCTGAAGGTGGAGCCGGCCTGCCGCAGGTACTTGGCGTACGCGCGCAGCACCATCGCCTGCCGCCAGGTCAGGCCGGCGCTGAGCACCAGGGAGTTGAAGCCGTCGTTCTCCGCGTGACCGGTCCAGGTGGCGGCGAAGGCGTCCTGGAAGCGCTCACGGGCGTCGTCGCCCAACTGTTCCGCGCCGCCGGCCGCCTTGGACTTGGGCATGCGCAGGCCGAAGTCGTAGATCCACGCGGTCGTCCGGTCGGTGCACCGCAGTTCGTACGGCCGTTCGTCGGTGACCTCGACGCCGAGCCGGCTCAGCACGGGCAGCACCGCGGACAGGGAGACCGTGCCGCCCTTCTGGTAGATCTTGAAGCGGCGTTCCTCGGGCCCGGCGCCCACCGGCTCGTACAGGCTCAGGGAGAACGTCTTGTCCTCGCTCAGCCGCTCCAGGTGGACGAGGTCGGCGACGGCGGCGCGCGGGCTGTGGTCGGCCTTGTAGCCCTCCGGGAAGGCGTTGTTGTAGCGGCGCAGCACCTCGGCCGCGTACTCCTCGCCGCACTCGGCCGTCAGTGCCTCGGCGAACGCGTCGGCCCAGGACCGGGCGGCCTCCACCAGGCGGGCCTCGATGCGCTCCTTGTCGCTGTCGCTGAGCTGGGGCAGGTCGGTGCCCTGCGGGACACGGACGACGAAGTGCAGCCGGGACAGGATCGACTCGGTGTTCCAGGCCGTGAAGTCGACGCTGGTGCCGCCCAGCTCCTCCTTCAGGATGTCGATGATCCGCAGCCGGACACCGGTGGTGTAGCGGTCGCGGGGCAGGTAGACCAGCGCGGAGTAGTAGCGCCCGTACTCGTCCTGCCGCAGGTAGAGGCGGAGACGTCGCCGCTCCTGCAGGTACAGCACCGATGTGACGATGGCCTGCAGTTCGGCGGGCGGGGTCTGGAAGAGCTCGTCGCGCGGGTAGGTCTCCATGATCTGGAGCAGGTCGCGGCCGTCGTGGCTGTGCGGCGAGAAGCCGGCGCGCTCCAGCACCTCGTCCACCTTGCGCCGGATCACCGGTACCCGGCGGACCGACTCGGTGTAGGCGGCGGAGGAGAACAGGCCGAGGAAGCGGCGCTCGCCGACGACGTCGCCGTTCTCGTTGAACTTCTTGACGCCGATGTAGTCCAGGTACGACGGCCGGTGCACGGTGGCCCGGCTGTTGGCCTTGGTGAGCACCAGCAGCTTGTGCTCACGGGCCTTGGCGCGGGCGTCGGCCGGGAGCCGCTCGAAGGAGGGGCTGACGGGGTGCTGCTCGTCGTCGGAGTGGTGCGGGTCCGAGCGCAGTATGCCCAAGCCGGTGCCGGGGACGGCGGCCAGGGAGTCGTCTCCGCGCAGCTGGTACTCGCGGTAGCCGAGGAAGGTGAAGTGGTCGGCGGCCAGCCAGCGCAGCAGCTCGCGGGCCTCCTCGACCTCGGGCGCGGCGAGATCGCCGGGGACGGATTCCTTCGGGAGTTCATCGGCGATGCGCAGGGCCGCGTCGCGCATCTTCTCCCAGTCCTCGACGGCCTCGCGGACGTCGGACAGCACGCGCAGCAGGTCCGAGGTGATCTGCTTCAGGTCGGCGCGGTCGGTCTCACGGTCGATCTCGACGTGGATCCAGGACTCGACGTGCGCGTCGTGCGGGCGCTCGCCGCCAGCGGGCGCAGTGGGCAGCACCTCGATGAGCTTGCCGGTGAGGTCGCGCCGGACGACGAACTGCGGGTGGATGACGACGTGGATGCCGCGTCCCTGCCGGGTCAGCTCATTGGTGACCGAGTCGACGAGGAAGGGCATGTCGTCGGTGACGACCTCGACGACGGTGTGGCTGCAGGTCCACCCGTTCTCCTCGACGGTCGGGGTGTGGACCCGCACGTTGGCCGTGCCCTGGGGTCGGTTCTCGGCCAGGCGGTAGTGCGAGACCGCGGCGCCGAAGACGTCGACCGGGTCGCGGTCGGCGAGGTCCTCGGGGGCGGTGTGCAGGTAGTAGCGCTGGAGGAACGCGAGCGTGGATTCCTGGTCAGGGCTGCCCGGGGTGCCCGGTACGCCCTCGCCCGCGGTCCCAGTCGGTAGGTGCCCCCCGACCGGGCTGTTCTCAGCTACCCGAGCAGCCCTCTCGAGCAGCTCGGCCTTGGCTTCGTCCAGCTTGGTCTGCATTGTCCTCTGGCTCCTGTCGCGCGCCGTTGCGTGACGTAGAAGGAAGTACGGTCCCTTTCCTTCCGGCTCGACGCCACGGCCCGGGGTGTCCGGTCCGATCCGACGCTATGCCGCAAGGGGAGATGAGCGGGGGGTTATCAGCCATTCTCGGCGTGCCCGACGGGTGTGACGCTGCTCTCTGCGACGTCATGGCCCGGGGGGTGCGCGGTGCCTCGGGGACCCTCGTGCCCCCGTCCCGCCCGCGAAGACCAGCGACCGCCGCCCGGTCACGGATGCGGTCCGTGCTCCCCGGGCGCGGGGCGGAGACACCAGGGCCCCCGCGAACTATCGCGCTGATCACGCCACAAGGCTATCGCTCCCCGAGGGGGGCTCGTCATGAGCCACTCGCGTACAAAACGGGGGGTGGAAGTTTGACGTTCTGCACAGGGGCGGCGAGGAGCTAGGTGGCGTATCCGCCCGTGCGAGCGCATCCGCCCTGGCTGCGGGCAATCGTGCCTCCCCCAGTGCCTTAAGGGCCTGGGGGCCCCAGGGTGGCACGTGGGCGGTGGGGGTCCCCCCACTCTCGGCTTCGCTCGAGCGGTCCCGGCGCAGATCAATTCGCCGGAGCCGCGCAGCGCTCCGCCTCCGCCACGGCCTCCGCCAGCGTGTCCACCACCGGCGCCCCCACCGACTCCAGGCTGGCCCGGCTGTGCGACCCGCCGGTGTACAGCACGGCCCGCGCCCCCACGTGCCGCGCCGCCACCGCGTCGTCGGCCGCGTCGCCGATCACCACCGTACGCGCCGGCTCCACCCCGTTCTCGGCCAGCGCCTCGAGATGCCGCACCATGTGCTCGGCCTTGCTGCCGCCCGACGGCCCGGTCCGCCCCTCGACCCGTATGAAGTGCGCCTCGATCCCGAACCCCCGCACCAGCGGCACCAGCTCGTCATGCACGTACATGCTCAGCAGCGACTGGCTGCGCCCCGCGGACCGCCACCCCGCCAGCAGTTCCACCGCCCCCTCGGTCAGCCCGCACCGCACCCGATGCTCGGCGTAGTACCGGTGGAAGACGTCGTCCATGACCTCCCACTCGGCGTCGGTGGGCAGCCTGCCCAGCAGCCGCTCGTAGAACTTCGGCACCGGCACGCAGTACAGCGCCCGGTACTGCTCCAGTGTGATCGGCGACAGTCCCAGCTCGCCGAAGGCCGCGTTCGTCGCCCCGATGATCGCCTCGTTGTCGTGGAACAGCGTTCCGTTCCAGTCCCACACGATGTGCGCGCTTGAGTGCATCCCCATGCCTGAAAACGTACCCGCCGCCACTGACAATCAGTGACGATCAGGGACGGATGGGGTCAGCCGAGCCCCACCAGGTTCGGGATCTCCTGCGTCGCGAACCACAGCAGCTCGTGGTCCTCGGCACCGTCCACCACGAACTGCGCGTCGTCGTCCCCGCCGTCCGCCGCCTCGAGCGCCCCGGCCGCCGCGGCCACGTCGTCCTCCGCGTCCTCCGCGTCCACGTGCACCGCGGCCGCCTTCGCCAGCCGCACCGGCCCCGCCAGCCGGACCTCGCCGAGTGCCGCCGGGTCGAGCCCGCGGTCCGGGTCGGCCGTGGCCGCGCCGTCGGGCACGTCGACGGCGACCACGACGCGCCGCCGCGCCGCATCCGGATCCGCCGCGAGCAGCCGGAGCGAGGCCAGCGCGGCCCGGCTCAGCGCCGCGTACTCCAGTTCCTCGATGTCGTCGGAGAGGTACCACTCACGCAGCCCGGGCGTGACGGCGTACGCGGCGAGCGGGCCGCCTCCCAGTTCACCCGTCTTGTACGCCTCGGCGAGCCCGGTCAGGGTCAGGGGGACGTAGACGCGCATGCTGGCCGCTCTTTCTGGTCGACGGGCTCCGCTCCAGGAGCGGCCTACAGGATACGCGCGGGAGTCCTCTTTCGAGTTGCCGCCCATGACGCCCCACACGTCCACCCGCCGCCCCCCGGTTCACCCGTGCACACCCCCTCGGCACCGGGCCCAAACCCCTCCCGACCACTCGGATAGGTGAACTTCCCCGCCCCCCGACACCGGCCGGGCCTTCCTTGCCGATGCCGTCCCGGGCCCCGTACAAGGTCCCCACCAGCAAGTTACCGCCCGGTACCAGCCGGGCCCGCCGAACGGGGACTCCCATGAACAAGGTCATGACCAGAGCAGCGGCGCAGCACCGCCCGGGCACCCGCCCGCCGAGCCGCCGCGACCCCCGCCGCCCGGGCGGCGCCCCTCCTCGCGACCCGGCCAGGCCGACGGCCGGCACGGCCCCGGGCGGCGGCCGCACCGCTGCGGCGCCGCGCCCGCTCCCCCGCCCCACCGACCTCTTCGCCGACCGTCTCCTCGCCGTGCTGAGCGGTCGGCGCCCCGTCCACTGGATGCTCCGGCACACCGTCGGCCGCGCCTATGACGACCTGGCCCGGCTCGCCGAAGCCGGCCCCCTGCGCACCCGTGGCGCCCATCCCGTCGTCCGGGACATCGGCTACTACGTCCCCCGACCGGGCGCCGTCGAGGCCTTCGCCCGTATCGGCGCGGGCGACCAACTGCGCGCCATGGCCTTCCGCCTGGAGCAGGGCCCCGACCTCCGCTGGCGCTGCACGGCGGTGGAACTGGACGGACCGCGCACCCCGCACCCGGACGACGACTGAAGCACCGGGAGGGCAAGCCGAAGGGCCGGGCCCTCGAGGGGTCCCGGCCCTTCCCGTCACCGGTGCGTCACCGGCGGTGCGGTCACTTCTTGCGGCGACGACCCGCCTTGGCCTGCTTGCGCCGCTCGGCACGCGTGAGACCGTCGGCCTCGGAGCGCACGGGCTCGTCGTCGTTCTCGAAGTCGCCCTCGATCGTGCCGCCCTCACCGTCCACGGTCGGGGCGGAGAAGTGCAGGTTCCGGCGCTGCGGGGCGTCCAGCCCCTTGGCGCGGATCTCGGGACGGGCCCCGGCCTGCGCCGGAACCGTGTCCTGCGGCTGCTTCTCGAGGGACGGCGCGGCGTCCTCGACCGGGACCTCCTCGACCTGCTGCTCGACCTGGACCTCCAGGTTGAACAGGTAGCCGACGGACTCCTCCTTGATGCCCTCCATCATGGCCTGGAACATGTCGAAGCCCTCACGCTGGTACTCCACCAGCGGGTCCTTCTGCGCCATCGCGCGCAGGCCGATGCCCTCCTGGAGGTAGTCCATCTCGTAGAGGTGCTCACGCCACTTGCGGTCCAGGACCGACAGCACGACCCGGCGCTCCAGCTCACGCATGATCTCGGAGCCGAGCTGCGCCTCACGGGCCTCGTACTGCTCGCGGATGTCGTCCTTGATGGACTCGGAGATGAACTCGGCGGTCAGCCCGGCCCGGTCGCCGGCCGCCTCCTCCAGCTCCTCGATGGTGACCCGCACCGGGTAGAGCTGCTTGAAGGCGCCCCACAGCCGGTCCAGGTCCCAGTCCTCGGAGAAGCCCTCGGAGGTTTCCGCGTCGACGTACGCGTCGATGGTGTCGTCCATGAAGTGCTGCACCTGCTCCTGCAGGTCCTCGCCCTCCAGGACGCGGCGGCGCTCGCCGTAGATGACCTCGCGCTGCCGGTTGAGCACCTCGTCGTACTTCAGGACGTTCTTACGGGTCTCGAAGTTCTGCTGCTCGACCTGCGACTGCGCCGACGCGATCGCGCGCGTGACCATCTTGTTCTCGATCGGCACGTCGTCCGGCACGTTCGCCATGGACATCACGCGCTCGACCATCTGGGCCTTGAACAGCCGCATCAGGTCGTCGCCGAGGGAGAGGTAGAAACGGGACTCGCCGGGGTCGCCCTGACGGCCGGAACGACCGCGCAGCTGGTTGTCGATACGGCGCGACTCGTGCCGCTCGGTACCCAGCACGTACAGGCCGCCGAGCTCCTCGACCTCTTCCTTCTCGGCCTTGACCGCCTGCTCGGCCTTCTCCAGGGCGGCGGGCAGGGCGTGCGCCCACTCCTCGATGTGCTCCTCGGGGTCGAGGCCGCGCTGGCGCAGCTCGGCCTCGGCGAGGTCCTCGGGGTTGCCGCCGAGCTTGATGTCCGTACCGCGGCCGGCCATGTTCGTGGCGACCGTGACCGCGCCCTTGCGGCCGGCCTGGGCGACGATCGTCGCCTCACGGTCGTGCTGCTTGGCGTTGAGCACCTCGTGCTGGATGCCGCGCTTGCTCAGCTGCTGCGACAGGTACTCCGACTTCTCGACGGACGTCGTACCGACGAGGATCGGCTGGCCCTTCTCGTGCTTCTCGGCGATGTCGTCGACGACCGCCTCGAACTTGGCCACCTCGGTGCGGTAGATCAGGTCCGACTGGTCCTTGCGGATCATCGGCTTGTTGGTCGGGATCGGGACCACGCCGAGCTTGTAGATCTGGTGGAACTCGGCGGCCTCGGTCATCGCCGTACCGGTCATGCCGGAGAGCTTCTTGTAGAGGCGGAAGAAGTTCTGCAGGGTGATCGTGGCGAGCGTCTGGTTCTCGTCCTTGATGTCCACCCCTTCCTTCGCCTCGATCGCCTGGTGCATGCCCTCGTTGTAGCGGCGGCCGGCGAGGATACGGCCGGTGTGCTCGTCGACGATCATGACTTCGCCGTCGATGACGACGTAGTCCTTGTCCTTCTTGAAGAGCTCCTTCGCCTTGATGGCGTTGTTCAGGTAGCCCACCAGCGGGGTGTTCACCGACTCGTACAGGTTGTCGATGCCCAGCCAGTCCTCGACCTTCGAGACGCCGGACTCGTGGATGGCCACCGTCCGCTTCTTCTCGTCGATGTCGTAGTCGCCGGTCTCCTCGATGCCCTTGAGCGGGTTGCCGGCCTCACCCTTCTTCAGGCGCGTGACCAGCTTGGCGAAGTCGCCGTACCACTTGGTGGCCTGGTCGGCCGGGCCGGAGATGATCAGCGGCGTACGGGCCTCGTCGACGAGGATGGAGTCGACCTCGTCGACGATGGCGAAGTTGTGGCCCCGCTGGACGAGCTCGTCCTTGGACCACGCCATGTTGTCGCGCAGGTAGTCGAAGCCGAACTCGTTGTTCGTGCCGTACGTGATGTCGCACAGGTACTGCTCGCGGCGCTGGGCCGGCGTCATGTTGGCGAGGATGCAACCGACATTCAGGCCCAGGAACTTGTGGACGCGGCCCATCATCTCGGAGTCGCGCTCGGCCAGGTAGTCGTTGACCGTGATGAGGTGGACGCCGTCACCGGAAAGAGCGTTCAGGTACGCGGGCAGCGTGCCGACGAGGGTCTTGCCCTCACCGGTCTTCATCTCGGCCACGTAGCCGAGGTGCAGGGCGGCGCCGCCCATCAGCTGCACGTCGTAGTGCCGCTGGCCGAGGACGCGCTTGGCGGCCTCGCGGACGGTGGCGAACGCCTCGGGGAGCAGGTCGTCGAGGGTCTCACCATCGGCGTACCGCTGCTTGTACTCCTCGGTGAGAGCCCGCAGCTCGGCGTCGGAGAGGTCGACGAAGTCCTCTTCGATGGAGTTGACCTGGTCCGCGATGCGGTGCAGCTTGCGCAGGATTTTGCCTTCGCCTGCACGCATGATCTTCGAGAGGACGGACACGGGGGCTGGTCTCCTTGCCGGTCGGGCCTTGGGACGGTCGGTTTCCATTTGACGTACTGAGCAACGGCCATCGTATGCGAGGACCCGGCCACGCCGGGAGGGCCTGGCCGTCCGGGGGCTGCTCCACCCGGGACAACGGACGGGCCACGCGGATGGTGCCGCATCGTCGCACGGATTTGCGCGAACCGTGATCACGCGCTCACGCACGGCATATCCCATGGCGTTCCCACCTCCCGCCCGAGCACAATCGGCCGATGGAACCCGTGACGCTCACCACCGACCGTCTCCTGCTGCGCACCGTGGGCCCGCAGGACACCGAGGCGGTGTACGCCGCCGCCCAGGACCCCGACACGCAGCGCTGGATCGCCCAGTTCCCCTCGCCCTACCTGCGCGAGCACGCCGAGAGTTTCACCGGGCAGACGGCACCGGACGGCTGGGCGCACGACTCGATGTACACCTTCGGCCTCTTCCTGCCCGACGGCCGGCTGGCCGGCATGCTCGGCATCACCATGCGCGGCCTGGGCGTGGGCGAGATCGGCTTCTGGGCCACCAAGGAGCACCGCGGACACGGTTACGTCACCGAGGCCGCGCTCGCCGCCGCCCGCTGGGCCTTCACCGCACTGGCCGTCGACCGCCTGGAGTGGCGTGCGGAAGTCGGCAACGGACTCTCCCGCGCGGTGGCCGAACGCGTCGGCTTCACCGTCGAGGGCACCCTGCGCTCCGCGATCAACAACAAGGGCGTGCGACGCGACTGCTGGGTGGGCTCCCTGCTCCCGTCGGACCTGGGCCTGCCGTCCACGTCCCCCTACCTGCCCGCGCGCGACATCAATGTCAGTGGCATCCCCTATCGTCCGAACCCATGACGACCCCGCGACCCGCCACCGAACTCTCCGCAGACGACGCCCGCCGTATCGCCCTGCGCGCACAGGGCTTCCTCGGCGCACCGGACCGTCGGACGGGCGTCCGCGGCGTCCTCCGCCACCTCGGCGCGGTCCAGCTGGACACCATCTCCGTGCTCGCCCGCTCCCACGAGCTCATCCCCTACGCGCGCCTCGGCGCCGTCGGCCGCAAGACGGTGGAGCACGCCTACTGGCGGGACACCCACGCCTTCGAGTACTGGTCCCACGCCGCCTGCATCCTCCCGGTCGAGGAGTGGCCGCACTTCGCGTTCCGCCGCCGCGCGTACCGCGACCGCCCGCACTGGCACCACCAGCTGCCCGACGGCGTCTACGACCAGGTCATCAAGCAACTGCGCGCCGAAGGCCCGCTCACGGCCACGGAGCTGGGCGGCGCCAAGCGGACCAGCGAGTGGTGGGACTGGTCCGGGACGAAGGTCGCCGTCGAGCGTGCGCTGATGTACGGCGAGGTGGTCTGTGTGGAGCGCCGCGGCTGGAAGCGCGTGTACGACCTGGCCGAACGCGCCATCCCTGAAGCGCTGCTGCACGACGAGCTGGACGACACCGAATGCCTGCTCCGTCTGGTCCGGCTCGCGGGCCAGTCCCTCGGTGTGGGCACGCGCGCGGACATAGCCGATTACCACCGCCTCAAGGGGGAGCAGGTCGACGCGGTGATCGCGGACTCGGGCCTGGTCCCGGTCACGGTCGAGGGATGGGGCAAGCCCGCCTGGGCCGATCCCGCGGCTCTTCAGACGCCCCCGCGCGGCCGGCACCGCACCACACTGCTGTCCCCGTTCGACTCACTGATCTGGGAGCGAGCCCGCACGGAACGGATCTTCGGCTTCACGCACCGGCTGGAGGCCTACGTCCCCAAGCCGAAGCGGGTGTACGGCTACTTCGCCATGCCGGTCCTGGCCGGTGGCCATCTGGTCGCCCGGGTGGACCCGGCCCGCGAGGGCAGCACCCTGGTGGCCAAGCAGGTGACGCTGGACGGCCCGAAGGCGGTCCAGGCCGTGGCCCAGGCCCTCGTCGAGGCCGCGAGCTGGGTGGACTGCACGGACGTACGGGTGGAACGCGTCGACGCGCCGGAACTGCGCGAGCCCCTCACCGTGGAACTCGCCCGCCTGCTCGCGTGAGCCTCGACGGAGGGCCGGCTCACCGGATCTCGAGGATCTTCTCCCGCATCGCGTAGACCACCGCCTCCATCCTGGAGTGCAGCTGCAGCTTCTCCAGGATGTTGCGGACATGGTTCTTCACGGTGTTCTCGGAGATGAACAACTCCTTGGCGATGTCCCGGTTGTTCATGCCCGTGGCGACCAGTTTGAGCACCTCGAGCTCCCGGTCGGTGAGCCGCGGCGCAGGCACCAGTCGGCGCTCGTCCGTGCGCTGGATCATCGACTTGAACTCGGTGAGGAGTTTCGACGCCATGGAGGGGCTGATCTGCGACTGCCCGTCGGCAACCGCGCGAATGGCGGTGGCCACCTCGTCGGTGGAGATCTCTTTGAGGAGGTATCCGGTCGCGCCGGCCTTGATCGCCTCGTAGAGATCGGCCTCTTCGTCGCTGATCGTCAGCATGATGATCTTCGCGCTGGGGGCCACCTCCTTGATGGAGGTGCACGCCTCGATCCCGCCGCGCTTGGGCATCCGTACGTCCATCAGGACGATGTCGGGCAGCAGGTCGGCGGCCTTGTCGACGGCTTCGGCGCCGTCGCCCGCCTCTCCGACGACCTGGATGTCCTCCTCGGCGGCGAGCACGATCTCCAGACCACGGCGGAAGAGGGCATGGTCGTCCACGACCAGGACTCTGATCGGCTCCTTGCGTGGAGTGCCCGCGTCCGGGCCCATGCCGACGACGCCGTCGTCGGCATCCTCCTCCTGCATCGGTCCGAAACTGTCCGCCATCGTTCCTCCCCCTGAAGGCTGTGGCCTGTGGTCCTGTGCCATCGCCAACCCAAGGCAGCGGCCCACCGGTTGGGCCGGTGCGGCCATGATTTCATGCCGGGACGCCGCTGCGGTGACAGAGCGGGGCGCGAACTGGTCGCACACCGGTGCCCCTGGGGGCGCACAGCGCTCCAGGGGCACCTGATCGGCTGTCAGCCGGATGATTCAGCCGCCCAGCGTGCCGCCGGCCGCCGGGGGTTGCGCCTGAGCGACCATCGGGTCGGTGTTGAGGTGAATGACGCCGTAGTCGTAGGCGTGCCGTCGGTAGACGACGCTCGGTTCCTTGGTCTCGGAGTCGACGAACAGATAAAAGTCGTGCCCGACCAGTTCCATCTCGTAGAGAGCCTGGTCGAGGGTCATCGGGGAGGCGACGTGGGTCTTCTCGCGGACGATGAGGGGGCCTTCGCCCTGCACTTCCAGCGAGCCGATCTTCTTCGTCGGTACTCCGCCCGTCTCTTCCTCGTGGACCGGATGGCCGTTGCCGTTGAGCGTCGCCGCGTCCGGGACGTGGTCGGGGACCTCGGCTGCCGAGATCCGGCGGCCACGACGCGAGAAACGCTTGTCGTGCTGCTTGCGCAGCCGGGCCTCCAGCTTCTCCGCCGCCAGGTCGAGCGCCGCGTACGGATCACTGGCCGCTGCCTCCGCCCGGATCACCGGACCGCGGGAGCGCAGAGTGATCTCCACCCGGTCGCTGCGGTCGGCCTGTCGGGGGTTGGGCTCCTTGGACACCTCGACATCGAGGCTGATCACCTTGGCATCGAGCTTCTGGATCTTTTCCAGCTTCAGCTTCTCGGCCACGTGCTTGCGGAACCGCTCGGGCACCTCGGTCTTGCGGCCCTTGACGACGATGTCCACGCAGAACTCCGTTCCCGGATCGCTCCGCATCAACGGCGGAGCATCTCCTTTTTGCACCCGGTTCCGGTCAGCCCCGGAACCCTCGGACTCGGTGACGTCCACCTCCTCCCCCACGGGCGAGATCTCCACCCCGCCGGTGCGGGTGATTGCAGGAAACCCGCGGCACGGCATTGGAATACGAGGGGTATGGCCTGCGGCTTTCCCTCACAACCGAACATATCTCGCCCGGACGGATGTCGTCACCCTCTACTGCGGCGTACCTCCGTTCAGGTGAATTAGCCCTCTCACAACCTGCAACGTCGTAAGTTCTAAGTCAGTTCCGGTTCGTTTCGAAGGAATCCGGCGGCGCCGCGATCACTGCCGCGCGGACCACCGTTCCTCCCGTTGATCCAGCCATCCGTTCCCCCATCTCTTCCCGGGTTGGGTGGGCGTACACAGCCGTTCTCGCGCCCTCGTGGACGAGGGCGTGCCGTACGGCACGCGCCGCCTCCGTCAGGGAGGCGCCCGTAGTCATCAGATCGTCGACGAGCACGAGACGCCCCCCGCCGAGCAGCCGGGCACCGCCCGCCCGCACCTCCAGCGCGCCCGCGAGATTGTCCAGCCGCCGGCGCGAGTCGAGCCCTGACTGGTCGGCCACGGAACGCCGCTGCCGCAGCACCGCCGCCACCCGGGCCGGCGTCCCGACGCGCCGCAGCTCGCCGGCCGCCGCCAACGCGATCCGGCGCACCGGGTCGTGCCCGCGCGCCCGCACGGCCCGCCGTGCGGAAGGCACCGGCACGAGCAGCACGGGCCCACCGTCCGGCCCGGCGGCCGCCGCCCGCACAGCCCCCGCCAAGGCCGTCCCGAGGGCACCCGCGAGGGTCAGCGCGCCGCGCTCCTTGTGGGCGAGGAGAGCCGCCCGCACCTCGTCCCCGTAGGGAGCCGCCGCATGGACCTCCGGCAGCCCAGCCGGCTCCGGCACCGGTCGCACCCGGCGCGGTGCGGCCCCGCTCAGGGCGGCACGGCACTCAGGGCAGAGCACCGTGCGAGGCCTTCCGCAGCCTCCGCACTCGGCCGGCAGCACCAGGTCGGTGAGGTCCTGCCACCACCCCCGCATGGCCTCCACTGTGCCAACGCCCGACCGGACCGGCCACCCCTGTGGACAACTCCCTGTGGACAACCTCAGCCCGGATAGACCGGCGCGGAGCCCTCCTTGACCACCTTCTGCCACTGGGCCCCCGACGGCAGCCGTACGATCCCGTCCTCCGAGTACGCCACGAGCGGCAGCTGGTCGTCCTCGGACGCGGTGATCGCCCGCACACCCGAAAGAGCAGCGGGCGCCGGCCCGTCCGGTGTGGAACCGTCGATCTGGACGTACCGCATCTGCAGCACGCCCCCGTGCTCCTGTCCCGCCACCACGAGCCGGCTGTCGCCCGCCCAGGAAATGGCGGTGACCTGCTCCAGCTCCGGTGTCACCGAACGCAGTTCGGTGACCGAGACCGAGTGCCCCGCCGCCCCTTCGTCCCGCTCGATGCGGCCGACGAGCAGGGACTGCTTGCCGTCCTTCTCCACCACGAGCGCCATCCGCACCCCGTCGGCGGCCACCCGCACGTCCTTGATGCGTCCGGGCAGCTGGGGGGTCTGCACGGTGACCGGCTCCCCTCTGCCCTGCTCCAGCAGGAGCAGTCTGGGACTGTGCGGATTACGGTCGGCCACCCACAGGTCGCCCCGGGCGTCCCAGCTCGGCGTGGTCAGCCGGTCGGCCTCGGTCGCACCCTGGCTGGTGACCAACGGGTCACCGATGGGGCTCCCCGGGGTCAGCGACGCGACGTACAGCGACTTGCCGTCGATGCCGACCCCGGCCGCGGTCCGCTCGTCGCGGGAGACGGCCACCGAGCGCAGCTCCTTGACGGTCTCGCCCAGCGCGCCCGGCACCGGCACCGGCGTGGCGCCGGCCCCGCTGCTGTGGCCGGCCATCCGTACCACCCGGTGCTTGCCGTCGAGGAAGTACAGGTACGCGGGGCTCTTCGCCGCGGCGTCCCAGGTGGTGCGCTCGGCGGATTCCTCGTCGAGGTCGCACAGCCTCTCGCCGCCGGCGCCCCGCAGTTCCACCGTGTCCACCACGGGCGTCATGTCGCGCAGGGTGAACAGCAGCTGGGTGGCCATCTCGGCGCACTGTGCCCTGCCCACCCGGGAGGCCTTGCCGTTCAGCGGCACCGTCAGCTTGTTCTGGTCGTCGGGTGTCAGCGAGGCGGTGCCCTTACGCAGCGCCGCACCGGTGGGGAAGCTGGATCGGACCACGGGCGACAGCCGGGTCGTGGGTCCGTCGATCAGGGATCGCACCACCTGGGTCATCGGGTCCACGCCCTCACGCACGAAGACCGGGTCGGCGACGGCCACCGGCTGCCCGCTCGCCCCGACCGAGGTGTTCGAGGCGAAGTAGTACTTGTTGACGGACTTGTAGTTGCGCTGGAAGTCGGACTGGCCCATCACCACGCCCTGGGGCAGCTCGCTGATGCGCCACTGCTTGGTCTTCGCGTCCAGCGCCAGGCGCACCTTCTTGCTGTAGGGCCTGTCGGCGGGCGCGTAGGCCTGCTGCGCGTTCACCGTGGCGACGCTGTCCCCGGCCAGCGTGTACGAGCGGCTGCCGGAGTTCTCACGACCGCCCGGCCGTCCGTCGGGTTCGATGTTCGGCCCGTCCGCGAGCACGGTGGCCGACTCCTCCGGCTGCCAGCGGCGCGCGGCGTCGGCGGTCAGATACTTGCGTGCCGTGTCATAGTGCGGGTCGTCGCTGGTCAGCGCCTCCAGGAAGCCCTGCACTATCTCCCAGGGCTGGGCGCCCTCGGCGGGCGGCATCGCGAAGACCCGCACCTGGGTGTCCTGCCGGGGCGTGGACTCGACGTCGCGCAGGTCTCCGCTGTCGGGCATCGAGGCGCACCCCGCCAGCAGTACGACGCCACACGCGGCGTACACCACCGCGCGCACCGGCCGCCGACGCACGCCCCCCTCGTGGTCAGCGCCCACGAAATGCCTCCCCTGGCTCGTTCGAGTCCTCAACGACGTCCTCACGGCTCACGGCATCCTCGCGTGCCGTCCCTGCCGACGGGTCGTCCTGCCGCCGTGCGCCCCCGGTGGGCCGAGGCACCACGCGCGCGCCGTTGCCGGGCAGCGCCGTCGGGTCGGCAGCGGGGGTCACCGTGGCCAGCCGGGGCACGATCGGGGCGCGCGGCGGCAGCGGCGGCGTCTGCCCGCCGGTCGGCTGCATCGGGACGGTGGCGCGCTTGTCGTCGCCCCCGCCCGGCAGGCCGGCGTCGTCCAGTCCGCGGTTGCGTCGCGAGTCCTTGGGTTCCAGGGGTATCGGCGAGCCCCGCAGCGGTTCGTCCGCGGTCCGCGGCAGCGTCAGCCGGAACTGCGAACCACCGCCCGGCTCGCCCCAGGCCTGCAGCCAGCCGCCGTGCAGCCGGGCGTCCTCCAGCGCGATCGACAGGCCCAGACCCGTACCGCCGGTGGTACGCGCGCGTGCCGGGTCCGCACGCCAGAAGCGGCTGAAGACGCGGGTCGCCTCGCCGGGTTTGAGCCCGACGCCGTAGTCGCGTACCGCGACCGCGACCGCGCCGCCCGCCGCGGCCAGCTTGACGATGACGTCCTTGCCCTCGCCGTGCTCCACGGCGTTGACCACGAGGTTGCGCAGCACCCGCTCCACGCGCCGGGCGTCCGCCTCGGCCACGACCGGCTGCTGGTCGCCGACGACACGTACGTGCGTGCCCTTGCGCTCCGCGAGCGGCGCGGCACCGCTGACGACCCGCCGTACGACCTCCCTGAGGTCTATCGGCTCGGCCTCCAGGGCGGCCGCGCCCGCGTCGAAGCGGCTGATCTCGAGCAGGTCCGCGAGCAGCGACTCGAACCGGTCCAGCTGGTCGGCCAGCAGCTCCGCCGACCGGGCGGTCACCGGGTCGAAGTCCTCGCGGGCCTCGTGGATGACGTCGGCGGCCATCCGCACGGTCGTCAGTGGGGTGCGCAGCTCGTGAGACACGTCCGACACGAACCGCCGCTGCATCCGTGACAGGTCCTCCAGCTGGCTGATCTTCAGCTGCAGGTTCTGCGCCATCTTGTTGAAGGCCTCGCCGAGCCGCGCGATGTCGTCCTCGCCGGTGACCTTCATCCGCTCCTGCAGCTTCCCCGCGGACAGCCGCTCGGCGATCCCGGCCGCCATCCGCACGGGCGTGACGACCTGCCGGACCACCAGCCATGCGATGGCCCCGAGGAGCACGACCACGAACAGCCCGGCGGTCGCCAGCGTGCCCTTGACCAGGCTCAGGGACTTCTCCTCCTGCGTGAGCGGGAAGAGGTAGTAGAGCTGGTACGGGTCCCCGTTGGGGTCGTTGACCTGCTTGCCGATGACCAGCGCCGGCTGGGACTCCTGGCCGTTGTTGTAGACGATGCGGGTGTAGCTCTGGGCCGCCGTCGTGTTCTCGTCGATCCGCGCGCGCAGGTCGTCCGGCACGCTGTTCGTGGCGTCCACGTACCGCGGGCCGCGCGGGCTGCGCCCGCCTCCGCTCCCGTCGCCGGCCGGCAGCGTCACCACGTCGAACGCGCCTTGACCGCCGCTGGAGAGCGACTCGACCAGATCGCTCATCCACGGGGTGACGTTCTGGGACTGCCGTCCGTCCGCGGTCGAGGAGTCGTCGGTAATGTTGGTGCTTCCCGCCGCCTCGTCGGCCTTCTGCTTGGCCACCGCGAACCCGCCGGTGGCCTGGCTCTGCGACGCCTTCACCTTGGCGTCCAGCAGGCCGTTGCGCACCTGCCCGATGACGACGAAGCCCAGCAGCAGGACGACGCCCAGCGACATCAGCAGCGTCGTGGCGACGACCTTCAGCTGGATGTTGCGCCGCCACAGCCGCATCATCGGCAGCAACGGCCGACGCACCCAGCGCATGAGCAACCGGAGGACCGGGCTGCCCTGGACCCCGCCCTGCAGCAGTCCGCCCTCTAGGAGACGACCCCAGCGCGACGCCGCGGCCTTACGGCCGACAGACCGCCCCGGACGGTCCCCGGATCGGCCGGGAGCCGAAGCGGCACTGTCTCCTGACATGTCAGCTCGGTCCCGCCTTGTAACCGACACCCCGCACCGTCACCACGATCTCCGGCCGCTCGGGGTCCTTCTCGACCTTGGAGCGCAGCCGCTGCACATGCACGTTGACCAGCCGGGTGTCCGCCGCGTGCCGGTAACCCCACACCTGCTCCAGCAGCACCTCGCGCGTGAACACCTGCCACGGCTTGCGCGCGAGGGCGACCAGCAGGTCGAACTCCAGCGGCGTCAGCGCGATCGACTGCCCCTCCCGCTTCACCGAGTGACCGGCCACATCGATGACCAGGTCGCCGATGGCCAGCTGTTCCGGCGCCGGCTCCTCCGACCTCCGCAGCCGCGCCCTGATCCGGGCCACCAGCTCCTTCGGCTTGAAAGGCTTCACGATGTAGTCATCGGCGCCGGACTCCAGGCCCACGACGACGTCGACGGTGTCGCTCTTCGCCGTGAGCATCACGATCGGCACCCCGGACTCGGCCCTGATCAGGCGGCACACCTCGATGCCGTCCCGCCCGGGCAGCATCAGGTCCAGCAGCACCAGATCCGGCTTGGCCTCCCGGAACGCAGCCAGCGCCTTGTCGCCGTCGGCTACGAAAGACGGCTCAAAACCTTCACCACGCAGCACGATGCCGAGCATCTCGGCCAGTGCGGTGTCGTCGTCGACGACAAGGACTCGTCCCTTCATAAACGACATCATCCCATTCTCGTAACGGTGACCGGGGCGCTGGTGAGCAGGGTCACTGGCCTGTGACGATAGTCGTACGGGACTACTACTGTCTGCGCTCCCCCCTCGTCAGCCGATCACCGCCCCGCGGGACCCGGCGGACAGCTCCGCCAGCGCCTCGGCCGTCACCGGTGAGACGGCGCCCTCCTCGGTGACGATCGCGGTGATCAGCTCCGGCGGCGTCACGTCGAACGCCGGGTTGTACGCCTGCGTCCCCAAGGGGGCCACCGGTATCCCGCCGCCCGGTCCCGTCACCGGCATCTGCGGCGCGGCGACCTCGGTCACCTCGAAGCCTGGACGCTGCTCGACCTCGATGGACGTACCGTCCGGCGTCTGCGGATCGACCGTCGTCACCGGCGCCACCACGATGAACGGCACATGGTGGTACCGCGCCAGCACCGCCAGCGGGTAGCTGCCCACCTTGTTCGCCACCGAACCGTCGGCCGCGATGCGATCAGCCCCGACCAGCACCGCGTCCACCTCCCCGGCCGCGAACAACGAGCCCGCCGCGTTGTCGGTCAGCAAGGTGTACGCCATGCCGCTGCGGGCCGCCTCGTACGCCGTCAGCCGGGCACCCTGCAGCAGCGGGCGCGTCTCGTCCACCCACAGCCGACGCAAGCGGCCGGTCCGGTGCGCGGCCAGCGCCACGGCGAACGCCGTGCCCTCACCACCCGACACCAGGGATCCCGTGTTGCAGTGGGTGAGGATCCGGTGCCCGCCGCCGGGCAACAACTCGTCCAGCAGCGCCACCCCGTGCTCGGCCATGCGGGCGCTGGCCTCGGCGTCCTCCCGGTGCAGGGCCCGCGCCGCCGCCAGCGCCGCCGCAGCCGCCTGCCGCCCGTCCCCGCCCCTGCTGAGCGCGGCCTGGTACGCGGACCGGGCCCTGCGCACGCCGACGGACAGGTTCACCGCGGTGGGCCGTGCACCCTGGAGCGCCCCGGCGGCCTCCTCCACGTCGAACCCCCGCGCGGCGGCCAGCGCAACACCGTACGCACCCGCGATACCGAGCAGCGGCGCACCGCGCACGGCGAGCGAACGGATCGCCTCGACCAGCGCCGCCGCGTCCGTGCAGACCAGCTCGACCTCCTCGGTCGGCAGCCTCGTCTGGTCGAGAAGGACCAGTACGGGGCCTTCGGGTGGCTCCTCCCATCGGATCGCCGGTTTCTCGGTCGGCCGTGTGTCCTCGTGGGCTTGCGCGTACTGATCAGCCATGCCGTCAGTCTGCCCCGGATCCAGCGGACAATTGAAGGTGCGCAGCGCATACCGCGGCCGATCCCCCCAGGACCGCCCCATGGCACGATGGCTGCCAACCTTCCGCCGCGACCGCGGGCGGGCACCGTGAAGGAGCTTCGATGAAAGACACTCCGGGCTGGGCCTCGCCCGGATCCGTCCCCTCCGACGGGCAGGAAGCCGGCCCGCCCCAGCCTCCCGAGCCAGCCGACCGGCCGAGCCCCGCACAGCCTGCCGGACAACCGGGCACCGACGCGCAGGACCCCGGCGCGAAGTGGTCCAAGGAGCAGCCGCCGCCCGGCCAGTGGTCCGCACCCGCAGGCGCTTCCGGCCCGGAGCAGGCACCTGCACCGCCGCCTCCACCCCCCGGCCCGGGCTGGGGCGGCCAGTACCCCGGCGGCGGGCAGCCGGGGCCCGGCGGATACGGACCTCCCGGTGGGTACGCGGGCCCCGGTGCTCCCGGAGGCCACGGCGGCTACGGCCGGCCCGGCGGATACGGTGCGTGGGGCGGCTGGGGCGGTCCCCCGCCCGCGGCCAAGCCGGGCGTGATCCCGCTGCGCCCGCTCGGCGTGGGAGAGATCCTCGACGGCGCCGTCTCCACCATGCGCACCTACTGGCGCACCGTCCTCGGCATCTCGCTGACCGTCGCGGTGCTCACCGAAACCCTCGTCGTCCTCCTCCAGGGCCTCGTCCTCGACAACACCGCCGACAGCGCGGCCCTCAACGATTCGAGCGCCACCCTCAGCGAAGTGACCCGCGCCATGGGTGACGTCATGCTCAGTTCCGGCGCCGTCGTCCTGATCTCCCTGATCGGCACGATCGTCGCGACCGCCATGCTGACGGCCGTGACCAGCCGAGCCGTACTGGGCAAGTCGGTGACCACCGGCGAGGCCTGGCGGGACGCCCGCCCGCAGATCCCGAAGCTGTTCGGCCTCATCTTCCTGCTGCTGCTCATCACCTTCGGCATCGCTCTCGCGGGAGCACTGCCCGGCATCCTCGTCGCGGTCGCAGGCGGAAGCACGGACGGCGCAGCCGCGCTCGCCGTCCTCGGTCTCTTCGGTGCCGCGATCGTCGCGCTCTGGCTCATGATCCGCTTCTCCCTCGCCTCGCCGGCGCTGATGCTGGAGAAGCAGGGCATCCTGAAGTCGATGAGCCGGTCCGCGAAGCTGGTCCGCGGTGCCTGGTGGCGGGTCTTCGGCATCCAGTTGCTCGCCGCGATCATCGCGAACATCGTCGCCTCGATCATCGCCATCCCCTTCGCCGTGATCGCGGCCGCGGTCAGCGGCAACGGTCTCGCCGACTTCGTCAGCGGCACCAGTGGCGACCTCGGCTGGACCTTCCTGATCATCAGCGGCATCGGCTCGGTGATCGGCTCCATGATCACTTTCCCGATCACGGCGGGCGTCACCGTACTCCTGTACATCGACCAGCGCATCCGCCGCGAGGCCCTCGACCTCGAACTGGCCCGCGCCGCCGGCGTCCAGGGCTACGGCACCGGCACGACCTCGGGGAGCTGATGCGGTGAGCCTCACGGGGGGAGTTCTCGCATCACTGGCGAGCTCCGGCGACGAGCCGCCGGTGACCATTTCACGCGACCCCGCATGGGAGGCGGCACGGCGCGAACTGGCCAAGCGGATGTACCACCAGAACGACCCCAGCCTTTTCGAACGCGCCCTCAACGCCTTCTGGGACTGGGTCGGCCGGGTACTCGACGCCGCCTCGTCGGCAACCCCCGGAGGCACACTGGGCCTGGCCGTCGCCATTCTGGCCGTCGTCGCCGTCCTGGTCGCGCTGTGGTGGCGCCTGGGCACCCCCCGCCGCCGACCGGCATCCGCCGCAGCCCTGTTCGACGACCGGCCCCGCAGTGCCGCCGAGCACCGTGCGGCCGCCGAGGCACACGCCGCCCAGGGCCACTGGAACCAGGCCGTCCAGGAACGCATGCGCGCCATCGTCCGCGCCCTGGAGGAACGCGCCCTGCTCGACGTCCGGCCCGGCCGCACGGCCGACGAGGCAGCCGCCGAGGCCGGCCGCTCGCTGCCCTCGCACACCGACCGGCTGCGGGCCGCCGCCCGCGAGTTCGACGACGTCACATACGGCGGACGCCGGGCAAGCCAGCAGTCGTACCACCGCATCGCCGAACTCGACCAGGACTTGGAAAGCACCCGCCCGGCCCTGGCGAGCAGCGCCGGCAGCGCGCCTGCCGACAACCGCCGAGGGGCCGCCGGATGACCGCCGGGGCCGCCCTTCCGTCCACCTCCGCCTCGCTCACCGCCCGCCAGGTGTGGGCCCGTGCTCGAGGCGTGGCCATCGCTGTGGTGCTGCTCCTCATCGGTGCCGTCGCGATCGCCGTCGTCCGCTCCGGCGCCAGACACGGCGAGCTCGACCCCCGCTCGGCCGACCCCTACGGCAGCCGAGCGGTCTCCGCGCTCCTCGCCCAACGCGGCGTCTCCACCCGTGTGGTCACCACCCTTGCCGAGGCGCGCGCCTCGGCCGGCCCGAAGACCACGCTCCTCGTCGCCGAACCCGACCTGCTGACCCGTCGGCAACAGTCGGAACTGCACTCCGCCACCGCCGACTCCGGCGGCCGCACCGTCCTCGTCGCCGCGGGCAACTCGTCCGTCGGGCGGCTCGCCCCCGGCGTCACCGCAGACCCGGCCCACAGCTTCGACTCCACGCTCACCCCCCACTGCGCCCTGCCCGCCGCCCGGCGCGCGGGCACCGCCGACACGGGCGGCATCCGCTACACCACCAGCCACCTCGACGCCGACTCCTGCTACCCCAGCGAGCGCCTGGCCACCCTGATCCGCTTGCCAGCGGCTTCCGGGGGTGGCGACACCGTCGTCCTCGGCGCGCCCGACATCCTCTTCAACGACCGTCTCGACGAGCAGGGCAACGCCTCGCTCGCCCTGCAACTCCTCGGCTCGCGCCCCCATCTGGTCTGGTACCTCCCCTCGCTCTCCGACACCTCGGCCACCGACACGAGCGACCGCAGAAGCTTCTTCGACCTGCTCCCCTCGGGCTGGCTCTGGGGCACACTGCAGCTCTTCATCGCCGCCGCCCTCACCGCCCTCTGGCGGGCACGCCGGCTCGGCCCCCTCGTACCCGAACGACTCCCCGTAGCGATCCGCGCCTCCGAAACCGTGGAAGGCCGCGCCCGCCTCTACCGCAAGGCCAACGCCCGCGACCGCGCCGCCGCCGCGCTGCGCTCCACCGCCCGCGCCCGCCTCGCCCCCCTCGTCGGCGTCCCCGTCACCCAGGCACACGCGCCCGAGGCCCTGCTGCCCGCACTGTCCGCCCATCTCCACGGCGACGGACAGTCCCTGCACTCCCTCCTGTTCGGCCCGCCGCCCGGCGACGACGCCGCTCTCGTCGCACTCACCGACCAACTCGACGCCCTCGAAA
This sequence comes from Streptomyces sp. NPDC001843, assembly GCF_042891955.1. Taxonomy (NCBI): domain Bacteria; kingdom Bacillati; phylum Actinomycetota; class Actinomycetes; order Kitasatosporales; family Streptomycetaceae; genus Streptomyces; species Streptomyces sp. NPDC001843. Next base: position 2,492 of record NZ_JBIATQ010000013.1, on the reverse strand, counting down.
GAGAGGTACGCCGTCCATGATGGATCCGACCACCGACAACGCCGGGTACACCGGGGATCCGGGCGCCGCCCGGGCCTCCCTGGAGGCCTTGCGCGCCGAGATCGCCAAAGCCGTGGTCGGTCAGGATCCCGCCGTGACCGGCCTCGTCGTCGCCCTCCTCTGCCGCGGACACGTACTACTAGAAGGAGTCCCCGGGGTCGCCAAAACGTTGCTCGTCCGCGCCCTCGCATCCGCGCTCGAACTCGAGACGAAGCGCGTCCAGTTCACCCCCGACCTCATGCCGAGCGACGTCACCGGCTCCCTCGTCTACGACGCCCGCACCGCCGAGTTCTCCTTCCAGCCCGGCCCGGTCTTCACCAACCTGCTGCTCGCCGACGAGATCAACCGCACGCCCCCCAAGACCCAGTCCTCCCTCCTCGAGGCCATGGAGGAGCGCCAGGTCACCGTCGACGGCACTCCCCGTCCGCTCCCCGAGCCGTTCCTGGTCGCCGCCACCCAGAACCCGGTCGAGTACGAAGGCACATACCCCCTGCCCGAGGCACAACTGGACCGCTTCCTCCTCAAACTGACGATCCCTCTCCCCTCACGCCAGGACGAGATCGACGTCCTCACCCGCCACGCCGAGGGTTTCAACCCACGCGACCTGCGCGGCGCCGGCGTACGCCCCGTCGCAGGCCCCGCCGATCTGGAAGCCGCGCGCGCCGCCGTCGCCGAGACGACGGTCTCCCCCGAGATCACCGCCTACGTGGTCGACATCTGCCGCGCCACACGCGAGTCCCCGTCGCTGACCCTCGGCGTCTCGCCCCGCGGCGCGACCGCCCTCCTGGCCACCGCACGCGCCTGGGCGTGGCTGACCGGCCGCGACTACACCATCCCCGACGACGTGAAGGCCCTGGCCCTGCCCACTCTCCGCCACCGCGTCCAGTTGCGCCCGGAGGCCGAGATGGAAGGCGTCACGGCCGACTCCGTCATCAACGCGATCCTCGCCCACGTCCCGGTGCCCCGCTGATGGCCTTCACCGGACGCGCCGCTCTCCTCGCGGCCCTCGGCTCGGTTCCCGTCGGCATCTGGGGACCCGGCTGGACGGGGATCCTCGCGGTCAATGCACCGCTGGCCGTGGCCTGCGCCTGCGACTTCGCCCTCGCGGCGCCCGTACGACGCCTCGTGCTGACCCGCTCCGGAGACACTTCCGTGCGCCTGGGCGAGAGCGTCGACGTGACACTCACCGTCACCAACCCGTCCCGGCGCCCGCTGCGGGCCCGGCTGAGGGATGCCTGGCCGCCGAGCAGCTGGCTGCCCGGCACGGAGGTCGAGGCATCCCGGCACCGCCTCACCGTGCCGGCGGGCGAGCGGCGCCGCGTGACGACCAGGCTGAGGCCCACTCGCCGGGGCGACCGGCAGGCCGACCGTGTGACCATCCGCTCGTACGGACCCCTCGGTCTGTTCGCCCGCCAAGGCGCGCATCGAATTCCGTGGACCGTACGGGTCCTGCCTCCTTTCACCAGCCGCAAGCACCTTCCGTCGAAACTCGCTCGACTGCGTGAACTCGACGGCCGCACCAGCGTGCTGACCCGCGGCGAAGGCACCGAATTCGACAGCCTGCGCGAGTACGTTCCAGGCGACGACACCCGTTCCATCGACTGGCGGGCCACTGCCCGGCAGTCGGCGGTCGCGGTACGCACCTGGCGTCCTGAACGCGACCGGCACATCCTCCTGGTTCTCGACACTGGCCGCACCTCTGCGGGACGCGTCGGCGACGCACCCCGGCTGGACGCCTCCATGGACGCGGCGCTGCTCCTCGCGGCTCTCGCCTCCCGGGCCGGCGACCGCGTGAACCTTCTCGCTTACGACCGCCGGATCCGCGCCCTGGTGCAGGGCCGTGCCGCGGGGGACGTGCTGCCGTCCCTCGTCAATGCAATGGCGACCCTGGAACCCGAACTCGTGGAGACCGACGCCCGGGGCCTCACGGCCACGGCGTTGAGGGCAGCCCCGCGCCGCTCCTTGATCGTCCTGTTCACCACCCTGGACGCGGCCCCGGTCGAGCAGGGTCTGCTCCCTGTCCTTCCGCAGCTCACCCAGCGCCACACCGTACTGCTGGCCTCGGCGGCAGATCCGCATGTCGCGCGCATGGCGACGGCTCGTGGAAGCGCCGAGGCGGTGTACGAGGCTGCTGCCGCCGCCCAGGCCCAGAGCGAACGGCACTGGACGGCCGAGCAACTCCGTCGTCATGGTGTGACGGTCGTCGACGCGGCACCGGATGATCTGGCTCCGGCGCTGGCCGATGCGTATTTGTCTCTCAAGGCGGCGGGGCGACTCTGAAGCGCCGGCCTGCCGGGCCACCCGTGGCCTGAAACGCAGAAAACCCCCGCACCGTGTGGTGCGGGGGTTTTCCCAAGAATTGTTCGGCGGTGTCCTACTCTCCCACAGGGTCCCCCCTGCAGTACCATCGGCGCTGTGAGGCTTAGCTTCCGGGTTCGGAATGTAACCGGGCG